>DASRXW010000091.1:0-13956 GCA_035654055.1 Conexibacter sp.
ATGGCGGATGCCCGGGGTGTTCGCCGGCGCGTGCCGGTCGCCGCCCCGGCCCGACGGGGCGTGAAACTTCGTCAGCTCGAGTCGTCCGTGGCCGTCCGGGGTTTCCACCATCGCGATCTCCGCCCGGACGCCCTCGAGCCCCACCACGCGGTCCACCCAACCGCCCTCGACCGGCCCCTCGCCCTGCAGCTTGAGTCCGAGTTCGACGAAGAACGCGGTCGCGGCCGCGAGGTCGTCGACCACGATGCCCACGTGCTCCATGCGTTGGATCGTCATGCGCTCGACGATAGCGACACACGACGGCCCCAGCTACAGCGTCTCTCGGTTGCCGATCGGCTGGTGGGAACGCGCCGCCCATACGATGCGAACCCGCTACGGGTGTCGCCGGCGGGTGTGGCTCGATCGTCTCTACGGGTCGCGTTTCGTGCTGAAGCCCGGCTCTCGTCGGAGTAGACGGACGGTCGCGCTGAGCTGTTCTGGCCATCTGAGCTCGCGGAGATCGACGCCCGGGACCAGATCGCGTTTGCGCCCGCTCGCTTGACAGGGCTTGGTCTCCTGCGCATACTGCGCGTCCAATTTGTGGAACCTAGTTCAGTATTTTGAACTACGGGAGAAGAGGTCATGAAGTGAGGTCGGCGTCCCCTGAGCTGCCCGGAACCTTCCGCGCAGCCGCTGTCAGCCATGCCTATGACGTCGTGCCCGTGCTCCAGGGCGTCGACCTGACGATCCGCAGCGGGCGCGTCACGGCCCTGCTCGGAGAGAACGGATCCGGCAAGAGCACGCTCATCAAGGTGCTGACCGGCGTCGTGCGGCCGCTTGCCGGAACGCTCACGCTCGACGGCGAGCCGGTGGCGTTCGCCAATCCGGCCGCCGCGCTCGACGCGGGCATCGCCGTCGTCCACCAGCACCATCAGCTGTTCCCCGACCTGTCGGTCGCCGAGAACGTCATCGGCATCCACGTCCGGCGTCCGCGCCGCCGCGGCTTCCCGCTGCTCGCCGACCGGCGTGCCGCGGTGGAGCGCGTCGAACGCGTCTTCGCCCAGTTCGACATCCGCATCGACCCGCACTGGCCGGTCGGGCGGCTCGGGCCCGAGGAACGCCGCTTCGTGGAGATCGCCCGCGCGCTGCTCGAGCAGCCGCACGTGCTGATCCTCGACGAGCCGACCGCCTCGCTGCAGCCCGCGGCCGCCCGCCAGGTGCTCGACCTGATGCGGCGCATGCGCGCGCACGGCGTCGGCCTGCTGTTCGTCAGCCATCGCCTCGGCGAGGTCGTGGACGTGGCCGAGGACGCCGTCGTGCTGCGCGACGGGCGCGTCGTCGCACAGGCGGACGCGCCGCTCGCCCAGCGCGAGCTGGCGCGTCACGTCATCGGCGAACGCGAGCTCGCTCCGGCGCGTGCGTCACGGCCGGCGCGAGCCGTGCCGGCGCCCGCGGAGGAGGCCGCGATCGCGTTCGAGGCCGGCGGCCGCATGCTCGGCGCGGCGGCCGGCGAGATCCTCGGCCTGGCCGGGCTGCCGGAGTCGGGCGCGACCCACGCGGTCTGCCGTCTGGCCGGCCTGCGCGGCCGCGCCCGGATCCGGCGCGAGGGTCGCGCCGTGACCGTCCGCTCGCCGCGCGACTCGGTGCGCGCCGGGATCGGCTTCGTGCCGGAGGACCGGCAGGCGCTCGGGCTGCTCGGCGAGCTGAGCGTTGCGCTGAACCTCTCGCTGCCCTCGCAGCGCGAGGTGTCCGTCGCCGGCGTCGTGCGGCGCGCCGCGATGGACGAGCGTGCGTCCGAGGCTGCGGCTCGGCTCGAGATCCGCTGCCCGTCCGTGCACGCGCCCGCAAAGGCGCTCTCGGGTGGCAACCAGCAGAAGCTCGTCGTCGCCAGGTGGCTGGCGTCCGGCGTGCGCGTGCTGGCGATCGAGGAGCCGACGCACGGCGTGGACATCGCCGGCAAGTCGCAGATCCACGCGCTCCTGCGTGACTTCGTCGATCAAGGAGGGACCGTCGTGCTTGCCAGTGCCGAACCGGACGAGCTCGTCGCGCTGTGCGACCGACTCGCGATCTTCCAGGACGGCGTCGTCGAGGACGTCGTCGACGCCGACGAGCTGCACGGCCCGGTCGAGCTCGAGGCGCTCATCAACGGCGGCGCGCTCTCGGCCGCGTCCGCGCTGGAGACGGCGTGATGCTCGCCTCGGCACGGCACGACCTGCGCGCCCGCCTCGCCCGCGGCGGCGCCGAGAGCGCGCTGGAGGCGGCGTCGGTCCCGCTGCTGATCGTCGCGCTCGGCGTCTACCTCAGCCTGACGACCGACGTCTTCCTGACCCAGCGCAACATCGAGAACGTGCTCGTGCAGAGCGCCGTGCTGGCGATCGTCGCGTTCGGCCTGACCTTCGTGATCCTCGCGGGCGAGCTCGACCTGTCGGTCGGCTCGGTCGTGTCGCTCAGCGGCGTGGTCGGAGCATGGGCGATCGTCCACGCCCACTCGGTGGTGCTCGGGTTCGCCGCCGCGATCGCCGTCGGCGCGGTGATCGGGCTGGTGAACGGCCTGCTCGTCACGCTTGCGCGGGCGCCGTCGTTCATCGTCACGCTGGGGATGCTGGTGATCTGCGCCGGGCTCGCCAACGCGATCTCGAACGCGGGCCTGATCGCGCTGCCGGACGGCGCCGGCGTGCTCGCCGGCGACTGGCTCGGGCTGAGCCGGCTGATCTGGCTCACGCTCGCCGTCTTCGTCGTCCTCTTCTTCGTCCAGTCGGAGACGACCTTCGGCACCTGGGTGCGCGCCGTCGGCAGCAACCGCGAGGCCGCGCGCGTGACCGGCCTGCCGGTCGACCGCGTGCGCGTGGGCGCCTTCATGATCAGCGGCACGTGCGCGGGCCTCGGCGGGATCGCCGTCACCTCGCGCGTGCTCGCCGGCCAGCCGGACGCCGGCTCGCTGCTCGAGCTGACCGCGGTCGCCGCGGTCGTCGTCGGCGGCACGAGCCTGTTCGGGGGAAGCGGCTCGATCGGTCGCACGCTCGGGGGCGTGCTGCTGCTCGGCGTGCTGGCCAACGGGCTCGACCTGCTGAGCGTCGGGCCCGACCTGCAGAACGTGATCGTGGGCGCGGTGCTGATCGCCGCGGCCTCGACCGAGCTGGTGCGCAGACGCATGGTGCGCCGCCGGCCCGTGATGGCGGCCGTACATCCCTCAACAGGTGAAGGAGAGTCAGCATGAGATCCACCCCATCGAGGACGCTCGCGTCGTTCGCGGCGTGTGCGCTCGCGCTTGTCGTCGGGCTCGCCGGGTGCGGCAGCAGCGGCGATGGCGGCGGCGGAGGCAAGGACGCGTCGAAGGTGCGCGCGAGCCTGATCGGCCGGCAGGTGCCGTTCTTCGCCGATCTCGGCTCGGGCCTCGCGGCGCAGGCGAAGGGCGACAGACTCGACTTCTCCACGGTGTACGCCCAGTTCAACCCGCAGGACCAGCTGAGCTCGGTCGAGAACCTGATCGCGCAGCAGCCGGGCGGGCTGCTCGTCGCACCGCTCGACAAGCGGTCGCTCGCGCCCGTGCTGCGCAGCGCCCAGTCGGACGGGATCAAGGTCGTGACGGTCGCCGACTCGCTCGACGACCCGTCGGCGTCCAGCGCGTACGTCGGCGCGGACTTCGCCGAGATCGGGACGCGCAAGGCGCAGGCGATCGTCGCGGCGCTGAAGGGCAAGGGCGAGGTGGCGTTCCTCAACGGCCCGCGCGGCACGTCGTTCGTGGAGGAGCAGCGCGCCGCGGCGCAGAAGGTCTTCGACGCCGCGCCGGGGATCAAGGTCGTCGCGGACGACTTCGCGCCGCTGATCAACAAGGACGCGGGGCTGAGAGCGACGGAGAACGTCCTCACGGCGCATCCGAACGTCGCCGCGCTGTTCTACTCGGGCGACGACGCGGCGCTCGGCGGGGTGCAGGCGCTCCAGGAGCGGAAGATCCCGCTCGACAAGGTGTTCGTCGCCGGCACCGACGGCCTCGCCGCGGGTGTCGCCGGCGTCCACGCCGGGCAGATCGACTTCACGGTCTCCCAATGCCCCTACGAGGTGGGTCGCATCGCCGTGAGAACGCTCCAGCAGCTGCTCGGCGGCGAGAAGGTCCCGTCGGTCGTCACGACGCCGATGATCGACCTCACGCCGGCGACGATCGACAAGACGCTCAGCTCGAACGAGTGGGCCGCCTGCGCGGGATCGAAGCGATGACGACCGCGGCGAACCTCGCACACCGGCTGCCGAAAGCGGAGCTGCACGTCCACGCCGAGGCATGCCTCGAGCCGGAGCTGCTGCTGCGGATCGCGGAGCGCAACGGCGACGAGCTGCCGTACGCGTCGATCGACGAGGTCCGCCGCGCCTACGACTGGCCGGACCTCGGGGCGTTCCTCGACGTCTACTACCGGCACATCGGCGTCCTGCGGACGGAGGCCGACTTCCGCGACCTGGTCGAGTCCTATCTCGACCGGGTCGCGGAGCAGGGCGTCCGCCACGTCGAGATGTTCTTCGACCCGCAGGCGCACACCCGGCGCGGCGTCGCGCTCGCGACCGTCCTCGACGGCCTCGTCGCCGGCCTCGACGCCGGCCGCGCACGGCACGGGATCACCGGCGACCTGATCGCGTGCTTCATCCGCGAGCTCGGCCTCGAGGCGGCACAGGAGACGCTCGCGGAGCTGGCCGCGCTGCCGGCGTTCGACCGCGTCATCGGCATCGGGCTCGACTCGATCGAGGAGGGCTACCCGCCGCAGATGTGGGCGCCGCTGTACGCGCAGGCGGAGGGGCTCGGCCTGCGCAGGGTGATCCACGCCGGGGAGGCCGGGCCGGGCGAGAATGTCGGCCATGCGCTGCGCGTCCTCGGCGTCGACCGGATCGACCACGGCGTGCGCTGCGGCGAGGACCCGGCGAGCATCGCGGAGGTGCGCTCGCGCGGGACGGTGCTGACGGTCTGCCCGCTCTCGAACGTGCGCATCGGCATGTACCCGTCGCTCGCCGAGCACCCCGTCGGGCAGCTGCTGCGCGACGGGGTCGCGGTGACGATCAACTCTGACGGGCCGGCGTACTTCGGCGGCTACATCGCGGACAACTGGGTTGCCGTGCAGCAGCAGTTCGGGCTCACGGAGGACGGGCTCGTCGAGCTGGCGCGGCGCTCGGTGGCGGGGAGCTTCGCCAGCCCCGAGCGCAAGGCGCAGCTGCAGGCGGAGATCGACGCGGTGCTTGACGAGCGGGAGCGCGAGGGCTAACTTAGTCCCATATACAGAATCCAGTTCTGTATATTGAACTCATGCACGACACTGCCTCAGATCGCTACCTCGTCCCCGCCGTCGTCTCGGCCGTCCGGGTCCTCAACGCGCTCGCGCAGCCCGGGCGCTCGACCGCGACCCAGGTCGAGCTCGGCCGGGAGCTGAGTCTCTCGAAGAGCTCGGCGCACAACCTGCTCGCGACGCTCGAGCACCTGGAGCTCGTCACGCGCGATCCGGCTTCGCGCCGGTACCGCCTCGGGCCGGCGCTCGTCGGCCTCGGTCGCGCTGCGCAGGCGGAGATGCAGCTGCTCGCGCTCGCCTCGCGGCGGATCGGCGAGCTGGCGGCGGAGACCGGGCTGTCGGTCGCGATCGCGCGGGTGACGGACGGCGGCCGCGTCACGGTCGTCGACCGCGCCTACCCGTCCGACTCGCTGTTCGTCGGGATCGCGCTCGGCGGCGACTTCGGTCGCTTCGACGGCGCCATCGGCAAGTGCCTGCTGGCGGCGATGGATCGGGACGACGCCGAGCGGCTCGTGCGCGCCGGCGAGCTGCCGGAGCGCACGCCCGCCAGCATCACCGACGCCGACGCGATGCTGGACGAGGTCGCGGCGACGCGTGCCCGTGGCTGGTCGGTCGCGCTCGGCGAGTTCAACGACAACCACGCTGTGGCGGCCCCGCTGTACGGGCCCTCCGGCGACTTCGAGCTGCTCCTGTTCGCCCTGGGATTCCCAGGCCAGCTTCCCGAGGCGAACACGGCACACGTCGGCGCGCTCCTGCGGGACAGCGCCGACACCCTGTCCGCCGCGTGCGGTGGACGACCCGGCGCCTTCGACGGCGCGGGTTCCGAGGAGAACACCACCAATGGCCCGAGCCAGGCCCAGGAGACCACGATCACATGACCGATCCACGCGAAGTGGACCTCGTGATTACGGGCGGGACCGTCGTCACCCCGAGCGGGCCTCGGCGCGCCGGAATCGCCATCGACGACGGGCGGATCGTCGCGATCGCCGACGATGGTCTGCTGCCTGCGGCCAAGGCGACGCACGACGCGAGCGGCCTGCACGTCATCCCCGGTCTCGTCGACACCGAGGCCCATCCCGGCTGCTACGTGCCGCTGCGCGAGGACCTCGAGTCGGAGAGCCGCGCCGCCGTCACCGCCGGCGTCACGACCTGGGGCATCCACGCCCCGTCGCCGCGCATGGGCCATCCCGAGTGGGTGGAGTTCGTCAACAAGGAGGACGTCCGCTCCTTCCACGACGTGATGCAGCACTTCATCGACATCGTCGAGGACGTCTCGGCCGTGAACGTGTTCGCGACCTACATGATGGAGACCGACCAGCAGGCGCGCGAGATCCCCGAGTACGCGAAGGAATGGGGCGTCACGAGCTACAAGCTCTACCTGCAGGCGATGAGCCCCGAGGCCGAGCCGCACTGGCCCGGCCGCCGCGCCGGGCTCGGCGCCGGCTTCGACGACGGCGTCGTCTACCAGGTGATGGAGAACGTCGCCGCGCTCGGCGACCCGGGCATCGTCGCGATGCACTGCGAGAACTGGGAGATCGCGCGCGTCTTCGACGAGCGCCTCCGCGCGCAGGGCCGCACCGACTGGGCGACCTGGTCGGATCGCTCCCCGCACTTCCTCGAGGCCCAGCACCTGCGCCAGTACGGCCACTTCGCCGAGTACCTCGGCTGCCCGATCTACGTCCAGCACGCGACGACGCCGGAGACCTACGCGGAGATCCTCGAGCTGCGCGGCCGCGGCGTGACGGTGCACGCGCAGACCGGTCCGCACTGGCTCAACTTCGGCAAGGAGGAGCACAACGCCTGGCGCATCAACGTGCCGCTGCGCTCGCGCGAGAACAACCCCGACATCTGGCACGCGCTCGCGACCGACGTCGTCAACGCGGTCGGCTCCGACCACGTGACGCCGTGGGGCGACAGCGGCTACGACGACTGCTTCAACGACAACATCTGGGAGCTCAAGACGGGCTTCACGTCGCGCGTCGAGATGCTGCTGCCGGTGCTGCTCGAGGGCGTGCACCAGCAGAAGATCACGCTCGAGCGCCTGGTCGAGGTCGCGTGCGAGAACCCGGCGAAGATCTTCGGCCTGTTCCCGCGCAAGGGCTCGATCGAGGTCGGCGCCGACGCGGACCTCGTGCTCGTCGACCTCGACAGAGTCGTCAGAGTCGACAACTCGCAGCTGCTCACCCGCACCGGCTGGTCGGTGCTCGACGGCAGAACGGTCCACGGCTGGAACGTCGCGACGTTCCTCGGCGGCAAGCAGATGTCGCGCTGGGAGGACGGCGCCCCGAAGCCGGAGTTCGTCGGCGACGCGGACGGCGCGTACCTGCGGCGCACCGCCGGCGAGGCGCGCGTCCCGCTCGCGGCCGCCGTGGAGGCCTAGCCATGGCGAACCCCTGGGACGACGTGCTCGGCGCGGAGGACCGTGCCGTGTTCGAGGCCGCGGGGTGGGGCAAGGACGCCGGCTACGGCCGGCGTCCCGTCCTGCTCGTGGTCGACGTGATCTACAACTTCGTCGGCGACAGACCGGAGCCGATCCTCGAGTCGATCAAGCGCTGGCGCTACTCCTGCGGCGAGCGCGGCTGGGAGGGCATCGCGCACCTGCAGCGCCTGATCGCCGCCGCGCGCGCCAAGGAGGTGCCGATCGTCTACACCGGGATGGACCGGCGTCCGGACGGCTTCGACCAGGGCGCGTGGAACTGGAAGAGCCACCGCTCCGGCGAGGCGAGCGACGTGAAGGGCCATCTCGGCAACGAGATCGTCGCCGAGGTCGCGCCGCAGCCGCAGGACATCTGCTTCGTCAAGGACAAGCCGAGCGCGTTCCACGGCACGCACCTGCTCGACTACCTGATCCTCCTGGGCGCCGACACGGTGATCACGACGGGCACCACGACGAGCGGCTGCGTGCGCGCGAGCGCGGTCGACGCGGCGCAGTACAACTACCACTCGATCGTGCCGCACGAGTGCGTCTGGGATCGCTCCCAGATCTCGCACAAGGTCAACCTGCTCGACATCCAGATGAAGTACGGCGACGTGCGTCCGACCGACGACGTGATCGCCTACTTGGAGTCGCTGCCGCAGCGACCGTGCGGAGAGAGCACGCCGACCGGCATCCCGGTGGCGCGCGAGGCGGGGGCGGCGGCATGAGCCTCACCGTGCGCAAGATCGCGACGTGCTTCGAGGAGATCCTCCTCGAAGGCGGTCGCCGCGACGGCGAGCCGCTGCGCAAGGCGGCGGCCGCCGCCGTCGTCGAGAACCCGTACGCCGGTCGTCCGTTCTCCGAGGACCTGTCGGAGCTGGTCGAGCCGAGCGCGGAGCTGGGCCGCGAGCTGGGCGAGCGCGTCGCCGCGCTGCTCGGCGTCCCCGTGGAGAGCTACGGGAAGGCCGCGCTCGCCGGCGACGGCTGCGAGCAGGAGCACGCGGTCGCGCTCAAGACGTCGGTCTTCGGCGACGCCTTTCGCGAGGCGATCGGCGGCGCGACGGCATGGCTGCCGTCGGTCAACAAGCGCTGCGCGCCCGGGGCGAGCGTGGACGTCCCCCTCTGTTACAAGGACGAGGTCTGGGTCCGCTCGCACTACGACACGGTGACGATGCAGATCCCCGACGCCCCGCTCGTCGGCGAGCTGGTGCTCGTCGTCGCCGTCGCCTCTCGCGGGCGACTCAACGAGCGCCTCGGCGGCAAGACGAAGGAGTCGGTGCTGCGTGGCGACGCTTGAGCTGCGCAACCTCGGCGGCCTCGTCAGCGGCCGGCTCGGCGAGCCGCTGCTGCCGGTCGGCGCGCTGCGCTGCGAGGACGGCCGCATCGTCGCGCTGGCGTCGGCGGGCGACGCCGACGTCGTCGTCGACGCGGCCGGTGCCGTCGCGGCGCCGGGCCTGATCGACAGCCACGTGCACGTCGTGCTGGGCGACTGGACGCCGCGGCAGTCGGCGCTCGGCTGGATCGAGAGCTCCATGCACGGCGGCGTCACGATGATGATGTCGGCGTCCGAGGTGCACCTGCCCGGCCGACCGACCGACCGCGCGGGCGTCAAGGCGCTCGCGCTGACCGCGCAACGCTCGTGGGCGCAGGTTCGGCCCGGCGGCGTCAAGGTGCTCGGCGGCTCGCTCATCATCGAGCCCGACGTGCAGTCGGAGGACTTCGCGGAGCTGGCGGCCGAGGGGCTGTGGCTCGCGAAGGTCGGCTTCGGCGCGTTCGCGAGTCAGGCCGATGCGGCGCCGCTCGTGCGCGCTGCCCAGGCCGCCGGCTTCGTGGTGATGAACCACACCGGCGGGGCATCGATCCCCGGCTCCTCGCCTGTGAGCGCCCAGGACGCGCTGACGCTCGGCTGCGACATCATCGGCCACGCCAACGGCGGCACGACGGCGCTGCCGGACGCGGAGCTGCCGCTGCTGTTCGCGGCACCCGGCGCGATCCAGCTCGTGCAGGCCGGCAACCTGCGCTCGAGCCTGCGGATCCTCGAGCTGGCGCGCGAGCGCGACGCGCTCGACCGCATCGTGCTCGCGACGGACACCCCCACCGGGACCGGCGTGATGCCGCTCGGGATGATCAAGACCGTCGTCGAGCTGTCCGCGCTCGCGGGGCTCGCCGCCCCCGACGCGCTCGCGCTCGCGACCGGCAACAACGCGCGCGCGCTGCGGCGCGACGAGGGCGTCCTCGACGTCGGCCGGCCGGCCGACCTGATGCTGCTCCAGCCGCCGCTCGGCGGAGCGGCGGACGATCCGCTGGCCGCGATCGAGCTGGGCGACATCCCGGGCATCGCCGGTGTCGTGATCGACGGGGAGCTGCGCGCGCTGCGCTCGCGCAACACGCCCGCCCCGGCCGTCGAGGCGCGTGTGCTCGTCGAGCAGGTGGCGGCATGACGGCCGCGCTCGCGATCGCGGGCTGCGACGTGCTGGTACGGCCCGGAGAGCTGCATGCGGGCGCGGGCCTGCTCGTGCTCGACGGCCGCGTCGCCGCGGTCGGGACGGAGGCGGCGCCGGCGGACGCGACGACGCTCGACGGACGCGGCCTGCTCGCGATCCCCGGGCTCGTCAACGCGCACACCCACTCGCCGGAGAACTGCCTGCGCGGTGCTGGTCAGCGGCTTGCGCTGGAGCCGTGGCTGATGTTGATGTTCGGCGTCGGCGGGCGGTACGACGCGGACGCGCACCGCGTCTGCGCGCTGGCGGGCGCCGCCGAGATGCTGCGCACCGGCACGACGGCGGTGCTCGACCACCTGTGGATGACGCCGCCGAGCGCGGAGGCGATCGACGCGACGATGGAGGCCTACCGCGAGGCCGGCATTCGGGCGGCTGTGGCGCCGCTGATGGCGGATGCCGACACGACCGACGTGCTCGCCGCGTCGCTCGGCGTCGACGTCTCGGCCGCCGCGATCCCGGTCGGCCCGACCGGCGAGCTGCTCGCCTGCCTGGAGGACGCGATGCGCCGCTGGCACGGGCGCGAGGACGGGCGTCTGCAGCTGTTCGCCGGCCCGGGCGGCGTGCAGTGGTGCAGCGACGATCTGCTGTTGGGCGCGGCGGAGCTGGCGGCGCGCCACGCGACCGGCTTCCACGTGCACCTGCTTGAGACGACGCTCCAGGACGCGATGTGCCGTCGGCGCTTCGGCGGCTCCGGTCTGCAGGGGCTCGCGGAGCTCGGCGTGCTCGGCCCGAACGTCTCGTTGCCGCATAGCGTGTGGCTTGGCGAGGACGACGTCGCGACGATCGCCGAGCGCGGCGCGGTCGTCGTCCACAACCCGGCCGCGAACACGCGCCTGGGCAGCGGCCGGGCGCCGATCCCGGCGCTGCTCGACGCGGGCGCCAGCGTCGCGCTCGGCGCCGACGGCTCGGCGTCCTCGGACAACCAGGTGATGTGGGACGAGGTCAAGCTCGCCGCCCTCATCCACAACGACGGGCTGACCGACACGTGGATCGACGGCGCGCAGGCGCTGACGATGGCCACGACCGGCGGTGCGGCCGCGCTCGGGCACCGCGACGACGGGCTCGGGACGCTCGCGCCCGGTGCGCCCGCCGACCTCGCGCTGCTCGACCGCCGCGGCAGCGGCCTCGCCGGCGCGCTCGACCTCGAAGGGACGCTCGCGCTCTCCGAGAACGGCCAGTCGGTGCGCCACGTGTTCGTCGCCGGCCGTCAGGTCGTGCGCGACGGGTGCTGTCTCACGATCGACGAGGCGGCCGTGCTGGCGGAGCTTGCAGAGCTCGCCGCGGCGCGTGTCGCCCTCTACCGCGACCCACCGCCGGCGCTGCGCGCCGCGGTCGACCAGATGCGTGCCCTGCGCGCTGCCCTCCTCCGACAGAGCACACGCCCATGACCGATTCGCTTCGCCTCGCAGTCGTCCAGCCGCATGTCCGTCCGTCCGCCTCGGCGGAGCGCAACGTCGAGGACGCCGTCGGCCACGTGCGCGCCGCCGCGGCCGGCGGGGTGCAGCTCGTGCTGTTCCCCGAGGGCTATCCCGGCCCGCTGCGCGTCGAGTCGCGCTTCGACGCGGAGCCGGCGCTCGGCGCCGCTGCGCGCGAGGCTGGCTGCGGCGTCTGCTGGAGCCGCATCGAGCAGTTCGAGGACGGGCTGTACCGCAAGGTCGCGTACGTGCACGGGCCCGACGGCGAGCGCGCGCTGCGCTACGTGCGCGCCCATCCGGCGACCGGCGACGTGCATCCGGTGCTGTCGGGCACGGCGCTGATGCCCGGCGAGGGCTTCGGGCTCGCCGAGGTGCTCGGCGTGCGCGTCGGGGTGGTGATCTGCTCGGAGTTGTGGATCACAGAGATCGCGCGCGTGCTGGCGCTCGGGGGCGCGGAGGTGCTGCTGGCGCCGGCCGGCGGCGGCTTCGGCGCGGTGGCCGAGAACTGGCAGCTCGTCGCGCGCGTGCGCGCGCTCGAGAACCACTGCTTCGTCGGCATGACGCAGAACCTGTTCGGCGACGAGGACGGCGCCGCCGTGATCGCCGGCCCGGAGGGGCTGTTGGCGGAGGGCCCGCGCGACGCGATCGTGACCGCCGACCTCGACCTCGCGCGGGTGCGCTGGATGCGCGAGCGCGACGACTCGATGGAGAAGCCGAAGCCGTTCCGGGCGCTGCCGGGGCTGCTGCGCGCGCGGCGGCCGGAGCTGTATGGGGCGCTCGTCGAGCCGCGCGAGGGGCTCTACGACTACGAGGCCGCCGGCCGTGCGGGGGTGCGCGCATGAGCAGCACGGTCACCGAGCTGATCGTGCCGGCGCGCGAGGCGCGCTTCGTCACGGTCAGAGCAGGGCAGCTGCTGGAGGTCGTCGACCTCGAGGGCCGCCAGGTCGGCGACCTCGTCGCCTACCGGTCCGAGGATCCGGGCGAGTGCTTCTCGCCCGCGCACACGTGCACGTGCCTGATGAAGCTGATTCCCGCGGTCGGCGACGCGCTGTGGTCCAACCGCCGCACCGAGCTGATGCGCGTCGTGCTCGACGACGTCGGCCGGCACGACTTCGTCGTCCCCTGCTGCGACCGCGCGCGCTACGAGGTGGGGCTCGGCGTACCGGACCACGACGGCTGCCTGGAGCAGCTCCAGCGCGCGCTGGCCGACTTCGGCGGTGGCGGCTGGGACCTGCGCTCCGAGCTGGCGGCGAACATCTTCATGAACAACGCGTTCCTGCCCGACGGGCGGATCGAGACGTCCGCGCCCGAGCACGGGCCCGGCGCGCGCTGGCGCGTCGAGGTCCTCGTGGACCTGGTCGTCGGCCTGTCGGCCTGTCCGCAGGACCTCACGCCGGTCAACGCGTTCGAGCCGACGAGCATGGGGATCCGCACGTGGATGCCGTGACGGGCGAGGCGTCGGTCGCGGCGGGGGTCGCGCGGACGGCTCGCATGCTCGCGCGGATGGGGCTCGTCGAGGGCTTCGGCCACGTCTCGGCTCGCGCGGGCGAGGACGCCTTCGCGTTGACGTCGGTCGACCCGCTGTGCGCGCAGGACGAGACGACGGTGCTGCTGCTGGATCTCGACGCCCAGGTGCGCGGCGGCGACGCGTCCGTCTGCCCGCTCGAGGCGCCGCTGCACGCCGCGATCTACCGACGCCGCCCGGACGTGCGCGCGATCTGCCGCACCCACTCGCGCCATGCCGCCGCATGGGCGTGCCGGCGGCAGGCGCCGCCGCAGGCGCACGGGCTCGGCGGCCTGTCGGGCGCGGTCGCGGTGCACGACGAGATCGAGCTCGTGGCGACGCGCGAGCAGGCGGAGGCCGCGAGCGCCGCGCTCGGCGCCGCGAGCTGCCTGCTGCTCGCGGCGAACGGCGCGCTCAGCGTCGGCGGCGACCTGCCGGAGGCGATCGTGCGCGCGTGGTATCTGGAGGAGCGCTCCGAGTTGGCGACGCTGGCTGCGGACGCCCCGCCGATCGCGAGCGAGTCGGCGCTGCGGCGCGAGCGTCACCACGCGGCCGAGGCGCGCCGCGCGTGGCGCTGGCTCGACGCCCGCTTCGGCGCGGAGGACGGACGATGAGCGCCGCGTCGCGCGCGGCGCTGCGCGCATCGCTGGTGGTGGCCGGGCGCGGCAAGCCGGTCCCGCCGTACACGCTCGACGATTCGATGACGTTCTTCTGCCCACAGGAGAACCTCGAGGGGCTCTCGCTGCCGCTCGTGCGCGCGTTTCACCAGTGGGTGCGCGAGGAGCACGAGCCGGCGGACGTCGGCGAGCAGGCGATCCTGCTGCTGCTGCCGTGCCAGGCGCGCAAGCCGTACGCGCTGTCGCCCGAGCATCAGGCG
>DASRXW010000092.1:0-59448 GCA_035654055.1 Conexibacter sp.
CCGGCGTCGCCGCCTGAGCGACCGCCCGCCTGGAGGCCGGCGGCGACCGCCCGCGCGGTAGGGTGCGGCCCCGTGCGTCAGATCACGCTCCACGACACGAGAAGCGGCCGCCTGCAGCCGCTCGAGCCGCGCGATCCCGGCCGTGTGTCGATCTACGCCTGCGGGCCGACGGTCTACGGGCGGATCCACGTCGGCAACGCACGCCCGTACGTCGTCTTCTCGCTGCTGAAGCGGTTCCTCGCGCACGAGGGCCACGACGTGACGTTCGTCGCGAACGTCACCGACGTCAACGACAAGATCTACGACGCGGCGCGCGCGGCCGGCGTCCCGAGCGAGCAGCTCGCGCGCGAGATGACTGCGGCGTACATGGCCGACACCGAGGCGCTCGCTTTGGGTCGCCCCGACCACGAGCCGCTCGCGAGCGAGACGATCGAGGAGATCGTCGCGCTGATCGAGATCCTGATCGAGCGGGGTCACGCGTACGCGGTCGACGGCGACGTCTACTTCGACGTGCGCTCGTACCCGGCGTATGGCGAGCTGTCGCATCGGCAGGTGGATGACATGGATCAAGGGGAGGGTGTCGACGGTGCGGCTCGCAAGCGCGACCCGCTCGACTTCGCGCTCTGGAAAGCACAGAAGCCCGGGGAGGACACTGCCTGGGACGCGCCGTGGGGACGGGGCCGCCCGGGCTGGCACATCGAGTGCTCGGCGATGGCGGAGACGCTGCTGGGCGTCGGCTTCGACATCCACGGCGGCGGCTCGGACCTGGTCTTCCCGCACCACGAGAACGAGGCCGCGCAGACGGCGGCGGCCCGCGGAGCGCCGTTGACGCGCCTGTGGGTCCACAACGGGATGGTGCGGCTCGACGGCGAGAAGATGGCGAAGTCCGTCGGCAACATCTTCCTGCTGCACGAGGCGCTCGCCGCGCAGGGCCGCGACGCGCTGGTCCTCTACTTCTGCGGCGGCCACTACCGCCAGCCGATCGCGTACTCGGAGGAGCGGCTGGCCGAGGCGGCGCGCAGCGTCGAGCGGATCCGCGACGCGGGGCGCCGGCTTGTGCCGGGCGCCTCGCCGCCGGAGCTGGCGCCGCTGCGCGAGGCCTTCTTCGACGCCCTCGCCGAGGACTTCAACACCCCGAAGGCGCTCGCGACGGTGTTCGAGTGGGTGCGCGAGGCGAATCGCCGCGGCGAGGACGGCGCGGTGGGGGACGGGGACCTGCGCGAGATGCTCGGCGTGCTCGCGCTCGACGGGCTGCTCGACGCCGACGCGGCCGGCGGCGAGCCGGACGCGGCCGCGCAGGAGCTGCTCGCCGCGCGCGAGGCGTCGCGCGTCGCGCGCGACTTCGCCGTGGCCGACCGCCTGCGCGACGAGCTTGCCGCGCTCGGCTGGGAGGTCCGTGACGGCGCCGACGGCCCGACGCTCGTCCCGCGCGGGTTGTGATCCTCTACGGTCGCAACGCCGTCCACGAGGCGCTGCGCGGGCCGCGCGCGGTGCGCCAGGTGTGGGCGACCGAGCGCGCCGGGCGTGAGCCGTGGCTGCGCACGACGGCGGTGCACACGAGCGGCGGCGAGCAGATCGAGCAGCGCTGCGGCTCGCCGGACCACCAGGGGATCTGCGCCGAGGTCGAGGAGTACCGCTACGCCGACGCCGCGGCGCTGCTCGCGCGCGAGGACGCGCTCGTGGTCGCGCTCGACGAGATCCAGGATCCACAGAACCTCGGCGCGATCTGCCGCACGGCCGAGTGCGCCGGCGCGACGGGCGTCGTGATCCCCGAGCGCCGCAGCGCCGAGGTGACGCCGGCCGTCTGCAAGGCGTCGGCGGGCGCCGTCGAGCACCTCGCGATCGCGCGCGTGCGCAACCTCGCCGACTTCCTGCTCGACGCGCGCAGAGCGGGCGCCTGGTCCTATGGCGCCGACGGCGAGGCGCGCGTGGACTATGCGCGGCCGGACTACCGCGGCAAGGTCGTGATCGTGATGGGCTCGGAGGGGAGCGGCCTGCGTCCGCGCGTCGCGAGATCGTGCGACGAGCTGATCGCGCTGCCGCTGCGCGGGCGGATCGGGTCGCTCAACGTGAGCGCCGCGGCCGCCGTGCTGCTGTACGAGATCACGCGCCAGCGCTCCGCGGCAGCCTGAGGGGTGCCGGAGCCGGGCCACGTGGCCGGCGGAGGCGGGTCCCTTGCCCTTTCCTGCCGCTGCAAGCGAGTTTGCAGATCCCCTTGACACGGGGTGCATAACTTGGCAAGCTGCCCGCCCACATAAGGGTGGACTTGAGCTTGAGGCTCACGTCTCCCGACTCCAACAGCAGATCGGTGCGCGCCAGGGGAGGTGAAGCGCCACAGAGCAAGGGCTCACGGCCGCCGTGAGCCCACGAAAGGACACGCTCGTGGCTCGAATCTCCCAGAACTCTCGTTCTCAGCTTCAGCTCGAGGACGGGTTCCTGATCGCCCTTGCCAAGCAGGGCAACCCCGATGCGTACGACCGGCTCGTGCGCCGCTACTACGGCTTCGTGCGCCTCAAGGCGTCGTCCTACTTCCTCGCCGGCGGCGACAGCGACGACCTCATCCAGGAGGGCCTTGTCGGCCTCTACAAGGCGATCCGCGACTACCGCACCGACCGCGAGTCGAGCTTCCGCAACTTCGCCGAGCTGTGCATCACGCGCCAGATCATCACGGCCGTGAAGACGGCGACGCGCAACAAGCACACGCCGCTCAACCAGTACATGTCGTTCTCCGCCTCGCCGTCGAGCTCCGCGGGCGAGGGCGAGCAGACGCTCGACGAGGTGATCCCGGGGCCGAGCGTCAACGACCCGGTCAACCAGGTGATCTCCACCGAGGAGCTGCAGGCGCTCGTCGCGTGCCTCTCGAGCGTGCTCTCGGAGCTCGAGTCGCGCGTGCTCTCGCTTTACCTCGACGGCCACTCCTACGAGGACGTCGGCAAGAAGCTCGCCTGCGACACGAAGACGGTCGACAACGCGCTCCAGCGCGTGAAGCGCAAGGTCGGCACGCACCTCGCCGCGCGCAACGTGCTGCTGTAGGCGGTCAGCGCATGCGCGCTACTAGGATCTGCCTGTGACCGTCGTCCTCATCGTCGTGCTGGTCGTGGTCGGCGTCCTGCTGCTGCTCGCGCTCCTCGGCGCGGCGTTGGCGTCGCGCCGCAATCGTGCCGGTGCGCCGGCGTTCGGGCAGAGCCTCGCGGTCGTCGATCGCCAGCTTGCCCACGCCATCGCCGCCGACCGCGGCTGGGAGCGCGGGGCGCTCGAAGCGAGCGCGCGCCGCGCCTTCTCCGAGCGGCGGCCCGGTACGGCGATCGCCCAGCTCGAGCTCGTGCAGATCGTGGACGAGCCCGGCACCGACCAGGACGTGGCGGTCTTCCGCGTCGTGACGTCGTCACCACGCGCCCGCGCGAGCCGCCTGACGCTCAGGCGCCGCGACGGCGCCTGGTACGCGTCCGCGCTCGAGGACGAGCGCTAGCGCGCCGCGCTGCCTCGAAGACCGCGTGCTCGTGCACGAGAACCGCACGGCGGCCCGCTGATCGGGCACCATTGAGCGCGCGATGGCGTATCGATTGAGCATCGTCGCCGATGAGGACGTGCCGACGAGCGTCCGGGCGTGCGCCCGCGAGCAGCTCGCCGGCGCGATCGGCCAGCTCGAGCGCGCCCGCGAGCATCCGGTCGACGCCGTCCACGAGGCGCGCAAGCACCTGAAGAAGACGCGCGCGCTGCTGCGGCTCGTGCGTCCGGCGCTCCCCAAGCACGCCTACCGACGCGAGAACGGTGCGCTGCGCGACGCCGGCCTCGCGCTGTCCGGCGCGCGCGACGCCGACGTGCTCGTCGCGACAGCCGCCGCGATCGCCGAGCACGCCGCCGGAAAGCTGCCCGCCGACACGTTCGCGCAGCTGCGCGACGCGCTCGCAGCCGAGGCCGCGAGCGGCCGTGGCGACGGGGTTCCCGAGCTTCCGGCGGTGCTCGCGGCGTTGCGCGAAGCCGAGGCGCGCGTCGACGCATGGCCGCTGGACGACTGCGACTGGGGGACCGTGGTCGCGGGCGTCGCACGCGCATACGCGCGCGGACGCGAGGCGTTCGCCGTCGCGCGCGCCGAGCCGACGCCCGAGCACCTGCACGCCTGGCGCAAGCGCGCGAAGGACCTCTGGTACCACCAGCGGCTGCTGACGCCCGCCTGGCCGAATCCGCTCGAGGCGCTCGCCGAGCAGGCGCATGTGCTGACCGAGCTGCTCGGCGACGACCACGACCTCGCCGTGCTCGCCGAACGGCTCGCCGCGCCCGCGCCGCTCCCGCCGGCAGTCGACGCCGAGCGCGCCGCCCTGCTCGCGCTCGTCGCGCAGCGCAGCGCGGAGCTGCGCGCCGCGGCGACGCAGCTCGGCCAGCGCGTCTACGCCGAGTCGCCGAAGGCCTTCTCCCGCCGCCTCGCCCGCTACGTGCGCGCGGCGGTCGAGGAGCAGCCGGCGGACGCGCCCGCATGAGACCCGTCTGGCTCGCCGTCGCGGCGCTGCTGCTGGCCTATCTGGTTCGGCGCCGATACCAACGCAGGCTCGAGCCGACGATGCTCGTCGGCGGCGCGCTCGCGGCGGTCGCGATGGCGGTCTACGGGCTCGGGCTCGTCGCGCTGCCGAACCTCGACGAGCTGCTGAAGAACGTCGGCTCGACGCTCGGCGCCTGGACATACCTGCTCGTCGGCGTGCTGTGCTTCCTCGAGAGCGGCGCGTTCGTGGGGCTGCTGATCCCGGGTGAGACCGCGATCGTCGTCGGTGGCTTCGTCGCCGGCCAGGGCGAGATCGACGTGATCCTGCTGATCGCGATCGCCTGGACGACGGCGGTCGCGGGCGATCTCGTCAGCTTCGCGCTCGGGCGACGGCTCGGGCGCGAGTTCCTCGTCGCGCACGGCCCGAAGGTGCAGGTCACCGAGCAGCGGATCGAGCACGTCGAGCGCTTCTACGACCGCCACGGCGGCAAGGCCGTCTTCCTCGGGCGCTGGATCGGGCTCGTGCGCGCCGTCTCGCCGTTCCTCGCCGGCTCGTCCGGCATGCCGCTGCGGCGCTTCCTGCCCTACGACGTGCTGGCCGCGGGCGGCATGGTGACCGCCTTCGCGCTGCTCGGCTACGTCTTCTGGCACTCGCTCGACCAGGTGCTGGCGCTCGCGAGAAAGGGCCTGCTGGCGCTCGGGATCACGATCGCGCTGGTCGTGGCGATCATCGCCGCCGTGCGGTGGCTGCGCGACGAGGGCAACCGCCGGCGGTTGGAGGCGTGGCTCGTGGCGCACGAGCAGACGCCCGTGCTCGCACCGGCGATCCGCGCCGCGCGTGCTGCGGGCCGCCGGCTGGCGCGACCGGCGCGCTTCGCGTGGGACCGCCTCACGCCGGGCGAGCTGGGGCTGGAGCTGACGACGCTGCTGGCGGTCGTGGCGGTCGGCAGCTTCGTCTTCTTCGGCTACGTCGTCGCGCTCGATCCGATCACGCGGCTGACGGCGGGGGACCTTCGCGGTGCGCGCTGGTCGAGCGCGCTCGAGACGCCATGGCTCACCGACGTCGCGAAGGCGCTCACGCAGCTCGGCACGCTGCCCGTCGCCGGCGGAGTGCTGATCGTCACCGCGCTCGTGCTGATGTGGAGACGCCGCGGCCTGGAGGGGCTCACGCTGCTCGGCGGGCTGGCGCTCACATGCGCCGGCGTCCACCTCGCGAAGGCGGCGCTCGACCGCCCGCGCCCGCTCGACCCGCTCGTCGACACGACGGGCTCCGCGTACCCCTCCGGGCACGCCGCCTACGCCGTCTGCTGGGTCGCCGTCGCGGTCGCGCTGCGGCATGCCTTTCCGGGGCTCGCCGCGCGCGCGGCGCTGCTCGCGACGGGGATCGCGATCGCCGTCGCCGTCGGGCTCACGCGCATCTACCTGCGCGCGCACTGGTTCTCGGACGTGGCCGGCGGCTGGGGGCTGGGGGCGACGTGCTTCGCGCTCGCGGGGATGGTCGCGCTCGTTGCGGGCTACCTGCGCGGTCCCGGCACCGGCGCCGACGACGCGCCGGCACACGCGAGCGGGCACGAGCCCGCCCCGGCACAGCGGTAGGGCGCCTTCAGCGCGCGGCGAGCGTGCGCCGCAGCCACAGGCCGCAGACGATCGCCAGCACGGCTGCGAGGAACGGCACGGTGCCGCCGACGACGCCGGCGATCGCAAGCACGATGCCGACGACCGCGATCACGCCGAGCGTGCCGGTCGCGACCAAGAGGCGGAAGGTGCGCTGCTCCCGCTGCCGGCGGGAGAGGCGGGGAGGGGGACGACGCTGGATCTCGCTCATGACCGCATCATGGCAGGGTCGCGAACCGTGCTCGGGATCGTCGTCGGCTTCCTCGGCCCGAACGGCGCCGGCAAAGACGACGACCCCTGCGGCCGGAGCGGTGCTGCTGCGGCGCCGCGACGTGACGACCTGAGGCGCGGCGATCCGCCCGGCGGCAGGTGGCGCAACCGTGTGAGCGCGCTATTAGACTCCGTCAGGTGAGCTGGTTGGCGGTTCCACGCGGCTGGGTCGAGACCTTCGGCGATATCGCCCGCTTCACCGCGCAGTGCTTCCGCGAGGTGTACGGCGGTCGCGTCTTCCGCTTCTTCGGTGAGGCGCTGCGCCAGTCGGGGCTGCTGATCCTCTCCTCGACGATCGTCATCTGGGGCCTGGTGTTCATCATCGGCCTGCAGTGCGGGATCGAGGGCGCGTACTTCACGCGCGCGGCCGGGACGCCCGCGTACTCGGGCGTCTTCACCGCCTGGTGCGACCTGCGCGAGCTCGTGCCCTACGCCTTCGGCTACATGATGGCCGCGAAGGTCGGGACCGGCATCGTGGCGGAGATCGGCTCGATGCGGATCACGGAGGAGATCGACGCGCTCGAGGTGATGGGGATCAGCTCGATGACGTTCCTCTGCGGCACGCGCCTGCTCGCGTCATGGATGGTGCTGCCGTTCATCTACATCGGCGGCGTCGGAGCGGCGTTCATCGCGTCGTACCTCGCGGTGGTGATCCAGATCCACGAGGTGTCGCCGGGCGGCTACGACCTGATCTTCTGGGCCTTCCAGAACCCGACCGACCTGCTCTACAGCATGTTGAAGGGCGCCTTCATGGCGACCGGGATCGTCATCGTCGGCTGTTACTACGGCTACACGGCGGGCGGTGGGCCGGTCGGCGTCGGCACCGCGACCGCGAAGTCGATGGTGCTGAACATCGTCTACGTGCACCTCATCGGCATGCTCGGCACGCAGCTGTTCTGGGGCGCCAACCCGCGCGCCCCGATCGGCGGCTGACCGGCGCGGGCGTCGAGGTCGCGCAGGCGACGCGCTAGGGTCGGCGCATGATCGTCACGCCCGCGGTCCACGACTACCTCGACGCGACGCGTCCGCCTGCCGACCCGCTGCTCGCCGAGATGCAGGCGCACGGCGATCGCGACCGGATCCCGATCCTCGACGCGCAGAGCGGTGCGCTGCTGCACGTGCTCGCGCGCGCGATCGGTGCGCGCCGGGTCGTCGAGGTCGGCACTGCGATCGGCGTCTCGACGCTGCACCTCGCGCGGGCGCTGCCGGCCGGCGGCGAGCTCGTCTCGTTCGAGGTCGACGCCGAGCGCCATGCCGCGGCAGAGGGCTACCTTGCGCGTGACGGCCTGGCGGCGCGTGTCGACCTGCGGCTGCAGGACGCGCGCGCCGGGCTCGCCGAGCTGAGCGGTCCGTTCGACCTCGCGTTCCTCGACGGCGTGAAGGCCGAGTACGAGGAGTACCTGGCGCTCGTCGTTCCGCTCGTGCGGCCCGGCGGGCTCGTCGCGGTCGACAACGTGCTGATGTCCGGCACGGTTGCCGAGGGCCGCAGCGACGGCCATTGGAGCGACGAGCAGATCGGCACGGCCCGCGCGTTCAACGAGCGCCTGCTCGCACATCCGCAGCTCGTCGCGACGATCACGCCGGTCGGCGACGGCATCGCGCTCGCAACACGGCGCTGAGCGACGCGAGGCGCTGACCCGCAGGCTGCCCATCCGCGGCGCGGTCGCTATCCGGCGTATGCGCTGCGTGTCTGTTCGAGCAGTGCCCGCACCGCTGGCGCGTGGCGCTTGCCGTGCCGCCAGCACAGCGAGATGCGATGCGTCAGCGTCGGGGCATGCAGCGAGACGACCCGAACCGGAGGACCCGGCGCCTGCGCGTCGGAGCGCGGCAGCACCGCGACGCCCAGACCGGCGGCGACGATCGTGCGGGCGCGTGCGACCTCGCGCGTCTCGAACGCGATCCGCGGCTCGAAGCCGGCGCCGCGGGCGACTCGCCGAACCGCCTCGCGGATCGTCGCGCCCTCGGAGAAGGCGACGAGCTCCTCGTCGCGCAGGTCCCCGATCGTGACCCGCGAGCGGCCCGCGAGCCGGTGGGCCTCGGGCAGCACGACGACGAGCGGCTCCTCGGCAAGCTCATGCAGCTCGAGCCCGCGGCGATCCGCCTCGTCGACGAGTGACAGGAACGCCAGGTCGAGCACGTCGTCGCGCAGCTCGCCCGCGAGCGTCGTGCTGAGGTCCTCGCGCACGACCAGCTCGACGCCGGGAAAGCGCGCGTGGTAGTCGCCCAGCAGGCGCACGAGGTCCAGCGGCCCAGGCGTCTGCGTCAGCCCGATCGTCACGCGGCCGCCCACGAGCCCGGTGAGCCGCTCCAGCTCCGCGCGCGCGTCGTCCAGCTCGGCGAGCACGCGGCGTGCGTGCGCGACGAGCTGCGTGCCCGCATCGGTCAGCCGGACGCGGCGCGTGGTGCGCTCGACGAGCGGCACGCCGACCTCCTGCTCGAGCTTGCGGATCTGCTGCGACAGCGCCGGCTGCGCGACGCGCGAGCGCGCGGCCGCGCGCGTGAAGTGCTGCTCGTCGGCGAGCGCGACAAGGTAGCGCAGCTGCCGCAATTCCATAACGGAAGTCTATGAAACCACGAGCGGAATCGTCTTGGACTTCTGAGTCGATCCAGCGCATGCTGCACGCCATGATCGACAAGCTGGTCGGCTCCGCCGCCGAGGCGGTCCGGGACGTCGAGGACGGCGCCACACTGGTCGTGGGCGGCTTCGGCCTGTGCGGGATCCCGCAGGCGGCGATCGCGGCGCTGCGCGAGCGCGGGACGCGCGACCTGACGGTCGTCAGCAACAACTGCGGCGTGGATGACTTCGGGCTCGGGATCCTGCTCGCGAACCGGCAGATCGCGAAGATGGTCTCCTCCTACGTGGGGGAGAACAAGATCTTCGAGCGGCAGTTCCTGTCGGGCGAGCTGGAGGTCGAGCTGGTGCCGCAGGGGACGCTCGCGGAGCGGATGCGCGCCGGCGGCGCGGGGATCCCGGCCTTCTACGTCCCCGCCGGCGTGGGGACGCCGGTGGCGGACGGCAAGGAGGAGCGCGACTTCGACGGCGCCTCGTACCTGCTCGAGCGCGGGATCGTCGGCGACTTCGCGCTCGTGCGCGCGTGGAAGGGCGACGCGCTCGGCAACCTCGTCTACCGTCGCACCGCACGCAACTTCAATCCGCTGGCGGCGACCGCCGGGCACGTCACGATCGCTGAGGTGGAGCGGCTCGTCGAGGTCGGCGAGCTCGACGGCGACGAGATCCACACGCCGGGCGTCTTCGTCCAGCGCATCTTCGCGGCGCCGGACGCGGAGAAGCGCATCGAGCGACGCACGATCTCGGAAGGGTAGGGGCCCGATGGAGTCGGCTCGCGATCGCATCGTCCGTCGTGCGGCGCTGGAGATCGCGGACGCGATGGTGGTCAACTTGGGGATCGGCCTGCCGACGCTGATCGCAAACCTGATCGACGACCGCCGGGGCGTGCTGCTGCAGTCCGAGAACGGGCTGCTGGGGATCGGCCGCTACCCGACCGCGGCGCAGGTCGATCCCGACCTGATCAATGCGGGCAAGGAGACGGTGACGGCTGTCGCAGGTGCGTCGTTCTTCGACAGCGCGGAGTCGTTCGCGATGATCCGCGGCGGCCACGTCGACTTGGCGATCCTCGGCGGGATGGAGGTCTCTGCGGAGGGCGATCTCGCGAATTGGATGATCCCGGGCAAGATCGTCAAGGGGATGGGCGGCGCGATGGACCTCGTCGCCGGCGCCAGGCGGACGGTCGTGATCATGGAGCACGTCAACAAGGCGGGCGAGTCGAAGGTCAAGTCCGCCTGCACGCTCCCGCTGACCGGCCGTCGCGTCGTCGATCGCCTCATCACCGACCTCGCCGTCTTCGACTTTCCCGGCGACGGCACGATGGCACTCGTCGAGACCCAGCCCGGCGTGACGCTCGACGAGCTGCGCAAGCGCACCGATGCGCCGTTCGCGGTGGCCGAGCCGGTCGGCTGACGAGCGGAAGATCCGTCCTGCATCGAAGGGTCCTTTCCTTCGGTGTCAGGCCCCGGGGCGTTGGCGTGCCGCCGGGGCCACCTATGTGGTGTGTCGAGCGCGGCGACGCTACGTGGTTCTGCCGCCCCTTCGAAGGCGGAAGGCCAGAGTCCTGACATTGGGGCTTGCCCCGGGCGTCGCGGCGGGCGCGGCGAGGACTCTCGGCGCGCGGTTGGCGGGGGCGATCTGCGCCCGGGCCGGGACCGCCGCTCAGCGCTGACGGTCGGCGGGGATGATGCGGAACGGCTTGTCCGCCGGCCCGCGCAACGTGCGGAAGTGCCGTTGGTCGAGCGTCAGCACGTCATAGGTCTCGTGGCGGTGCGCGAGGACGACGAGCGAGGCGTCCGCGAGCCCGACATCGAGATTGCCGTAGCGCTCGATCACGTCGTGCGCCGCGGCGATGTCTGCGGCGTCGAAGGACTCCAGCCGGTATGCCCCGCGGGCGACCTCGGCCAGTAGCGCAAGCGCCGCCTGTGGGCCGACTCTCGTGGCGAGCAGGTAATCAAGCTCGGCGAGCACGAAAGGCGACAGCACGAGCGGCCCGCGCGCGTCGCGCAACGCACCAGCAGCCTGCGCGTGCTCGCGCTGGCTGGAGTCGAGCGCGGCGAGCAGGCCGCTGGTGTCGAGCAGGATCACCGCTCGCCGAAGCCGGCCAGGTGCTCGTCCGCGCGCTCGGCCAGATCAGGCTTGCCGCTGGCGAACAGCGGCAGACGCGGCTCGACACCGGCGACTCGCGCGCTGACCAACTCGATCCCCTCACGGATCAAGTCTGCCTCCGAGCGACCAGACTCGGCCGCGGCCCGCGCGAGCTGCGACTTCAACGGCTCAGGCATGTAGACCGTCGTCTTACGCATGCCATACATTCTGCCATACGCCGTCGCCGGCTGGGTCGACGTGCTCAGGTCTGAGCAAGCAGGCGGCCCTCGCGCAGCGCGCGTTCGACCATCGTGCCCGGCACGGCCGCGCGCCGTTTGGCCTTCGCCACGTCCATGACGATCACGTCGATCGGCACGCCGAGGCCGCGCAGCTCGCGGCGCAGGCGCACGGTCTCGGAGATCGGGCTCTCGACGGTGGGCTCGATCACCAACACGTCGAAGTCCGAGTCGTCGGTGGCCGCGCCGCGCGCGTGGGACCCGAACAGCAGCACGCGCGATCTCGGTGGCGCTGCTCGTGCGAGGCGTGCGCCGATCTGGTCGATCACCTCGGTGGGCGTCATGGCCGGAAGGTAGCCGATCGCGCGGAAGGCGCAACCGCGTAGATGTGGCAGGCGCGGCTGGGGTTTTGGCCACGAATTGGCCACGAACCACATCTATGGTGCATCCGTAAGCGGAATCCCGGCTGCGGAGCCCCCCCACCAAAACCCACGATTAGCAGCGGAAAACCGAGAGCCGGAACCGGGACTCGAACCCGGGACCCCCTGTTTACAAGACAGGTGCTCTACCAGCTGAGCTATTCCGGCGCGGCGGGTCCAGCGTAGTGGATGGGGCGGGGGTCGACATCCGGCCCGGAAGGGTGTCTGTGCACGCTCAGCGCGGCGCTGCACCGAGCCGCTCTTCGTACACCCGGATCACCTCGGACAGCGACACGTCGAGGCCGCGGGCGAGGCCGACGAGCGCAGCGAACGACGGCGTGATCTCGCCGCGCTCGATCTGCCCGACGTACTTGCGGCCGACGCCGCCCCTCGCTGCGACGCGCTCCTGCGCGAGCTGCTGGCGGGCGCGGATCTCGCGGATCGCCGCGGCGAGCGCGCGCAGCTCGGCGTCGATGGTCGGAGGCACCGCGGGAACTCTTGTGCGGTTCCCGTTTGCTTTCCACCCGCCAGAGCGGTCAAAATGTATCGCGCAGGGGGTATTTTCCCCTGTTGAAGGGGTCCGGGAGGCGTCCCCCAGGCTCAACCCCGGCGCGCCACGCGGATCCCGACCGGCGGGTCCGTCACCCCCAACGGGCTCGGCACGACAGCGCCCCGGCTTTCGAGCCGGGGCGCTTGCGTGGCACCGGCAGCTCACACGGCTGCCCGTCCCGGCCGGTTCAAACGCCGCTCGAGCGCGCCGAGCACGACCCCGAACAGCAGGTGGCGCCACGTCGCCTGTGCGAGCGCGCGGCGGTTCCCGGTCAGGTGCGGCAGCTCCGTGCGCGCCGGATGGAAGCGGTCGCTGAGCCGGCCGAGCGGCCACAGCGTCAAGTTCTCGACCTGCGCGACGAGCAGCCCGCACAGCGCCGGCGCTGGCGCCGGCGGGAGCCGCGGCGCGAGCAGCCCCGCATATGCGGCGCCGAACACCGCGCCGTTCTGCACGTGCAGCGTGAGCCCGAGCGGGTACCAGCCACGCCGCTTCGCATGCGGACGCACGGCCCGCCCGAGCAGCTCGACGTCGTCGTAGTCGCAGCGCATCACGCGCTTGTCGAGCGGCTGCTGCAGCGCCCACACGCCTGCGGCGACCCCGCCCGCGAGCGCGCCGCGCAGCATCCGTCTGCGGTCGAGTGCCATCGGGCCGACTGTAACGCGGCTCGGTGGCCAGGGTACGTAATCGCGGAATGGATCTCGAGCGACTGCATCGGCGAGCCCGCGAGCGCGGCGTGAACCCGATCGTCTACTGGCTCGCACGGGCGATCCTGCAGCCGTTCTTCCACCTCTACTTCCGCCTCTCGCGCGTCGGGCGCGAGCACATCCCCACGGACGGCCCGGTGATCTTCGCGGCCAACCACCGCAGCTTCGTCGACCCGTTCGTGATCGGCACGATGATGCGGCGGCCGATCTACTACGTCGCCAAGAAGGAGCTGTTCGCCAACCGCGTGCAGGGATGGCTGCTCAATGCGCTCGGCGCCTTCCCGGTCGATCGCGGCAACGCCGACCAGGACATGATCGACACCGCGAAGGCGATCCTCGCGCGCGGCGACTGCGTCCTGATCTTCCCCGAGGGCACGCGCGTGCGCCCCGGTCCGCCCGGCCCCGCCAAGCGCGGCGTCGGCCGCCTCGCGCTGGAGGCGGGCGTGCCCGTGATCCCGATCGCGGTGATCGGCACGACCGAGATCCGCCGCGGTTGGCGCATCCGGCCCCGCAAGGTGCGCATCCGCGCCGGTCGGCCGCTCACCTTCCCACAGGTTGCGAGCCCCTCGCGCGAGCTGGCGCAGGCGGTCACCGACCGCATCTGGCCCTGCGTGATGCTGCAGTGGGAGTGGCTCGGCGGGATCTCGCCACTGCGCCGTGCGGCTGTCGTCGGCGCCGGCGCGTGGGGGACGGCACTCGCCGTCGCGTTCGCGCGCGCGGGCCTCGAGGTCGATCTCGGCTGCCGTTCGCACGAGCAGTCCGAGACGCTGCGCAGCACGCGTGCGAACGAGCGCTACCTGCCGGGCGTCGTGCTCCCGGAGCGTGTGCACCCCTGCCACGCGGCCGAGCTCGAGCTGGCCGTCCACGACGTCGTCTGCCTCGCCGTCCCGGCGCGCGACCTGCCGGCCGTGCTCGCCGCGCACGGCAGCGAGATTCCGCAGCGTGCCGGCGTGCTGGTCGTCTCGAAGGGGCTCGTGCCGCCGCTCGGCACGCTCCCGTCCGCCTACGCCGCCGAGCGAGTCCACGCACGCACGGTCGCGGCGCTCGCCGGCCCCTCGCACGCGGCCGATGCGCTCGAGCACGGTGCCTCCGTCGTGCTCGCAACGGTCGACGACGCGTTCGCACACGAGCTCGCCGCGGTGCTCGCGACCGTCGGCTTCGACGTCCAGACCACGCGCGACGTCACCGGCGTCGAGCTCGCCGGTTGCGCCAAGAACGCCGCCGTGCTGGCTGCCGCGGCGGCTGCGAGCGCCGGTCCGAACGTCGCCGGCGCTGCGGCCGGCAAGGTCTTCGCCGAGATCGACGGGCTCGCGCGCCACCTCGGCGCCGCACCCGACACGTTCGCCGGGCTCGCCGGCGCGGGCGATCTGGTTGCGACGGTCGTCGCCGACGGCAGCCGCAACCGGCGTGCGGGCGAGCTGCTCGGCCGGGGCGTCCCGGCGGCAGAGATCGGCGCCGCGCTCGGCCATGCCGTCGAGGCGGTCGACACCGTGCCGCTGCTCGCTGCCCGGCTGCGCGAGCTGCAGCTCGCCGCTCCCGCGACGTTCGGCCTCGCCGCGCTCGTCGAGGGCCGCATCGAGCCCGAGCGCTGGACCGCGGCCGTCACCAAGCCGACCAGCCGGCCGCAAAGGGCTCGCGCCGCCTGACCCATGCGCTCCG
The DNA here is from genome assembly GCA_035654055.1 of Conexibacter sp. Classification (GTDB taxonomy): domain Bacteria; phylum Actinomycetota; class Thermoleophilia; order Solirubrobacterales; family Solirubrobacteraceae; genus Conexibacter. The sequence continues at coordinate 14,584 of DASRXW010000092.1, forward strand.
TGGCCGGCCCTCGCAGGTGCGCGCGAACGGGGATACTGCTGATGCGGTGTCCGATCCCCAGCCCCTCTCCAAGTCGGAGCTCGATCGCAGCTTCTCGGAGCTGTATCGGACGCATCTGCGCGACGTCTACTCATACGCGTACTACCGCGTGGGCAACCACCACGACGCGGAGGACCTCACCGAGCAGACGTTCCTCCAGGCCTACCGCCACTACGAGCGTGCGCTGCGCGAGTCGGTCGGCCGTCCGCTGCGCCCGTGGCTCATTCGCATCGCGCACAACCTCGCCGCCAACTACTACCGCGACCGCGCCCGCCGGCCCGAGTCCGCGATCGAGGACGCGGCCGTGATCAGCGCGCCGCACACGACGGAGACGCTCGTGGAGGGGCGCGAGGAGCTCGAGCGGATCCTCGCCGGCGTCCAGCAGCTGCCGGACGATCGTCGCGAGGCGCTCATCATGCGCTTCGCCCTCGGCATGGACAACCGCGAGATCGCGCGCGCGCTCGGCCGCAGCGACGGCGCGACGAAGGTGCTGCTGCATCGCGCGATCAAGCAGCTCGAGGGGATCGTCGAGCAGCCCGCGCCCGACGGCGCCGCGGCGGGGGTGCGCGCGTCGTGAGCACCACCGAGTTCGAGGCACGCCTGCGGGCCGCGCTGCATCCGGTCGAACCGCCGGGGGAGCTCGCGGCGCGGGTCGAGCGCACGCTCGTCGAGCTGCAGGAGCTCGCCGCCGACGAGCTCGAGAGCTGGGAGCTGTCGGCGATGCGCGACCCGCGCAACTGGGCGCGCCCCGCGGCTGCGGCGGTCGTCGGCGCCGGCGCCGGCGCGGCGCTCGTGGTGCTGCGCGCCCGCAGTCGCCACCGCCGCCGCCGCGACCAGTCGGCGAACGTGCTCGACCTCGCCGAGCGCACGGTCAGGGATCTGGCCGACGAGGCTCGTAGGCTGCTCCCCGGCGGCGACTGAGGCAGCGCCTCGGCGACGCTCCGCGGTCCGGCGCGCTGATCCGCGCGCGGGCGGATCGCGTAACAACCGAGTGACCGATGTCCGACCGAGCCGCCGCCTACAGACCGTCGCTCCGCGACCTCGCCGACGAGGACCTGATGCAGCTCGTGCAGCGGGCGCAGGCCTCGGCGTTCGAGGTCGTCTACGACCGCCACGCGGGCGCCGCCTTCTCGCTCGCCTACCGCATGTGCGGTGCGCGTCAGTTCGCGGAGGAGGTCGTGCAGGAGGCGTTCCTGTCGATCTGGCGCAGCGGTGCCCGCTACGACCGCAGCCGTGGCAGCGTGCGCACATGGATCCTCGGGATCACGCACCACCGCGCGATCGACGTGCTGCGCCGCGGGCTCGTGCAGGATCGCCATCGCGCGTCCGACGAGGGGATCGAGGAGCGCTTCGAGGCCGAAGAGCGCACCGACGTCGAGGTCGCGCGGCGCGAGGAGGCGCTCGAGGTGCGCGGCGCGCTCGACGGCCTGCCGCAGGAGCAGCGGCGCGCGATCGAGCTCGCCTACTACGGCGGCTTCACGCAGAGCGAGATCGCCGAGATGCTCGGCGTCCCGATCGGGACCGTGAAGGGCCGCATGCGGCTCGGCATGGAGAAGATGCGCGGGCAGCTCGCGCCGCCCGCGGAGGTGCTGCCGTGAGCGAGCGCTGCCAGCACGCCGACACGGTCGCGTCCTACCTGCTCGGCGCGCTCGCCGACGGGGAGCGGCGCGAGTTCGAGGCGCACCTCACGACCTGCGCGCGCTGCCGCGAAGACGTCGCGCACCTGCGCGTCGTCGCGGACGTCCTCCCGCTTGCGGTGCCGCCCGTCGCGCCGCCCGTGCAGCTGCGCGACCGTCTGATGGACACGGTCCGCGCGGAGGCCTCCGTGCTCCACGCGGCCGGGCCGGCGGCCGACCGTCCGCGTCCGGCGCGGCGCCGTCGCCTCGTGCCGGCCTTCAGCCGTCCGCTCGCGCTCGCGGGCGCCCTCGGGGCGCTCGTGCTCGGCGGCGCGGTCGGCTTCGGGATCGGCAACTCGACGAGCGGCGACCACACGCGGACGGTCGTGCAGGTGCGCACCGTGCGAGCGGTGGTCGACGCCGCCGCGGCACCGCGCGGCACGGCGCTGATCGTGTTGCGCGACGGCGTCGCGACGCTGCGCGTCACCGGACTCCCGGCGCCTCCGCGCGGCAAGGTCTACGAGGTCTGGCTGCTGCGCCGCGGCGCCGCGGCTCCGTCGCCGACGGACGCGCTCTTCAGCGTGAGCACGCGCGGCAGCGGTCGTGTCGCGCTGCCGAGCGTGAGCGGCGTCGAGGCCGTGCTCGTGACGGCGGAGCCCGACGGCGGCAGCAATGCGCCGACGTCGCAGCCGTTCATCAACGCGTCCCTGTAGGGCCACGGCACCTGGCGCGCGCTGACGCGCCAGGCCCGCTGACCTGGGCGAAAGGCGCGGCTGATACCGTCCGCGCCCGATGCCCACGTGCTATCGCCATCCGACGCGCGAGACGGGCGTCGCCTGCTCGAACTGCGGACGCCCGATCTGCCCGGACTGCATGACCGCGACCCCCGTGGGGATGCGCTGCCCCGAGTGCTCGCGCCAGCGCACGCGCGTGCACCGCGCTGCCATCGGCCCGGTCGCGCCGGTCGCCACGCAGGCGATCATCGCGATCAACGTGATCGTCTACCTCGCCGAGCTGGCGACCGGCAGCGGCTTCGGCAGCGTCGGCGGGACGATCTACGAGAGGGGCGCGCTGTACGGACCGCTCGTCGAGCCGGGCGGCGAGTGGTGGCGGCTGGTCAGCACCGGGTTCCTGCACGCGAGCTTCTTCCACGTCGCCTTCAACATGGTCTTCGTCTGGTTCATCGGGCGCTCGCTCGAGCCCGCGATCGGCAGTGCGCGCTTCGTCGTCGCCTACGGGGCGTCGCTGGTGTGCGGGTCCTTCGGCGTGCTGCTGCTGGAGCCGAACTCCGTCGCAGTCGGCGCCTCCGGGGCCGCCTTCGGCCTGCTCGGCGCGCTGCTGGTCGAGGCGCGCTCGCGCGGGATCGACCTGTGGTCGACGGGACTGCTCCAGCTCGCGCTGCTGAACTTCGCCTTCACGTTCCTGTTCCCGGGGATCGCGATCGGCGCGCACCTCGGCGGCTTCGTCGGGGGGATCCTGGTCGGGCTGATCTACAACCAAGCTGATCGTCGCCGGCTTCCGCGCGCGGTCTCGCTCGGCGCCGGCAGCGCGCTGGCGGTCGTCGCGTTCGTCGCGTCGGTCGCGATCGCCGGCGGCTGAGAGAGCCGAATCCGGTCCGGAACGCACGACGGCGGCGCGCTCTCGCACGCCGCCGTCGGTGATGGATCCATGCAGCTGCCGCTAGTGGCAGGCGATGTTCGAGTCCGCAGACGACGTCGCGCCCTGCGAGAAGAAGAAGTCCGCGTGCACGGGAGCCTTGTGGCTCTTCGGGCACTTGAACGCCTCGATGTAGCCGCGTCTGACGCCTCTGACGACGCGCGTGAGACCCGTGGTCACGTCGATGTGTCTGACGATGATCGGGCCGTCGAGGATGTTCTGGAGATCGGTCGGGATCGGGTTCGTCAATACGTACCCGAATCTCCCGGACGTCTTCTGGAGCGGCGCCGTGAACGTGTCGTTGATCAGCGCGGGGGTGATGATGTTCACGTTGAACACGATGCTCTTGCCGCCCGGACCGTTGAACAGCGTGAGCGCGCCGCTCGACGTGACGCCGATGTCGACCGCCGTTCCGGTGGCTCTGCCTCTGCCGACCAGCGAGCCTCTCGGGCAGGCGCTGAGGCGGTTGTGCGCTCTCAGGAGGGTTGCGGCGCTGCACGAGGGGAACAGGTTCCCGTTCGGCTTCCCGACGCCGTTCGGGAACTTGAAGATGACTCTCTGCAGCTGGTAGCGGCTGCCGGCCGGATGGGTGATGTCGATGGCGACCTTGAGCGTGATGGGCATGCCGTGCGCGTTCGTCAGCCCTCTCACCAGATGGTTCGGCGAGACGCTCGCTCTGATCGCCGTGGTGAGCCCGGGTACTGCGGTCGCCGATGCCGTGCCGGCGAGCAGGAGGGTGGCGGCGGCCGCAGCCGTCGCGATGCGTGCTGTGCGGATGGATTGCATCCACCGATGGTAAACGTGCTTGTACCGGTGCGTCCAGTGGCATCCGACGCCGAGTCAGAGCTCGACCGTGATCGCCCGTCCCGCCGCAACTTCCGGCACCGTTTCGGGATGCAGCAGGTGCGCGAGCAGCTCGAGCCCGTCGACGAGTCGCGGGCCGGGGCGCGAGAAGTAGGCGGCCGCGTCGACGGCGACCACCTCGCCCGCGCCAAGTCCCGCGAGGCGATCGCCATAGGCCAGTGCCTCGACGTGCGCGCGGTCCGCGTCGTACCCGCACGGCATCGCGACGACGACGTCCGGCTCGGCCGCTGCGACCTCGTCCCAGGAGCGGCGCTCGGAGTGCTCGCCGGGCATGCCGAGCACGTCGATCCCGCCCGCGAGCTCGATCAATTGCGGCGTCCAGTGGCCGGCGACGTAGACCGGATCGAGCCACTCGAGCGCAGCCACCCGCGGCGGCCGGCGGTCGCGCACCGCGAGCCGCACGCGATCGATCCGTGCGGCCGCGTCCTGCACGAGCGCGACGCCTGCGTCTCTGTGGCCGGTCACCTCCGCGAGCGTGCGCACGTCGCCGAGCACCTCGCCGAGCGTGCGGGGATCGAGCGCGATCACCCGCGGCTGCGTCGAGAGCTGCTCGGCGATCGCGCGCACGTCGTCGTAGGAGACGGCGCACACCGCGCACAGCGCCTGCGTGACGATCAGGTCGGGGGCGAGGTCGTGCAGCTGCTTCGCGTCCAGCTCGTAGATCGGCTCGCCCTGGTCGGTGCGGGCGCGCACGGCGGCGTCGATCTGCCCGGCCGTGAGGTCGTGCGGGAGCACGTCGCGCGTGACGGTCGGCAGCTCGCGCGCGGCGGCAGGGTGGTCGCACTCGTGCGTGACGGCGATAACCTCGTCGCCGAGCCCCAGCGCGAACAGCGTCTCCGTCGCAGACGGTACGAGGCTCACGATCCGCATGGCGGCCGCCTCGGGTCGAGCGCGATCATCGGAGGGACGATATGCCACTGCTGAGCGACGACGAGGTCACGGCCGGGTTGGAGGGCGGCGACTGGCGGCGCGAAGGGGAGACGATCGTGCGCGACCGGCGCTTTGCCGACTTCGCGGCGGCGATCGCGTTCGTCGAGCGCGTCGCGGAGGTCGCCGAGGACGCGAACCATCATCCCGACATCCTCGTCCACGGCTGGAACAAGGTGCAGCTCACGCTCTCGACGCACTCGGAGGGCGGCATCACCGCTGCGGACCTCGCGCTCGCACGCCAGCTCGACGCCGTCAGGTGACGCCGGGGTCGACTGCTACGGTTCGCCGACCAGTAGATGAGCGACGACGACCTGTCCCGAAGTAGCGGCCCACACGTCGCCGCGGTGTCATGACCGCGCTGCTGCTCGTCGGCCTCCTGCTGCTCGTCGCGATCAACGGCTTCTTCGTCGCGGCGGAGTTCGCGCTCGTACGCGCGCGCCGCTCGCGCATCGAGGAGGCCGCCGAGCAGGGCGGGGCCGGTGCGAGAGTCGCGCTCGCCGAGCTGCACGAGATCACCGAGTACCTGTCGGCTTGCCAGCTCGGCATCACGCTCGCCTCGATCGGCATCGGCTTCCTCGGCGAGCCGGCGATCGCGAAGCTGATCGAGCCGGCGTTCGGCGGGCTCTCGCACGGCGTCGCGGTCGCGATCTCGATTGCGATCGCCTACGTGATCGTGACGGCCGTGCACATCACCGTCGGCGAGCAGGTGCCGAAGGTGTGGGCGATCCAGCGCGCGGACCGCACCGTGCAGCGGATCTCGCGGCCGCTGCACCTCTTCGCGCGCACGTTCCATCCCTTCGTGGTGCTGCTCAACCGCGCGTCGAACGCGATCCTGCGGCTGCTGAGAGTCGACCCGGACTTCGGCGAGGACGCCGGCGGGACGCCTGAGGAGCTGAAGCTGCTGATCGCCGAGTCCTATACCGGCGGCAAGCTCGACGCGGGCGAGGCGGGGATGCTCGCCGGCGTCTTCCACCTGCACGAGCAGGAGGCGCGCCAGGTGATGACGCCGATCCCCGCCGTCGTCACCGTCGACGTCTCGGAGACGGCCGAAGCGGCGCTGCGGCGCTGCGTCGAGTCGGGCCACACGCGGCTCGTCGTCACCGAGGACGAGAACACCGATCGCATCAAGGGCCTCGTGCACGCGAACTCGCTCGCGCGCACGCTGATGGAGGAGGGGCCGACCGCGACGATCGCCGGGCTCGTGCGCGACGCGCCGATCGTCCCGGAGACAAAGCCGCTCGACGACCTGCTCGCCGACCTCCAGCGCCAGCGCAGCTCGCTCGCGGTCGTCGTCGACGAGTACGGGCGCACGGCCGGCGTGGTGACCGTCGAGGACATCGTCGAGGAGGTCGTCGGCGAGATTGCCGACGAGACCGATCCCACCGCCGGCGCCGTGCGCCGCCTGCCGAACGGCGACTGGTTCGTGCGCGGGCACGTGGCCGTGACCGACCTCGAGGATTACGGCCTCTCGCTGCCGGTCGACACGGACGCCTACAACTCGGTCGGCGGCTTCGTCTTCGCGGAGCTGGGCCGGCTGCCGAAGCGGGGTGACACGGTCGCCGCGAACGGCTTCTCGATCCGCGTCGAATCGGTGCGCGAGAACCGCATCGAGGCGGTGCGCATCTCCGAGCGACGCGCAGCGTGACTGTGACGTCGCCCGTGGTCTCCGCTTGCGGTGACCAAAGGGCGAAACGGCTTTCGCTCCGTGGTCTCCGCTTGCGGTGACCAAAGGGCGAAAACCTCCCCAACCTTCACCAGAGTGCAACAAAGCTCACAACGCGCTACCGTGCCCGCAACGACCGCGTGGCATCGCCGGCGGTTGGAGGAGGAGAGGCAGTGGTGGACTGGTGGGTCCGCCTGGCAACGAAACCGGCCCGCTCGCGCGGGCCGGTTTCGTGCTTCTGGGAGGAGGTGCTGCTGTGAGGTACGTCGCACGGAGAAGTATGCGCAGGCGACGTGAAGCGACCTTAAGCGCCCCCTGAGAGTCCTCTTATCCTGGAGCCCCCTTCAGGAGGCGTAGTCGTGCAGCCCGCGGCCCGTCTTCCTGCCGAGATGGCCGGCGGCGACGAGCTGCTCCACCGTCTGCGGGACGGGCGACTCGATCGCCTCGCCGATCGCCTTCGAGACGTCGAGCCCGACATAGTCGAGCAGCGCGAGCGGGCCCATCGGATGGCCGGCGCCGAGGCGCATGCAGTCGTCGATCGCGCTCGGCGCGAGGCCCGTCTGCTCCATCAGCTCGACCGCGCTGAAGAGGTACGGGAACAGCAGGCGGTTGACGACGAAGCCGGCGATGTCGGGCACCTCGACCGCCGTCTTGCCGAGCGAGGCGCACAGCGCGCGGGCGCGCTCGCGGACGGCCTCGACGGCCTCGGGTGCGTAGGCGAGCTCGACGAGCGCCATCTTCGGCACCGGGTTGAAGACGTGCAGGCCGACGAAGCGATCCGGCCGACCCGACGCGCGCGCGAGCGCCGTCACCGACAAGGAGGAGGTGGTGGTGGCGAGGACGGCGTCGTCCCCCGACACACGCCCCAGCTCAGCGAGCAGTCCGGCCTTCACGTCGTGGTCCTCGGCCACGGCCTCGACGAGGAACGTCGCGGGCGCGAGCGCGTCCAGCTCGGACACGACCGTCACGCGGTCTGCGATCGGCTCCTCGCTCAGCTTGCCGCACCACTTCGCGACGGCACCGCGCGCGCGCTCCGCCGAGCTGTCCGAGCGCGCCCACAGCAGCACGTCGCCGTGCTGCGCTGCCGTTGCCGCCAAGCCGCATGCGATCGCGCCTGAACCCGCGATCCCCAGCCGTTCCTCCACGTCGAAAGCTCCTTTGGTTGACCCGCCAGTCAACGGGACACTACGCATCTGCGGTGGGCATCGTCGCACCTCTGCGCCGGCACCGCCCGCCCGCAGCTCGACCACCGCGCGGGCGTCGCGGCAGCTGCGCACGCGCCAGGGCTGGACCCCGCGGTCGACGCGGACGACGCCCCCCGCGCCGTCGAGCCACACGAGGTCGAGCGCGAAGCGCATCCCGAACGTGTGGACGGAGCGGGTGCGCGGGAGCAGCAGCCCGCTGCGGGCGGGCAGGCCGCGCAGGCCGGCGAGCCCCAGCAGGCGGGCGAGAGGGCCGTTTGCGCGGCGCAGGTCGCATCGCGCGAGGGGCGCGGGCGGCGCGAGCCGAGCCGGAGGAAGGCGGCGCAGACGCGGCGGCAGCTCCATGCCTGCCGGAGGGCCGCGTCGGAGGCGTCTCGCCCCCGCGGGCGTCAGCCGTCCCAGCGGAAGCCGGTCGCCGACGGGCGCGGCTCCAACGGGCTGACGGGCAGGCCGTCGGGCGGGTCGGTCACGTTGTACCCGCCGGGTGCCAGGTCGTTCGGCGTGTCGGCGTGGAAGAGGGAGGCGAGGTACTGCGCCTGCCCGCGTCCGGGCCCCAGCTCGAACTGGCCGCCGCCGTACGCGCCGATGCCGTGCTCGGCGCAATAGTCGTAGCCCGCGCACAGGCGCTCGAGGCCGCCGAAGCGCGACGGCTTGACGTTCACCATCCGCGGTGCGAACGGCAGCGCCTCGATGTCGGCGATCGAGTGGATCGGCGCGTCCCACGTGATGCGGTCGCGGTGCGGGAGGAGCACGTCGTCGATCCCGGGCGCGCTCAGGTCGGGGTCCTCCAGCCACGCGTCGGGAAAGCCCTCGGCGACGCGGCGGTAGAGCGCCGGGTCGGCGGGGTTGTCGACGACCGTCCCTCTGTACAGGCCCTTGAAGTCGGCCGAGTCGATTGCGCCGGTGGCGGCGAGCGCCGAGACCAGCGCGTCGTCCCACGCCGGCGTCGGGTCGAGCTTGAAGCGCAGCGTCGGATAGCGCCCGAGCAGGCGCTCGAGCTCGGCGATCGAGGCCGTTCCGTTCGCATCCTCCGCCAGGCGCCGCGAGTTGACGAACGCCACCGGCTGCGGGGTGCGACCGAGCACCTCGTGCAAGGGACGCCCTGCCTGACGCAGCGCGAGGTCGAGCGCCGCAGAGTGGAACGCCCAGCGGCGGTAGAGGCGCGAAACCTCGCCGCGCACCGGCTCGACCGGGAACAGGTCGAGCGCGTCGATCCGCGCGCAGAAGGCGCCGAGCGTCGTCTCGCCGTCGGTGGCGAGGTCCAGACGTGGTCCGGCCGCCTGCAGGTGGTCGTGGTCCGCGCCGTCGTAGACGACGTCCTCGCCGACGCCGTCCTCGCCGCCACCCTGCAGGTGGATGACGGTCGTCTGGCGGTGGAAGCCGCTCGACACGTCCAGCGCGAGCGGCTCGAGCACGTAGGACTCGACGACGAGCGGCAGGCCGGCGAGCAGGTCGTAGGTCCCCATCGCGCTGGAGGGTAGCGGCCGCCGCGGCGCGGGCTCGGGCGGCTCGTGCTGCGCAGGCGCTCAGAACCTGTCTCAACATGACTGCCGGCCGGCTGGCATCCGCCTCGACCTCATCTTGAAACAGGTTCTCAGGCGGCGGGCGGCGGCTCCGCGCCTCCGCGCTCGAGTCGTGCCACGAGCTCCTCGAGTCGCAGCTCCTCGAGCCCTCTGCCGACCGCCTCCAGCTCGCCGGCGCACCACTCGACGAGCCGGCGCCCCTCGGCGACCAGCTCGAGCGTCTCGCGCAGGCCGGCCTCGCCCGAGTCGAGCCGGCGCACGATCTCCTCGATGCGCGCGCTGGCGGCCTCGTAGCTGGGCGGCTCGGGCGTCGGGTCGTCGGTGCTCGTCGTCATCGGATCGCATCCTCGACGCTGGTCCGGACGCGACCGTCGTGGAAGCGCAGCTCGACGGCACCGGCGGCGCGCGCCTGGGCGGCGGAGGTCACGAGCTCGTGCGCCGGATCCTCTACAAGCGCGTACCCGCGCGCGAGCGTGCGCTCGGGGTCGTGCGCGGCGAGCGCGAGCAGCAGCCGCTCGAGGTCGCCGCGGCGTCGGGCGTGGTCGACGGCTGCTGCGTCTGCCTTGCGCCCCAGCACGAGCAGCCGCATGGCGGTCACGTCGCGCTGGCGTGCGACACCGCGGCGCGTGCTCGCGCGCAGCTCGCGCAGCAGCTGGTGGAGCTGACGGCGATGGCGCGCGACGTGCTCGGCCGGCGCCCGCGCGAGCGTGGCAAGCCTGTGGGCGCGCGCGACGACGGCGCGGCGGCCGTGGAGGTCGAGCCGGCGCGCCTCGCGCAGCAGCGTCGCACGCGCATCGCCGACGTCGAGTCGCACGGCCGCCTCGGCGGCGTGCGTGGGCGTCGAGCAGGAGACGGCGGCGACGTCGTCGATCAGCGTGCGGTCCGTGTGGTGCCCGACCGACGCGATCACCGGCACGCGCAGCAGCGCGACCGTGCGGCACAGTGCCTCGTCGCAGAAGGCGAAGAGGTCCGCGAGCGAGCCGCCGCCGCGCGCGACGACGATCGTCTCGACCTCCTCGATCGCCGCGAGCTCGCGCAGCGCCTGCGCGATCGCCGGCGCGGCATGGCGGTCCTGCACCGGCGCGAAGCCCCAGATCAGGCGTCCGCCCCAGCCGCGGCGCCGCAACCCGGCGACCACGTCGTCGCGCGCCTTGCCGCCCTCGCCGGTGACGACGCCGATCGTGCGCGGCAGCAGCGGGCGGGGCAGGCGCTTCTGCGGCTCCAGCAGCCCCTCCTGCGCGAACTGCCGCCGCAGCCGCTCGACCTGCGCGAGCAGGTCGCCCTCGCCGGCGACGCGCAGGTCGCTCGCGCGGAACGAGAAGGAGGCGGACGAGGTCGCGCTGCCTGCGTAGTAGTCGCAGCCGCCGGCGATCACGACCTGCGCGCCGTCGGCCGGGTCGATCCCGAGCTTGTCGAAGTCGCTGCGCCACATCGAGCACGGCAGCGCGCCGCGGCCGTCGCGCAGCTCGAAGTACACCGACGCGCGGCTCATGCGCAGGTTCCACAGCTCGCCGAACACCTGCACGTGCGCGAACGCACGCAGCCGCTCGCGCAGCTTGTCGGCGTACGCCCCGACGGGGAACGGACCCGGGAGCGCACTGCCGGGGATCCCGGCTGGTGTCGCAGCGCCACGCTCTCCGCCCAGCTCGCTCATCGCCGCCGAGCGTAGCTCAGCGATCGGCTGGGGCAGGCTCCGAGGATCAGGCCGCGTCGTCGGTGACGCTGGCGAGCGTCGCCATGTCCGCCCGCGCGGGCTCGCCGCGGACCTCGCCGGCGAGCGCGAGCGCGTCGAGGCGGGCGATCTCGCGCTCGCCCTCGACGCGCGCGGGATGGCCGGCAGGCAGCTCGCGGATCAGCCGCCGGATGCGCTCGCGCAGCTGGAGCGCGAAGTGCGGTGTGGACGCGCCCATCAGCTGGCGCACGTCCTCGACCGTCACGTCGTGGTCGGGGCGCAGGCGGTCGGGATGCTCGGCTTGGCTCATCTGATGGCGTTCGTGGCGCTCTGGACCGGGGCGATCTCGAGCAGACTGTCGATGCGCGACTGCACGGGGAGCGAGATCGCAGACTCGTCGCCGATCAGCCAGCCGTGATTGTAGACCGCGCGCACCGGGTCACGCGTGTAGCCCGGCTGGATGTCGAGCAGGTACTGCCCGAGCGGCAGCGGCAGCGTGCTCGCGTCCTCGACCAGCACCAGCGGTCCGTAGGTGCCGCTCGCGGACAGCGGGGCGGCCGCGGCGGCGTCGAGCGTGCGGTGCGCGTTCGCGAACACGAGCCCGTGCCCCGGGTCGTCGACGCCCCAGCCGTCGAGGCCGTCACGCAAGCGGGCGAAGGCGATCGCGGACTGCACCGGGTCCGGGGCCGCGATCCGCGTCACCGGGCCGATCCCGCTCAACGCGCGCTCGACGGCTGCGCCCACGACCGCCGGCGGAGCCAGCAGGTAGATCCGCGGTCTGCGATGCGCCTGCAATGCGGCGAAGGTGGGGCCGGGGATCGTGTCGCGGTGCACGAACAGCAGCGGGTTGCCGGTCTTCGCGGCCCAGCCGGCGGCGGGCATCGCGAACGCGGGCGCGTCGGCCGAGGCGACGACGACGGCGCGGCTCGCACGGCCGACCGCGGCGCTCTGGATGCGGTAGTCGATCATGGCGGCGAGCGCGATCGGGTCGCTGCCCGCCAGCGTCGTGGAGCGGTAGCCGCTGGGCGCGGGCGCGCCGCCGATGCGCACGACCTGCGCGCCGCCGAGCTCGGAGGCGCCGGTCGGCGCGAGCGCGGCGAGCGCATCTGCGCTGGCCTGCGGCAGGTCGCCGCCGTCCGACAGCAGCAGCGGCGCGCGCAGCGGAGCGCTCATCAGCACCGACGCGGCGAGCGCAGCCGGCCACAGGCGCTGGTCGGCGAGCACGACCGCGCGCGGGCGGGATTCCGTCCCGCCCGCCCCGCCGCCCGGGTAGACGGCGCGCGCGACCGCCGCGGCGTTGGCGATCGCGTCGGCGCCGCCGACGCGCGTCGTGTTCTTCGTCGCGAAGGCGGGGAAGCCGAGCTGCTGCGGCGCGTTCGGCTCGTTGCCGGCACGGCCGATGCGGGGCGAGTCGAGCGTGCGCGGCTCGCCGCCGCAGCCGGCGAGCACGACGAGCGCCGCGAGCAGCGCGACCGGCAGACCGAGGGGAGCGACGCGGCGGCGCATCGGCCGCACGATAGCCAGCCGGCTCCGTCGCCGAGTCAACGGACGGTTGTCGCGCTCAGCGGAGGGCTGCGACGACGCGCACCGTCGTGCGGTTGCCGTCGTGCTTCGTGCCGACCGCGAGCGAGCGATACGCGTTCAGGTACGGCAGCACGGAGGAGAGGTTCACCACCTGCAGCTGGTCGAGCGCCCCGAGCAGGGTTGCGAGCTGCGGCACCAGCAGCACGAACGACGGCGTGTAGCCGTCGCCCAGCGTGGCGATCGCCGCCCTGCCGCCGCTGCTGCCGTCGAACCGCTGCTGCGGGTCGAGCAGATCCTGCGCGGAGGAGGCCGCATAGCCGGCGGCGACTCTGTCGCCTTTTGCCAGCACGACGATCGGCTGCGGCGACTGCGGGATCTGCAGCTCGAAGCCGCGTGCCCCCGCCAGATCGACCGAGCGCGTCGGCGCGTGGGTGCCGGCTGCGACGATCGCCTCGATGCGCGTGAGCAGCCGTTGCGCCGCGGCCGCGTCGGTCATCTGCAGCAGCGCGCCGCCGCCGACGTCGAGCGGCGAGCTGCCGCGCACGAACATCCCGAGGCCGCCGAGCGGACCGAGCAGATCTCTGTCGAGGTCGAGGCCGACGCCGCTGTGCACCCGTTCCGACGCCGCAGCGTGGAGGCCCGTCGCATCGAGCACCTGTCTCAGCAGCGGGCCGAGCGGCGGGGTCGCGAGCGCGAGCCATGCGTCGCCGGGCAGCTGGCCGACGCTGACCGTGGCGTTGGAGCCGCCGCCGTCGAGGGCCGCGGTCAGCTTCTGGTCGGCGGAGGCCTCGAGCGCGACCCGGTCGGCGCTCGCGGTGATGCTGGCCGTGACCGGATCGGCGTCGGCGTATCTCGCGAGCGCCTGCCGTGCCGCAGCGGGCGCGTCGCGGACGTTCCCGGCGGCTGCGGCGATCGCCTTCGGGTCGGCGTAGAGGAACGCGAGCGCATCGTGGGGGACGCCGCCGACCGCGTCCTTGAAGCGCGAGGACCCGCCGAGGCTCGAGCCCTTCGCGGCGTCGATCGCGGCTCTCACGCCACCGAGGCTGCCACCGACGTAGAAGTCGCCGACCGGCGCGGAGTAGGCGCCGTCGGCGCGGTCTTTGTCATAGGTCACCCCGCGGTAGCTGCCGGCCTCGCGCTGGTCGCCGTTGCGGCGGATGCGCGCGAGCGCATCGTCGAACGAGCGGCGATCGGCGATGGCGAGCGCGACGCCCCAATCCGGCTTGGCGGACCCGCCCGACGGGAGGAGCAGGAAGCCGCCGACGCGCTCGCCGAGCCACGGCTCGATGTCGTGCGCGAAGCTCGTGCCGCCGGTTCTGCCACTGGCGTCGAGCAGTCTGCGCAGCTGGGCGCCCGGATCCTGGACGTCCAGGACCTTGCGGGCGGCGGCGAGCACGCCGTCCTTCATGGCGCCGCTCGGCCGGACGACCGCTTGGCCATAGAGGACGGCGTCGGCGGGCGCGACGCTGGCCGGATCGGGCCCGGCGCTCGCGGCCGTGGTGCTCCCGCTGCTGCCGCAGCCGGCAGCCGCGAGCGCGACGAGCAGCGCGATCGACGCGACGATGCGCGAGCCGACGATGCGCGAGCCGTGGCGAGGGCGGCGGGCGGCCATCGGCGGGAATCCTACGCACAGTCCAGGGTGTTTGGGCCAGCTCGGCCCACGACTTGACATATCCGCCGCCGCTTCGTCTAGGATGCCGCGCAACGCCGAATCTGCGGCCCGAAGCCGTGGACCGGGGGACCCAGAAGTATGGGGCTAATCCTGTGGTGCATCCATGGGAGGCGCCGGCTCTTTCCGCGCCAGCCCGACAGCTAACCCCGGAGGCCGACGAAAGAGAAGCTGTTGCGCGCAAAGGCCCTGTTCGCGCTGGGTTTCACGACGTTCGGCATCGTCTGTTCGCCCGCGGTCGCCGTGGCGACGACGGGCGGAGCCGGCATGCCGAGCGGCTCGTCGCAGGCGAAGAAGTCCGGCGATCAGGGCCCGGCTCCGAGCCCTGCTCCGACTCCTGCCCCGGCGACGCCGCAGGACCACGCGGGTGGCGCGGCCTTCGGCTCGGTGCCGGCGATGTTGCAACCGACCGTGCCCGGCGACGTCGGCGTCATCAGAAACGGCGTCGCCTACGCCCCCGCGGCCGCGCCGATCGAGGTGCAGCGCGCGATCTGGGCGGCGAACACGCTGCGCCACAAGCCGTACATCTACGGCGGCGGGCACCAGAGCTTCCGCTCGCGCGGTTACGACTGCTCGGGCACCGTCTCGTTCGCGCTGCACGCTGCCGGGCTGCTCCACTCGCCGCTCGACTCGAGCAGCTTCATGGGCTGGGGCGAGCGCGGCAGAGGGCAATGGATCACCGTCTACACGAACCCGGGGCACGCGTGGGCGATCATCGCGGGCCTGCGGCTCGACACGAGCGGTCCCGGCGAGTCGGGCCCGCGCTGGCGCACCGAGACGCGTTCCACGCGCGGCTTCAAGGTGCGTCACCCGGTCTTCTTCTGAGGGCCGGCTCGATCCCCGGCGACCGGTCGCGGGCAGCGCGCTCGGTAGGCTTGACCGACCTGCCCCTCGAAGCTGCCCCAAGGAGGATGCGATGGCCGGTTTGACCGGGCGTTTCTCCACCGTCGTGAAGGCGAAGATCTCGAAGCTGCTCGACCGCGCCGAGGACCCCTCCGAGACGCTGGAGTACAGCTACCAGAAGCAGATGGAGCTTCTGCAGAACGTCAAGAAGGGACTCGCGGACGTCGTCACCGCGAAGAAGCGCCTTCAGCTCCAGGAGCAGAAGCTGGAGCAGCAGGTCGTCAAGCTCGACACGCAGGCGCGCCAGGCGCTCGCCGCCGGCAACGAGGCGCTTGCGCGCACGGCGCTCGAGCGCAAGACGACGATCCAGGCCGAGCTGCAGGGCCTCGACGGGCAGGTCGCCGAGCTCGAGGGCCAGCAGCAGTCGATGACCGAGAACCAGGCCAAGCTGCAGGCGAAGATCGAGGCCTTCCGCTCGAAGAAGGAGGTCATCAAGGCGCAGTACTCGGCGGCGGAGGCGCAGGTGCGGATCGGCGAGGCGGCGACGGGCGTCGGCGAGGAGATGGCCGACGTCGGGCTCGCCATGCAGCGGGCGCTCGACAAGACCGAGAACATGCGCGCCCGCGCGCAGGCGGTCGACGAGCTCGAGAAGGCCGGTGCGTTCGAGGACCTCACCCAGCTCGGCGGCGGGGAGGACGACATCGACCGTCAGCTCAAGGAGCTCAGCGGCGGCACCCAGGTCGACGGCGAGCTGGAGAAGATGAAGGCCGAGCTCGCGGGCGGCGCGAAGCCGGCCGGCGAGCTGGGAAGCGGCGGCGGCGACGCGCCCGGCGCGGGGCGGCCGGCATGATCGTCCGCATCGCGACGGAGGGCCAGTATCGCCTCACCGACGAGGCGGTCGCGCGTGTGAACGTACTCGACAACGAGGCCGTCGCCGCCGTCGAGGCCGGCGACGAGACGCGCTTCGCGGAGCTGTTCGCGCAGATCCTCGCGCTGATCCGCGCTGAGGGCACGGCGCTGTCCGAGGACGACCTGCAAGGCTCGGACGTGATCGTCCCGCCGCCTGACACCTCCTTCGAGGAGGCGCGGCTCGAGTTCAGCGGCGACGGGCTGATTCCCGACTAGTGTCGTGAGTCGGAAGTTCGTGAGTGGTTTCTCGAGTGGATCGTCGTTCGTGAGGTCGGGCGACGATGCAGCCTGTGCCGGTGGCACAGGCAAATCGGCGAGTGGCCTCACGGGCGGCGAGGCGCCGAGAAACCGCCATCGAACTAAGGACTCAGGACACTAGGTCAGATGGGGATGCCCCAGAGGGGGAACCAGCGCTCGAGCTCGGCCTCGACGGGCAGCTCGGCGCCGATCTGGGCCTTGAGCCGCAGCTCGCGCTCGGTGCTGCGCTCGTGGTCGCCGGCGCCGGGGACGAACGGGTAGAAGCTGCCGCGCTTGTAGTTGTAGATCCAGTACAGCGGACGGCCTCTCGCGTCCTCGAAGGCGAACACCGCGCACAGGATGCGCTCGCCGTAGCCGCCCGCCTCGAGCGCGCCGCTGACGGCGTTGACCCCGACGACGAGGTCGTCGAACTCGGGGTCGCGCAGGATCATCCAGCGGTAGTCGTAGTCGTCGTCGTGCGTCTCCACGCGCGTCCCGATGTCGCTCGAGGTGGCCTCGACGACCTCGACCATGTCCTGCGCGATCTGCTCGAAGTCGGCCGTCGCAAGCGCCTGGAAGACGATGCCCGCCACGCCGCGCGTCGTGATCGACAGCTCCGTCTCGAACGTCACGTACGCCGTGCTGAGCGCGAACAGGCGGTCGGGCGCGGGCTGCGCGAGCTTGCGCTTGCCGGTGATGATGTCGAACAGGCCCATCGCAGCGACGCTCGGCGGCTACGCGGCGCCCTGGAGCTGGGACTCGAGCCGGCTGAGCGCCGCGATCCGCTTCTCGAGCGGCGGGTGCGTCGAGAAGAGGTTCATGAGCGACTGCTTCGCCTGCGGCGGGAAGATGTAGAAGGCCGCGAGCCCTTCGGAGGCGCGCAGGTCGCGCTGGGGGATGCGCTGCATCGTGCCGCTGATCTTCATCAACGCCGAGGACA
Source organism: Conexibacter sp. (assembly GCA_035654055.1). GTDB lineage: Bacteria > Actinomycetota > Thermoleophilia > Solirubrobacterales > Solirubrobacteraceae > Conexibacter. The sequence continues at coordinate 31,871 of DASRXW010000092.1, forward strand.
GCGCGCTCGGTCGTCCGGTGATGACGGCTGCGCCGCGGTCGGCGGCGAACTCGCGGTAGCGCGAGAGCGCCTGCAACAGCAGGAACGAGATCGCGTAGACGCCGACCGAGACGAGGATCACGACGGCCATCGACGGACTGTCGTCGTCGTTGCCCCCCATCCCGCCGCCGCCGAAGAAGAAGCCGAACTGGACGATGTAGGCGGCGATCGTCGCGAAGAAGCTCGCGATCGTCATCACCATCACGTCGCGGTTCTGGACGTGCGTCAGCTCGTGCGCCATGACGCCCTCGAGCTCGGCGGGGGACAGCAGCTCCATGATTCCCGTCGTTGCGCACACGGTCGCCTTCTTCGGTGAGCGGCCGACCGCGAAGGCGTTCGGCATCGGCGTGTCTGCGACGGCGACGCGCGGCTTCGGCAGGTCGGCCTGGATGCACAGGCGCTCGATCATCGCGTGCAGCTGCGGCGCCTCCTGCGGGCTCACCTCTCTCGCGCCCATCGCGTGCAGCGCGAGCTTGTCGGAGGCGAAGATCTGCAGCAGGAACAGGCCGCCGACGATCACCAGCAGGAACGTGTAGCCGGACGCGAAGACGACGCCGACCAGCACGGCGTAGACGAGGCCGAGCAGGAACAGCGTGAGCGTCATCCGGAGCTGGAGTCCGGTGTCGCGGCCGAACGACGTCGGGCGGGGCATCTGGCGGGATCCTCCTGGGAGTCAGGTTCCAGGACTCATCATGGCAGACGAGATGAGCCCTTCCTAAGGGGGCGGCGCGGCGCCGACGCGTGGTCGGATCAGGGCTCGCCCCACGCCAGCCTGCTGCCGGCGTGGGAGGCGACGCCGAAGACGTCGTCGAGCAGCGGCTCGGGCTCGGCGACGCCGAGTCCCAGCCGCAGGTGCTGCTCCACTTCCGCGCGCGAGGAGCCGCCGACCGCCATCTCGATCGCGACGAGCCGTGCGGCGCTGGGGACGGCGGGTTGCGCGTCGCCGTCCGTGTCGCGGGCGCCGTTTGCGGCTGCGCGGGCAGGTGCCGCTTCGGCGGCCGCGGTGGACGCGGGCGCCTCCGGCGCGGGCTCGGCCGGCGCGGGGGGCATGGTGCGGCTCCACGACGGGTGTGGGGCGTCGTCCGCGGGCGGTGACGGCGCGGTGGGCGAGGGTGCCGGGACGGAGGGCGCCGCTGCCGAGGGAGCGGGCGCCGCCGGAGGAGCGGGTGCTGCGGAAGCGGCGGGAGGCGCGGGGGTGGCGCTCGGCGCGGGGGTTGCCGGCGGCACGGGCCAGGGCACGCGCGGCAGGCGTGCGGCAACCGCCTGCTCGCCGGCATGCAGTTCGCGCGCGAGCGCGGCGACGGCGTCGGCCAGGTCGTCGGCGAGGCGGTGGGCGGCGGCGCTCAGCGTCTCGATGCGCGCGGCGCGCGCGGCGCTCTCGGCGTCGACGTGGAGGCGGGCGGCGGAGAGGTAGCGGCGCACTTCCTCCTCGGCGCTGCGGCGATGGGCCGCGATCGCCTGCTCGGCGGCGCGCGCCTCGCGCTCGGCGGCGTGCACGATCGCCTCGACGTGCGCGGAGAGATCCGCGCCAAGCCGGCCTCCCGCCGGTCCCGCAGTGCTGTCGTGGGGATGGGCGCCCATGCCGATCGCGCCGGAGTATGACAGCGATTGCCCGAAAAACCCAGCACTGCGGCGGGTTTTCCCCGCGCGTCGCGTTGCGGGGGCGTGATAGGCTGCTGCGCGCCGAGTCTCCTGCATGCGTGCGGGAGAGCGGGGGACCCACATGTCCCTCCGGGGCGAATCGCGGCCTGGTGGCCGTGTAGCGCATCGCGCGAGCCCGACAGCTAACCCCGCAGGCAACGAACGCGCATGACGACGATCGACGCACGCCCGCCGGGCCCGGCCATCCCACGGCCCGCTCTGCGATCCATGACACTGAAGCTCACGTTGACCCTTGGAGAGGGCCGCGCCTAGACTCGCGCGCCGCGCATGCGACTCCGTAGCGTCCTCCTGATCGCCGTCCTCGCCCCGCTCGCGCTGTGGGTGGCGCTGCCGCTCGCCTCGAGCGCGAGCCCCCAGGCGAGCGTCAGCTCGCTCCAGAGCAGAATCGACCGCAAGCGGGGTCAGCTCGACCAGATGAACGGCCGGGCGCGCGTGCTGAGCAGCGACATCTCCGGGCTGACGCACAGAATCGACGCGCTGCAGAGCACGATCACGACGCTCCAGCAGCGCCAGAACACGATCCAGGCCGACCTCGACGCCAAGCGCGCCGAGCTCGTCCGCACGCAGCGCGAGCTGCGCGGCGTCCGCGCCCGGCTCGTGCAGCTGCGGGCTCGCCTCGAGCAGGCGAGAGCCGTGCTCGCGAATCGGCTCGTCGAGCTCTACAAGTCCGACCAGCCCGACATCGTCAGCGTCGTGCTCGACGCGCACGGCTTCGCCGACCTGCTCGACAACGGCGCCTATCTGCAGCGCATCGGCCAGCAGGACCGCGCGATCATCGTCGCCGTGCGCGATGCGAAGGCCGAGATGGCCACCGCGGCCAGACGCCTCGGCACGCTCGAGCAGCGCCAGCAGCAGATCACGACCCAGATCTACGAGCGTCGCAACGCGGTCGCGCGGGTTCGCCTCACCGTGCAGGGCAAGCGCGACGCGATCGACCAGGTCCGCAACCAGAAACAGGGCCTGCTCGGCTCGGTGCGAGCGCACGCGACCAAGATCGACGAGGACCTCAAGGCGCTCCAGGCGCAGCAGTCGAAGATCGAATCCGAGATCCGCTCCGCGCAGGGCGGCGGCAACTCGCTCCCCGCGGGGCCGATCAGAGGCGGCGGGCGCTTCATCTGGCCCGTCAACGGCCCGATCACCTCGCCCTTCTGCGAGCGGCGTGCGTGGGAGGCCTGCCACCCGGGGATCGACATCGGCGTCCCGAGCGGCACGCCGATCCGCGCGGCAGGCAGCGGCAACGTCGTGATCGCCGGCTGGGTCAGCGGCTACGGCAACTACACCTGCATCGATCACGGCGGCGGCATCTCCACCTGCTACGGGCACCAGTCGTCGCTCCAGGTGAGCGTCGGCCAGCGGGTCATGCAAGGCCAGGTGATCGGCCTGTCCGGCTGCACGGGCCTGTGCTTCGGCGACCACCTCCATTTCGAGGTGCGCATCAACGGATCGGTCACGAACCCGGTGAACTACCTCGGGTGACGGTAGCCTCCCGTCTGTGCTGAAGCAGATCGACGTCCTGGGCGTGCACCTGCAGACGTTCGGGCTCTTCTTCGCGCTCAACTTCCTCTGCTGGGCGGCGGTGATGGCGCGGCGGCTGAAGGAGATCGGCAAGCCGGTCGACTGGGCGTACGAGCTGCTGTTCGCGTCGCTGATCGGCGGCTTGGTGGGCGCGCGCCTCTACTACGTCGCGCAGAACTACGACGCCGTCAAGGGCGATCTCGTCGGGAACCTCTTCTCCGGGGCGGGGCTCATCTGGTACGGCGGTCTGCTCGGGGGCGTCGTCGCGGTGCTGCTGTGGGCGCGCTGGCGGGACTTCCTCAGACTCGCGCTGCTCGACTTGGCGGCTCCCGCGCTCGCGCTCGGCTATGCGATCGGACGGATCGGCTGCCAGGTCTCGGGCGACGGCGACTACGGCAAGGTGTCCGGACTGCCGTGGGCGATGGGCTATCCGCACGGCGCCGTGCCGACGGCGCCCGGCGTGACCGTCCAGCCGACGCCGATCTACGAGACGCTCTCGATGGGACTGCTCGCGCTCGTGCTGTGGCGGCTGCGCGACGCCTTCCGCCCCGGCACGCTGTTCGGCATCTACCTCGTCGTTGCTGGGCTGGAGCGCTTCCTCGTCGAGTTCGCGCGGCGCAACGAGCACGTGCTCGGCGCGCTCACCGCTGCGCAGATCGAGAGCCTGACGCTGATCGTCGCCGGCGTCGTCTGGCTGCTCGTGCTGCTGCGCAGGCACGGCGACCTGCGGGCCGCCGGCGCCGCTCCGCGCCCTGCCGGGCGCTCCCGTCCGGTGACCGCCTAGCAGCGCCCGGAAGCGCCCACTTTGCGCGTTTGGCGCGGTTCGTGCTTGGCAAGTCACCCCCGCGTCGGTAAGGATCTCGGTGCAAGGCGCCGCATGACGCGGCGAGGACGTAGGGCCGCCGGGGGATCGCGGCGGGGGATCACGAGCCGGGGGAGTGGCGCATGCGCGCGACGAAGGGGTACGTGGCTGGTGTGGGCACGACGAGCGCGCTGATCGGCGCGATCGGCTGCGCGTTCGCGATCGTGTCGGCGGTCGTGGCGGTCCACGGCTGGCCGTTGGCGTTGTCAACGCCGAGCGTGGCGACGCTCGACGGCCGCGGTGCGGCGGCGGCCGGCGATCCGTTCGCCGTGGCGCGCGGTGGCGTGTTCGCGAGTGCTTCGGCGACGCGCGCAGCGGCGCACGCCGGCGTCGTCCGGCTGGAGCTTGCGACGTCAGGTCGCAGTGCCGGCGGAGGCGACGGTCGACGCGGCCCGCTGGCCGGCCCGCCAGACCTCGCCGGCGGCCAGCGCAGCACGAGCGGCGCGTCCGGCCGTGCTCCCGCCAGTGGACCCGGCGCGAGCGCGGCGAGTCCGTCACCGGGCCCGGGATCCGGGTCGGCACCCGCGCCAGCTCCGGCGCCCGCGCCCGGTCAGCCCGTCGTCGGCGGAGGCGGAGGATCGGGGACGCCGCCGGCCCCCTCCGGCTCCGGAGCGGCGGCGTCCGGCCTCGGCGGCGTCGTCGCGCAGGGCACGAGCGGCGCCGGAACGGCCGTCACGCAGACCGGCCAGCAGCTGGGCGGCGCGGTGCAGGGTGCGACCGGGCGGCTCGGTGTCGTCGTCGGCCAGGTGAGCCCCGCGGCGGGCCAGGTCGTGACGCAGACCGGCCAGGTCGCCGGCGGCGTCGTGAGCGGTGCCGCGGGCGCTGCCGGCCAGGTCGTCGCGGGTGCCGGTGCGGCTGTCGGCGGGCTGCTCGGCGGCCTCGGCAGAGCCAGAGCGAGATGACTTCGGTGCGCCGCGGCGGGCACATGAGCCCGGCGATCGCGGGCGAGCCGGCATAATCACGCGGCGATGGCCGCGACCCAGGAGCAGCAGCTCTCGCACGTCCTCCCGCTCGGCAGCCGCGTCGACGCGCGCGGCCACCTCGAGGTGGGCGGGTGCGACGTCGTCGAGCTGGCAAGACGGTTCGGGACGCCGGCGTACGTGTATGCCGAGGACGACCTGCGCGCTCGCGCCCGCGCTTACGTGGACGCGATGCGCGCCCGCCACGCCGACTTCGACGTGCTGTTCGCCTCGAAGGCGTTTCCGTGCACCGCCGCCTACCACTTGTTCGCCGCCGAGGGGATCTCCTGCGACGTCGCCTCCGGCGGCGAGCTGGCGCTCGCGCTGCGGGGCGGCTTCGACCCGGCGCGCATCTACCTGCACGGCAACGCGAAGTCGCTCGCCGAGCTGGAGCAGGCGCTCGACGCGGGCGTGGGCCACGTCGTGCTCGACTCGTTCGACGACGTCGAGCGGCTCGAGCGGGTCGCGGCCGGGCGCGGCGCGCGCCAAGCGGCGCTGATCCGGGTCACGCCCGGCGTCGCCGGCAGAACGCACGCGAAGATCTCGACCGGCCAGGCCGACTCGAAGTTCGGCTTCGGGCTCGACGACGCGCGCGTCGCGATCGAGCGGCTGCGCGGCTCGGATGCGCTCGAGCTGGTCGGGCTGCACATGCACATCGGCTCGCAGCTGCTGTCGCTCGACGCCTACCGGCCGGCGGTCGAGGCGATCGCGACGCTCGGCGACTTCCCCGTCTACAACCTCGGCGGGGGCCTCGGCGTCGCCTACACGGCCGACCAGCACCCGCCCGCGATCGAGGACTACGTCGACGTGCAGGTGCGCGCCGCGAACGAGCTGCTCGGCCCCGGCAAGCGCCTCCTGATCGAGCCCGGCCGGTCGCTCGCCGCCAACGCCTGCGTGACGCTCTACACCGTCGAGACCGTCAAGCGCAACGTCTCGACGTGGGTCGGCGTCGACGGCGGCATGTCCGACAACCTGCGCCCGATGCTCTACGGCTCGATCTACGAGGCGCTGCTGGCGGATCGCGCCGGCGCCGCCGGCAGCGGTGAGCGCTGCCACGTCGCCGGCAAGCACTGCGAGTCGGGCGACGTGATCGTGCGCGACGTGCCGCTCGACGCCCCGAAGCCCGGCGACATCCTCGTCACGCCCGCGACGGGCGCCTACGGCCACGCGATGGCGAACAACTACAACGGCATCCCGCGCCCGCCGGTGATCTTCTGCAAGGACGGCGACGCGCGCGTCGTCGTGCGACGCGAGACCTACGACGACCTGGCCGCCCGTGACGTCGGCTGACAGGGGTGCCGGAGGCGGTCACGTGACCGGCGGAGGCGGGCCCCCAGAGGCTCTCCGCTTCCGCGTCGGCCTGCTCGGGCACGGGACGGTCGGCGCGGCGTTCGCGGCGCTGCTGCCCGAGCGCGCCGACCGGATCGCCGCGATCACGGGGCTGCGGCCGGAGATCGGCGGCGTGCTGACGCGTTCGCAGGGCGACGTCGAGGCGATCCTCGCCGACAGCGACCTGATCGTCGAGCTGATCGGCGGGATCGAGCCGGCGCGCGACTACGTGATGCGCGCGATGCGCGCCGGCAAGCACGTCGTCACCGCGAACAAGCAGCTGCTCTCCCGGCACGGCGAGGAGCTGTGGGCGTTCGCGCGCGAGCAGGGCGTGCAGCTGCGCTTCGAGGCGGCAGTGGCGGGCGTCGTGCCCGTCGTGCGCGTGCTGCAGGAGTCGCTCGCGGCCGCGCACGTCGAGCGCATCCACGGGATCGTCAACGGGACGACGAACTTCATCCTGTCCGAGATGGCGCGCACCGGCGCCACGTACGCCGACGCGCTGGCGGACGCGCAGCGGCTCGGCTACGCGGAGGCGGATCCGAGCGACGACGTCAACGGCAAGGACGCGGCCGCGAAGATGGCGATCCTCGCGCGGCTCGCGTTCGACACGCCCGTCCACCTCGACCAGGTCGTCTACGAGGGGATCGAGCAGATCGCGCCGGACGACCTCGAGTACGCGCGCGACCTCGGCCTCGGCCTCAAGCTGATCGGCACCGCCGAGCGGGTCGACGACGGCCTGTCGGTGCGCGTGCACCCGGCGTTCCTCTACCCGGGCCATCCGCTCGCCTCGGTCAACGGCCCCTTCAACGCGGTCACGGTCGAATCGGACGCGATCACCGAGATCACGATGTCGGGCCCCGGCGCCGGCGGCCCGCAGACCGCGAGCGCGGTGCTCGGCGACGTGATCAGCGCGATGATCCCGCCGGCCTCGACGCCCGCGACGAGCGCGCGGCTGGAGATCGTCGCCGACGTCGTCTCGGCCTTCTACCTGCACCTCGAGGTGCCGGACACGCCCGGCGTCCTCGCCCGCATCGCCGGCGTACTCGGCGACCATGGCATCTCCGTGAAGTCGGTCGTGCAGAAGGGGCTCGGCGACAACGCGCGGCTCGTGATGGTCGTCCACCCGGTGCTCGAGTCGCGCTTCTTCGCCGCGGTCGCCGAGCTCGCCGGGCTCGAGCTGCTGCGCACCGCGCCGCGCGCGATCCGCGTGATCGAGGAGCAGTTCGCATGAATCGGATCCCGGCCCACCCCGGGCTGATCGAGCGCTACCGCGAGCGGCTGCCGTTCGCCGACGGCGACCCGGTCGTCACGCTCGGCGAGGGCTCGACGCCGCTCGTGCACGCGCCCGCGCTGTCCGAGCGCGTCGGTGCGGAGGTGTGGCTGAAGCTCGAGGGCCTCAACCCGACCGGCTCGTTCAAGGACCGCGGGATGACGTGCGCGGTGTCCGCTGCCGTGCGCGAGGGCGCGAAGGCGGTCATCTGCGCCTCGACCGGGAACACCTCGGCGTCGGCCGCCGCCTACGCCGCCCGCGCCGGGATCCGCTGCGCCGTGCTGGTGCCCGACGGCAAGATCGCGACGGGCAAGCTGGCGCAGGCGCTGATGCACGGCGCGCGCGTGATCGTGCTGCGCGGCAACTTCGACGAGGCGCTGCAGCTCGTGCGCGAGCTGGCCGACCGCCACCCGATCTCGCTCGTCAACTCGGTCAACAGATACCGCCTCGAGGGCCAGAAGACGGCGTCGTTCGAGATCGCCGAGGCGCTCGGCGAGGGGCGCCCGCTCGACGCGCTGTGCATCCCGGTCGGCAACGCCGGCAACATCACCGCCTACTGGAAGGGCTTCCGCGAGCTCGGCGTCGCGCCGCGCATGTTCGGCTTCCAGGCGGCGGGAGCGGCACCGCTGGTGGAGGGCGCGCCGGTCGCCAACCCCGAGACGGTCGCGAGCGCGATCCGCATCGGCAACCCGGCGCGCTGGGAGGAGGCGATGGACGCGATGACCTCCTCGCAGGGCGCCGTCAGAGCGGTCACGGACGCGCAGATCCTCGACGCGTACCGCTTCCTCGCCTCGCGCGAGGGCGTCTTCTGCGAGCCGGCCTCGGCCGCGAGCGTCGCCGGGCTGGTGGTGCACGGCGCCGGCGGCGCCGAGCGCGTCGCCTGCGTGCTGACGGGCCACGGCCTGAAGGATCCCTCGACCGCCCTCGACCAGGCGGGCGCGGTCGTGCCGTGCGAGCCTGAGCTGGCGGCCGTCGAGGAGGCGGTGCTGGGATAAGGTCCCGGCCAGCCCGGGCTCGCGCCCGCGTGAGCTGCTCGGCCTCGCCGCACCGCCCATGTCCATGGTCCGCCGCCGCCTCGTCCGCGTCCCCGCCTCGTCGGCCAACCTCGGTCCCGGCTTCGACGTGCTCGCCGCGGCGCTCTCACTCCACCTGGAGGTGGAGGTCGTCGAGACGGGCCGCTTCGCGATCGAGACCGACCTCGCGATCGCGCGCGACCGCCGCAACCTCGTCGTGCGGGCGTTCGAGCGGCTCCACCCGGCCGACGACTTCACCTTCCGCATCGCGTCGGAGATCCCGCTGTCGGGCGGTCTGGGGTCGAGTGCGGCGGCGATCGTCGCCGGGCTGACCGCTGCCGACCACCTGTTCGAGCTCGACGCCGACGTCTTCGCGCTCGCATGCGAGGTCGAGGGCCACCCCGACAACGTCGCGGCGGCCCTCCACGGCGGCGTCGTGATCTGCGCCGACGGCGAGGTCACCCGCTTCGACCCGCCGACGGGGCTCGAGGGGCTGCTCGTCGTCCCGTACGAGGCCGTCCGCACCGCTGAGGCGCGCGCCGCGCTGCCCCAGCAGGTGCCGATCGCGGACGCGGTCCACAACGTGGCGCACGTCGCGCTGCTGACGCTCGGGCTGGCGCGCGGCGACTGGGAGCTCGTCGGCCGCGGCCTCGACGACCGCCTCCACCAGCCACGCCGGGAGCACCTCTACCCACGCTCGGCCGAGCTCGTGCGCGACGCGCGCGCGCTCGGCGCGCTCGGCGCGACGATCTCCGGCGCCGGCCCGACCGTGCTCGTCTGGAGCCACTACGAGCAGACCGCGGCCGTCGCGGAGCGGCTGCGCGAGCGCGCGGACGGCTGGGCCGACGTGCTGCGCGTGCCATTCGAGTCGCAGGGCGCCGACGTCGTGGACGTCTGAGCGCTGCGTCAGGCGCGGACCGTCACGATCGTCCCGAGCGGGACGAGCTGCACGATGCGGCGGACCTCGTCGGCCGGGCCGCGCAGGCAGCCGAGGCTGGCGGCGGTCCCGATCGTCTCGGGCAGGTTCGTGGCGTGGATCGCCACCCGGTCGCCGCCGCCCCAGCCCTGCGGGGTGTGCGTCTGGTGGGCGCTGAGCGCGAGGATGCAGCAGCCATAGGGCGAGCCGGGATCCTGCGTGAGCAGCTTGTCGGTGACGGCGAACTGGCCGGTCGGCGTCGGCGTCGCGGGGCTGCCGATCGCGACCGGGAAGCGCAGCACGACGCGGCCGGCGCGCCGCACGACGACCTCGCGGCGCCGCAGCGAGGCGACGACGCTGTACTGCGTGCGGTATGCCACGAGCCCCGTGCTTGCGGCGATCCAGCCGATCCGCCCGTCCGGCAGCGCGGGGCTGATCACGCCGAGCCACGAGCCGCGCTGGCGCACGACGGGCAGCACCGCCGCCGAGCCGAACTGCGTGTGCGGTGCGATGCGGCCGACGAGCGGCCCGCCGGGGCGGGCGTGCAGTCCGATCGGCTGCGTCACCTGAACCGTCAGCCGGCCGGGAGGGGTGCGCGCCGTCGCGGCCGCGGGGACCGTGACGGTGGACGGCGACGGCACGCGCGTCGTCGCCGGCGCCGGCAGCGGCACGAGCACTGCCGGCGCGGGATCTCCGCCGCCGCCGCATCCGCCGGCCGCCAGCGCGCCCGCTGCGACGAGCGCGGCGAGGCGTGCGGAGCGGGGGCTGCGGTGCGGCGCGACCACGGCCTCATGCAGGATACGAGCCGTCGTCGTCGCGCCCGGGTACGACATGCGTCCGCCGGACGGCGGCGGCGCGCCCGGTCAGTCGACCTTGGCGTAGTCCCAGGTCAGCCAGCGGACCGGCGTCACCTTCACGAGCCGGCGGCCGTGGTCGATCTCGGCGGCCGCGAACTGCAGGTACTGGGCGGCGAGCTCCGCTCCCAGGTAGCGCTCGAGCATCTTGCCCGACCACGCGACGATCTCGTCGCGGTCGTCGACGATCTCGGCCTCGCCGAAGCAGACGACCGCCGCGGCGCGCCCGCCGCTGCCGTCGGCCCGCTGGTCGATGTCCACGCACTCGGTGACCTTCGGGTTCTCGGCGACGTTGCGCAGATGTCTGCGGCCTGGGCCGAGCGCGTGCAGGAAGTGGGTCCCGGTCCACCAGTACCAGGTGGGGGCGGTGTGCGCCCAGCCGTCCGGGCGGATCGTCGAGAAGCGCGTGACGAGCGGCGTCTCGCCCATCAGGAAGGCGTCGCGCTCCGCGGGCGTGAGCGCGTTCTCGGCCGTCGCGGTGGTCTTGCTGCGGGGGTCTCTCATCTGCCGTCTCCTTGGGGTCGCGGCTGTCCGGCGGCCGCGGCGGTCGTCGTGTGCGAGGTCTAGGACGGGGCCTGCGTCGAGGCGGGCGGCGGGGACGGCGCGGCGGACCGTCGGCGCAGGCGCACCGTCGGGAACGGCAGCTCGCGGCCGCCCGTCAGGCCCTGCGGGCGCAGCAGCAGCACCACCAACACCACGACGGCGAGGCCGACGTCGCGCACGCCCGACTGCGCGGGCACGAGCAGGCTGCCCTGCTCGGCCTGCCGCAGCAGCTCCGAGATCGCCGACAGGGCGAGCGTGCCGACGACCGCGCCGGCGAGGCTCGTCGTGCCGCCGACGACGAGCATCGCGATCACGACGAACGTGATGTCGAGGAAGAACGAGTCCGGGTTGATCGCGCCGACGGAGCGCGCGTAGAGCGCGCCGCCGACGCCCGTGACGAAGGCGCTGACGACGAACGCGAGGCCGCGCTCGAGCTTCACGTGCACGCCGATCGAGCGCGCGGCGACCTCGTCGTCGCGCGAGCTGCGCAGCCGCAGGCCGAAGCGCGAGCTCTGGTAGGCGAACGCGAGCACGATCGCGCCGAGTGCCCACGGCAGCGCCGCCCACGGGTCGGCGATCGGGGGGATGCCGTACAGGCCGCCGAGGCCGTTCGTGAGCTGGTCCCAGTTCTGGCTCACCACGCGCACGACGATCAGCAGCGAGACCGTCGCGAGGCCGGCCGAGAGGCCGTTGAGGCGCATCAGCGGGATCGACACGACGGCCGCCAGCAGCGCCGCCACCAGCCCGGCGAGCAGGATCGCGATCAGCGGGCTGACGGTGCCCGTGCGCACCGTGTGCGGGACCGCGACGAGGCTGCCCTTCAGCGGCGCCGGGATCGTCAGCAGCGCCATCGTGTACGCGCCGGCGGCCATGAACGCGGCGTGCCCGAACGAGATGATCCCCGACTGGCCGACGAAGCAGTACAGGCCGACGACCAGCACGAGGTCCACCAGCCCGGTCAGGAGCACCCGCTGGAGCGACGGCGAGCCGCCCGCGAGCACGAGCGTCGTGAGCGAGACGAGCAGCAGCAGCGAGACCAGCGGCCACAGCCGTCTGGCGACGGCGGCGCGGCGGTCGGAGGCGTTCATACGCGGGTCCTTGCGATGCGGGGGACGACGAGCCCCGAGGGCCGGAAGACGAGGAAGAAGAAGATCGCCCCGAACACGAACGCGTCGTGGTACGGGCGGATCGAGTCCGGCAGCGTGACCTGCAGCAGCGTGCTGAGCAGGCCGACGAGGTAGCCGCCGAGGACCGCGCCCCACAGGCTGCCGAGGCCGCCGACGACGGTCGCGACGAGCCCGAACAGCAGCGGGTAGAGCCCGTCCGTGGGCGTCGCGGTGCCGGTCTGCGCCATCAGCAGGAAGCCGGCGATGCCGGCAAGCATCCCGCTGATCGCGAACGCGGCCGCGATCACGCGGTCGGCCTTCACCCCGAGCAGGCGCGCCATCGTGAAGTCCTCCGCCGAGGCGCGCATCTGCGCGCCGAAGCGCGTGCGGCTCAGGAACGCGCCGACGCCGCCGAGCAGCGCGAGCGTGACGGCGATCGTGACGAGGTCGAGCCTGGCGACCGTGAGCCCGAGCAGCCCGACGCTGCCCTGCAGCGCGGGGGCGATGTTCGCGGCCTTCGGCAGCGTCCCGAAGATCAGCGTCGCGAGGCTCTGCAGCAGGAACGACAGCGCGAACGACGTCACCAGCAGCGTCCCCGGGCTCGCCCCGCGGATCGGCCGGAACGCCACGCGCTCCATCCCGAGCGCCAGCACGAGCGGCGCCGCGAGCGCGACCGCGATCTGCAGCGGCACCGGCAGCCCGGCGGCGAGGAAGACGGCGTACGTCCCCGACATGATCAGCTCGCCGTGCGCGAAGTTGACGAGCCGCATGATCCCGAAGATCACGGCGATCCCCAGCGCGTAGAGCGCGTAGAGGCTGCCGGACGTGATGCCGCTGATGAGGTTCTCGAGGACGGAGCTCACAGGTCCTCCCCCAATGACGCGATCATGAGCTGCTCCTTCGCGCCGTGCTCGTCGCCGGCGCCTTCGTAGACGACGTTGCCACTGCGCAGCACGTAGCTGCGGTCGGCGGCCGCGAGCGTGCGCGTCGCGTGCTGCTCGACGAGCAGCACCGTGAGGCCCTCCGCGCGCAGCTCGGCCAGGACCTCGAAGACGAGGTCGACGATCAGCGGTGCGAGCCCGAGCGAGGGCTCGTCGAGCAGCAGCAGGAACGGGTCCGTGACGAGCGCGCGCGCGATCGCGAGCTGCTGCTGCTCGCCGCCGGACAGGCGCCCGGCGCCGCCGTCGAGCTTTCTGCCGAGCACCGGGAAGCGCTCGATCACGCGCTCGATCGCGGCGTCGGTGCCGGCGCCGCCGTCGCGCCGCGCGGCGGCGCCGAGGCGCAGGTTGTCGCGCACGGTCAGCGAGCCGAAGATGTGGCGTCCCTCGGGGACGAGCGAGACGCCGAGGCGGGCGATCCGCTCGCAGCTGACGCCGGCCATCGCGGCGCCCGCGATCGCGACGGTGCCCGCGGACGGCTTCACGACGCCGCAGACGGCGTTGACGAGCGTCGACTTGCCGGCGCCGTTGGGGCCGAGCAGCCCGACCAGCTCGCCTTGCTCGACGTGCAGCGAGACGTCGCGCAGCGCGGGGACGGGCCCGTAGGAGACACACAGGCCCTCGACCTCGAGCGCCCTCATGCCGCGTCGCTCCCGAGGTAGGCGCGCCGCACCTCGTCGTGGGCGCGCACCTCGGCGGCGGCGCCGACGGCGATCGTGCGACCGTGGTCGAGCACCTGGATGCGCGGGCAGAGCCCCATGATCAGCCGCAGGTCGTGGTCGATCACCAGCAGCCCGCAGCCGTAGTCCGCCGGCACCGTGCTGAGGACCGACAGCAGCTCGCGCGACTCGGCCTCGTTGAGGCCGGCGGCGGGCTCGTCGAGCATCAGGAAGCGCGGCTTCAGCGCCATCGCCCGCGCCATCCCGAGCCAGCGCGCCTCGCCGTAGGGGAGCGAGGCGGCCAGCGCGTCGGCGCGGTGGTCGAGGTGGAAGCGCCCGAGCAGCTCGCGCGTCGTGCGCGACGCGGTGCGGTGGTCGTCGCCGACCGCGAGCGCCGCGGCGCGCACGTTGTCCGCCACCGTGAGCGGCCCGAACAGGCGCACGTTCTGGAACGTGCGCGCGACGCCGGCTCGCGCGCGGCGCCCCGGCCCCCAGCGGGTCACCCGCCGGGAGCCGAGGCGGACCTCGCCCGCGACCGGTCGCACGTAGCCCGTGAGCACGTTGACGACCGTCGTCTTGCCCGCGCCGTTGGGACCGATCAGGCCGAGGACCTCGCCTTCGGCGAGCTCGACGTCGACGTCCTCGACGGCGTGCACGCCCTCGAAGGCGACCGACAGCCCTCGTGCCTGCAGGTCCGTCATCAGCAGGCGTCCGCCGGAACGCCCTTCGGGGTCACCGACTCGACGACCGACGTTCTGCCGTTCGTGATGCCCTCGATCACCATCGGCCGGTCGACCGGCACGTGGCAGGTCGGCGTGTACGTGGTCGGCCCGACGACCGTCGCCTGGTCCTTGAACCCGTTCAGCGCGGCGGCGACCTTGTCGGTGTCGGTCGTGCCGGCCCGCTCGACCGCGGCCTTGTAGAGCTGGCCGATCGCGTAGCCGAGGGCTGGAAGCTGTGCGCTCGGCGGGCTGCCGTACTTGGCGCCGAAGCTTCTCAGCATCGCCTGCAGGGCCGGGTCTCTCTCGGTCAGCGAGACCGCGCCGACGTTGTACCAGCGGCTCAGGTTCGGGACCGCTCTGTGCCAGAAGACGCCCTCGAAGCCGGCGTCGCCGATCAGGTCGACGTTCGGCAGCGCGTCGCGCACCTGCTTGATCGCCGCCACGCCGCCGGGCGGGACCGTGCACAGCACGACCGCGTCGGGGCCGGCCGACTTCATGCGCGCGATCTGCGCCGGGATCTGCGTCTCGGTGCTCGTGAACGTGTCCTTGCCGACGATCGATCCGCCCTGCGCTCTCAGCGACGCCTCGTACGCGGCGCAGAAGCCCTTCGTGTAGTCGGCGATCTGGTCCTCGAGCAGGAAGATCCGTCTGTAGCCTCGGCCGACGCTGAAGGTCGCCGCGGCGGCGGCCTCGCTCGGGACGTTCTGGTAGTCGTTCCAGTAGAGCCGGCCGGCGGCCTTGAAGGTCGCCTGCGGGCCGCTGATGGCGTTGAGCGACGGCACGTTCTTGGCGGTCGCCGCCTGGATCACCGGGAGACCTGGGGCCTGGTCGTCCGGCGGGACCATCAGGTCGACGTGACCGCCGAGCAGGTCCTGCGCGGCGGCTGCGGCGCGCGCGGGGTCGGAGCCGTAGTCGAGGGTCTTGAGCACGAGCTTGCGGCCGTCGATGCCGCCCTGCGCGTTGATGTCGCTCACGGCCAGCGCGAGCCCCTGCGTGATCGGTCCGTCGAACACCTGCAGGCGCCCGGTCTGCGCCGACAGGCGGCCGATGACGATCGGGTCCTTGGACGTCGCGCTGCCGCTCGTCGTGCTGCTGCCCGAGCCCGACTTGTCGCTGCCGCCGCAGGCCGCGAGCAACGCGACGGCGGCACCGACCGCTGCGAGCAGCGCGATCCGGCGCCACGACTGAAAGATCAACTGCATCTGAAGCCTCTCCTCCACGTTTGCCTCGTATTGACGGCGTCTCCCAGATAAGGCGGCTCCAGCGTCGTTCAGAGAGACGTTAAGTGTCAAGAAGTCCAGAGTTGGCCTACCTCGTTCGAGGGAGGCGACGCGGTTTAGTAGTGAAAGGTTTGACGGCGACTCGCTCGTGGCGCTACTAGTACGCAAGTTATGGATTGCAGATCACCCGGTTCGACGTCAGTCGGCCGCGTCGCGCTCGTCACCGGGGCCGCGAGCGGGATCGGCCGCGCGGCCTGCGTCGCCCTCGCCGCAGGCGGCGCGCACGTGCTCGCGTGCAGCTACGCCGGCGACGAGCACGACGTCGGGGCGACGGTCGCCGCCGCCGGCGCCGGCGCCGCGGCAGGCGCCGAGGTCCGTCCGTTCGCCGCCGACGTGCGCGACGGTGCGCAGCTCGAGGCGGCGTGCGCGGAGGCGCGAAGGCGCTGGGGGCGATTCGACGTCGTCGTCGCGTCGGCCGCCGTCCTGTCCGGCAGCTCGCTCGCCGAAATGACCGACGAGACCTGGAACGCCCTGCTCGACGTAGACCTCGGCGGGGTCATGCGAACGGTGCGTGCGGCCGCCGCCGCGCTCGGCGAGGGCGGGGCGATCGTGTGCGTCAGCAGCACGGTCGGCAACGACTCGGGCTGGCCCGGTCACAGCCACTACGCCACCGCGAAGGCGGGCATCATGGGCCTCGTGCGCAGCGCGGCGCTCGAGCTCGCCGACCGCGGCATCCGCGTCAACGCGGTCCTCCCGGGCGTGATCGACACGCCGCAGTCGCATGCCTCGGTCGCGCGCATGGGCGTCCCGCTGGCAGCCGTCGCGGAGCGCGTGCCGCTCGGTCGCGTCGGCGCCGCGAGCGACGTCGCCGCGGCGATCGCGTTCCTCGCCTCGGCGGACGCGTCGTACGTCACCGGACAGGGCCTCGTGGTCGACGGCGGCCTCGCCGTGAAGCTGCCGTTGTGAGCGCCCCGGTTGTGAGCGGTCCCGGCAATTGTGAGGGCCGGACCAGCGACGTATTGACGTGGTGCCCTTGCATGGGCGACGGCAGGCTGTCACTCTCGTGGAGGTCATCGAAATCGACAGCGCGCGATCGTTCGCCGCTTGCCGGCTGGAGCGGGTGAGCTGATGTCGGACGGGCCGCTTTGGCGCGACAAGCCGCTGCGGGTGCTGCTCCTGACCCCGGGCAACCACGAGCGGCGCGTCGCCAAGGCGATCGCGTCCGACGCCGACGCCGCGGTGCTCGACCTCGAGGACGCCGTCGCCGCCGGCGAGAAGGCGTCCGCCCGCGTCGCCGTGGAGCAGGCCGTGCGGGGAGCGCCCGCCCCGGACGCAGTGTGCGTCCGCACGAACGCCTTCCCGACGCGCGAGTTCGACGACGACCTGCGCGCCGTAGTCGCCAGCGGCGCCGGCTGCGCGCTGGTCCCGAAGGTCGACGACGCCCGCGTCGTCGCGGCGATCGACGCGCGGCTGAGCGCGCTCGAGCGCGAGCACGGGCGCGCCGCCGGCGAGGTCGCGCTGATCCCCGTGGTCGAGACGCCGATCGCCGTCGTCAACTGCGAGGCGATCGCGCTGTCGGCGCCGCCGCGGGTGCTCACGCTGCAGTTCGGCTCCGTCGACATGAGCCTGTCGCTCGGGCTCGACCTGGAGGCCAACGACGAGCAACTGCGCTACGTGCGCTCGAGGATCGTCGTCGCGGCGCGCGCCGGCGGCCTGCGCGCCCCGCTCGACGGGGGCTTCCTCGGCGACATCGCCGACGTGCGGGGCGTCGAGGCCGACTCGGCCGCGTCGCGGCGGATGGGCTTCGGCGGGCGGGGCGTGATCCATCCGTCCCACGTCGCGCCGGCGCTGGCCGGCTACACGGCGCTGTCGCCCGAGCTGGAGCGCTGGGCGCGGCAGGTCGTGGAGGAGTTCGAGCGGGCCGAGGCCAACGGGGTCGCGGCCGTGAAGGTTGGAGGACGGATGGTGGACTACCCGATCTACCGGTGGGCGCTGGAGCGCCTGCAACTGCAGAGAGGGTCCGATGGGCGCTGACACGCCGTCGCCGCTCGCGGGCCTCAAGGTCGTCGACTGCGCGACGCTGTTCGCCGGCCCGGTCGTCGCGTCGCTGATGGCCGACTACGGCGCCGACGTCCTCAAGGTCGAGCATCCGCGCGGCGACCCCGTCCGCTACATGGGCCCGCGCGACGGCGACGTGTCGCTGTGGTGGGCGGTGCTCGCGCGCAACAAGCGCTCGGTCACGCTCAAGCTCTCGGACCCGCGCGGCGCCGACGTGCTCAAGCGGCTGCTGCGCGACGCGGACGTCTTCATCGAGAACTTCCGGCCCGGCACGCTCGAGCGCTGGGGCCTCGGCCCGGACGTGCTGCACGAGCTCAACCCCGGCCTCGTGATCGTGCGCACGACGGGCTTCGGCCAGACCGGCCCGTACGCCTCACGCCCCGGCTTCGGCACGCTGGCGGAGGCGATCTCCGGCTTCGCCCACATCAACGGCTGGCCGGACAAGCCGCCGTCGCTGCCGCCGCTGGCGCTCGGCGACCACATCGCCGGCCTCACCGGCTGCTTCGCGGTCATGTTCGCGCTGTGGTGGCGCGAGCACGGCGGCGACGGCGCCGGCCAGGTGATCGACGTCTCGATCTTCGAGCCGCTCTTCTGGATGCTCGGCCCGACCGCGGCGGCCTACGACCGCTTCGGGATCGTGCCCGAGCGCGTCGGCAACTCGTCGCCGCTGCTGACGCCGCGCAACACCTACCGGTCGAGCGACGGCAGATGGCTCGCGCTGTCGGCCAGCTCCCCGTCGATCGCGCATCGCGTGATGACGCTCGTCGGCCGCGAGGACCTCGCGAACGCGCCGTGGTTCCAGGACACGACGGCGCGCGCGGAGCACGCCGACGAGATCGACGAGGCCGTCCGCGCATGGATCGCCGAGCGCACGCTCGAGGAGACGCTCGCGGCGTTCGCGGAGGCCGAAGGCGCGATCGCGCCGGTCTACTCGATCGCCGACATCTTCGAGGACCCGCAGTACCGGGCACGCGAGGCGATCACCGAGTTCGACGACCCGCGCATCGGCAAGCTGAAGCTGCAGAACGTGATCCCGCGGCTCGACCGCACGCCCGGCACGATCGAGCACCTCGGCCCGGACCTCGGCGAGCACAACGAGCAGGTGTACGTGGAGGAGCTGGGCCTGACGCCGCAGCAGTACGCGGCGCTGAAGGAGCAGAAGGTTGTCTGACGCGCTCGTGCAGGCCGGCTCGGCGATCGCCTACGACGCGCTGCGCGAGGGCCCGCTGCTCGTGCCGATGCGCGACGGCACGAAGCTCGCGACGACGATCTACCGCCCGGACCACGGCGGCAAGCCGGCGCCCGGGCCGTTCCCCGCGATCGTCGAGCGCACGCCCTACGGGCGCGGCCGCATCGACCTGCACGCGATGGGCATGTTCTTCGCTGCACGCGGCTACGTCGTCGCGGTCCAGGACGTGCGCGGCCAGGGCGACTCGGAGGGCGAGTTCAGCTTCTTCCTGCACTCGCACGAGGCGCAGGACGGCTACGACACGGTCGAGTGGATCGCCGCGCAGAGCTGGTGCGACGGTCGCGTCGGCACGACCGGCCTGTCGTTCGCCGGCGCCAACCAGCAGGCGCTCGCGGTCCTCAGACCGCCCCACCTGACGACGCAGGTCGTGCTCGACTGCGGCTTCAACTACTGGCGGCGCTGCGCGCGCAACGAGGGCGCCGTGCAGGACGGCGTGCTCGTCCCGTACGCGTTCGCGATGGGCCTCAGAAGCCGCGAGGCGGCCGCCGACCCGGCCGTCAAGCGCGCCTTCCGCGACGCGCTCGACAACCTCGACGTGTGGATCCGGCGGCTGCCGCTGCGCCGCGGCGCCTCGCCGCTCGCGCTCGCCCCGGCGCACGAGCGCTGGTTCTTCGACCTCGTCGAGCGCGCCGACTACGACGACGCCTGGCGCGACCCGATGCCGAACCTCGAGGCGCACGTCGGCGACTACCCGGACATCCCGGTCTGCTTCGTGACGAGCTGGTACGGCCTGCACAGCCTCGCGACGACGCAGAAGGTCAACGTGCTGCTGGCGCAGGGCGTGGGGCCGGTGCACGCGACGTTCGGCATCTGGCTGCACGCGTTCGACTACATGCAGCAGACGTGGGCGGGGCAGACCGACTTCGGCCTCGACGCGGCCCAGAGCCTCGACGACTTCCGCCTGCGCTGGTTCGACCGCTGGCTCAAGCAGCTCGAGACGCCGGACCCGCCGCCGGCGCCGTACCGCCTGTTCGTGATGGGCGGCGGCAGCGGGCGCATGAACGCCGCCGGGCGCATGGATCACGGCGGGCGCTGGCGCGAGGAGCCGGCGTGGCCGCTCGAGCGGGCGGTCGTGCGCACGCTGCACCTGCACGCGGACGGCACGTTGCGCGGCGAGCGGCCGGAGGCGGCGTCGTCGTCCAGCTCGTACACGTTCGACCCGCGCGACCCGGTGCCGACGATCGGGGGCCACACGATGGGCCCGCTCGCCGGCCAGCAGGGGATCCTCTACGCCGGCGGCTACGACCAGCGCGGCCGCACGGACCTGCTGATGTGCCGCGACACGCTGCCGCTGGCGATGCGCCAGGACGTGCTCGCGTTCCGCACCGCCCCGCTGGAGGAGGCGGTCGAGGTGACCGGCCCGGTCGTGGCGCGCCTGTGGGTCAGCTCGAGCGCGCGCGACACCGACTTCGTCGCGCGGCTGATCGACGAGCACCCGCCGAACGCGGACTATCCGGAGGGCTTCGCGCTCAACCTGTCCGACTGGATCGTGCGCATGCGGTATCGCAACGGCCGCGAGCGCGCCGAGCTGATCGAGCCCGGCGAGGTCTACGAGGTGACGCTGGAGCTGCCACCGACGAGCAACGTCTTCGGCGCCGGGCACCGCATCCGCCTCGACGTGACGAGCAGCAGCTCGCCGCAGTTCGACGTGAACCCGAACACGGGCGGGCCGCTGTACCGCGACCGCGGCTGGGTCGTCGCGCGCAACACGCTCTTCCACGACGCGGCGCGCCCGTCGTCGCTGGAGCTGTCGTTCGTCGGGGACGTCTCCGGATCGCCAATTAGGAGGAAGGCATGAACGCAAGACCATTGGGCGGACCTCCCCGGGACCTGATCGGGTACGGCGCCCGCCCCCCGAAGGTGACGTGGCCGAACGGCGCGGCGCTGGCGCTCTCGCCGGTCATCAACTACGAGGAGGGCTCGGAGTACGAGACGGGGCGCGGCGACGATCACAGCGACCTCGGCGAGTTCCCGGGGTACGCCGGCGAGTACCGCGACTTCTGCGTCGAGTCGGTCTTCGAGTACGGCAGCCGCACCGGCATCTGGAACCTCTTCAGACTGCTCGACGAGTACGGCCTCAAGACGACCGTCTACGCCTCGGCGGAGGCGATCGAGAAGAATCCCGACGTCGGCGCCGCGATCGAGCGCGCCGGCCACGAGCCGCACGGGCACGGCTGGCGCTGGACCGAGCAGTTCCGCATGGACGTCGACGAGGAGCGGGCGCTGATCGCGAGAGCGGTCGAGACGCTCGAGCGGCTGTGCGGCTCGCGGCCCGTCGGCTGGTACTCGCGCTACAGCCCGAGCATCAACACGCGCGAGCTGCTCGTCGAGGAGGGCGGCTTCCTCTACGACTCGCTGCCCTACAACGACGACCTGCCGTATTACACGGCGGTCAACGGCCGCTCGCACCTGGTGCTGCCGTACAACTCGCTCGTCTACAACGACGCGCGCTACGTCTTCTCGCAGGGCTTCGGCTCGCCGAGCGCGTTCGTCGACATGTGCAAGCGGGCGATCGACGAGTTCCGCCGCCAGGGCCACGCCGGCTACCCGAAGATGATGTCGATCGGCACCCACCCCCGCTACAGCGGGCAGATGGGCCGCCTGTCGGCGCTCCGCGAGATCCTCGAGCACGCGCTCGAGTGCGGGGACGTGTGGATCGCTCGGCGACGCGACATCGCCGAGTGGTGGCAGCAGCACCACGAGGAGTTCGACCGCTAGGCGCCGCTTTCGGCGGGCGCCGCGTCGGCGGCCGTCCCGCCCCGACCACCTTCAGAGGGACACACAGGAGAGGACGGCCAGCAGCATGAGCACCATCGCAACCAAGCTGATCGAGGGCTTCGAGGGCGAGACGATCGTCCCCGGGGACAGCGACTACGAGCAGGCCCGCAGACTGTGGAACGGGATGATCGACCGCCGCCCGGCCGTGATCGCCCGCTGCACCTCGACGGACGACGTCAAAGCGGCGATCGCCTACGCGCGCCGCAACGAGCTTCCGCTCGCGGTCCGCTGCGGTGGACACAGCCTGCCGGGGCGCAGCGTCGTCGACGACGGCGTCGTGATCGACCTCAGACTCATGAACCGCGTGATCGTCGACGTCGAGGGCCGCCGCGTGCGCGCGCAGGGCGGCTGCCTGCTGCGCAACGTCGACGTCGCGACGCAGGAGCACGGCCTGATGACGCCGGCCGGCGCCGTCTCCCACACCGGGCTCGGCGGGCTGGTGCTCGGCGGCGGCGTCGGTCACCTGATGCGCCGCCACGGCCTGTCGGTCGACAACCTCGTCTCGGCCGAGATGATCACGGCCGAGGGCGAGATCCTGCGCGCGAGCGCGGACGAGCACCCGGAGCTGTTCTGGGCGCTGCGCGGCGGCGGCGGCAACTTCGGCGTCGTGACGGAGTTCGAGATGACGCTCCACGAGCGCGGCCCGCTGTACGTCGGGATGACGCTGCACCGGCTCGAGCAGGCGGCCGAGGTGCTCGACCTGTGGCACGAGGTGACGGTCGGCGCGCCGGACGACCTGCACTGGATGAGCGTCCTGCGGCGGATGCCCGATCTCCCGTGGGTTCCGCGCGAGCTCGTCGGCGAGCGCGTGATCCTCTCGCCGGTGCTGTGGACGGGTGACGCGGCCGAGGGCCCGGAGCGGCTGGCGCCGGTGCTCGACCGGCTCGAGCGGATCGGCGCCGCGGTCCGCAACGGCTTCGAGCTCAGCTACGTGGAGCTGCAGAGCGGATGGGACGAGATCATGGTCCACGGCCGCATGAACTTCCACAAGGCGGGCTTCCTGAAGCCCGACAGAATCGGCGACGCGCTGCCGGCCGTGCTGGAGCAGGCCATGGTGATGGGGTCGCCGTGGTCGCTGATCGAGCTGCTGCCGATGGGCGGCGCCGTCACGCGCGTGGCGAGCGACGCGACCGCGTTCCCCTACCGCGACGCCGGCTGCGCGTACAACGTGATCGGGATGTGGGAGAAAGACGTCCCGAACGACACGAACATCGCGTGGGTGCGCGAGACGTACGACGCGCTGCAGCCGTTCTCGACCGGCGGCGTGTACGTCAACTACATGGGCGGCGACGAGAGCGGCGGCGACGAGTCGGCCTACGCCGGCGAGACGTACGAGCGGCTGCAGCGCATCAAGGCGCAGTACGACCCCGAGAACCTGTTCAGCCACAACGCCAACGTGACGCCCAAGTCGTAGAGGGCGCGTCGCGGTCACAGCAAGGAGCCGAGATGCCACGCACCGCAGCGGACCTCCAGGCCCGCGTCGTCGACCTGCTCGAGCGCCTCGATCGCGGGGACATCGACGGGTTCATGGAGTGCTTCGCCGACGATCCGCAGTTCATCATCGAGAGCGACGGCGTGCGGGTCCGCGGGCGCGCGCAGCTTCGCGAGCTCGCGGAGGCGGCGTTCGCCGAGCACGTCTTCATCGCGCACGAGTTCACGAACCACGTGGTGGACGTCGAGCGCCAGAGGTACGCCGGCGAGATGATCTACCGGGGCGAGCTCGTCAACGGTCGCAAGAACGAGATGCTCAACTGCAACTTCGTCGACTTCGACGACGACGGCCGCGTGACGCGCCTGATCACGTGGCACGCCGCGCCGCACAACCCGGACGCGTGAGCCCAGCGCTCGAAGGGACCGGGGAGGCGTCCGAGCGCCGCTCCCCGGCGGCGCTGCGCGCGCTGCTCGCGCCGCGCTCGATCGCGGTCGTCGGCGCGTCGGCGTCGCCGGCGAAGGCCGGCCACCAGCTCGTCGCCGCGCTCGCGGGCTTCGACGGGCCGGTGCTGCCGGTCAACCCGACGGCCGAGCGGATCCTCGGGCATCGCTGCTACGCCGCGGTGGGCGAGATCGACGAGCCGGTCGACCTCGCGCTGCTGGCGGTGCCGGCGGCCGTCACGCCGGCGGCGCTGCGCGACTGCGCGGCCGCCGGCGTGCGCGCCGCGGTCGTCTGCTCCGGCGGCTTCGCCGAGGCGGGCGAGGCGGGGGCGGCGCTGCAGCGGGAGGTGCGCGAGATCGTCGAGCAGACCGGGATCCGCGTGCTCGGCCCGAACACGTCGGGCTTCGCGAGCCCGGTCGCGGGCGTGACGGCGATCTTCGTCCCGACCGCCCGCGCGCTGCGCCCGGGCCCGCTCGGGATCGTCGCGCAGAGCGGCGGCGTGAACCTGACGCTCGCGTTCATGGCCGACGCCGAGGGGCTCGGCGTCAGCACCGCGGTCGGGCTCGGCAACGCGGTCGACGTGGGCTTCGCCGACGTCGTCGCCTACCTCGCCGAGGACGAGGCGACGCGCGCGATCGCGCTGCACGTCGAGGGGATCGCGGACGGGCGCGCGGTGACCGAGGCGATCGCCGCGGCCGTGGAGCGCAAGCCGGTCGTCGCGCTCAAGGTCGGCGGCGGCGGCGCGGGGACGGCTGCGTTCGCGCAGTCGCACACAGGCGCGCTGGCGGGGGACTTCGACGTCGCCGTGGCGGCGCTGCGCGACGCCGGCGCCGTCGTCGTCGACGACCTCACCGCGCTGCTCGACGCGACGCACGCGCTCGCCAAGACGCGCGCGCGGCCGGCAGCGCGCGCGGGCGTGGGGGTCGTCACCGCGCAGGCCGGCCCGGGGCTGCTGGTGGCCGATGCGCTGCAGCGCATCGGCGTCGAGCTGCCGCCGCTCGCCGACGCGACGACCGCGCGCATCGCCGAGCTGCTGACGCCGCTGACCTACCAGGCGAACCCGGTCGACACCGGGCGGCCGGACCGCACGCTGCCCGACGTCGTCGCGGCCGTCGCCTCCGACGCGCGCGTCGACGCGGTCGCGCTCTACACGCTGCTGGAGCCGGCGGCGGTCGACCTCGGCGCGGTGCTCGGCGAGCTGGCGCTCGGCGTGCCCGTGCTGTGCGCGACGGCCGGTCCCCCCGCCGACGTCGCCGCGCTGCGCGCGGCGGTCGCGGACGCGGGCGTGCCCGTGCTGGCAAGTCCGGAGCGGCTCGCCGCGGCGACCGCGGCCGTCGTCGCCGACGCGCGCGCACAGCACATGCGCGCCGCGCCGGCACCGCCGACCCCCGCCGAGCGGATGCTCGACGAGCTCTCGCCCGCGCTCGACGAGCACGCCGCGAAGGCGCTGCTGGAGCTGCACGGGATCCGCGCGCCGCGCCGCTGGCGCTGCCGCGACCGCGACGCCGCGCGCGCGGCGCTGGCGGCGCTCGGCCGGCCCGCCGTCGTGAAGGCGCTCGACGCGCGCCTCGCGCACAAGTCGGACGTCGGCGGCGTCCACGTCGGCGTCGCGGAAGGGGCGGCGCTCGAGCGTGCGCTCGACGCGATCGACGCGGTGCGGCCGAGACCGCTCGCGTACCTCGTCGAGGAGCTCGCGCCGTCGGGGATCGAGCTGCTCGTCGGCGGCATCCGCGATCCGGCGTTCGGCCCGGTCGTCGTGCTCGGCCTCGGCGGCGTGACGGCTGAGGCGCTCGCGCAGACGGCGCTCGCGCTCGCGCCGCTCTCCCATCAGCGGGCCGTCGCGCTCGTCGAGGCGCTGCCGGCGCAGCGCCTGCTCGACGGCTTCCGCGGCCTGCCGGCGGTCGACCGCGACGAGCTGGCGGCGATCGCGCGGGCGATCGGCGACGTGCTCGTCGCCTATCCGGAGATCGCCGAGGTCGAGATCAACCCGCTGCGCGCGACCGCGGCCGGCCTGTTCGCGCTCGACGCGCTCGTGACGATCGGCGGCGGCGCCCCTCAAAACGAAGGGCACGGGCCTGCGTGAATTGACGTGGTCGTGCGCCGTGCGAGCGGTCAGCTTCTGCGCAGGCCGGACGCTTTCGAGTGAGAACCAGGAGAACGCTAGATGCAAGTGGTTGAGGCGATCGCCGCAGCGATCAAGGCGGAGGGGGTCACCACGGCGTTCTGCGTGCCCGACGAGGTGACGATCCACGTCGGCGAGGCGCTCCGCCAGGCCGGCGTGCGCGTGGTGCGCAGCCGGCACGAGCAGAACGCCGTAGCGATGGCCGACGGCTACGCGCGCGGCTGCGGCCGCCCCGCGATCTGCAGCGTCGGCCACGGCCCGGCGCTGGCGCAGGTCGGCACCGCCCTGATGACGGCCGTGCGCCGCCGCTCGCCGGTGCTCGTGCTCTCGCCGCAGGGCGAGCGCGCGCGCGGCAACGTCAAGGAGTTCGACGCGCGGCGCTTCGCCGAGAACTGCGGCGCGCGCTACGTCGAGATGCGCGGCCGCTCGTTCGTCGCGGAGGACGTCCACGAGGGCTTCCGGCTGGCGCTGCTGCGCAAGGGGCCGGTCGTGCTGGGGATCCCCCGGCTGGCGGAGATCAACGCCGAGATCCCCGGGCAGTGGGAGTACGAGCCGGCGCTCGACGTGTCGAGCGTGCGCGTCGTGCCGGACCCCGCGTGCGACGCGATCGACGAGCTGGCGGGCGCGCTCGCGTGGGCGCGCAAGCCGGTGATCGTCGCCGGGCGCGGTGCGGTCGCGTCCGGCGCCGGGAGACAGATCGAGGCGCTCGCCGACCGCGTCGGGGCGCTGCTGGCGACGAGCCTGCAGGGGCGCGAGCTGTTCCGCGACCACCCGCGCAACATCGGGATGATCGGCTCCTACGGCAGCGAGGCCGGTGTCGAGCTGCTGGCCGAGGCCGACTGCATCCTGGCGGTCGGCGTCGCGCTCAACTTCTACCAGACGGGCGGCGGCACGCTCGCCGCGAACGCGCGCGTGCTGCAGATCGACGACGACCCCGAGCGGATCGGCAGCATCGCGCGCGTCGCCTCGGCGGTGATCGCCGACGCCCGCACCGCCGTCGAGGCGATCAACGCCGCGCTCGAGGCGGCCGAGATCGTGAACGAGAGCGCCTGGACGAGCGACGCGATGCGCGAGCGCATCGCGGCCGCCGCGCGACGCACGCCGCCGGGCGAGCCCGACCTCGACGAGCACGGGCGGCTGCCGATGACGCCGATCCTCAGCGCGCTCGACGCGCTGCTGCCGGCCGAGCGCGTCGTGATCGCCGACGCCGGCGACTTCGTGCTCTACACGATCGACCAGATCGCCGTCCCCGACCCGACCTCGTGGGTGTGGACCGCGGACTTCGGCTCGATCGGGATGGGGCTCGGCATCGGCCTCGGGATGGCGCTCGCGCGGCCCGATCGCCACTGCGTGCTGTTCGCCGGCGACGGCGGCTTCGCGATGAGCCTGCAGGAGCTGGAGACGGCGGCGCGCGAGCGGCTGCCGCTGACGATGGTCGTGCTCGACGACCGCGCCTACCGCCCCGAGGCCCGCTACATGCAGGCGCTCGGCAAGCCGGCCGACATGGCGTTCTTCGACGAGGTCGACTTCGCCGCGGTCGCGCGCGCGTTCGGGATCCCCGCCGTCACGGTCCGCGCGCTCGCGGACCTCGATCCGGTCGCGGAGCTGATCGCCAACCGCGAGGGCCCGATCCTGATCGACGCGAAGGTCAGCGGGACCGAGCAGCATCGCTCGTCCGCCGCCTACGAGAAGGGGACGATGATCCCGAAGCTCGCCGCGGACGCCGCGACATGAAGGTCGTCGTCGTCGGAGGCGGCGCCGGCGGGCTGTGGTTCGCGAGCCAGCTGAAGCTGCGCGACCCGTCGCACGAGGTGACGGTGCTGGAGGGCAACAACGCCGACGACGCGTACGGCTTCGGCGTCGTCTTCTCCGAGCAGACGGTCGACCGCCT
>DASRXW010000093.1:0-4172 GCA_035654055.1 Conexibacter sp.
CGGGTAGAGCTCCCACACGCCGTCCGAGTCCTTGAAGCCGACGAAGCTCAGCATCTCTCTCGCCCGCGCGACAGCCTCCGCGTCACTGAGCAGCCTGCGCCGCACGACCCCCTCGACGAGCTGCCGGCCGACCTTCATGACCGGGTCGAGCATCCCCGCGGGGTTCTGCGTGACGATGCCCATGTCGCGGCCCAGCAGCTCGCGCCGCTGCTTGGCGGGGGTGCTCGCGTCGATCTCGCGGTCGCCGAGCCACGCCGTCCCCTCCGCCCGCAGGCCCGGGGCGAGGAGTCCAAGCAGCGCACGCGCGGTGAGCGTCTTGCCGGCGCCGGTCTCGCCGACGATCCCGCACACCTGGCCGCGCTCGACCGACAGGTCGACGCGCTCGACCAGCAGCCGCGTCTCGCGTCCGCGACGCACGGACACGGTCAGGCCCTCGAGGCGGACCGCGGGGTGCTCAGCCCGATCAGCCACGAGCGTCGACGTCCGTGTCGAACTTGAAGACGTCGCGCAGCCCGTCGCCGATCAGGTTCATCGCCAGCACGAGCAGCACGATCGCGAGGCCCGGCATCGTCGCGATCCACCACGCGGTCGCCAGCTCGTCGCGCCCGGAGGCGATCATGAAGCCGAGGCTGATGTTGGGGGGCTGAAGCCCGAGGCCGACGAAGCTGAGCGCCGACTCCCACAAGATCACGTAGCCCACCTGCAGCGAGAAGATCACGACGACCGACGTGCTGGCCGCCGGGAGCAGATGGCGGAAGAGGATGTAGGCGCGGCTGCGGCCGGCGAGCCGCGCAGCCGCGATGAACGCCCGCCCGCGCTCCGACAGGACCCGCGCCCGCACGAGCCGGGCGTACGGCACCCAGCCGACGACGGCGATCAGCAGCACGAGCGTGACGACGTTGGCGGCGAGCACCGCCGAGGCGGCGATGAACAGCAGCAGCGGCGGGACCGCGAGCTGGAGGTCGACGGCGCGCATCAGCAGCGCGTCGAGCGCACCGCCCCAGTAGCCGGCGACGAGGCCGATGACCGTGCCCACCGTCGCGGCGATCGCGGCGACGGCCAGGCCGACGAGCAGCGACGTGCGGATGCCCGTCCCGATCCACGCGAGCACGTCGCGACCCAGCCCGTCGGCGCCGAGCGGATGGCCGGACGTGCCGGGCGCCGCATACGCGTCGATCAGGTGCTGCGTCTTCGGATCGGGCAGCGCGAGCGCGACGACGACGCTCAGCAGCAGCAGCACCGCGAGCAGCGTGACGCCCGCGGTCAGCGTGCCGCTGCGCCGCAGCGGATTCGCGACACGCTCGGCGAGCCGCGGCATGCGCAGGCCGCGCGGACGCTGCGCGATGGTCAGATGGCTCATCAGTGCTCCACCCGGATGCGGGGATCGAGCAGCGCGGCGAGGACGTCGGCGGCGAGGTTCATCAGAACGTAGACGAGCGCCGTGACGACGACGATCGCCTGGATGATCGCGAGGTCGCGGTTGCGCACGGCGTCGAGCGCGAGCGTGCCCATGCCCGGCCACGAGAAGACCTGCTCGACGATGATCGTGCCGCCGATCAGCCAGCCGATCTGCAGCGCGAGGAACGTCACGAGCGAGGGCAGCGCGTTGCGCAGCCCGTGCCGGATCACGACCTCGTGCTCGGGCAGCCCCTTGGCACGGACGGTCGTGATGAACTCGAGGCTCATCACGTCGAGCAGTGCGCCGCGTGTCAGCCGCACGAACGCCGGCACCAGCGGGATCGCAAGCGCGATCGTCGGCAGCACGAGCGCGCTCGGGCCGTCGAACCCCAGCGACGGGAGCAGCCCGAGGTTCACGGAGAAGAGGAGGACCAGCACGAGCGCCAGCCAGAACTCGGGCATGCCCTGCGCGAAGACGAGGCTGGAGCGCAGCGCCCGGTCGACCGGCTGCTCGCGACGCAGCACGCTGAAGATCGCGAGCGGCACCGCGACCGCCAGCGCGAGCAGCAGCGCGCACGCGACGAGGATCAGCGTGTTGGGCAGCGCGTCGAACACGAGGCCCAGGGCCGAGTCGCGGGAGCGGTACGAGAGACCGAAGTCTCCCGTCACCGCATTGCCCATGAAGTGCGCGAACCGCACCGGAAGCGGATCCCCATAGCCGAGCTGCTTCTCCACCAGCTGGACCTGCTCGGGGCCGAAGCCGAAGGCGCTCGACGCGATCAGCCGCGCCGGGTTCCCCGCGAGGGCCGCGAGCAGGAAGCTGATGAGCAGCGCGCCGAAGATGACGACGACGCTCTGCGCCAGCCGCGACAGGATGAGCCTTGCCATGGGAGTCCGCTGCCGGAGCTGTCGATCGCCTCAGGCGGCCTGAGGCACGTACGTCGGCGCGAGGATCGGCATGAAGCCGTCCTTCGGCGAGCGATATGCCTGCAGGTCGGCCGCACACGTGTCCACGAATCTGCTGTGGAAGATCGGCAGCAGCAGCGCCTTGCTCGCGCGCAGCTCCTCCCACGCGGCGCACGCCGTCTCGCGGGCCGGGCCGTCGGGCGTCGTCTGCACCGTGTGCCACGCCGTGTCGAGGTCTCTGCCGGTGTAGTGCGTCACGAACGGCACGTACGCCTGGATGAAGGGGCCGCCCGTCAGCCAGTAGTAGTCGGTGACGAACAGGTTGTATCTGCTGTTCGGCGAGCCGAACTCGCGGCCCTGGATCGTCGGGTCGACGATGTCGAGCTTGACGGAGAAGCCAACCGCCTCGAGCTGTGCGGCGACCGCCTGCGAGATCTGCGGACCGAGGTACTGCGCCGAGCTGACGAGCAGCTTGACCTGGCCCTTGCCGGTCTGCCCGGCTCTCGCGAGCAGCGACTTCGCCTTCGCCGGGTCGTACGTGTACTTCGTCTGCGGCTCGGCGTACCCGATCGTGCTGCGGGGCGCCATCGAGTCCGCAGCGGTCGCCTGGCCGCGGACGACCGAGGCGATGATGCCCTGCGCGTCGATCGCGTACGCAAGCGCCTTGCGCGCGTTCTCGTCGCTGAACGGCGCCGAGTCCACACGCGGGACGACGAACACGCCCGACCAGGCATCCGTCCCGACCTCCTTGACGGACTTGTTCCCCTTGAGCCGCGTGAGCTGCGTGGGGGTCACCTTCGGGTCGAGGTCGATCTTGCCGGTGAGCGCCGCGTTGATGCGCGAGCTCTCCTCCACGATGATCTGGAACTCGATCTTCTCGAAGTAGGGGCCAGCGCCCCAGTAGTGGGGGTTGGCCTCGAGCGTGGCGAGCTGGTCCGCGCGATAGCTGGCGAAGCGGTAGGCGCCTGCGCCGACCGGATGCTTGTTGATCGCGTCCGTGCCCTTGGCGATCGAGGCGGGCGAGATCAGGCCGAGCAGGATCTGGTTGCGCATGAAGTCCGGATACGCCTCGGGCATCGCAATGCGCAGCACCAGCGGGTGGGAATCGTCGAGCGCCGTGAACTTCGCCGGCATGAAGAGTCTCGACAACGGCCCGTTCTGGAAGTGCTTGAAGTTCGCCTTGAGGGCGGTCGAGTCGAGCGCCTCACCGTCGTGGAAGGTGACGTTGGGGCGGATGTTGATGATCCACTCGCGCGCGCCGTGGTCCGTCCAGGACTCGGCCAGTGCGGGCCGCAGCTGCGTGTAGGTCGGGTCGTACTCGACGAGTCCGTCGAACACGGTGCGGACGATCGCGCGGTCGCCCTGCGTCGCGGTGACGGCCGGATCGAGTGAGAACGGGGCCGCCGGAAGAGCGACGCGCAGCGTGCCGGTCGGCGTGGTGGGCCGCTTGCCGACGGCGCCGGTGCCGGCCGCCGCGGTGGTGGTGCCTTCGCTGCCCGAGCCGCAGCCGATCAACGCGCCGAGCGTGGTCAGCGAGAGCGCGGCACCGGCGGAGTTGCGCAAGAAGCGGCTCCGCGTGATCTCACGCACGTCGAGACGGCCGGGATCGTTCGATTCCAACATCACTGCATCTACCTCCCCAGGTCACCGGTGACCGCAATGCGGCCCCGTATTCATTACATGATTCGATCATGATCGCGCCAAAATGTCAACCTTTTCAAAGCGCCACGTCCAGCCCGCGATGGTGGCTCGGCGCGGGATCTAGGATGCGTCGCCTGTGAGGTTCCAGGAGGAGACGGCGGGTCGTTCGAGCACGAGCGGCTTGAGGAGCGCGACGGCCTTCTCCAACCCTTCGCGGGGGTCCATGT
>DASRXW010000094.1:0-5615 GCA_035654055.1 Conexibacter sp.
CCGCGCGCAGCTCAGCGCGGACGTCGATCCGCAGTAGCCCTCACTAAGCTCTCCACCATGGCCGAGGAGCAGACCGTCACCGAGCAGCTCGAAGAGGACGAGGAGCAGCGCCTCGATCCCGAGGTCGCCGCGCGCCGTCAGGTGGCCCTGAGCTTCGTGTGCCAGTGGGGCGATCCGGTGCTCAAGAGCCGCGCGCGCCCGGTCGACCGCTTCGACGACGACCTGCGCAGGCAGATCGCGCAGATGGGGCAGATCATGGAGGACGCGCTCGGGATCGGGCTCGCCGCCACGCAGGTCGGCAAGCTCCAGCGGGTGCTCGTCTACCGCGTCGAGCCGGACTCGCCGGTCAACGCCGTCGTGAACCCCGAGATCGAGTGGTCCGGGGACGAGCTGGAGACGGCCGAGGAGGGCTGCCTCAGCCTCCAGGGCGTGCTCGTCGAGGTCGAGCGCCCGGTTCACGTTCGGGTCCGCGCGCAGGACGAGCACGGCGAGCCGATCACGATCGAGGCCTCCGGCCTCGAGGCGCGCGTGCTCCAGCACGAGATCGACCACCTCGACGGCGTGCTGATTCTCGACCGCACCTCGCGCGACCAGCGCAAGACGGCGCTGCGGACGCTGCGCGAGGCCGCCGAGCAGGCCGCCTGACCCGCGTGCGCACGGTCTACCTCGGGACCTCCGACTTCGCGGCCGAGGTGCTGGAGCAGCTCGCCGCGAGCTCCCACCGGCCGGCGCTGGTCGTCACGCGGCCCGACCGGCCCGCCGGCCGTGGCCGCCGTCTCTCGCCTCCACCCGTCGCGAGCGCCGCTCAGACGCTCGGGATCGAGCTTGCGCAGCCGGACGACGTCAACGAGGGGAGCGCACGCGCCCAGATCGCCGCGGTCGGTCCCGACGTCGTCATCGTGTGCGCGTTCGGCGCGCTCCTGAAGGAGCCGCTGCTGTCCGAGCAGGAGATGCTCAACGTCCACCCGTCGCTGCTCCCCCGCTGGCGCGGAGCGGCGCCGATCGAGCGGGCGATGATGGCCGGCGACGCGGAGACGGGCGTCGCGATCATGCGCGTCACGGCGGGGCTGGACAGCGGGCCGGTGTGCCTGATGGAGCGCGAGCCGATCCGCTCGGACGACACGTTCGGCTCGCTGTCCGCGCGGCTCGCCACGCTCGGCTCGGAGCTGCTCGTCCGCGCGCTCGACGAACAGCCGGGCTTCGACGAGCAGGACGAGTCGGCGGTCACCCATGCGGAGAAGATCACCGCGGAGGACCGCTTGCTCGACCCGGTCTCGCGCTCCGCGGTGGAGCTGGAGCGCGTCGTGCGCGCTTTGAACCCGCACGTCGGCGCCCGCTTGGCGTTGCCGGACGGCGCCTATCTCGGCGTCTGGGGCGCTCAGCTCACCACGGACGCCGCGCTCGCGCCGGGCACGCTCGGCAATGAGGAAGGGAGGCTGGCGCTCTCCACTGTGGCCGGCACGCTCGAGCTGACCCAGGTCCAACCCCCCGGCAGACGCCCCATGCCCGCCGCGGACTACCTTCGCGGCCACGGCCTGCCCTGAGCCCGGGCAATCTGCACGTCACCACGATGTACAGATTGGCGGGGCTCACTGCACGGGTGGCTAGGGGGCAGCCGGCTCCACCGGCACCGCTGCGCGGAAGCCGGTGATGACGCAGGCGAACAGGGTGGCGACGCCGATCGCGTGGGCCCAACCGGCGTCGGCGAGGGTGAGGAAGCCGAGCGTCAGCAACAGGCAGGCGATCGAGACGCGTGCGAGCAATCCCGTTCGCGATGCCGAGAGCACCTGCACCGGTCCGACCGTCGGCGTCGGCGCCGCGCCCGCGTCCTGCTCGTAGCCCAGGCGTCCGCGCAACGTCAACGTGAACAGCAACGCGAGCGACGGGACGAGGACCAGCGCGCCCGCGGCCACCGATACGAGCACCGCCACGAGCACGTCGTGGTCCGCTGCCGCTTGCGACACGGTCAGCCCGGGCAGCAGCACGGGCTTCTGCGCCAGCGCCCAGCCTGCGACGATCGCGGCGACCGCCACCGCCGCCGAGTAGCGCGCGGCCTCGTAGCGCCGCAGCCACACGAGTGCCAGCGTGCCGGCGCCGGCGATCGCGGAGACGATCAGCGCCGGCAGCCCGTCGCCGCTCACGAGCGCGTCGTACAACGCCCGTGCCTCCGAGCGCAGCACGAACAGCCCGCCGAGCGCCAGCGCACCGGCGACCACGCCTGCGACCAGCGCCCGCGCTCGGAACGCCTGCTCCATGTCCTCGGCGCCGCGCCGCGCTGCGTCGGCCGCGAGATAGACGGCCGCGAGGTAGGCGCCGGTCGCGACCGCGA
This sequence comes from Conexibacter sp., assembly GCA_035654055.1. GTDB lineage: Bacteria > Actinomycetota > Thermoleophilia > Solirubrobacterales > Solirubrobacteraceae > Conexibacter. The sequence continues at coordinate 2,330 of DASRXW010000094.1, forward strand.
GCACGCCGATCGTCAGCGCCAACCCGCTCGTCCAGCTCGTCCACAGGTCGCCCGCGGCGTTGCCGACCGGCACGTCGCCCGCGGCGATCGCGCCGACGACCGTCCCGAGCGCGAAAGGGGTGAGGATCGACGCAACGCCGAAGACCGTGTCCACGGTGCGCTGCTCGCCCGCCCGCGTGGTCCCCGCGCGCAGCGCGTAGGCGGTGCCGCGGAAGATGATGCCGATCGCCGCGATGAACAGCGGGATCGAGAGCGTCGAGACGATCGAGCCGAACGCGACCGGATAGCACGTCCACATCACGACGAGCACGAAGATGAGCCAGACGTGGTTCGCCTCCCACACCGGCGCCATCGCCTCGTGCGCATGCTCGCGCAGCCGTGTGCCGCGCGCGCCGCGGCCGGAGGCCAGCTGCCACAGGCCGGCGCCGAAGTCGGCCCCGCCGAGCACGACGTAGAGCGTCAGCCCGACGAGCGCGAGCAGCAGCGGGATCGCGTCGAGCGACATCGCGCTACGCCCCGCCCGCCGGCGCGGGGCGGTCGGCAGCGCCCGGCTGCGGCTCGCCGGCGCCGCCGAGCGGTGCACGCGCGAGCCGCCGCAGGATCCACCACACCGCGCCGGCCAATCCCAGGTACACGGCCGCGAGCACGCCGTAGCCGACCGGGATCCCGCTCGCGCCCGTGACCGCGGACTCGGTCCGCATCACGCCGTAGACGATCCACGGCTGGCGTCCGACCTCCGTCACGATCCAGCCGCAGACCAGCGCGACGACGGCCAGCGGGCCGCACAGGACCAGCGCGCGGTAGAGCCAGACCGACTCCGGCAGCCGTCTGCGGCGCCAGCGCACGAACAGCACGAGCGCGCCGACGAGCGCGAGCAGCGTGCCGATCCCGACCATCACCTGGAACGCGAGGCGGATCACGTTGATCGGCCCCGGCCGGGCGCCGGGCGGAACGGAGTCGAGCCCTCTGACAGTCGCGTGCGGGTCGTGGTAGGCGAGCAGCGACAGCAGGTCGGGGATCGCGATCCCGCCCTTGATCTGGCCGCTGCTCTTCTCGTACCAGCCGAGCAGGTGCTCGGAGGCGCCCGTCGTCGTCTGCTGCAAGCCTTCGAACGCAGCGAGCTTGACCGGCTGCTGCGTCGCGACCTCGCGCGCCGCCCAGTCGCCGACGAGCAGCTGCGCCGGCGCCGCGAGCGCCGCGATCGTCAGCGGGATCGCGAGCGCGGTGCGCTCGTAGCGGCTCCAGCTGCCGTGGCGCAGCTTGCCGTACGCGTACGCGCCGGCGATCAGGAAGCCGACGACGATGTAGGCGGCGAAGTACATGTGCACGAGCTCGTGCCAGAAGAAGCGGTTGCCGAACAGCGCGCTCCACGGATGCACGTCGGTGACCTTGCCGTTGACGAGCGTGAAGCCGCCCGGGTGGTTCATCCAGCCGTTGACGGCGATCACCATCGCGGCGCCGAGGAAGCCGGTCGCGACGATCGGCAGCCCGCAGAGGAAGTGCATGCGGGGGGAGAGGCGATCCCAGCCATAGACGTAGATCGCGATGAAGATCGCCTCGAGGAAGAAGGCGAAGCCCTCGAGCGCGAACGCGAGCCCGAAGACCGGGCCGAACGTCGCCATGAAGTCCGGCCACAGCATCCCCAGCTCGAACGACAGGATCGTGCCGGTCACGACGCCGACGGCGAACAGCGCGACGAGGATCCGCGTCCAGCGGCGCGCGAGCGTGCGGTAGAGCGGGTCGCCGGTGCGCAGGTGCAGCCACTCGACGAACACGACGATCACGGGGAACGCGATCCCGAAGCACGTCAGCGGGATGTGGACCGCGAACGACATCGCCTGCATCTGGCGCGCCTCCAGCAGGTACTGCTGCTGGACCGGCGCGAGCGCAGCGGCGAGCAGGGCGTGCACGCCCGCGATCGTATCCCTGCGGTCGAACGGCACGGGTGAGCACGGACACACAGACGACGGGCCGCGGCGCCAGGTGCGGCGTGACCTCGCGCGCACCGCTGCGACTGCGAGGATGCGCGGACCGTGCCGTCGAGAGCCCCTGCCACCGCCGCGGCTGCCGTCTCGCCCGCTCGCCACGTCGCCGCTGCCGTGCTGCGTCGCGTCGACGACGCGGACGCCTACGCCGACCGCGCGCTCGCGGGGGAGGCGACGCGCGCCGGGATCGACGCGCGCGAGCGCGCGTTCGCGACGCAGCTCGTCTACGGCGCCGTGCAGCGCCGCCGCACGCTCGACCACGTGATCGTGCGCTGCGCGAGACGGCCGGTCGAGCAGCTCGACGCGCCCGTGCGCGACGCGCTGCGGCTCGGCGTGCTCCAGCTGCTGTTCCTCGACGGCGTCGCGCCGCACGCGGCCGTCGACCAGAGCGTCGAGCTGGCGAAGGCGGCCGGCGGTCCGGGCTTCAAGCTCGTCAACGCGGTCCTGCGCCGGGTGGGGCGCGAGGGGCCGGCGCTGCTCGCCGCGCTCGAGGACGCCACCCCGGCGGGTGCGGCGCTGCTCCACTCGGTGCCCGACTGGCTCGCTGAGCTGTGGTGGGAGGCGCTCGGCCCCGACGGCGCCCGCGCGCTGCTGGCGGGCGTGAACGAGCCTGCCGAGGGCGCGCTGCGCGTCAACACGCTCGTGGCGGAGCCTGGCGCGGTGCAGGCCGAGCTCGCGGAGCGCGGGATCGCGACGCATCCGGCCGGGAGCCTGGTCGCGACGCAGCCCGTCGCCGGCCCCGCCGGCGTTGCGCGCGACGCGCACGACGGCCTCCCGGAGGGCCTCGTCCTCGACGGTCCCTTCGACCTCACCGGCAACCCGCTGTGGGCAGCCGGAGCGCTCGTCGCGCAGTCGCGCGCGGCGATGAGCGCGGCGCGCCTGCTGGCGCCGGAGCCCGGCATGCGCGTGCTCGACCTGTGCGCCGCGCCCGGGGGCAAGGCGACCCACCTCGCCGCGTTGATGAGTGGCGCGGGAGAGGTCGTCGCCGTCGAGCGCCATCCCGGTCGCGCGGAGGCGCTGCGCCGCGCGTGTGCGCGCCTGCGCGCCGACATCGTTCGCGTGGAGGAGGCCGACGCCGCGGAGCCACGCCGTGACGCGCCGTTCGACGCCGTCCTCGTCGACCCGCCCTGCTCGGGGCTCGGCACGCTCCAGGGCCGGCCCGACCTGCGCTGGCGCGCGCAGCCGGAGGCGATCGCCGGGCTGGCGGAGCTGCAGCTGCGCATCCTCGCGGCGGGTGCCGCCGCGCTGCGGCCCGGCGGGGCGCTGGTCTATGCGACGTGCACGATCTCCCCGCGCGAGAA
>DASRXW010000095.1:0-77289 GCA_035654055.1 Conexibacter sp.
GCTCGATGAGGATCAGCATGCAGACGGCCACGAGGCCTTTCGTGCCCGAGAAGATCACCTGCGCGGTGTCCGCACGCCACGGGCGGCGTGTGGCGACGTCCACCACCCCGCCCCACAGGTCCAGGACCGGCCGCCCTTCGTGCACGACCGCGAACGCCGCCCCGCCGTCCTCGTACTCGGCGAAGCTCTCGGCGAACGCGCTCGCGACGGCCTCGAAGCCGGGCGCGACCCGCCAGTCGCGCCCGGCTGTCTCGGCCCGGCTCAGCACGCGACCGGCTCCCGCTTCGCGAGATGCTCGGGCGCGAAGCCGGCCATCAGGTGGATGAGCGAGGACTGGTCGACCATGTCGATCGCGCCGCTGTAGAGGTTGGCGCCGAGGCACAGCGCGACGATGCGGTCGGCCACCTGCATGACCGCCTCGACGTCGTGGGTGATGAGGATGACGGCGATGCCCTCCCCGGCGAGTCGCCGGCACAGCTCGAGCACGCGCGCGGACTGCTTGACGCCGAGCGCCGCCGTCGGCTCGTCGAGGATCACGACGCGCACGTCGTCCTCGACGACGCGTGCGATCGCGACCGACTGGCGCTGACCGCCCGACAGCGACCCGACCGGGCGGAACTGGTCCTCGAGCTCGATGCCGAAGCTCTCGAGCCGCTGCGTCGCGACCTTCCCGGCGCGCGCGAAGTCCATCAGCGAGAGCGCCCCGAGGCGGCCCTTGCGCGGCTCGACGCCGAGCGCGAGATTGAGCGCCGCGCCGAGGTTCGGACACAGCGCCAGGTCCTGGTAGACGGTCGCCACGCCGGCCCGCCGCGCCTGCGCGGGGTTGGCGGGCGCGTAGGACTCGCCGTCCATCCGCATCGTGCCACCGTCGGGCGGAACGACGCCGCTGATGCACTTGATGATCGAGCTCTTGCCGGCGCCGTTGTCGCCGACGAGGCACAGCACCTCGCCGGCGTGCGCGACGAGGCTCACGTCGCGCACCGCCCACACGGCGCCGTAGCGCTTCGCGACGTGCGAGCAGGCGAAGACCTCCGCGCCCGTGACCTGAGCGCCCGGGGCGCGTCCGAGCGTCTGGGTGCCGACGGTGCGGGCGACCGCGTCGACGACCGGCGGCGGGTTGACGGCGGCGGCCCGTCCGACCTTGCGCGTGCGCTGTAGCGCGGCGAGCTGGTCGGACGCCAGCGCGAGCAGCAGCACCGAGCCCTTCGCGACGTCCTGCCAGAAGTCGGCGACGCCTGCGAACACGAGGCCGGCGTCGAGGATCCCGATCGTGATGACGCCGATGAAGATCCCCAGCGGACGCCCCGTCCCGCCGGCGAACCCGACGCCGCCGAGGATCACGGCGGTCAGCACGTCGAACTCGAACTGGGTCCCGGTCGTGGGGGTCCCGGCACCGATCTGAGCGGTCGTGAGCACCCCGACGAGGCCGACTGCGAGGCCGCTCAGCGCGTACAGGACGACGACGTGGCGGCCGACCTTGATGCCGGCCAGCCGCGCCGCGTCCGGGTTGCCGCCGATCGCGAACGTGCGCACCCCGAAGACCGTCCGCATCAGCACGAACGCGCCGATGACGAAGAACGCAAGCGCGATCCACACCTGGCCGGGGACGCCGAGCAGGTAGAAGCGGCCGAGGTCGATGAAGCTCTGCGGGAAGTTGTAGACCGACCCCCCGTTCGCGACGACGTACGCGAGCCCGTGGAAGATCGTCATCGTGCCGAGCGTGACGATCAGCGGCGAGATCGTCAACATCCGCACGAGCAGCCCGTTGCAGGCGCCCAGCGCCGCGCCCAGCGCCATGCCGACGATCAGCGCGGCCGCCACGCTGCCCGTGTCGCGGGCGACGTACGCGGCGACGACCGAGACGAGCGCGACGATCCCGCCGATCGACAGGTCGAGGTTGCCGGAGATCACCAGCGCGCCGGTCGCGATCCCCGCGATCAGCAGCGCCGACGAGTTCAGCATGATCGAGTCGGCGTTGTCGAACGACAGGAAGTTGCCGCTCAGCACGTGGAACAGCAGCGCGAGGCCGACGGCGACGACCGCCAGCCCGATACGGCTGGTGTCGCCGCCGACGCGGCGCTGAGGCCTGCGAACGGGCCCCATGCCTACGCGGTCACCTTGAGATAGCGGTTGCGCGTCGCGTAGCTGATCTCGCCGACGAGACGGTAGTAGTCGCCGCCGCCGTTGGCGAACGCCTCCGCCGGCCGGGCGCTGCCGCGCTGGAAGCTCGCGATCGCCGCGGGGGAGTCGATCAGGAACGGGGTCCCGTAGATCACCTGCGGGATCGTCTTGCCCTCGAGCCAGTCCGCCGCGAACTGGCCCATCGCATACGTCAACGGCGGGAACGCGAACCCGAAGGTGGCCTTGATCGGACCGCCTCTTCTGATCACGTCGAGCACGCTCGGATCGCCGTTGGTGCCGAACAGCGCCGTCTGGCCGGTGACCTTGTGCGCCGACTCGAGCGCGCTCAGGGCGCCCAGGATCCCCGGGTCCGGAGCGAGCCACACGTTCGCGCCGGGGTTGCGCGTGAGCACCGTGTTGGCGAGCTTGAACGACTTCTCCTGCGTCTCGGGGAACGGCTCGTCGGCCACGACCTTCGCGTTCGGCGCCGTCGCCTTGAGCGCCGCGCGCAGGGCGGTCCAGCGCGGCTTGATCGAGGGGATGGCGTCCTCGCTGAACAGCACGACCTGAGCGCTCCCACCCAGCTTCTCGGTGATGTAGCGTCCCGCAGCCTCGCCCCACACCTTGCCGAGACCGGCCTGGTCGGTCGCCGCCTGACACGTCGACGGGGCCATCACCCCGGCGAACACGCCGATGCCTCTGTCGATGGCATCCTGCATCTGCGGCGCCTGAGCCTTGGGATCGACCGGGAACGACCCGATCGCGCCGACGCCGCGCGACATGGCGGAGTTGAACTGCTGCACGGCCTTGGCCGGGTCGTCGTCGGCCATCAGCGCGACGTGCTCGACGCCGCGCGCCTGCAATGCCTGCTTGAAGCCGTCGTCCACGGCCTGCCAGATCTGTGCCGAGTCGGGGAGGATGATCGCCATCCGCTTCGGGACAGCGGGCTTCGCACCCACCGCCGATGACGGCTTGAACGCGGCCGTCGGGACTGTCGACAGGCCGGCTGGGCCGCTGAGCGCGGCGGTCGAGGCTCCCTTGTCACTGCTTCCGCACGCGGCCAGGACGCTCGGCAGCAGCAGTCCGCTTGCTCCGACGGCTGTGGAGCGCAGCACATGGCGCCGCGAGAACCGCCGTCCGAACGGGTCGGCTTCACCGTAACTCATCGTCTCTCTCCTCCTGTACCCAGATGGCGATCGATTCGCGGGCATCGCGAGTGATTCGCTATTGATCGATACTAACCAATGGGTTTCGAAAGTCAAGAGGAACTGAAAACGAGGCATGCTCGAGCGTTTCCGGAAGCCCGTGCCCAGCGGACGCCGGCGGCGGACGTGCACTGCACGAGGACCGCGATCAGCGTCGGGCGCGAGACGGCGATGCCCCGCCGGGACGTCGGCGGGCGCGGGCGAGCCGCGCTACGCGCCGGCTTCGATCAGCTCGATGTGGAAGCTGCGGCAGAGCTCCTCCACCGCGGGGGTGGAGGCGTCCGTGACGACGGTGTCGATCGCATCCGGCTCGCAGATGCGAGCGAAGTCCGTCAACCCGATCTTCGACTGGTCGATCGGCAGCACGACCCGCCGGGCGCACTCGATGACGGCGGACTTGACCGCTGCCTCCGCCATGTTCCCGACCGTGATCCCGACCTGCGAAAGGCCGGATGCGCCGATGAACGCCACGCTGAACGTGAAGCGCTGGAGGTCCTCGAGCGTCAACGGGCCGACGGTGACGCGCTCGACGGAGCGCACGTTCCCGCCGAGCAGCAGGCAGTCGATGCCGGGGGCGTCCGCGAGTCGCTCCGCGACGTGAAGCGTGTTCGTGAGGACCGAGAGGCGGGCCGCCGTCCCGCGTCGCGCGTGGTCCGCGAGCGACCTCGCGATCGCGTCGACCGTGGTTCCGCTGTCCAGGAAGACGGAATCGCTGTCGCTCAGGAGCCGTACGCAGGCGTCGGCGATCGTCTGCTTGGCCCGCGGGTTGGTCGCCTCACGCTCGGCCAGCCCGCGTTGAACGGCCGGATGCAGCGCGAGCGCTCCACCGTGCGTTCGCTTCAGCACGCCTTGATCCTGGAGGACCGTCAGATCCTTGCGGATCGTCGGTTCGGTCACACCGAAGAGCTTCGCCAGCTCTCTCATGCGAACCCGGCCGCGAACCGAGATCAGCTCGGCGATCTGCGCCTGCCGCTCGTCTGCGAATACAGGATCTTGGTTCGATGCGCTGTCCACGGTCGCGACCTTATCGTATGGCGCGATCACTTTCGGATCGAAGGAATTCGGTTTCCATCAACGTGGATTCGCTTCGACTGTCCCGCGAGGGGGTGTGACTCCACTACGCCGGGTCGAGCGGCGAGCAGACGACGACCTGGATCGTGCGCCCGGTCGCCTGCCTCTCGTAGGTGTCGTAGGCGCGCGTGAGCTGCTTCGCGAGCCCGAACAGGCGGTCGCGCTCGGCCTTCTCCACCGCGAGGCGGGCACGGTAGCGCCCGCCTCGCCCGCGCGCCTGCAGCTCGACCTCGGGATTCGCCTTCACGTTCGCGAGCCACGCCGGATGACGCTCACGCCCGTAGTTCGACGCCATCACGATCGCGTCGTCCCCGTCGGTGAAGTACACGAGCGGCGTCGTGTACGTGCGGCCGCTTCTCGCGCCTCTGTGCGTGAGCAGCAGCAGCGGGACCAGCGGGATCGACATCACCCGGCCGCCGCTCCGCCGTCCGATCGATCTGTCGATCCGCGGCGCCACCTGCATCAGGTACCAGCGGCCGAAGCCCGTGAGCGCCACCGGCTCGACGAGCGCCTTGCGCAGGCGCCGCGGCGCGGTCGGGTCGACGGGCGGGACGCGCATGGCGGCAAGCCTACGGCGCGTCGCGTGCGCGCGGTGGCGGTTGCACCAGCTCGACGCGGTTCCCGCCCGGGTCGATGTGCATCCCCACGACCGTCGCCGCGCCTGCCACGACCGCGAGGTGCGCGTTGCGCGTCGGCTCGCCGCCCGCGACGAGCGCGAACGAGCCTCCGTGCGCGCCGTGGCCCGGACGCACGTGGAAGCGCTCCGGCTGCTCGCCGCCGATCCCCAACCCGGCCCGCTGCGCCAGCGCTCCGTACCAGCGGCGCGAGGCGGCGAGGTCGGCGACGCGGATCCACAGGTGGTCGACCGCGCCGTCGCGGCGCACGCCCTCGTAGTCGACGGCCTCTGCGCTGTTGCCGTCCGGGGCGAGCAGGAACGCGCCGTAGTAGTCGGGCCGGTACTGCGGCCGCGGTCCGGGCGGGCCGGCGTCGCGATGGCCGGCACGGACGCCCGCCTCCCAGAACGCGTCGACCGCTCCGCGTGACGACGCCGCGAAGCCGATGTGCAGTCCCCGCGTCGGCGGCAGGCCGGCGCGCGCCTGCGCGAGCGCGAAGTCGCCCCATGCGACCGCGTGCCCGCCGTCGTCCCGCCGCGTCGGTGCGAGCGGCAGCGCTCCGAGCACCGTCGCATAGAACCGCCGCGACGCCGTCAGCTCCGCGGCCCGCATCTCCACTCGCTCGAACATGGCGCCCGACTCTACGGGCTCGGGTACGGTCGGCCGATGAGCGACTACACGATTCGCAGGCTCGCCGACGTGCCGGACGCGTTCGGGGGCAGATACCCGGGGGAGATGCGCTTCCTGACGGGCGACCTCGGGACGACGCAGGTGGCGGTCACGCATCGGCGGATGCCGCCGCAGAGCGGTGGCAAGGGCGGCTACGGCCACCGCCATCACACGCAGGAGGAGATCTACTTCGTGATCTCCGGGCACCTGCAGTTCAAGCTCGGCGAGGACCTGGTCGACATCGAGGGCCCGACCGCGGTGCGCGTCGCGCCCGAGGTCGTGCGCTCGATCTGGAACGACGGCCCCGGCGACGCAGAGCTGCTGATCGTCTCCGTGCGGCTCGACGATCCGCGCGCCGACGGCGAGATCGTCGAGGGCTTCTGGCCGGAGTGAGTCGGGCGCTCAGCCGTCGCGCCGCGCCGGGTCGTCCGCCGGCAGCACGTCGCACGCCCACTCGGTCCGCTTCCAGTCCGGCACGGGCGGCTCGCGGTCGGCTTGCGGGACGAAGCGCGAGCGCGCGACGAGCGCCATCCGGTGGATGTAGCGCGGGCAGTTGGGGAAGACCTGCGTCGCGCGGACGCGCACGACAAGCTGCGCGCCCGGATACGCGTCGACCAGCGCATCGCGCTCGTCGACGCTCGCCACGCCGTTGAGCCGCAGCCGCGACGGGCGCAGAGACGTGAAGTCGATGAACAGCATCCCCACCTGCGGGTTGACGACGAGATTGCCCATCGAGAGATACATCCCGTTCCCGTCGTAGTTGGGGAACGCGACGGTCGTCTCGTCGAGCACGCGCACGAAGCCCGGCTCGCCGCCCTTGTAGGAGCACTGCGGGCGGCCCTCGGCGTCGGCGGTCGCGAGGAAGAACATGTCCATCCGCTCGATGAACGCGCGGTCGGCGTCGTCGATCGTCGGGCGCTGGAGGAAGCGCTCGTCGAGGCGGTCGGCGAGCCGCCGCGTGTCGAAGCGGTCCTGGAGCCGGCGGGCGCCGTCGTGGAACGAAGCGCTCATCCGCCCGACACTACGCCGTTCAGACCTGCGGCGGGGCTACAGTGCCGTCCATGCAGCGCTGCGCCGCCTTCCTGAGAGGGATGAACCTCGGCAGACGGCGGATCACGAACGACGATCTGCGCGTGCAGGTCGAGGCTCTCGGCTTCGAGGACGTCAGGACGTTCCGCGCGAGCGGCAACGTGATCCTCAGCGCGCCCGCGGACGCGTCGATCGCCGACGTCGCACAACGGCTGGAGGCCGGCCTGGGGGAGGCGCTCGCCTACGACGTGCCGGTGTTCGCGCGCAGCGCCGAGCAGTTGCGCGCGATCGCGGCGTTCGCGCCGTTCGAGGCCGACGCGGTCGCCGCCTCGAACGGGAAGCTGCAGGTGATGCTGCTGACCGCGGCGCCCGCCGCAGCGGCCCGCAAGGAAGCACTCGCGCTCGCGACCGCAACGGATCGCCTCGCGATCGAGGGGACCGAGCTGTACTGGCTGCCGAGCGGCGGGCTGCTCGAGTCGCCGCTCGACCTCAAGGCGCTCGCGCAGCTCGTCGGGCCCACGACGACGCGCACGAAGGGCACGATCGACCTGATCGCCGCGAAGCACTTCGCGGACTGAGGCCTGCGGGCGGATCAGCTCAGGGCGCGCGGCCGGGCGCCGAGCCCGGCGAGCAGCGCGTCCCACGCGGCGGCGCGCGCGGCGACCGCGCCGTCCTCGCCGCGCGCAGCGACGCCTGGCGGCAGCACGACGAGCGAGTCGCCGGCAGCGCTGGGCGCCGCGTCGAAGGGATCGACCGCGCGTAGGACGACCGGCTCCGACGCCGCGCCGGGCACCGACGCGAGGCGCGCAGAGGCGATCGGCAGCGTCTCCGCCGCCGGCCCGTGGTCGCGGGACGCTGGAACGACGAGCGTCAGCACGCCGCGAGAGGCCAGCAGGGGAGCCGCCAGTGCCGCCACCGCCGCCGGGTGCGGCCCGGCGGTGGCGTCGATCGCGACGGTCGCGCACGATGCCCCCGCCGGGAGATGGAGCGTCGCGAGCAGCCCCGGCTCGCGCCAGCGGCGGATCCGCACCCCCTCGCCGACGAGCGCGCGTGAGAGCGTGCGCTTCGCGCCGCGTCCGTCGGTCGCCTCGACGTGCACGTCGAGGCTCACCGGCCGCAGCGACTGCAGCGCCGCGAGCGGCCCGGTCGTCGCCTTCGCCGGCGTCCACGCGCCCGCAAGTCCCTCGGCGGTCTCGGCGCTTGCCTGCCACACGCGGCCGTCGTCGTCACGGAAGCGCGCGCGCCACAGCAGCGACCGCGCCGCCTCCTCGCCGGCGCCGCGCGCGCCGAGCAGGAGCGGGTCGTCGAGCAGCCCGAGGGCGGCTCCGCGGATCTCGATCGCCGTCGACGCAGGCTGCACGCGCCACAGGATGCCGGACCGTCCCGCGCGCGGCGGCGAGCGTCGGCGACGCGCCGATCGGCGACACTCCAAGCCGCGATGCTCGCCGCCCGCCTCACCGCCCAGCAGCTCGCCGGAGACCCGGCACGCGACGCGGTCGCCGTCGCCGAGCGGCTGCTCGCCGTGCAGGGACAGGACCCGCGCGGGGCGCGGCTCGCGGTGCGGGCGCGCACGCTCGGCACGGGCACGACGGCCGCCGACGTCGACCACGCGCTCACGGACGACCGCACGCTCGTGATCTCCTGGCTCAACCGCGGCACGCTGCACCTCGTGCGGCGCGAGGACTACCCGTGGCTGCACGCGCTCACGACGCCGCCGCTGCTGACCGGCAGCGCGCGGCGGCTCGCCCAGGAGGGCGTCCCGCCGGCCGACGCCGAGCGCGGCGTGGCCGCGATCGAGCGAGCGCTGGCCGCAGACGGGCCGATGACGCGCGAGCAGTTGCGCGAGCATGTCGCGGCCGCCGGCGTGCGGACGGAGCGACAGGCGCTCGTGCACGTGCTGATGGCCGCCTCGCTGCGAGGCCTGATCCTGCGCGGCCCGATGGTCGGTGCGAGACACGCGTTCGCGCTCGTGCGCGACTGGCTGGGGGAGGAGGCGCTGCGGCCGGTCGACCGCGACGCCGCGCTCGCCGAGCTGGCGCGCCGCTACCTCGCCGGCCACGGCCCCGCGAGCGACCGCGACCTCGCGCGCTGGGCGGGGCTGCCGCTGCGCGACGCGCGCGCCGGCCTGAGCGCGATCGCACCGCAGCTCGCGTGCGGCCCCGGCGCGCTCGTCGACCTGGCCAGGCGTCCCGCGGGGCCGGCAGCCGGGCTGCCCTCGCCGCGCCTGCTCGGCGCCTTCGACCCGCTGCTGCTCGGCTGGACCTCGCGCGACGACGTCCTCGGCGATCACAGAGGGATCGTCACCGTCAACGGCCTCTTCCGCCCGTTCGCGCTCGTGCGCGGCAGAGCGGCGGGGATCTGGAGCATGGCGGCGGACCAGGTCGCGCTCAAGCCGTTCGACGGCCTTACGAGACGCGACGCAGTCGCGCTGGAGCGCGACGCCGCCGACGTTGCGCGCTTCCTCGGAGACTGACACGGCCGGCCGGCGCGGCGGGGTCCCGCACTCACGAAGCGGAGGACGCTCCCGGATGACGGCTGGCTGGCGCCTCGCCGGTGAGCTCCGCCGCCCGCTCGGCCTCGCGATCGAGCACCGCGAGGAAGGCAGCCACGACGCGCGCGTCGAACTGTCTGCCGGCGTGGCGCCGCAGCTCCGCCCGTGCGCGCTCGTGGCCGATCGCGTCGCGGTAGGAGCGGTCGCTCGTCATCGCCTCGTAGGCGTCGGCGACGGCGACGATGCGCGCCTCGAGCGGCAGCTCGGCGCCGGTGAGGCCGCGCGGGTAGCCGCTGCCGTCGGGACGCTCGTGGTGGGCGGCGACCCATGCCTGCACGTCGGCGAGCGAGGCGTGCTCGAGGATCTGCGCGCCGAGCTCGGGGTGGCGCGCGATCACGGCGCGCTCCTCGGCGGTCAGCTCTCCGGCCTTGCAGAGGATCGCGTCGGGCACGCCGACCTTGCCGAGGTCGTGCAGCAGTCCGGCGAGCCGCACCCGCCCGACGCGCCGCTCCGACAGCCCCAGCTCGTGCGCCATCAGCTCGGCGTAGCGACCGACCGTCTCGGAATGCCGTGCGCTGCCGCTGAAGCGGACGTCGACCGCCTCCGCCAGATCGAGCACGACCGCGAGGAAGCGCTCGGCCTCGACGTCGCGCTCCTGCCGAACGCCGCGCGCACCGGCGAGCTCGCGCAGCGCGGGGCTGTGGAGGACGCTGCGGTTGCGGCCGCTCTCCTTCGCGCAGTAGAGCGCCTCGTCGGCGGCCCGCACGAGCGAGGCCGCGGTCTCGGCGTTGGCGGGGTGGCTCGCGATCCCGAAGCTGATCGTGATCGGCACCGTCGCGTCCGCGAACGCGTCGCGCAGGGCGCAGCGCAGTCGCTCGGCGGCCGCGAACGCACCGTGCGCGTCGGCGCCAGGGAGGATCACCGCGAACTCCTCGCCGCCGATCCGCGCCGGCACGTCGATCTGCCGCATGCCCTCGCGCAGCAGCGCGGCGACGCGCTGCAGCGCTGCGTCGCCGACGTGGTGGCCGCAGCGGTCGTTGACGTCCTTGAAGTGGTCGACGTCGCCGACGAGCAAGCTCATCGGCACGCCGCTGCGGCGGGCGCGCTCGAGCTCGAGGTCGAGCAGCTCGCGGAAGCCGCGGCGGTTCGGCAGCTGCGTCAGCGGATCGGTGCGCGCGGCGTCGGACAGACGCGTGATCAGCAGCTCGACGTGGCGGCGCATCACGTGCACGATGCTCGCCGCGATCGCAAGCGTCGCCATCCCGACGACCCACCAACCGACTGCCCCGGTCGCCGGCGGCCGCTCGGCCAGCAGCGCGCCGTAGAGCGCACCCGCGAAGGCCATCTGGACGAACGCCTGACGGTTGGAGAAGAAGTAGGCGGCGTAGAGGAAGACCCACAGGTAGAAGAGCACGAGCGGGCTCGGGGCCTCCGCGGAGCACCACGCGACGGCCGTGACGAGGACGCTTCCGCACGCGAGCGCCACTGGCACCGCCCAGCGCGGCAGCTGCCGCGCGCGCCACCACAGCAGGCTGCCGACCGCGAACGCCGTCAGCGCGCAACCCAGAGTTCCCACGTCGTGCGCGCCCGCGGCGCGGGGCAGCGCGAGCGTGAGCAGCGCGAGCGCCGCCCCCGCCACGAAGAGGTAGGCGAGCATCCGCACCCGCATGCGGGACTCGAACCCGCCGTTGCCCGGCGTCTCGAGCATGCCGGGAAGGGCCGACATAAAGGATGTGTCGGCGTTTCCTGAGTACTTCATGAGCGGCGGCATGCCAAGCGGTCGGCGTGAACGAGCCCTTGCACCGCTCCAGACGTCCGACGCCACGTCGATCCTGATCCCAGGTCCCCGTCCACCGCTCGCCGGCCGCCCAGCCCGGAGGTCAGCTTCGTGTCGCATCCCGTCCGCACCTGGTCGCTCGTGCTCGCCACGGTGGCGCTGCTCGCGCTGCCGGCGAGCGCGCGTGCCGTGACGGGCGGCGCGGCGGCCGGCACCACCCCGCCGGCGAGAAGCGGCGGAGCTGCGGCCGGTGCAGTCATGCTGTCCCGCGGTGCACGCGGGCCCGCCGTGCGCGCGCTGCAGCGACTGCTCACGCGTGCGGGGCTGCCGACGCCGCTGGCGGGCGTCTTCGGTCCGCAGACGGAGCGCAACGTGAAGCGGTTCCAGCGGCGCCTGCGCGTGCGCGCGAACGGCGTCGTGACGGCGCGCACGCTCGCTGCGCTGCAGCGCGCAGCGGCGACTCGCGCGACGCCCGCTCCCGCGCCCGCGCCGCCCGCGGCCGGCGATCCGCCCGGGCTCGCCACGCTGCGCGACGACGGCACCGCCTCGCCGCCGGCCGGCGCTCCCGCCGAGGTCGCGGCCGTGATCGCCGCCGGCAACGTGATCGCGTCGCTGCCCTACCGCTGGGGCGGCGGCCATCGCGCCTGGGAGGACGTCGGCTACGACTGTTCCGGCTCGGTCGGCTATGCGCTCCACGGCGGCGGCCTGCTCGACGCGACCTCGGACTCGAGCGGCCTGATGTCCTACGGCGAGCCCGGGCCGGGGACGTGGATCACGATCTACGCGAACCCCGACCACGTCTACATGGTCGTCGCAGGCCTGCGCTACGACACGAGCGGTGCGGACCCTTCGCGCTGGCAGGCCGAGATGCGCTCGGCCACCGGCTTCACGGTCCGTCACCCCGTCGGCTTCTGACGTTCGGCCGGCGGCCGAGCCGGTGCAGTGTTATGACGCGTTGACGACGCTGGCTGTGCTCTAGTGTGCGCGACCGGACCGACCGCCCGCAGACGTCACCAAGCATTGACACGTGGCGGGGCGGTCGCCGCTACAACGATCCCTCGCCGCCGGGATCGTGAGATCGTCGAAGAGAGGGTGCATGACGCCGCACGCCTTCCGCGTGAAGACCATGCCTGCTGTGCTCGCCGCCGCCATCGCAGCGGCGCTGTCGTGCATCGCCTGGACGCCGGTCGCCTCGGCGGCCACGGTTCCGCAGATCACCGTCTCCGGTCAGACGGTGTCGTGGACGGCGATCAGCGGGGTGTCGTCGTACGTGTTCGTGCGCAAGGTGCCGGGTCAGGCCGATCAGTACTCGACGGTGACGGGGACGTCCGTGACGCCGGCGCGCGTACCGGGGCAGACGGTGCGCTTCGGCCTGCGCACGAACGTGTCGGGCAGCGCGTGGGCGAACGAGGTGTCGATCACATATTCGGCGACCCCTCCGCCGCCACCGCCACCACCACCTCCGCCGCCGCCACCACCACCCGGCGGCTTCGTCACGGGCGTCACGGCGGGCTCCGCCTTCAGCTACGAGCTGCCGTTCATCAGCTCGCTCGGCGCCCGCACCGCCCGCCTCATCTACGACATCGGCACGTCCGCGTCGAGCATGGCATCGGTGATCGACGCCTACGCGAGAGCCGGCGTCCGCCCGCTCCTGTGCGCGAACTTCTTCGGCCGCCTCCCGACCACGGCCGAGGCGCAGAACGTCGCGACCTGGGCCAGCGCGTACGGCCCCGGCGGCACCTTCTGGCGGGGCAAGAGCTATCCCGCGAACACGGCCGTCAACCGCGTCGAGTTCGGCCACGAGACGAGCTACTCCTACCAGTTCGCCGACTACTCGCTGCCGACCTACGCGGCCCGCGCGCAGACGTATGCGCTGCGCTTCAAGGACGCGCAGATCGCGGTCAAGGCCGCGAACCCGAACGTCGGGCTGTTGGCGCAGGGCGACAACGCCGTCAACCAGAACGCCTGGGTCCTGAACATGTTCAGAGCGGTCCCCGACCTCGGCATGCGCGCCGCCGGCTGGACGATCCATCCCTACGGCCCGAACTGGAAGACGCGCATCGACAGCACGATCAGCGCGACGCGCGCGGCCGGCTCGCCCGACCTGCCGATCTGGATCACGGAGTGGGGTCTGTCGACCGACAACGGCCGCTGCCTGTCCGACAACTACGGCTACGACAAGTGCATGTCGTACGCGACCGCCGCGAGCACGCTGCACGCCGCGCTCACGGGGATGTTGGCGACGTACGGCAGCCGGCTCGGCGCCTTCTTCCTCTACCAGGCGCACGACCAGGCGGCGACCGCCACGCAGACCGGCCGCGAGTACTACTACGGCGCGCTGCAGAAGCTGGGCGCGGCGAAGGGCGTCTACACGACCGAGATCAAGGCGGACCTGGCCGCGCATCCGTAGCGGCCCGCGGAGCCGGAACGAGTGCGGTCGCTCAGGCGGCGACGTGGGCCGCCGGCGCGGCCGGCGTGAGCCTGCTGACGCGCACGCGCCCCCCTGGCTCGGCGTGAACGTGACGAAGCGGCGCCGCACCTGCTCGGGCTCGGCGTCGGTCGTCTCGAGCGTCGCGCGGCGCAGGATCGTGTCCAGCACGATCCGCATCTCGTACAGCGCGAAGCTCGCGCCGAGGCAGCGGCGGATGCCGCCGCCGAACGGCAGCCACTCGTAGGTGCTCGGCGCGTCGTCGCCGAGGAAGCGCTCGGGGCGGAACGCCTCCGGATCGGGGTAGACGTCCGGCCGGCGGTGGATCAGGTAGATCGACGGCGCGATGTGGACGCCCTTGGGCAGGTCGAGCCCGCCGATCGTCATCGGCCGCTGGAGCTGGCGGATCACGCCCGGGACGACGGGCCGCAGGCGCAGAGCCTCCTTGACGACGGCGTCGAGGTAGTCGCTGCCGTCCTCGCCCATCTCCGCGCGCAGGCGCGTCAGCACGCGCGGGTTGCGCACGAGCCGCTCGATCGTCCACGCGAGCCCCGTCGCGGTCGTCTCGTGACCGGCGACCACGAGCGTCAGCAGCTCGTCGCGCAGCTCCTTGTCGGTGAGCGCGTTGCCGTCCTCGTCGCGCGCGGCGAGCAGCAGCGAGAGGATGTCGTCGCCCGGCTCCGCGTCGGCGCGCCGCGCGGCGATCTCGGCATGGACCATCGCGTCGACCGGCGCCATCAGGGCGTAGATGCGGCCCCACGGGCTGCGCGGCTTCGCGCCGGCGGATCTCGTGAACTGCAGCGCGAGCAGGCGCGCCGGGTGGTCGGTCGAGTTCAGCAACCGCTTGAGCGGCGCGCCCAGCTGCGCCACGCGCGCCGGGTCGGTCGCGCCGAAGACGGTGCGCAGAATGATCTCGAGCGTGATCGCCTGCATCGAGCGGTGGACCGCGAACGACTGTCCGACCGGCCAGCGCGCCACGTGGCGCTCGGCGACCGCCGCCATCGTCTCGCCGTAGGCGCGCATCCGCTCGCCGTGGAACGACGGCAGCATCAGGCGCCGCTGGCGCAGGTGCTCGGGGCCGTCGAGCAGCAGCACGGAGCGCGCGCCGAGCAGCGGCTTGAGGACGATGTTTCCGGCGCCCGCGTGGAGGTCGTCCGGGCTGGCCTGGAAGACCTCCTTCGCG
This sequence comes from Conexibacter sp., assembly GCA_035654055.1. GTDB lineage: Bacteria > Actinomycetota > Thermoleophilia > Solirubrobacterales > Solirubrobacteraceae > Conexibacter. The sequence continues at coordinate 14,589 of DASRXW010000095.1, forward strand.
ATCGCCGGGTCGCCCGCGATCACGACCGTGCGCCCGGTGTTGAGCTGGATCGTGAAGACGTCGCCGTAGCGGTCGCGGCAGGCGTCGAGGAAGCGTGGCCCGCGCAGCAGGAAGCGCGCCGCCACGAGCGCGTTCGGTCCGCGGGGTCCGGGAGGGAGGCTGCGCAGATCGATCGCCGCCGACGCCATCGCACCGAAGACGCTAGCGCTCGTTCCGCCGGGCCGCGCCAGTCTGGCGCCGAGCTGCGTTCCCCGGTCGCAGTAGGCTGCGCGCGTGTCCGCCGGCGCCAGCGGCCCCGAGGCGTTCCCCGCGGCCATCCACCGGCCCGATGCGCCGCGGCGCGTCGTGCTGCTGCCGGGCGGGCGCTATCCGACGCGCGCGCCGCTGCTGTGGTTCGCGCGCGAGGTCGCGGTCGCGCGCGGCTACGGCGTGCTCGAGGTGCTCGACGAGCCGCCCGCGGGGGAGGACCCCTTCGCGTGGGTGCGCGATCGCGCGCAGCGGGCGCTCGGGCACCGGCCGAGCGCGCTCGACGTCGTGATCGGCAAGTCGCTCGCGAGCGACGTCGCAGGGCTCATCGCCGACCGCGGCCTGCCGGCGATCTGGCTGACGCCGCTGCTCGACCGCCCGGAGATCGTCGACGCGCTCGCACGCACGACGCGCCCGACGCTGCTCGTCGGCGGCACCGCCGACCCGACCTGGCGCCCCGAGGCGCTGCCCGACAACGTGATGCTCGACCGGCTTGCGCTCGACGGGCTCGACCACGGCCTCCAGCTGCCGGGCGATCCGCAAGCCTCGCTGAACGCGCTGCGCAAGGTGGTCAAGCGCGTCGACCGCTTCCTCGGCGCGCTGCGCTGACGCGCGTCTTTATCTCCCGCGCGGAAACAACTTCGCCTGTGCTTAGGCGCAATTACGTGCCGTTTCAGGGTTCGCACGCATGATGCGACCCATGCACACCCCCAAGGCGCTCCTGACACTCACTGCCGCCGCCGTCCTCGGCGCCGGAGGCGGTGCGGCGGTCGTCGGCATCGCCGGCGACGGCGGTCACACCGCCACCACGACGATCGAGACGACGCGCGAACCGGCGGCGAAGGTCGCCGACCAGAGCAGCGCGAGCGGCACGCTCAGCGCGGCGCAGGTCTACGCGCGTGCGCAGGGCTCCGTGGCCTCCATCACGTCGCAGGTCACCCAGCAGTCCAGCGCCGGCGGCGCCCAGCAGGGCCAGGCGACCGGGACCGGCTTCGTCGTCTCGAAGGAGGGCCTGATCGTCACGAACGCCCACGTGGTGGAGGGCGCCACGGCGGTCACCGTCAAGGTCGGCGGCGGCGCGACCCTTCCCGCGACCGTCGTCGGCCGTGACGCGTCGAGCGACCTCGCGCTGCTGCGCGTGGACGCCCGCGGCCAGACGCTCACGCCGCTGCAGTTCGGCGACTCCAGCCAGCTGCAGGTCGGCGACACGACGTACGCGATCGGCGACCCGTTCGGCCTCGACCACTCGCTCACGAGCGGCGTCGTCTCCGCGCTCGGCCGCCAGATCGACGCGCCCAACGGCTACACGATCGACGGCGTGATCCAGACCGACGCGCCGATCAACCCCGGCAACTCGGGTGGCCCGCTGCTCGACGACCACGGCCGCGTGATCGGCGTCAACTCACAGATCCTGACGGGCAGCGGTTCCTCTGCGAGCGGCAACGTCGGCATCGGCTTCGCGATCCCGTCGAACACCGTCAAGTCGGTCGTGAGCGCACTGGAGTCCAGCGGCCACGTCGCGCACGCCTACCTCGGCGTTCAGCTGTCGCCGACCGAGAGCGGCTCCGGCGCGCAGGTCGCGGGACTCACGTCGGGCGGCCCGGCACAGCAGGCGGGCGTGCAGACCGGCGACGTCGTCGCGGCGCTCGACGGCAAGGCGGTCGGCGACGCGAGCGCGCTCGCCGCCGCGATCGGCGCGCACAAGCCCGGCGACCAGGTGAAGCTCACCGTCCAGCGCGGCGGCTCGCAGCAGACCGTGACCGTCACGCTCGGCACGCAGCCGCAGCAGGCCGGCGCGAGCGGCCAGTCGCAACAGCAGGCTCCGTACGGCCAGCAGCAGAGCCCCTACGGCCAGCCGTGAGCTGACCGCCGACCTCTCAAAGCCTCCCGCGTCGCCGTCGCTCCCGTCCCCCGTGCCGGCGACGCGGGACCGAGCCCGTCCGACCACTCCCCCAAACGGGTCGGGCGGGCTCAAGAACAAGCTGGAGGGTGCCGCGCAGGCGGGCACGTCCCAGGCCGGAGGATCGGCCGGTGGCGCGCCCGCCTATCCTTCGTTCCCGGCATGCGGAACCACTTGCGCCCTCTCTTCGACCGCGTCGTCATCAAGGAGCTCGAGCCCGACCGCGTGCGCGAATCCGGCCTGGTGGTGCCGCCGGGGACGAACGAGCCGCCGCCGCAGCACGGCATCGTCCTCGCCGTCGGCGAGGGGCTCGACTGGTGGGGCCACGTCGGGGTGAAGATGCCCGTCCGACCGGGGGACCACGTCGTCTTCCCGGCGTCCGCCGGCGCGTGGGTCGAGGTCGACGAGGAGCGGCTGCTCGTGTGTCGCGTCGGCGAGCTGCTCGGCGTGCTCGAGCAGGTCGAAGGCTGCGCGAGCTGCGCGGACCGCTCGCTCGCACCGGGCGAGACGTGCCCCGTGTGTGGGCGCCACGAGCGCGTCGCCTCGGGCTGAGGTCCGGGCGAGCGGGACACGGATCACGACCGGAGCCTGCCCGTGACGCTGCTGGAGGCGCTGTTCGTGCTCGTCGCCGGCGTCGGCGCCGGCGCGATCAACACGCTCGTCGGCTCGGGCTCGCTGATCACGTTCCCGGTTCTGCTCGCGGTCGGCCTGCCGCCGCTGACCGCGAACGTCTCGAACAACCTGGGCATCGTGCCCGGGTCCGTGTCCGGCGCGTACGGCCTGCGACGCGAGCTGGCGGGCCAGCGCCGCCGCGTCGCGCGCTTCGCGCCGGCGTCGCTGCTCGGCGGGCTCAGCGGCGCGATCCTGCTGCTGGCGCTGCCGGCGTCGGCGTTCGACGCGATCGTGCCGGCGTTCGTCGCGCTCGCGATCGTGCTCGTCGTGCTGCAGCCGCGTCTCAACCGCCGACTGCAGCGGCGCCGTCACCCCGACGCGCCCGACCACGGGGGCCTGCTCACGCTGCTCGCGACGTACGGGAGCGGCGTCTACGGCGGCTACTTCGGCGCCGCGCAGGGGATCCTGCTGCTCGCGATCCTCGGCATCTCGATCGACGACGAGCTCCAGCGCGTCAACGCCCTGAAGGTCGTGCTCGCCGGCGCCGTCAACTTCGTCGCCGCGATCGTGTTCGTGCTCGCAGCGCACATCGCATGGGACGCCGTCGCGCTGGTCGCCGTCGGCTCCACGCTCGGTGGCCATCTGGGCGCGCGCGTCGGCCGTCGCCTGCCACCGCGCGCGCTGCGCGCGGTGATCGTCGTCGTCGGCCTTGCGGCGATCGCGAAGCTGCTGCTCGACTGATCCGTCAGAGCGACTGGTCGCTGAGCATGAAGCCGACGCGCGTGCCATCGATCTGCGCGTCCAGCAGCTTGTCGTCGAGCAGCGGGACCGCGTCCGCCTCGACGAACACGCGCGCGCCGGCCTCGTCGACGACCTGGTCGGTCTCGGCAGGCGTCTCGGCGACGGAGACCTCCAGCGTCCCGACCTCGTCGGCGCCCGGTTGGGTCGCGATGCGCAGGCCGGCGCCGTCGGGCATCTCGGGTGCGGCGACGATCCCGCGGATCGCCTCGGCGGCGGTGTCGGTGATGGAAAGCACGGCTGCTCCTTTTCGTCGGGATCGGGGTCGTCCGTGCGATGCGGCCGCTGCGGCCCCTCCGACGCCCGTGCCCGTGTGGGTGCGTGCGGAAACCTGCGCATGTCAGCGCGGGCGGGGTGAGGCGCCGTCAGCGCGGGGCGGGTGGGATCCAGTTCAGCGAGCGCTCCACGGCCTCGCGCCAGCGCGCGTAGCGGCGCTCGACGTCGGCCGCGTCCATCTGCGGCTCCCAGCGCCGCGCCTCGCGCCAGTTCGCGCGCACGTCGTCCGGTGAGGACCAGACGCCGACGGCCAGTCCCGCCGCATAGGCGGCGCCGAGTGCGGTCGTCTCCGCGACGCGCGGGCGGATCGCCGGCACGCCGAGCACGTCGGCCTGGAACTGCATCAGCAGCTCGTCGGCGGTCATGCCGCCGTCGACCTTCAGCTGACCGAATTCGATCCCGCGACCGACGACCGCCGCACGCACCGCGTCGAGCACCTCGCGCGTCTGCCATGCGGTCGCCTCCAGCATCGCCCGCGCGATGTGCGCCTTCGTCGTGTAGGCGGTGATGCCGACGATCGCGCCGCGCGCGTCCTCGCGCCAGCGCGGCGCGAACAGGCCGGAGAAGGCGGGCACGACGTAGACGTCGCCGGTGTCGGGCACGCTCGCCGCGAGCGCCTCGACCTCGGCGGCGGAGCCGATCACGCCGAGCTGGTCGCGCAGCCACCGCACGCCCGCGCCTGCGACGGCGATCGAGCCCTCGAGCGCGTAGGCGGGCGGGCCGTCGCCGAGGCGGTAGGCGACCGTCGTCAGCAGCTCCCGCGAGGCGACCGGCTCCGCACCGGTGTTGACGAGCAGGAAGCAGCCCGTGCCGTACGTGTTCTTCGCCTCGCCCGGGGTGAAGCAGGCCTGCCCGAACAGAGCAGCCTGTTGGTCGCCGAGGACGCCGGCGAGCGGGACGCCCTCGAGTGCGGTGCCGTCGCGGACCTCGCCGTAGACCTCGGAGGACGAGCGGATCTGCGGCAGCATCGCGCGCGGCACGCCGATCAGGTCGAGCGCAGCCTCCGACCAGTCGAGCGTTCTGATGTCCATGAGCAGTGTCCGGCTCGCGTTCGTCACGTCGGTCACGTGCACGCCGGACCCGCTCCCACCCGCCCGTCCCCCGCCTGCCCCGCCCGTGAGCTGCCAGATCAGCCAGCTGTCGATCGTCCCGAAGAGGATCTCACCGGCCTCCGCGCGCGCGCGCAGCTCGGGGTGCGCGTCGAGCAGCCAGCGCGCCTTCGGGCCGGCGAAGTAGGTCGAGAGCGGGAGGCCCGTGATCGCTCGCAGGCGATCCGGCCCGGCCCCTCCCGCCAGCTCCGCCACCAGCGGCCCCGTGCGCACGTCCTGCCAGACGATCGCGTTGTGAACCGGCTCGCCCGTCGCGGGATCCCACAGCACCGTCGTCTCGCGCTGGTTCGTGATCCCGATCGCGGCCACGTCCGCCGCGCTCGCGCCCGCCGCCCCCAGCGCGTCGGCGATCACCGCGCGCACGTTCGAGAGGATCTCCAGCGGGTCGTGCTCGACCCATCCGGCGTGCGGGTGCACCTGCGCGTGCTCGCGCTGCCCCGCACCCGCGATCGCCCCGTCGCGGTCGAACAGGATGCAGCGGCTCGACGACGTGCCCTGGTCGATTGCAGCTACGTAACGCGACACGTCCGGTCCCTTCGTACGATGGGTGACGGATCGTAATGCGCGCCCCGCTGCCATCACGCACGTTCGAGCGCCCGTTCGACCTGATCGTGATCGGCGCCGGCATCAACGGCGCCGGGATCGCGCGGGACGCGACGCTGCGCGGCCTCAGCGTGCTGCTCGTCGACAAGGGCGACGTCGGCGCCGGCACCACCAGCCGCTCGACGCGGCTCGTGCACGGCGGCCTGCGCTACCTCGAGCACTTCGAGGTGCCGCTCGTGCGCGAGTCGCTGCGCGAGCGCGAGACGCTGCTGCACATCGCGCCGCATCTCGTGCACCCGCTGTCGTTCCTGCTGCCGATCTACGAGGAGCACAAGCGCCGCCCGGCGCTGATCCGCATGGGGATGATGGCCTACGACGCGCTGTCGCTCGACAAGTCGCTCGAGCGCCACCGCATGCTCAGCCGCGACGAGGCGCTGCGGCGCGAGCCGGGGCTGCGCAGCGAGGGGCTGCGTGGCGCCGCCACCTACTACGACGCGCAGGCCGAGTACCCCGAGCGGCTCGCGCTCGAGAACGCGCTCGCCGCGCGCCGGCTCGGCGCCGTCGTGCTGCCGTACATGCGCGTCACCGCGCTCGAGCGCGGCGCGCCGGACCGCATCACCGGCGTCGCGCTGCACGACGAGCTGCACGGCACGGAGCACCTCGCCCGCGGTGCGCTCGTCGTCAACGCGACCGGCCCGTGGGTCGACGAGCTGCTCGGAATGGGATCCCTGCCCACCCCGCCGAAGCCACTGATCGGCGGCACGAAGGGCAGCCATCTCGTCGTCGAGCCGTTCCCCGGCGCGCCGCGCGAGGCGGTCTACGCGGAGGCGGTGGAGGACGGCCGCCCGTACTTCGTCGTGCCGTGGAACGGCCTCTACCTGATCGGCACGACCGACACGCGCTACGACGGCGACCTCGACGACGTCGTCGCGACCGAGGACGAGATCGCCTACCTGATCGACGAGACGAACCGCCTGATCCCGGGCGCCGCGCTGACGCCCGCACAGGTGCTCTACACGTACGCCGGCGTGCGCCCGCTGCCGGCCGGCGGCGGCCGCGACGGGACCGAGGAGGGCGCGATCACGCGCAGCCACGTGATCTACGACCACGCAGCCACGAGAGATCCCGCCGAGCGGCTCGAGGGCATGCTGTCGATCGTCGGCGGCAAGATCACGACCTATCGGCGCCTGGCGGAGGAGACGGTCGACCAGGCGGTCAAGAAGCTCGGTCGAAAGGCCGACAAGTGCCGCACGCACCAGGTCCCCCTGCCGGGCGGGACCGCCTACCCCTTCGCCGGCTTCCGCGAGCGCTTCCGCGCGACGAGCGGCCTGCCGCTCGAGACGGCCGACCGCCTGCTGCGCATCTACGGCACGCGCGCCGCCGAGGCGCTCGACTTCGCCGACGGCGCGCCCGAGCTGCGCGAGCCGTTCGACGCCGACACCGGGGCGATCGGCGCCGAGGTGATCTTCTCGCTGCGCACCGAGCTGGCCGAGACGCTCGCCGACGTCGTCCAGCGCCGCACGCTCGTCGGCTACGGCGCGCACGTCGGGCTCGAGGCGGTCGAATCGGCCGCTGAGATCGCCGTGCGCCACGCTGGCTGGACCGACGAACGCGCCGCCCGCGAGGTGGCCGCGTTCCGCGAGCAGGCGGCCGCGCTGCGCCCGCGCGCCGCCGCGACCGGCTGAGCCCTCATGCTGTCGCCGATGCCGGCTGCTCGAGTGCAGACGCGCGAAGCGGGACGCTGTCCGGTACGCGGACCGCGTCAGCCCGCCGGCGCGTCCGCCTTCGCCCAGCGGACGATCGCGGCGGAGCCGTTGACGACGCCGCCGTCGGGGAGCCGCAAGACCGGCAGTCTCTCCTGTCCGCTGATCTCCTTCAGCTCCGGACGGCGCCCGCTCGTGAAGAAGCCGCCAGGGCGGTTGCGGGCGAAGACGACTCTCTCGTAGACGTGGCCGGCGGCGTCGAGCGTCTCCTGCACGCGGCGGCAGGGATGGAAGGGCGGGCCGCCGCGGTCGATGTGACAGACGTAGAGCGTCAACGACTCGGACATCGCCAAGGACCCTACCGTCCGTCCAAGCGGTCGGTTGCACGCCGGCTTCCCGCTGCCCGTCGCGACCGCCGTCGCGTGGGTCTCGCCGCCGCCGCACAACGGCGTCGCGCCCGTGATGAACCTCAACGACGGCGTCGTCTACGACCAGCCGACCTCCGCGCGTCACCACTTCGTGCTCGTGAACGACGCGGCGGTCCAGATCCCGAACCTCTACTGGTACCCGTAGGCCCGTGGCCGCGGGTGGCGGCTACCCTTGCAGATACGCGAGCACGGCCAGCACGCGGCGGTGGTCGGTGTCCGACGGCGGCAAGGCGAGCTTGCCGAAGATGCTGGAGATGTGCTTCTCGACGGCGCCGTCGGTGACGACGAGCGCCGCCGCGATCGCGCCGTTGGAGCGGCCCTCGGCCATCAGCTCGAGCACCTCACGCTCGCGCGGGGTCAGCTGGTCGAGCGGTCCGTCGGCGTGGCGGTGGCGCGTGACGAGCTGCGCGACGACCTCGGGGTCCATCGCCGTTCCGCCGCCGGCGACGCGCTCGACGGCGTCGACGAACTCGCGCACGTCGGCGATGCGGTCCTTCAGCAGGTAGCCGACGCCGCCCTTGCCGTCGGCCAGCAGCTCGGCCGCGTACGTCTCCTCGACGTACTGCGAGACGATCAGCACGGCGGTGCCCGGCACGCGCTCGCGGACGGCGACCGCGGCCTTCACGCCCTCGTCGGTGAACGTCGGCGGCATCCGCACGTCCACGACGCAGATGTCGGGCTTGTGCCCGGCCGCCGCGCGCACGAGCGCGTCACCGTCCTCGACCGCCGCGACGACCTCGTGCCCGTGGTCGCGCAGCAGCCGGATCATCCCGTCGCGCAGCAGCGCGAGATCCTCGGCGATCACGACTCGCATGCGCGCCATCGTACGGCGCGCGGGAGCGTCACACCCCGCAGGGCAGCTCCGCGTGCAGCGTCGTGCCGCCGCCCGCCGGGCTGACGACCGACAGCGACCCGTCGAGCGCTTCGACGCGCCGCCGCAGGCCGAGCAGGCCGGAGCCCTGCGCGTCCGCGCCGCCGCGGCCGTCGTCGGCGATCTCGGTCACGAGCGCGGCGTTGCGCAGCGTGAGCCGCACGAGCACCGTCCGCGCGCCGCTGTGCTTCGTCGCGTTCGCGAGTGCCTCCGCGACGACGAAGTAGGCGGCCGCCTCGACCGCGGCCGGCGGCCGCGTCGGCAGCTCGGCCTCGATCGTCACGGCCAGCGGCGAGCGTGCCGCGAGCGACGTGATCGCCGCCTCCAGGCCGCGGTCGGCGAGGATCGGCGGATGGATCCCGCGCGCCAGGTCGCGCAGCTCGGTGAGCGCGGTTCTCGCCTCGCCGCGCGCCTCGGCGAGCAGCTCGCGCGCCTGCTCGGGGTCGCTGTCGAGCTTCTCCTCGGCCATCCCGAGGCTCATCGCGAGCGCGACGAGCCGCGCCTGCGCGCCGTCGTGCAGGTCGCGCTCGATCCGCTGCAGCTCGGCCGCCTGCGCGTCGACGGCGCCGGCGCGAGTCGTGGTGAGCACGTCCACGCGCTCCGCCAGCTCCTCGCCGCGCGGCGGGCGCAGCAGTGGCACCATCATCGCCAGCTCGATCGCGGTCAGGCCGCGCACGATCAGGCCGCAGAGGGGCACGAGCACGAGCCCGATCGCGGCCGTCGCGAACGCGAGCCCGAGGCTGTCGACCCGGTAGAGCCCCAGCTCGACCGGCTGGGGCAGCGACCAGTACCAGGCGGGCAGCGTGACGAGCCCGAGCACGACGCCCCACAGCACGACCGCGGCGAGCGAGATCGCGAAGCCGAGCACGCCGCAGATGCCGCTCCAGGCGAAGTCCTTCCACGTCGCCGGATCGGCGGCGGCTGCGCGCAGGCGCGCGAACCAGCCGGCGCCGGGCTTGCCGCGCCGGTAGCGCTCGGGAATCGGCACGGGCAGCACGAGCGCCGCGCGCCGGCGCTCGACGCGCGCGAACCAGCGGAAGGTCCAGAAGAAGACGAGCGCGACGAGCAGTCCCATCACCGTCACCGCCAGGCCGAGCGTCACCGACACGCCGGTGACCCAGAGGGTGAAGCCGACGACGCTCGTCACGAGCCCGACGCAGTGGAACGCAAGCTCGCGCGCCCAACGCAGGACGGCTGAGCGGACGGGGCGGGTCGGGGGATGCACGAGCGTCGTGGCTTCCATCGCCGAGCCATCGTAGGGCCGGGCGAGGCCGCCGCGCCATGGCGCGGGCGGGCGTCCGCGGGGTGGGGACAGCCCCCGGTGTCGCCGATGCCGCGCGAGGCAAGCGCGCAACTTCCGACGCGCCACTCGTTGATTACAGCGTCGGCTCTCAACGACCGGAGGCAATTCAGATGTCAATCAGGACCGCGCTCGCTGCGGCGCTGACCGCTGCTGCGCTCGTATCGGCAGCGCCGGCCGGCGCCAACGTGCAGGTCGGATCGTCGGGCTGGCAGTGGGGCAATCCGCTGCCGCAGGGAAACACGGTGCGCGCGATGTCGTTCGCGGGTGCGACCGGCTACGCCGCCGGCGACTTCGGCACGCTGCTCAAGACGAGCGACGGCGGCAGCAGCTGGAGCGGCCTGCCGGTCGGCACGTTCCAGGGGCTCGGCGTCGTCCAGGCGCTCGACGCGAACACGGTCGTCGCCGGCGGCGGCTGCGTCGCGCGGCGCTCGATCGACGGCGGCGCGACGTTCACCGCAATCCGCTTCACGCCCGTCGAGTCCAACTGCAGCGTCGGCCTGCGCGACCTCTCGTTCGTCTCCAAGGACGTCGGCTACCTGCTGCTCGCCGACGGATCGGTCTTCACGACGACAGACGGCGGCACGCAGTTCGCGCCGCGTACGGCGGTGCCGGAGACGCGCGCTGCGCATGGCTTCGCCGAACCCGGCGGGATCGCGTTCCTCGACGCCTCGAAGGGCTACGCCACGAGCGGCGGCAGAATCTTCCAGACGCTCGACGGCGGCAACGCGTGGAGGCTCGTCGCCTCCGACGGGCGCGCGATCCGCGCGCTGTGGTTCGCCGATGCGACGCACGGCTTTGCGGTCGGGAACGGCGGCCTCGTACTGCGCACCGATGACGGCGGCGCGACGTGGACGCCGAAGAACCTCGCCGTCGGTGGCGTCGACTACACGTCGATCCGCTGCACCGGCACGCAGCTGTGCCTGCTGACGACGGGCGCCGGCACGCAGCTCGTGCGCACGGCCGACGCCGGTGACACCGCCGGAACCGTCGTCACCGCGTCGACCGACCCGATCTACGCGGCCGCCTTCGCCTCGCCGACGCGCGTGTCGGGCGCGGGCGATCACGGCGCGACCGTCGTCTCCGACGACGCGGGCGTGAGATTCGAACCGATCGGCGGGCGCATCAGCGGGACCTTCACGGCGCTGCGCGCCGGTGGCGCGAAGGACACCGCGTTCGCGCCCGGCGCCGGCGGCGCGCTGGCGAAGACGACCGATGGTGGGCGGACGTGGAGAACCGGCAACGTCCCGACGACCGCGGACCTGCTCGACGTCTCGTTCCCGAGCGCGACCGCCGGCTACGCGCTCGACGTCGATGGCGGGCTCTTCCGCACCGACAACGGCGGAGCGACGTGGAAGACGCTCGGCACCGGCAGCACGCTCCGGCCCGGCGCCGTGCTCGCGCCCGACGCGAGCAGCGTGCTCGTCGTCGGTCCCCGCGGCCTGCGCCGCTCGGCTGACGCGGGGGAGACGTTCGACCAGGTTCGGTCGCGCGCGGTCCTGCGCGCGCAGCTCGGCGGCGTGACGACGGCGCACAGCGGCGGCGCGATCTTCGTCTGGGGCCCGACGACCGTCGCCCGCAGCGGCGATCGCGGCCGCACGTGGACGACGATCCGCAAGCCGGGCCGCACGGTGCGGGAGCGTCGATCGCTGCGCGTCGCGCAGGTCGCGTTCGCCTCCGCGAAGGCCGGGCTCCTGCACGACACGTCCGGGCGCATCTGGCGCACGACCGACGCCGGCAGGGGCTGGACGCTGCTGTCCTCCGTCGGCACGCAGGAGATCACGGGCATGACGGTCGCATCGACGCGCACGGCCTCGCTGATCGTCGGCGCGTTCGGCGCCCTGTCGGGCGGCTACCTGCTGCGCAGCGAGGACGCCGGCGCGACGTGGCAGCCGCAGTTCGTCGTCAGCGAGCCGATCCGGCCGGGCGGCCTCGCGGCCGGCGACGGCGTCAGCTACCTGCTCGCAGGCGACGCCGGGCTGCTGTTCAGCACGACCGGTGGCGTCTCCGGCTCGCCCTCCAAGCTGGCGCTCGCGACGCAGCAGCGGCGTCTGACGAAGGCGAAGGGGATCACCGTGACCGGCCGGCTCCAGCCGCCGGGCGGCAGCGCGCAGGTGGTCGTCTCGGCGCTCGCGCCGGGCGCGACGCGCTGGTCGCACCAGACGGTCGCCGTCGCCTCGAACGGCACGTTCGCGACCGCTTGGCAGGTACGGCGCGGCACGACGACGTTCGTCGCGCAGTGGGCTGGCGACTTCGCGTCTGCGGGCGCCGGGTCGCGCCCGATGACGGTGACGGTCGCGCCGGCGGCGAGAAGAGCGGGCCGCCGCGGGCACCGCTGAGCGACGCTCGGACGGCGCGAGGACGGCGCGGGCGCATGAAGCGTCCGCGCCGTCCGTCGTCCAACCGATCGAAGGCCCCGTCGCCTGCTCAGGCGACGGGCGGCGGCGTGCCGGCCGCGCTGGCGGGCAGCGCCGGGTCCCACTCGCACACGAGGCAGGCGTGCTGGAAGGCGGAGCGTGCGAACGCGAGCGCGGCGGCGTGCGGGTCGGGGCTCGCGACGACGTCGTCCCAGTCGAGCACGTACTCGCCCAGCGCCCCGTCCCAGCGGGCGGCCGCCGGCTGGAGCGTCGCGTCGGGGAAGCTGTCCGGCGCCGGATGGGCGTAGGCGTAGAAGGCGGGCTTCGGGTAGCGCGCGTCGCCCGGCCACCAGCCGATGGCGACCTCCTGCACGTCCATCGCATTGCGCATGATGAAGTCGTCCGACGGCGGAGTGGCCGGCCTGCCCGAGAAGAGGTTGACCGCGAGGTCGAGCGAGCCCCACCAGGCGTTGACGGGCGTCGAGCGGCCGCGGTAGGGCGCGCGGAAGGCGGCGAGCACGAGCGCCGCGCGGGTCGCTGCGGCGAAGTAGGCGGCGACGGCCGCGGGGTCGTACGTCGCGTGCTGCTCGTCTTCGTCGAGCGGGACGGTCCAGGTCACCTCCTGCGGCGTCGGGTCGATCGTCACCGGCCCGCCAAGCTCGCCGATCGCCGCCAGCAGCTCCTGCGTCACGGTCCCGACCGCGCGGTCGGGACTGAGCGCGATCCGCCGGACGCCACCGCCGCTGTGCTCCGCGACCGCATCGTGCGCGTGCAGGTCGAGCGCCACGACGAGCGCTCCGGAGCCGTCGGGCGCCGGAAGCGGAAGCGTCTCCCACCCGCGCGCCGTCAGCCGCAGCGCGGTGTGTTGGAGTTGCGGCTCGGGCGGCGCCAGCACGACGGCGAGCTTCCCGAGCACCTGCGTGTGCGCGTGGAGCGTGTCGCAGGTCGCGCTCCACGCGTCGTACGGCGGGAGGGTGGGCCAGGCGGGGGAGGGTGGCATGAGGTCTACGCTACCCGGCGCCGGCGGCGCTCACTTGCCGATACGTTGGCCGCATGGCTCTCGGGGCGGATCTCGAGCGCGCGACGCGCGTCCTCGGCGCTGACGGCCGCTACGTCGCGCAGCTGTCCGACGAGTGGGAGATCTGGGGCCCGAACGGCGGCTACCTGGCGGCGATCGCGCTTCGCGCCGCGGGCAAGGTCGCCCAGATCCAGCGGCCGTCGAGCTTCTACTGCCACTTCCTCAGCTCGCCGTCGTTCGAGGCCGTCCAGCTCGACGTGACGGTCCTCAAGCAGGGCCGCCGCGCCGAGTCGCTGCAGGTGGCGATGACGCAGGAAGGGCGGCAGATCCTCCATGCGCTCGTGAAGACGACGGCGGACGGGCCCGGACACCACGACCGGCACCTCCAGGCGCCGGACGTCGCGTCGCCGGAGGCGCTGAAGAGCTACGAGCACCTGACATCGGCCGAGCGGCGGCCTCCGTTCAAGTTCTGGCACAACCTCGAGCGGCGGCCGATCGACCAGACCAGGCCCGCGGGCCCGGCCGAGCCGGTGCTGCGCGAGTGGGCCCGCTTCCGGCCGACTGCGTGCTTCGACGACCCGTTCGTCGACGCGTCGCGCGCCCTGATCCTGCTTGACACGTACGGCTTCCCCGCCGCCTTCCGGCGCTTTCGCAGCATGGAGTACGTCGCGCCGAACCTCGACACGAGCGCGTGGTTCCACGGCTTCAGTCCGGCTTGCGAGTGGCTGCTGATCGACCACGAGTGCGTCGTCGCCGAGGCGGGCCTGATGGGTGTCAGCGGAAAGGTCTGGGACGCCGGCGGGCGCCTGCTCGCCACGGGCTCCGCGCACCTCTGCTGCATCCCGACCGGCAGACGAGCCGCGTGATGTACTGGGCACATGCATGAGACGCCCGCCGACATCGCGACGCTGCAGGGGCTCCTCGACCGCAGTTACGCGACGGCCGGTCCGCATCTGCTCCGAATCCACACCCCGGAGCGGCGCCTGAGCGCCGAGCAGGTCGCCGAGCGCCTGACCGGCATGTGCCTGCTCGCGCTGGCGACCGTCGCAGCCGACGGCCGACCGATCGTCGGACCCGTCGACGGCGTCTTCTACCGCGGGGCGTTCCACTTCGGCTCGGCGCCCGACTCGGTCCGGTTCCGCCACATCCGCGCGCGACCGCACGTCAGCGCCACGCACCTCCCCGGCGAGGAGCTCGCCGTCACAGTCCACGGACCCGCGGTCCCGCTCGACGTCCGCGATCCGCAGGAGGCCGGCTTCCGGCGTGCGCTGCTGGACATCTACGTGCCGCGGTACGGGCCCGACTGGGAGGCCTTCCTCGACTCCGGCGTCGTCTACGCGCGCATCGACGCGGAGCGCATGTTCACGTTCACGACGCCAGCCGCGGGCGGGGAGGAAGCGTGATGGCGTCGGCGGCGATCCGCCTCGTGCGCGATCCTCGCTTCCAATAAAAAGCCCCGCGTTTGCGGGGCGTTTCATGCAAGGCGATGAACCTTCTGCAAACACTCTACCCCAGGTTGAGACTCTTGTCGAGATGCTTCTCGACCCGGTGGATCGTCAGGCCCGTCAGAAAATCCTGAGACGCCTGGGTGGTCCTGGGGTCTGAGGCCGCGCCGGCGGGTCTTGACGCCAGCGGTACCTTGCCTCCTCCCTGACAAGAGGTGGCCCCGGCGACGAGGATCAGTCGCCGACCGGGGCCGTACACAGGAGGTGGTATCTCCTATGCGTGATCAGCGTATCGGGCGCTGCTCAGGCCAGTGCAAGGCCAGCCAGCACTCGAAAGAGCACCGGGCGCTTGGACATGCGTCGCGGGTGCTGCGTGCCAAGGCTGGCCTGTCCCAGGAGGAGGCGGGGTTTCGAGCCGGTCTGCACCGCAACTACGTCGGCGCCATCGAGCGCGGCGAGATCAACCCGACCTTTCGAGTGCTCATGAAGCTGGCCAGAGGACTCGGCGTGCCGCTGTCCCAACTCATCACCGACTACGAGGAGGTGCGGTACGGCACAAAGCTGTCCCAAAGCTGATGACATCAGGAAGTGTCGCGTGTGCGCACCAGGCGAATCGTCTCGAAACCTCGTCCCCAATCCGTCCGAGCAACCGCCGTGGCAGCATCCCAACCCATCGTGGCGGTTGATGTCGGAACGACCGTGACAAAGGTAGCTCTTTGGATCGACGGTCAGAGCCACTATCAAAGGATTGCCACGCCGTGGGATCCTCGGGCCTATGCCCCTCCTTACGTCTGCGCCGTAAACCATTGGTGGGACCGGATCGTGCGAAGTATGCGCACGCTTCTGACCGCTCGGGCCCTTAGCGAGGTTAGCGTCCTCTCAATCTCGACTATCTCGCCTGTGCCTGTGATGTTCAACGCGAGCGGAACCACTGCCGTGGCGGTTCCCTACTGGACGATTTCACGCTTGCCGCCGGGCACAACGCGTGCCGAGTGGCTTCACTGGTGCCTCACAAATATGCGGGCGCTCGTAGGTCGGCCCGCAGAGCCAATGCTTGTATCTGACCTGGCTGGCTATTTTGTCTACCGAGCTTGTGGACAGCATGCCATTAGTCCGATAAACGCTGCCGAACTCTCTCTGCGCGACAGTGGCTCGCGGCTCGTCTCTTCCAGCGTACCCGCGGTTCGTGCTCGGATCGAGCTTGAACCGGGCGAAGCTATCTTCGACCGGGTAGCAGCGAGGGCCATTGTCCACACGACCGACAGCCACGCGGTGTCACTGGTAGGGGACGATCCGGGCGGCGGCAGTCTCTTGTATCTAGGAACGTTCGGTGGTCTGCTCTCGCGCGCCTCCGGCCCACGTCCCTACAGGTGGTTGGTCTCTTGTCCGCGCTTCGGAGCCGAGATCGACGCATTTGTCAGTTCGCATTTCTCGTCTCGCCATCCGCATACATCGATGACAGGTCTTGCTAAGTCAAGACCTTCAGGAGCAAATGGCTTCTTGCTTCAGCTTCCTGTCTGGGACAACGCTGGTGTGCCTCAAGGGGCATATCGCCTCCATGACGTTTGCCTCTCACATCGCGTCCCTACGCTCGCGGAGGTGTCACGGACCTACTCCGAAGCGCTCTGCCATTGCGTGCTCTCGATTGCAGAATCGTATCTTGAGGACAAGATCTACCTTGCCGGGGGCGGCGCCACAGACCACACCCTGGGCACTATCATGGCGACACTTCTTAGACGTCCCGTAGTCGTGCAACGCGACAAGAGTGGAACGCTCGGAACTTACCTCTATGCGCTGGAACCCTTCGAGCGAAGCGCCGCACGAGAGGCTGCCATACGCGTTGCCGATTTCTCGCAGTCAG
The DNA here is from genome assembly GCA_035654055.1 of Conexibacter sp. Classification (GTDB taxonomy): domain Bacteria; phylum Actinomycetota; class Thermoleophilia; order Solirubrobacterales; family Solirubrobacteraceae; genus Conexibacter. Next base: position 31,056 of record DASRXW010000095.1, read on the forward strand.
AGATGACAGATGCTGCGGTTGCCTCCTATGCGAAAGCGGTCTATGCGGGCATCGACGTGCGCTCCGAGATCGCGTAGACTAAGAAAATGCCTACATTTCAGACGTTTGCGGAGGTAGAAGCGTACGCAGCGGCCATCGTTTCCCGCTCAAGCGCCTTGTGTAATGCGCACCATATCGATGGCATTCAAGGAGTGAGCTACGTCGCGATCTTTTGCCAGAACGACGACATGTATTCGACTGTAGACAAGCTTGTTAGCGCTGCGGGACGAGCGGCTAACGTCACGGCGACGGGAACTGTCTACGTCGTGCCTGAGGTGCCAACGGCCTGTGGCCCGCTGAGGATCGTGAAAGTTCGAGTTCCCGACACATCCCGCCCTGAGCGTGGTGATGCGGACTTTCGACTTGTTTCGAGTGACCATGCGGCGCTGCGTGCGCGAATCGACGCCGAGGATGCCCTTAAATTGATCGATCGCGACACGTTTACAATGATTGAGTTGCGCGACCCGGCTTTCGACGTACGGGCTTACTTCTCGCAGCCCCCCGTCGAGGAGCATGGAAACCTGCCCGAGGTGCTCAAGGAGTTTGGGTACTGATATCTAGGCTGCTGCTAGCACCCTCGTATGTTCAGTGCGTGGTAACCAAAATGTCATTGACGGCGCTGGCGAATCGCTGAGGATCAGCGGCAAGCAGGTTGAGCGCGGAGCCATTGCGCTGAATGACAGCCGGCGCCGACCAAGATGAGATTGGGCGCCAGTGCTGCCACAGAGTGGTTACTCCTTGGGCCGCCAGGGCCTTGTCGTCTAGGTAGCCACGCGCACCAGAATCCGCGATATACACACTGCCCCCGACGAGCCGAAGCAGTTGTTCAATACCGCGTGCTTTCGGCTTGGGATTATCCCTGATCTTGGACGCGAGCACGATACGCGGCGGTCGGCCAGCGCTGTCCAGCAGCGTGCGGCAGGTTGTCAAGGCGTAGCGAACAAGCTGATAGCAGCCGACGCGTTGGAGCTCGGCCAACTCTGGTGCAAAGGGTGTGTAGAGGTCGTCGGCACAGTGGAAGGCGCCGTGAAGCGCGCGATGGAGATGGTCGGCTGGATATTCGCATTTGACCACTGCTTCCATGAGCTTGACGCGCGAACCTCTTGCACGATCAACGGGCAAGGTCACCCAACGAGTACGTTGGTTTCTACGCGTGGGCTGAAGCAGTGCGCGATGCTGGTAATCGCGTGATGCGAATTGCACGTCATCCAACACCACCCAAAGATCTGCTGCTGCAAGCTTCTGGAGAATTTTGAGGCGCGGAAAAAGGTTCGGCTGATGAATGGCGACAATCACTGAGAGAACCTTGTAAAGACGTCGGCACCGATCTCAGTAGAGTCGTCGTCCCAAAGGTCAGCAAATGTGCGGTCAAAGAAGGAGAGAAAGAGCACGCCTGCGGATGCTGTCAGATCAATAAGCAATGATGGATTATCGTGCCCGTGAGCGGTTCGCCGGCGTGGGTCGGGAGTCAGCCACCCGATTTCAAGAAACTCGGTTCCGATCCGGCGTGCCCGCAGCGAGTACGGAAGGCGATAGCAGCGGACTTCCCACGGCTGAGTGTACGAAGGCAGGATTGCGGTGTAAAGTGTGTCAAGCGTTGCGATCATCCGCTGCTGCTGGACTCCTTCTGTCGTATCCGGATGCTTCAGAAGGAGCCGCAGAGGCCGGGAGGCTCGGCCGATGGCACGAATAAGTGGAAGAGTCGTGAGACCCGCATACTCGATGAGGTCAACACCATCGGTGCGGCCGGACTCAATGCGTGCCTCGAGTATCGGCATGGACGCATCTTGATTCGGGGCCAACCGGACGGAACTGAGGTCGACCAGCGGCCCGCTTTCGACGGAGTCTGTGTCTCTCCCGACTTTGCTGGACGTGTTGGACGGTCTTTGCACCGACTCGTCAGGTCTCCGCTTGGGCGCAGAAGTGGAAGAGCGGCGCGCTTCAATTTCGGCGAGATAGCTTGACACCGCGGAGGCAAGGCGAAGATAGAGCTGGGGCTGAAGCTGTTTCCGGAAGCCGCCTGTCTGAAGCCGCGTTGTACCGCCGCGACCATCAGCCTTCTGCCACGATCTGGCAACGGTGTCTTGGAGTTCTTCGACGGACATCGACTCATACGTGGGTCCGAGCCTCAGGAGGACGCGACAGGCGAACGCATCGGAACGGTTGAGGCGAGGGGGATGTCGAGCTTCGTGTTTCTCCAATCGAGTCGCAACGGTGGCGAGTGCACGCTTGAGGGCGCGAACACGGGCGTCGGCCCGCGTAGATCCATTGGCGAGATGCCCGATGGCGGGATGCGAGAGCAAGTCGATGGTATGCTCAAAGTCGTCTGGTCGTGCCCACGAGAGGCCACGAATCGCCTCAAGGTCTCGGACTACCGGATTGTGGTGGGGAGTTGGGGGGCGTCCCATTTTTGGACGTCCAAAGGTAGCAGGCGGACGGGCATTTGACACCCGTGTGACGTCCGACGGTCGTCGTCAGCCTGCTCGTCATGAGCACTCACAGCACAACCAATCGAGGCGATGTCGTTAATGCGCTCGCCGATCTGGTCCACGGCAACGTCCTCACATCGGTCCAAGCCGACTGGCTGGCCGAGCACTGGGCCGACCTTCCCGCCGACTGGGCGAGCCATCCCTATCTCAGGACGGTGTCGGAGCACACCCGCGCCTACATCGACAGCCTGCGCGACTTCGGGCTCTGGCTCGCCACCAGGCAAGGAGCGATCTCATGAGCGATCAGCTTGTCCCATTCAACGGCGGCGGCTTCCTCCAGACGCGGACGGAGCGTCAGACCTCGCGCGCGCTGGAGCAGGTGCGCTCCCGCCAGGTCATTGCTACGGCACAGGAGATCGCCCGCGTCGAGATCATCGCTGATACCTCGCAAGCCGCTCTGCTTGCAGCCTCGCGCTGGCTTCCTTTGCCCGGCAGCGCCGGCAGACGTGCCAGACACCCCAGGGAGGCCCGGGAAGCCTGAGAAAAGTCCTGCTCAGGGAGGAAAAGGCCCGGAACGACCGTGGCCCCCTTGAAGGGGGCCACGGTTTGCACGACGTGAAAATGGTGCGGCTGAGAGGACTTGAACCTCCACGGGGATTTGTATACCCCACACGGACCTGAACCGTGCGCGTCTACCGATTCCGCCACAGCCGCAGGGAACCGGAATCGAAGATACACGGTCCCGCGCCCCGCTCGCGGCGTCGTCGCACCCCACGCTCCCACAAATCGCTTTGCTATTCTCGCCGCTGACGCGCCGCCATCGTCTAGGGGACTAGGACATCGCCCTCTCACGGCGGAAACCGGGGTTCGAATCCCCGTGGCGGTACTCCACGAAAGCCCTGCTAACGCGGGGCTTTCGTCGTTTCGGGGTGGCTGGCGTGGTGCCGCCGGCGCTGTCGCTGTGTACTGAGCGTGTACATGAGTTGGGCGCTGCTGCACTGCTTGCCGCGTCGAGTGCGGCGCGAGCCTGCGCGATCTCGGCCTCGGCGTCGATGCGGTCGGCGTGCTCGTACTCAGCGAACAGGTGGCCGTAGGTCGAGAGCGTCAGGGCGGGTGAGTGGCCGAGTCTGCGCGCGACGTAGTGGACGCTGCGGCCCTCGGCGAGCAGCAGCGAGGCGAAGCTGTGGCGGAGGTCGTAGGGCCGCGGCGAGGCCGGCATGCCTGCGAGCTTGCACGCCTTGTCCCAGCGTCTCGCCCGCCACATCTGCCAGTCCGTCTTCGTCCACGCCACGGCATCAGAGTGTGCGTCGGCGGCCGGCTCGCTCGGCGGCGGCAGCACCAGCACGTCATCGGTCGGGTTTCCGGCGGCGCGGCGCAGCTCGGCGAGGTCGGCTGCGAGCGGTGCGAGCAGGCGCACGGCGCGGCGCTCGTGGTTCTTCGTGCTCTTGATCGTGCCGTCCGGGCGTGCTGCCCGCTCGACGGTGATCGTTGCCTTGCGCACGTCGCCCCAACGCAGGGCGCGCAGCTCGCCCGGTCGCAGGCCGGCATACGCGAGGACCGGCACGATCGTGGCGTCCCGTACGCGTGCGAGCGTGTCGCGCTCGTCGCGGACGACGTAGCCGGCGACGCGCACGCCGCCTCTGCGGATGCGCTCGGGGACGTGGATGTCCATCGCGCCGGCGAGCACGGCGCGGATGCCCTCGACAGTGCTCGGAGCCAGCGGCGTCACGGCGTCGCGATGCTCGGCCAGCGGAGCACGCACGAGCGCGAGCGGGTTGCCGGGGATCGCCTCTGACTCGGCCGCGTGGCGCAGCACCGAGGACAGCAGCGTTCGTGCCTTGTCGATCGTGCCGACGCCGACGCCGTCCGCGAGGCGCTCGGCCTGCCACGAGCGCAGGCGCCCGACTGTGATCTCTGCGAGCGGCAGGTCGCCGAGCCACGGTTCGGCGTGCAGCCGGTAGACGTCGGCGTAGCGGTCGCGGGTGGACTGCTCCAGCGTCGCCGCGTGCTCGGGCGCCCATCTCTCCGTGATCCATTCGCCGAGCGTCGGCGCGCGCGCGGTGAGCTGCGCCAGCACGAGGGGACCGAGCTGGCGACGACGCCGGAGCTCGCGCTCTCAGGCGTCGGCGTCGCCCTTGCGATCGAAGCGCCGGCCGCGGTTGCTGCCGTTCTCGCGCCAGCGGACCATCCATCTTCCATCTGGCATCTTCGCGACCGACATCCTGCGCCTCCGTGATCGACTGACTCGGGCTCCGGTTATCGAGCCTTCGAGGATAGGCGCAATGGCCGCTGGTCATCGGCCACGGAGGTTCGGTCTGCAAGTGCGCGACCCCGGTTTGGGGTTCGGTCGGCTTCGTCTCAATTGGCACCGGAAGTTCGGGCTGCTCGACAGAGCATTGAGTGCTGGCGGCGAATCCGTGCCGGCGAACCTCGCGGCAGCCGTGTCCGGCGCTGCTTCGCTTCAATTTGCGAGCGACGCCGCCGAGTTCGCCGGTCCTGGACTCGCCGAATCGCCCGCTGCGTCGAGCGATTCGCGTCGATCGCCACTCCGCCGAGCGCCGGCCAGAACACGGTGACTAGAAGGGGATACAGCCCTTCCGATCATCCATGTCCCATCAGTGGTGATTGAACAAGCAGGGTGGCTCAACTTTGCGCGCACCCCCAACCTACGCTCGTGATGTCGCTTTCTGCACATCCCTCCGCTTCGCTGTTGGCAGCGCTCCTGCCACCACCTCCGCTCGCTCCTCATGCCATCCCGCCAACCATCGCCTGCTTCCCACGATCACGTCAGCGCCAGCGCGTTGAGCGCGTTCGCCGGCGTTCTGTTGGTGGACCTCACCGACGAGCAGCTGAGCGTGCTTGCAGCGCGTCTGCGTCCGCACCTCGATGCAGAGCGAGGAGCGACCGGCCGTCTGCTCTCGCCCGTCGAGGCGGCGGCTCGTCTGGGCATCCACGCCAAGACGCTCACGCGTGCAGCACGTCAAGGTCGCGTGCCCGGAGCGCGCAGGGTGGGCCGTGCCTGGCGCTTCGATCCATCGCAGCTCGACCTCGAACCCGTCACGCGCACTCCGACGGTCGCGGCGTCTCCTCGCCGGCCGCGCCGCCGAGCACACAGCGCCAGCCCAGCCGTCGATGCGATCCGTACTGGTCGCACCCGGGATCGGCGAGCAACGTGACTCCGCCCGAGTATTGGGAGCCGGTCGAGCCCGACATCCCCGCGATGCGCTCACGCGTGCGCGAGCTCGCCGGCAACCCGGCCGACATCGACCCTGACGAGTCGTTCGAGATCGATCCCGACGAGCTGTTCGAGGAGGAGCCGCCGCGGCCCGCGACGATCCTCGAGCTGGACCGCTACGAAGAGATCACCGGGCTCGGCGTCATCGAGCCGCCACCGAGAAGACAGGCGCTGAGAAGCGTCCGCTACGAGCACCTCATGGCGGTCAAGTGGCTCGACCGGTTCGGGTACATGACGACCGAGCAGCTCCGTCGCGCGGTGCTGCCCGACGCGACCTTGCGCGCCACCCAGGACCTGCTGCGCCGCATGCGCGACGCAGGCCATGTGGAGCGCCGGCGCACGCAGCTCTCGATCGAGGACGGGCGTGAGCGGGGCGGCAGCGCACCGCGGCTGCACTCGCTGACGGCCGCAGGCCACCGCCTCGGGAAGCAATCGCCGGGTTTGTATGGATCCGTGATCCCGCCGTCAAACAGATGGCGGGCCAGCGAAGCAAGCACGTCGATGCACCTCCTGCACAACCTGCATACCATCGCCTGGTGGCAGGCATTCGAGGCCGCCCTCGCTCCGGGTGTCGGCGTGACCGAGGTGCTGACGCCCCGCTACGACGAGGGGCGACTCAGACCACCGACGATCGAGATCGCTCGCGGCCGTGGCTGGCGAGCGATCGAGCGACGCGACGTCTGGCTGGGCGAGCAGCACGCGTTCGCCGGAATTCCCGATGGCCCCTACGTCGAAGTCGTCAAGCCCGACCTGACCATCCGCCTCGACGTCCTCGGCTGGCTCGTCGGACAGAGAAGCGACATCCGCTTCGACCTGCTCATCGAGGTCGACCGCACGCAGAAGGCATCCAAGAACCGCCGAAAGTTCAAGCGCTACGACGCGTTCCTCACTTGCTGGGGACTGCACCACCCACGCGTGCAAGAGCTCGAGACGCGCCCGGTCGTGATCTTCACCAGCCCCGACGACCAGTCGATGCGCGCGCTGATGAAAGCCGCCGACGAGGAGATGACCGGACGCATCGGCCGGACCGGCGACCCGGAACACGCCTGGTACTACCCCGGCCGCGACCACATCCTCTTCACCATCGAAGACGAGATCCACCACGGCTCGATGCTCGCCTGGCGGCTGCCGAAGCTCCCGCCGGCACTGCGCGAAGCCCTCGGCTACGAAAGCTTTCTCACGCCGGCGGTCATGATCCTGCCGCTGGAGCTGACCGCCGGGGGTTGATGGCCGTGGATGCAGCGCGATCGACCGGGGCTGTGATCGACCATCCATCGGGAGGTGCCCGGTACACGCGGTACCGTGTACGCATGGCTTCCGCCGCCAAGATCACGGTTTCACTTGACGCGGACATGGTCGCGCAGGCGCGCGAGCAGCTCGGCGCGCCGGTGGCCGACCTGGCTGACGGCGCGATCGTAGAACGGGCTGTCAACGCTTATCTGCTCGGGCGCATGGTCGACGCGACCCAGGCCGCGAGCGCGCTCAGCGCCGAAGAGGCTGAGCGGATCGCCTACGAGGAGCTTGCTGCGTCGCGCCGGGAGCGGCGCGACGGCGGGTGATCCGCGTCGTCGTCGATCCGGGCGTCTTCGTCTCAGCCCTGATTGGCCCCGCCGGTTCGCCACCGGCTCGCATCCTCAGCGCGTGGATCGACGACCGCTTGGAGATCATCGCGAGTCCGAAGGTGATCGCGGAGCTGCGCCGCGTCGTCATGCGCCCCAAGTTCCGCCGATGGTTCGACGAGACCACAGCCAGACAACTCATCGAGCGCATCGAGCTCCACGCGACGCTGCACCCCGATCCGCCGACGATCAGGGGAGCAACCCCGGATCCGGCTGACGACTACCTCGTGGCGCTCGCCGTCGCGACGAGAGTCGACGCGATCGTCAGTGGCGACAGACACCTCCACGACACTTCGGTGACCGCCCTGCGACCGCGCGAACTCGCAGATCGCTTGCCGACGTAACCGCGACCTACGTGGCGTGTCGCTCATCCGCTCCAGCATGGTCGCGAAGCGCTGCCAATCCGAGTCGTAGGGGATACGCTCAGCCGGTCCGGGCGCCCAGGCAGGGCGGGTCCCCGGCGCTCGAGATGCCCGACGCCGATATCGACTTCTTCCGCCTCGATCCCGGCGAGTTCCGAATCGCCCTCGGCGCTGTGCTCCGAGAGCGCCGCGAAGAGGTCGGCATGTCACAAAGCGCCGTGGCCGACAGTCTCGACATCCGCCCAAGTCGCATCTGGGAGTGGGAGAACGGCCGTCACGTCCTGCGATGGGATCGCCTCTTCCTCGTCTGCGGCGTGCTCCGCATCACGCCGACCGAGATCATCGCTCGCGCTGAGACGCGCACTCGGGATGCGATGGGAGCACGTTCCGGGCGCTGACGCCGAGGCACGGGCGACGGCGGCGGCCTGTGGATGGCTGCTCGCTCAGGACACGCGGCCCGTCGGGAAGTCCAGCACCTGTCCGCGGGCCGGCTGCCTCGACATCTCCATCAGCGCGCCTGCGTTCAGCGTGAGCATCGTGTCCGCATGCAGCGCCTCGGACAGGTGTCCGACGGTCATCAGCGTCGCCGTCGCATGCGCTCGGGCCGCCTCGCGGATCTGCGAGAGGACCGTCTCCGTAGTCGAGATGCCGAGGCCAAGGACGGGGTCGTCGAGCAGCAGCAGCATCGGCCGGCGAACGACTGCCTGCGCGATTCGGATCAGCGTTCGCTCCACGTCTGACAGCTCGGGCCAAGTGGAGCTCGCGAGCGTGCGGAGGTCGAACGCGTCGAGAGCCGCGTCCGTGCGTTGACGCGCCTCGCGAGTCGGCATGCGGTCCATGAGCGCCAGCCCCACGAAGTCGGTCACTGGCAAGCCCGTGGTCTCGCGCGGTGGTGAGGTGCGGGTGACGAGCGCGATCCGCGGGTCGAGGTCGTTCCCGGCCGGGAGCGAGCGGCCGGCGAGGCGGACCGTGCCTGTGTCGGGCGGCTCAAGGCCCGCAGCGATGCGCAGCAGGGTGGTCTTGCCGGCAGCGGGGTCGGCGACGATCGCGGCGAGCTCGCCGGCATCGACGTGCAGGCTGACGTCGCGCAGGACCGGCAGGCGGTGGCGGCCTCCGCGGTAGTACGTCTTGCTGACGTTCTCCAGAGCCAGGAGTGTCATCGGCCCTGCTGCGCGCTGTGCTGCTCGATGGCGGTGATGATCTCGGCCTGGGCTCGTCGCAGGCCGCGCGCGAGCCCGTCGAGGACCGCGAGCTGGATGGCGCGTGCGATCAGCAGACGCGTGACGCTCCACGGCTTCTGGAGGCGACGCAGCTCCCGGAGATCTCTGAGGTCGCGAAGCGCCGCCTGCTGCTTGCCGATCCATCTGAGGCGTTCGCGGATCTGCTGCTCGATCCAGGGAAGGTCCTCGGGCTCCGAATAGGCGATCTGCAGCCGCAGGTCGTCGCGGAACGGCCCAGGCCGTGACGGTCTGCGTACCCACGCGCGCAGGCGCACGTCTCCTGCCGGAGTCAACTCGTAATCGCCTGTGGTTCCATCGCCGTCGCAGGGGCGCAGCAGGTGAGGCGTCAACTTGTTGACGGCGTGATAGACGCCGCCGCTGGTGAAGTGCCACAGCGGGAAGTCGCGGCGCAGCCGCATGAGCAGCTCGTAGCGCGACGCGGGCCCCTCCTTCGCGGCCCCCAGCACGGCATGCGTCATCCCCATTTGCGCGTTCGCCTCCGCATCACGACGGTTGAGGTCCGTCGAATGAACTTCAACGTACAGGAACCTACGGAGCGGCGGAGTCGTCCGACTTCGGCTGCTGGGCAGCCTGCTCGCGAGCGAACTCCTCCGCCCGTGCAAGCAACTCCGAGACGTGCATGTCGAACGCGCTTGCAAGTGACACGATCGTCTGCAGCCTCAGATCCCGCGGCACGCGCTCGATCTCGCCGATGTGATTCCGCGCGAGCCCGGTGCGCTCGCCGAGTTGGTCCTGGGAGAGGTCTCGATCACGCCGCAGTCGACGAATGGTCTTGCCGAGCGCGCGGCGAAGGAGCACATCGCCTTCTCTCTGGGTGGAGCGAAGCGCGGTGTGTCTGGCAGTGGACTGTTGCAGGGGCATCTCGTGCTCGCGGGTCCGCGACCAGCTCGTTGCGGGTCGCGGACCCGCACTCGCAGCGATCCGCAGGGATCGTTACCGGCTCTTGGCGCGGCCAACATACGATCTGCCTGCTCTGAGCGGAACCCCTTTATTCCGTATTTTGGGGTTGTCGTCGAGGAGTTGAACGGACGCGCCGCCCCTCCATGATGCGAGTCACGGGCATCGCCACGGCCGCCATCCAGCCGACGCTCATACCGATCTGCCGCGAGCTTTCGCCGAGCAGAGCGTTGTCAGGACCTTGCTTCGCGAGGTACATCGCAACCATTCCGCTCACGATTACGGCATGTCGTGATCCGCTCGGCAACCGACGCACGTCGGCGAGCGCTCGCGGGACGAGGTCGGAGATTCGCTCGATCGCGACCATTGTGTCGCCGTAGCGAGCGACGTAGCTGTGCACCCCTGAGGCACGGTCCTCCTCGTAGTCGGCGAGGCTGTCCATCAGCGTGCACAGGAGGCAGACCGTGGGGTTGTAAGCGGCGTTGATCGCGTGCACTCGCTCGGCGCTCAGATGTGAAGAGGCGGCCGTCGCGAGCAGCGCGTAGATGGCGAGCGTCGAGCTTGCGGCGCCGGCGCGCTCGAACCATTGGAGCTCGCTGTTGCGGTGTCCCTCGCCGTCCGCCCAGGCGCGGAGTGCTGCGTCGCGGTCGGCCGGGTCCGAGAGGTGGTTGAGAACCTGAACGGAGAGATCGGAGGCCGCGCTCAGGGCGTATGGACGCACCGCCGAGTAGCCGGGCAGCGCGGCGCATTCGCGCCGGCACGTCTCGACGAGCGCGCGGAGGTAGCCGCCGTCGTCCTCCCATGGGCGCCCGTCGTAGTAGTCCGCCAGATCAGCGTCGAGATCGAGCGCGTCGACGAGCGAGCGGTGGAGCCGCTCGCCGTGCGCACGCTCGTCGGCAGCTGGCCGCTCGGTCACGGTGTCGAGGTAGTCGAGCGCGACCTGGAAGGCGACGAGCAGACGCAGCAGCGGCAGGCTGCGCGTGCGCGGCAGCACGGCGAACAGCGCAGCACCGTGCGCGTTCATGTGCTCGAGACGCAGCGTCTCCAACGCGTCGGCGCGCAGCGGCGGATCAGGGATGCGCAGGGCGCGCTCGCGCCACCGCTGCAGCTCCCGTCTGACGTTCGGGATCGTCCAGGTGACGCCGCGCCATGCGACGCAGAGCAGCGCATAGGCCTCGCTTGGCGTGCGTCGGCATTCGTTCATCGGCGAGGACCATGCCTGGGCGTCCTCGTCCGTTCAGTCTTGGAGTGCGGTTCGGGTCGGGACTTGGGCAGCGACGTAGCTGGTGGCGGCGGCGATGGTGAAGGCGATCAGCGCGAGGCTGCCGTAGGCAGCGAGCGCGACGGGGATCGGAAGTGAGGGCGTGACGGGGAACCCGGTGACGGTGCTGAGCGTGCGGTTGAGCAGTTGGGCGCCGTATATGCCGGCCAGGGTGCCGATCGTGCATCCGACCGCCAGCAGGACTGCGGCCTCGAGCAGCATGGCGTGCCAGAGGCGGCGGGTGGGGACGCCGAGCAGCTTGACGGCGGCGAGGCGCTGGCGGCGCTGCCAGACCATCGCGCCCATCGCGGCGGCCATCGCGAGCGCTGCGGCGCCGAGCATGAGCACGGCGATCTGCGTGAGGCGCACGAGCCCGTCGTGGGAGACATGGCGCTGACTCCGCTCTCGCTCTGCGACGGTCTCGACCGTGAGCCCGGAGCCGGCGCCGAGCGCCCGCTCGACCAAGGCTCTGCCGGCGGCCGGAGTGATGCCGGGATCGAGCGTGACGCGGAGTGCGCTGACGTCGGTGGTCTGCCACGCGCGCGCGTAGTCGTCGGCGTTGAGCACGATCGTGCCCGGCGTCCAGCCGAGGTTGGAGACGATCGCTGCGACCCGCACACGCGTAGGCCGCGGTGCTCTGAGCGTGAACGCGTCCCCGACGGAGACACCCTGCTCGCGCGCGAGGGCCTCGGAGAGCGCGACCCAACCGTGACCACGCAGCCGGGCCATGGCGCGGGCCGGATCGCCCTCGAGCACCTGCTCCTTCGGCACCAGATCCGCGGCGGTCGCCGGTGGTGCCAGCACCCACACGCGCCGGTCGCCCACGTCGAAGAAGCCGCCTCGCTGCACGCCGACCGTCTCGACGCCGGCGGTTCGCTCCAGCCGCCGAGCGGCGTCGATGCCGAACGGCGTCGTCGACAACGCGTTCGCGGGCCCGGGTGCGGTCACCCACACGTCGGTGACGGCGGTCAGCTGGTGCACGTCCCGATCGAGTCCGCGCAGGAGGTCGCGGTGCGAGCCCTCGACCGCGACGCTGCCCAGCAATGCGATGCCTGCGATGGCGGTGATCGCCACCGAGCGGAACCCCGCTGCGCGCAGCTCGCCGACCGCAAGCATCACGACCGAGCCGCGGACGCGATGCTGCATGCGCGCACCGATGCTCAAGACGGCGGAGAGCAACCGTGGCATGAGCAAGAGCATCGCCGCGATCAGCGCCAGCATGCCGACGACGGCGGCTCCCGGAGCCGCGATCAGCACGACCACCGTGACCGCGAGCAGGCCGATGCTCGCGACGAGGGCCCAACGCGAACGGAGCACGCGGGTCAGGCTGCTGCTGTCCGATCCGGCGGCCTCCGGGTCTGAGCGCCCGGAGACGTTCAGCGCGAGTGGGACGAGCGTCGCAAGCACAGCCGCGAGCACGCCGCAGCCGAGTGAGATTGCGACGGTCTCCCAACGCACGACCCGACCGCCGCCGACGGGGAACGCGAGTCCGAGGTAGCCGGGGGTGGGCAGGAAGACCGTCCGCGAGAGGAACTCTCCGAGCGCGAGCCCGAGCGCCGAGGCGACGAGACCGAGGACGACGGCGTCGAAGATCAGGATCCGCACGATGCTGCCGATGCGGAAGCCCCACAGTCGCAGCGCCTCGATCAGCTCGCGTCGTTGGCCGGCGACGAGCAGCAGCGCGTTGAACGCGAACAGGAACCCCACGAACGCGCTGATCGCCGCGAACAACCCAGTCGACTGATCGTTCGGTGCCGCCGCCTGCGCGAACACTTGAGCGTCGAAGTCGACCGGCCGCACGTCCAGGCGGCCTGCAGCCACACGGCGCAGCAATGCTTCGACCGCCTGCTCATGACCCGGACGCGCCGCCACGTACACGCGCGAGACGCGGTGCGGCATGCTCGCAAGCTCCTGAGCGTAGGTGAGCGGAGCTGCCACGATCGGCGCGTCGGCGAGCGCGCCGAACTGGTCGCGGCTCAGGATCACCCCGGCGCGGGCCGGTTGCGCGCGGCCGCCGATGTTGAGCGTCACGGAGTCGCCGAATCTCGCGCCGATGGCGCTGGCGACGGCTGAGGGAAGCGCGAGCGCGCGCAGCGCGGCGAGGACCGAGCCGTAGCCCGTCGGCAGGCTTCCCTCGCCGACATGAGCGATGCGCGGGTCGACGCCGATCAACGACACGGCATGCGTTCCTGTACGGCCGTTGACGCTCGCCGGCACTTCGAGGACGGGCACGGCTGCCCGCACGTCGCGGGACGCTTCGAGCTGCGAGACCAGGTGCTCGTCGAGGCCGCGCGGGCCGCGCGCGACCAGCTGCCATTGCGCCTTCCCGAACAGCCCCTCGGTCAGCTGCTGGACGGAGCCCGAGAGGCTTGTGCTGGACACCTGCACCGAGTAGAGCAGCGCCACGCCGACGGCGATCCCGACCAGTGCCAGCAACTCCTGCACCCGGCGCGCACGCAGCCGCCGCCGGTAGAAGAAGACGAGGTTCGACAGGCTCACGAGGCCGGCCCGGGCACCGGGTCTGCTGGTGCCGCCTTCGATGCATCCAGCCTGCCGTCGTGCAGTGCGAGGGTGCGGTGCGCGTAGTGGGTCGCCTGCGGGTCGTGCGTGACGAGCAGCACGGCGGCGCCGCGCTCGGAGCTGTACTCGGCGAGCAGCGAGAGCACGTCTTGGCCGCGTCGCGTGTCGAGGTTGCCGGTCGGCTCGTCGGCGAGCACCAGAAGAGGCTGCGTGCTGAGCGCCATCGCGATCGCGACGCGCTGACGCTCGCCCTTGGAGAGCTCGCCGGCCTGGTGATCGGCGCGTGCCCGCAGGCCGAGGCGCTCGAGCAGCGGCATCGCGCGCTGGTGGGCGGCTTTCCAGGACAGGCCCTGCTCGGTCAGGCGCAGCGCCGCGAGGTCGAGCGCCGTCGGACCGTCCACCAGCCTCAGCGACTGCGGCACGATGCCGAGCGTGGAGAGCCGGTAGCGGTCCAGGCCGCGTTGGTCCAGGGCGGCGACCTCGCGACCGTCGACGACCACGGCGCCTTGGTCGGGTCGCTGCACGCCTGCGATCAGCTCCAGCAGCGTGGTCTTGCCGGAGCCGCTCGGTCCGTACAGCGCGACCAGCTCGCCGGCGCCGACGCTGAGCGACACCTCGTCGACCGCTCGTACCGACTCACCGGCGACGGGTCGGTACTCCTTGACGAGCTGGCGGACCTCGAGCATCAACGGCGCTCCGCCGGGGAGTCGAGCACCTGGCCGCGCTCACGCGTCGACATCGCGACGAGCGAGCCGGCGCTCAGTGAGTAGAGCGTGTCGACGCGGGCTGTCTCCTCGAGGCTGCCGGCCGTCATCAGGACTGCCGTGCGGTCGGCGTCGGCTGCATGTCGCAGACATCCCAGCACGGCGTCGACGTGGGCGATGCCGAGTCCGGCCATCACGTCGTCGACGAGCAGGAGCAGTGGCTTGCGCACCGCGGCCTGCGCGATCCGGATCGCGACGCGCTCTGCGTCGGACAGCTCCACCCACGTCGCGCTCGACAGATCTCCGACGCCGAGCGCTTCGAGCATCGGCGTCACACGCCGATGCGCCTTGGCGAGCGACATCTGCTCCAGCAGCGGGATCGCGACCAGATCGAGCATCCGCATGGTCATCGTCTCGCGAGGCGGCGGGGTGCGGGTGACAAGCGCGATCCGCGGGTCGGGATCGTTCGTGGCCGGAAGCGGCCGGCCGGCAAGGCGGACCGTGCCGCTGTCGGGTGGCTCGAGTCCGGCGGCGATGCGCAGCAGGGCGGTCTTGCCGGCGGTGGGGTCGGCGACGATCGCGGCGAGCTCTCCGGCGTCGACGTCGAGTGCGACGTCACGCAGGATCCGGAGGCGGTGACGGCCTCCGCGGTAGTAGGTCTTGTCGACGTGCTCGAGCGCGAGGAGGGTCATCGGTCTTGGGAGGGCGGCTGTTCGAGAGCATCGACGATCTGGGCATGCGCGCGCCGCAGACCCCGTGCGAGCCCGTCGAGGATGCTCCGGTCGAGCTCGCGCGCCACGAGCAATCGCTTCCGCCGCCAATCATCCGGTTTCACCGGAACTGTCCCGGACGATTCGTCGTCCGTCGCGGCGAGGTTTGTGACCGTCGCCCAGCGCTCGCGCACGATCGCCTCCAGCGCCGGGAGGTCGTCCATCTCCGAGGCGGCGATCTGGAGCAGGAGGTCGTCGCGGAACGTCCCAGGCGGCGCCTCTCCGCTGAGCCACGCGCGCAGTTCCTCGCGTCCTGCGGGCGACAGCCCGACGGGCGTCGGATCTTCACGCGGATCGCGTGCCTCGTCATCGCGGAACGCGGGATCGGGCGCAGCGTGATCGCCGTCCGCATCGGCGTCCGCCGGGAGGACGACCGCGCTCAACAGACCCTCTCGCCGAAGCTTGTCGACCATCGTGTCGAGCCCCTTCCAGCGTGCGAGCGGATGTCTGCGCCTCAGGCGGCGCACGAGCGCAGTTCGACGCAGCGGCTGGTCCGCCACCTCGCCGAGCATCGCCTCCTTCATACCCATCCGGTCGCCCCCTGTCGCTGGCAGACCTGCCTCCAAGACCCGCTGGGCGAAACGTACTGAGGCATGCGGACCCGCGCGCTGGTGGCGCGGCGCGCGGCGCGTCGCCGTCTGAGCGCGAGCTGAGTCCGGAAGCCCCTGCCAGCCTGGTATTCCGTGTTTTGGGGTTGACCCGGTTCCGGACCCGGACATACCGTGCGCTCGGCAGGGGCGCGATCCCCCAGAAGCAGCGTCCCCGCGAACGCCGGCGCCCTCCCGACGCCGGTGCGGGAGGCGGGCTTTCCCCCAAGCCCGCCTCCCACAATCGTGTTCAGCCGGAACCACTGGGGAGTGAGGGAGACGGGGCGGTGGACGACGCAGCGGGCGCGTTGGCGCTGATCCGCTTGCACGAGCTGGTTGAGCTCGAGCGCGAGGTTGTGGAGCGGCTGGCACGGGATCTCGAGGACTACGCCGCCAGCACGATCTACGTGGGCGACGAGGTCGAAGCTTCGATCGAACGGCAGCGCCGCATCGTCAGCGAGCTCGAGGAGCTGCTGGAGGTGGCCGAGCTCGCGCACATGCTGCGCGAATCGCTGGCGCAACGCGACTTCCGGTCGCTCGACGTCGGCGTCGAGGCGGTCGAGCGTGCGGCGGCCGATTGGCTGCGGTCAGGGATCGCAGACGGGCGGCAGCTTCGGCTCGCCGCGCGTCTGCTGCCTGCCCGTGAAGGGCTGCTCGCGCTCGCCGACGCGCTCGAATCGGTCGGAGAGCCATGGATCTCGGAGGCGACGCTGCGCGACCTCCTCGGAGCGCTCCGCCAGTTCCCGGCGCACCTCGTGGATCGCATCGGCGCCGAGGCGGAGATCGACATCGACATCCCTCTTGACGAGATCGAGCCTGGTGCGGTCCGGGCGCTGATCGTCGCCCTGCGTCATGGCGCCGAGCAGCTGCGGATCGACGGGGGCCCGTCGTGATCGACCAACGGCCCCCGGTGCGCGCAGCGGATGCCGGGGAGCTGCTCGCGGCCGGCACCAGCCTTGCGGTCGCGAGCGCTACGACCGGCCTCCTCAGCGATCAGATCGCGCTCGCGCACGCGGCGCCGGAGCTGCTCTGCTTCGACAGGGCATCCCCTGAGCAGCTGACACGACTCCAACACGCCTCCGACGAGTTGGCGCACGCAGTCGTCGAGTTTCTCGAGGCCGTGCAGCCGCAGCTCGTCTCGGGTGCCCGCGAGCGGATGGCACTGGCGGTCGCGGAGGCGGAACATGTCCAGTCCCGTGCTCGGGAGGCTGCTCAAGCCGTGTCGGTCTCCTCCTCGTGAGCCTGTCGAACCTCGTCTTCTTCTATCGGCGGCGGTTGCGTGCGCGCCGGGTGCAGGAGCTGCTCGCGCTCGTCGGGATCGCCGTCGGCGTGGCGTTGCTGTACTCGGTGCAGGTATCGAGCACGAGCCTCTCCGGATCGGTCGAGCAGCTGACGCAGGGGCTGTTCGGCCGAGCCCAGTGGCAGCTCGTCGCCCGTGGCCCTGACGGTTTCGACCAGCGCACGGTCCGCATGCTCGCCAGCAACCGAGACGTGCGCGCGGCGGTGCCGGTGATCGAGGTGCCGGCGAGCGTCACGGGTCCAGGCGGCAGCGCCTCGGTGACGATCTTCGCGGCCGGCGGCGGCCTTCGCGGCCTGGGCGGCGACGTCGCCCGCTTCGAGACCGTCTACCGAGGCGTGCGCACGGCGATGCTGCCGCGCGCGGTCGCCGACGCGGTCGGGGCGCGCTTCGGCGGGAGTGTGACGCTCGACGCGAAGGGTCGCGCGGTGCCGGTGTCGATCGGTGCGATCGTCGATCGGGCCGACGTCGGTGCCTTGAGCGAGATCACCGGTGTGCTGCTGCCGTTCGCCTATGCGCAGGAGCTGACCGGGCTCGAGGGTCGCGTCTCTCGCGCGTATGTGGCGGCGCGTCCGGGTCGTGAGCAGGCGGTCGAGGCTTTCCTGCGCCGTGTCGCTGCAGGCCACCTTGACGTGCGGCCGGTCGACTTCGACGCCCAGGTGTTCGCGCAGGCGGCGGCACCGAACGATCAATCGACCGGACTGTTCGCCGCCATCAGCGCGTTCGTGGGGTTCCTGTTCGCGTTCAACGCGCTGCTGCTCGTCGCCGGCCAACGACGCGAGCTGATCGCCGAGTTGCGCGGGCTCGGTTTGAGCCGGCGGACGATTACAAGAGTGCTCGCGATGGACGCGCTCGTGCTGGGAGCCGTCGCGTCGGTGCTCGGGCTGGCGCTCGGCGAGCTGCTCTCGCGGACGGTCTTCCCGCCGCGTCCCGGCTATCTCGCACTCGCCTTCCCCGTAGGCATCGGTCGCGTCGTCGACCTGCGCACGATCGTTGTCGCGATTGCGGGTGGACTGCTTGCATCTCTGCTCGCGACATTCGTGCCGCTGCTGCCGACCCTGTGGCCGCGATCGGCGATCAGGGCCGCCTACGTCCGCGGCGGCTCCGCACGAGCCTCCAAGCGGTGGGCGTTCGGAGCTGGGGTCATGTGCCTCGGCGTATCGATGCTTGTCCGCATCACAGCGCCCGAAATGGCGGCTCTCGGCATCGTGACGCTTATCGCGGCCTTGCTGCTGAGCCTGCCCTGGATTCTCGATGCGGCGCTTGCGGCCGTGGACCGCACGCGCGCATGGATGCACAGCTCCGCGCCGCTGCTCGCTGTCGGCGAGTTGCGCGCCAGTGGCGCTCGGTCGGTGGCCGTGGCGGCAATCGCGGGGATCGCGCTGCTGGGAGCCGTCGCGCTGGAGGGGTCGCATCGAGACCTGCAGCGCGGCTTGGATCAAGACGTGCACGAGCTGAGTGCCGTCACGGACATCTGGGTGACCGCAGCGGGCACCGCGAACGCACTGGCGACGATGCCGTTCCACATCGACGCGGCAGGACGGTTGCGAAGGGCTGCCGGCGTTCGACGGGTGGAGGTCCAGCGCGGCGCGTTCTTGGATCTCGGCGATCGGCGGGTGTGGGTGATGGCGCCGCCGAGGAGCGCGCCCGAGCCGGTCCCAGCCGGGCAGATGCTCGACGGCGATCCAGCCCAGGCGATGGCCCGATTGCGTCGACGCGGGTGGGTCGCGCTCTCCGAGGCACTCGCCCAGGAGCGGCACCTGTCGGTCGGCGAGGCGTTCACGCTCAACGCTCCCAGGCCGGTGCGCGCGCGGGTCGCGGCGATCATCTCCAACCTCGGCTGGACGCCCGGCACGATCGTGCTCAACGCCACCGACTACGCGCGCGCGTGGGCCAGTTCGGATGCGAGCGCGCTGCGTGTCACGCTTGCCCCAGGCGTCTCGCCGGCGGAGGGCAGAGCACTCGTGCAGCGCGCGCTCGGTCCAGGATCGGGGTTGACGGTCGAGACGGCCGCCGAGCGCGAGCAGCGCCAGCGCGAGACCGCCCGCCAAGGCTTGGCGCGTCTGACGCAGATCGCGGGGCTGATGCTCGGTGCTGCTGCCCTGGCGATGGCCGCCGCGATGGGCGCGATGGTCTGGCAGCGCCGGCAACGGATCGCCGCCGTCAAGCTGCTCGGGATCAGCACCCGCCGCGTCTGGCACGCGCTGCTGATCGAGACCGCGGTGCTGCTCATCGTCGGTTGCACGATCGGCACGCTGTTCGGCATCTGCGGTGCCCAGCTGCTCAACCGCACGCTGACGACCGTCACCGGCTTCCCCGTCCAATCCTCGCTCGCGCTTCCCGTCGCTGGCGCCGCCTACGCGGTCCTCGCGCTCACGGCCTTCGCCATTGCCGCCGCCGCCAGCTACTTGGCGGCTCAAGTCCCGACACGAGAGGCGCTGCTGGAGTGAGCGTCATCCGACCGGGCGCGCACGGGTGCGTCGATGACGGAGGATGACCCGCGCGCCGGCGTGCGGCGTGACGATGACGCTGCGCCAGCGCGGTCGCTCGGGTTTGGCGGCAGCGGGGTGGACGCTCACGGTCGAGATCGCGGCGGCGAGCACGGTCTCCAGCTCGAGCAGCGCGAGCCGGCGGCCTGGGCAGCGCTTGCGTCCGCCGCCCCAGGGCAGCCACGACGCCCCGGGATGCTCATCGAGGAACCGTTCTGGCCGGAACTCGTCCGGCGACGAGAACGCGACGGGGTCGTGGTGGAGCAGGTAGATGCAGACGAGCAGTTGCGCCGGCGGCTCGTATGTCCAGCCGCCGATCGCGATCGGTGCAGCGACCGCCCGAGGGATCGCGAACAGGAAGACCGGGCGATGACGCAGCACCTCAAGCACCGTCGCGGTCAGGTAGGAACGCTCGCCAGCCGCCAGCTCTCCGGCGAGCCGCTCCTGAACGCGGGGGTGGTGGGCGAGCAGCTGGAAGGCCCAGCACAGCTCCGCCGCCGTCGTCTCGTGACCGGCGAGGATCAACGACATCAGGCTGTCGCGGACGTAGCCGGCGGACAACGGACGCCCGCCGGCGTCTCGCGCGGCGATGAGCGTCGTGAGGACGTCGCTCTGGTCGCCCGGCCGCTCGCGACGCGCCTCGACGAGATGGAGGAGCATCGCGTCGGCGGCAGCGCGGTCAGCGAGGAACCGCCGCCACGAGGCACGGCCGCCAGGCAGTGAGCGCGATGCCGGCAACGTCAACCCGGTGCCGGCCGTCAGCGCGAGCATCGAGAGGAGTCGCCCGTGCAGTTCGGGCACCTGCTCGATGTCGTGGCCGAAGAGCGCGTGCAGGATCACGCGCAGCGTCAACGCGCGGAGCCGGTCGTGCAGCGGGAGCGAAACGTCACGGGGCCAGGTGGCGATCTCGCGCTCCGCCAGCTCGCGCACCGTCTCGGCGTGCTCGTCGATCGCGCGCTGCGAGAAGGCGGGGGAGAGCATCGTGCGGCCATGCCAGTGCATCTCGCCGTCGGCGAGCATGAACGACCGCTCGCCGACGATCGGCATGATCGTCGCGCCGCCTTCGCCCGGCAGCAGCAGCTCCGGCGAGGCGGCGAAGACCTCCTTCGCCTCCGAGAGATCCGACAAGAAGACGAGCGGCGGGCGCGCGAGCGCGTGGATCGTGAAGCGCGGCCCGTAGCGCCGGCGCATCGCGCTCAGGAACGAGAACGGCCAGCGCCACAGCAGCCAGGTCTGCAGCGCACCCGGAAGCGGCGGGCTCGGCGGCAGGCCCGCACGCGCTTCGGCACCTCGCACCGGGCGAGCCTATGGACGAGCAAGTGATGCCCCAACCCGACTTTCCGGGTTGGCTACTCGGATGGGAGGAGGTCTGTGGGTCCGACTTCAAGCAGAGATGACGGGGATGACGGCACAGCTGCTTGCCAGACTTCGGAGCGAGGACACCGGCACTGGCGCGGGACCGGGGACGCGTGAGCAAGGAGCAGCCGCAATCGGAGGGGCGTCGTTGCCGCTGCGGCTAAGCTCGGCGCGATGACCGACCCTGAGACGAAAGCACCGTCGAGCGCTGTACCAGCCGGCCGGAGCGGTGCCGCACTACTACTCCTTGCGGGCCTGCTGAGCGCCGGCGGCCTCGGCCTCGGCTTCTTCATGGTCCATGAGGGCTATGACTCCGTCGCGGCTTGGATCGCGATGACCGCTGCCGTGCTGTCGGCGGCGATCGTCGCGGGGCGCGCCGGCCGGTCACCGTAACGTCGGGAGAACGTCAGCGCCTGCGCGCTCCGCGCACCTTCACGATCAGCTGGGTTGCCTCCGCCTTGAGTCCCTCGATGCGCCCCCGCGCCTTGCTTCTCAACCACTCCTCCTTGAGAGGGACGCCTGCGCTCAGCAGAGCCTTTGTCTGTTCCTCGTTCAGCTTGTAGTCATGCTTCGCCCGATGCCGCTCCACGGCGCGCGCGAGCGCTTGCTTGCGGTCGTAATCCGATCGCAGCAGCGGGCACAGCCGCACGACGACGGCGAGGTTGCTGCTCGGTTGCCCACTCGCCAGCAATCCGGCGCAGATGGAAGCGACGTCGCTGCGGGCATTACGCGTCCGCAGGCCGCGTCCGACGAGTACGCTTACCAGCCGCAAGCGCCGGTAGTCGTTGAGCCGGTCGTTGTACGCCCGTCTGAGGAAAAGCTCGCTCCTCACGCGTTCGACAATTGGTCGCTCCTCGACCTCGCTGCCCGCAAGGGCACCCGCCCAGCGCTCCGCGTTGAAGCTGATGCTCACGAGCTGTCTGAGCAATGACGTGTTGCGCCTCTTGCGGCTGTGACCGGACCGGACGCGGCCGGCCCATTCCCGCAGCGCTGCTGCGGCCCCATCTGATGGCGACGAGCCGTATGCGATGACGCTCTCGGCAACCGCACGCGCGGGCGGGTCGAATTCGAGCCATTCAGCGAATGCCGCCGTCGCTGCCGCCGACGGGCGTCCGCCACGCAACGCAGCCAGCAGCGCCACTCTGTACTGCGGCACCTCCGTCAGGACGCCCTGCCGGCTCAGGCGCTGCGACAGCGCGACGTGTGCCAGCAGCGCCGCATCCGACGCCTCGCCATCTATCACGCCGTCTGGGAGCGCCGTCAGCAGCTCGCGGATGGTTGCCTCATCGAGCGCCTCGGCCATCTCGGCGACGCCCAGCAGCCACACGTCGAGCCGCTCGGGATCGTCCGGTCTGGCTCGCAGGAGATCTTCGCCGCGCAACGCGCGCAGCTCTCTGTCGAGGTCTGCCGTCTCCGCCAGCGTGGCCAAAGCGCGGTGCAGCCGCACTCGCGCCGCCTGCTGCTCCATGTCGGACGTCCATTCCGAAGCGAGCGCCTCGCGTGCCGCGCTGACGATCTGCTCCGTCTCAGCGACGCTTCGTCTGAGCAGGAACGGCTGGAGCGTCTCAAACGCGTGCGCCATTTCGTTGTCATCGTCGCCGCCGGCGCCCTGGCCGAATCTGCGGATTAGGCGCACAACCACCGCGGTGGCTCGTCGTGAAAGACATGCCTCGATCTCGGCATTCGGAGTCCCGGAGCCGAGCACGGCGACCTCGCGCGCGTAGCCATTGTTCTTGTCGGCCGGCGCAAGTGCCCACAAGGTGAGCAGCAGTTCGACCTGCAGCTCGGCACGGCCCAAAGCCGGTACGTACGTATCCGCCCGCTCCGCCACGGGCGCGTATATGCGCCGTCCGTCGGCGTCGAGCAGGCCCAACAGGATCCGCGCCAGAAGCTTTGGCCGAGAGGCCCCGCTCAGCAGTGGCGCGTCGAGCGATGCGATCAGCTCCTCTGCGTCCATCGCTACAGCTCCTCGTCGTCGGCTTCGGACTGTTCCAGCGCCGCGCCGATGGCTTCGAAGATCGTGTCGTCTTCAAACAGCTCGAGCCCTTCGACCTCGCTCAGGCGCTCCAGCGGCAGCGTGAGGACGTGTGGATCTGACGCGAGCTGCGCGGCGACGGCCGAGCGCACTCTCGGCAGAGTCCCGCCCGGGAGTTTGGAGCCGAGGCTCCCCAACTCGGCGACGAGCTGCGGTGATTGCCACATGCGCTCGTCGCGCAGCAAGTCGGCGAGCAGGTCGCCGTCCTGCGAACGCAGTGCTGCGATTCGCAGCGCACCCAGCAACTGGTCGGGTTCCAGCTCGCTCGACTGGCGGTATGCCCGGAGGCTGCCGACGAGCTCGCCGTCGATCGTACGGGCCGTGTCTCCGAGTTGCCTGGCCAGCTCCATGAGCACGGTCATGACGCCCCTCCGCTCGACGCTCAGGACCTCGTCCACCATCGAGGCCAACAGCTTGGCGGCCGCGAGCCGCTGTTCCGGGCCGACTTGCGCGAGCGCCCGAAGGACCGCGGTGGGCGCGTCTGTGCTGTCGCGCTCGATCAGCTCTGCCAGCTCCGGGTCGCCAAGGCCTACGTCGTCGCCGGCAGACTGAAGGTAGAGCAGATCTCGCCGGATGTCGTCAACGTGCGCGGTGCGCTCGAGATAGCGTCTGAGTTCCTCTCGGCGGCGTCGGCGGAGTTCCTGGACGCGCGCACGATCCTCTCGGTGCGGGTGCTCCTGTCCCTGGGCGCCTTCGTCGTGGCGCTCGTCATCGTCGTCGCGAGTGAGCAGCAGCATGTCGGAGTCGCGCGACGTGTCGCTTCGGAGGTTCCATCGGGCCAGTAGCGTCTGCACCGACGGCGACGGGGCGGGACCCTCTGACAACAGCAGCCTTGGCAGCCGGGGCTCCTGCGAAAGATCGGCCGCGAGCTGCGGAAACTCGGTCTGCAGCACGGTCAGCTTGGCGATCTCCTGCGCGCGAGCGGGCCAGGAGCCCGCGATGCGTGACTGCGCGACCCGAACGTTGACTGCGAAGTTGTTCAGCAGCACCTTCACGCGGCGCGGGCTCCGCACGTGGGAGGGGATCAGCACGAAGAGCACCGCGTCGAGCGCCGGTGTGGCCCCGGGGCGACCGCCGTCCTGCGTAGCAAGCTCACGCCACAGGCCGCCGTCGCGCTCCAGCACGAGCTGCCGGGCATATGTGGTCAGGCGGCGCACGCGCAGCGGTGGCAGTGCTACCTGGTGCTGGAAGATCTTGTCGAGGTACGCGCTCGCGGTGCTGAAGTAGGGGCTCTCCTCGTCGAGAGGCGTCGACTGTTCGGCCTCGATCAGTGCGCGCTCGATCACCTCGCGGTCGGCCGCGACGACGAACACGGAATCGGTCTGGTCGAGGAACGTGCGTATCGCCTTCAGAGTTGCCACGACGTCTCTGCGCGAGCAGCGGTCGAGCTCGTCAATGAAGAACACGAGTCGGCTGGCGGTCAGCGGCGCTGGCGCGGACGGCTGGCTGCCGCGCCACCAGACGCTCAGCTCCCGCCAGTGCAGTCGCGCAAGGACATCCTCGCGCGCGGTGTGCCACCAGTTGTCGAGTTGCTCGCGGCGGCCGCCCGACGCCACCGGCTCCTTGGCGGCTGCGAGCAGCCGCCTGAACGTCGACGAGAAGCGCTCGTCCTCGGAGACCTGCGACTGCTCGACCTGCACGGTGCCGATGTCGAACAGGGTCCGCACGAGCGCCACAACGAGCGCAACGGTCGCGCTGCCGGAGAGGAAGGAGGGCAACGTCCGCTGGATCTCACCGAAGAAGTCCTCCGACGTCAGCAGCGACGCGCATCCGGCGAGGGTGGCGAACAGGGCGACGAAGAGGGTGAACAGGACGGCGAAGCGCACGCCCAGTCTGCGCATGCCTGTCAGCAGCCGGGCCGTGCTGACCTCGGCGACCCGCCGGCTCTCGTAGAGGCCGCGGTGGAACTCGCGGTAGCGCGGATCGCGCTCGTCGAGCTGCAGCTCCTGCGCGGTGTGCGCGATGAAGTTGCGCTTGAGCGCCTCGCCGCCGTACTTCCAGGCGTCGTAGCGCACGAGTCGCACGTCGTCCGAACCTTGAAGCTCTTTCTCTAGGAGCCCCGCCACGCTCGACTTTCCGGATCCCCAGGGACCGAACAGCGCGATGTTGAGAGGCGGCTCGCCATTGCGGATCAGGTCGGCGAGGCGGGCTGCGATCTGCTGGTGGTTGAAGTGATCCTGGTCGTCGCCCTTAAGCGCACGGTCCGGAATCAGGTCAGGCGCTTGAAGTGAGGCCGGCGGCACGCGGTCAAGTGTCGCTGGCTGGACGGACAGTCAGGCGACGTCGCATGCCGCCTAAGGGAGTGCTTGTGCGATGGTGCGACCGTCGGCAAAGCGATTCGCGAGTCGGGCAGACGCTCGTCGGTTCGACTCGGCTCCGTGTACCCAGCGTGTACATCGGCGGCGTCCACCGGGCTCCCGACCGTAGCTTCGGGCACCGCAAACCCCCGTAGTTCCGGCACTTCCGGACACCCTCGTCAATCCTCCGACGCCCTCTCACGGCGGAAACCGGGGTTCGAATCCCCGTGGCGGTACTCCACGAAAGCCCCGCAAATCGCGGGGCTTTCGTCGTTTCCCAGCTGGTCTGGCGGGTGCCTTGCGCTGTTCTCATGCACTGAGCGTGCACATCGGGCTCCGAGGGCTGCCCCCCGTGACGGTCTCGTGCTCGGCGAGCTGCAAGAGCATGTCCCTCAAGCGCGCGCGAAGAAGCAGCGCCGCCGCGCCCCTGGCTCGACGCTCTGGACGCCGAGGACTTGGCCGCCGGCCTGCGCCACGGCAACCGCGACCGACTCATCCGGCCGCGGCGCGGCGGCAAGCACCGCGCGCTGATGCCCGCTGGGATCGCGCGGGGTCACGGAGATCACGACGACCGTCGCCTGTGAGCGTCGCTCGTGCCACGGGTCGAGACTGCTCAGCGACAGCTCGAGCAGGTGCGCGCCGGCGGTGGCCGGCACCGTGATCTCCAGCGGCACCTCGATTGAGTCGCCCGGGAGCAGGATCGCGTCGATCGTGGTTTCGGCGGCGAGGGTCAAGGCGCGCTCGCCCCCGCCCCAGGACGCCCGAGCACGAAGCGGGCTGACCGCCGAGCCGAGCGTCGTCGTGCCGGTGTTGGAGATGGTCATGGCAAGCTCGCCCGGCTTGCCGGCGACCAGCGACAGCCGTTCGCGCGCCGCGACGCGCGCCTGGAGCGCGTCCCGCGGGGTAGGTGCCCGGGCCTCGGCCGCTGGCGTCTCCCCGCTGGCGAAGTCGACTACCGCGACGCCGAGCAGCCGCAGCACGCGGAGCGCCTCCCTGATCATCTCCGTGGCGCGACCCGGCGAAAGCGTCGCGCCGTAGACAAGGTCGAACGTCTCGTCGGCGAACGGGAGCTGCTCGGCCGGGTCGGAGCTCGCCACGTCGCACTGGTCGAAGCTCTCGCCGAGCGCCTCCGTGAACGAATCGCGGACCAGCGCGAGCGCGCGATTGCGCACCAGGCCGGGTCGCACCTGCTCGACGTCGACAAGCAGGTCGGCGGCCTCGGCTCGGGCGCTCTCGATCGGCGCACGGGGCGCCGCTGCCGCGGGGGGCGGCATGCTTACTCCCGCCACCGACCCGGGCGGGACCGACTTGGCCACCGGCTGCTCGCGCGACCCGCTCAGAGCGAGCAATCGCCGCGCGGCCCCTTCAAGGCGCCTGCCCACGCGAGAAGCGCTCGGCTCAGCCCGCGGTGGCCGGAGCTGCGTCAGTCTTCTGGAGGTAGAGGATCAGCGCGGGGTTCAGCAGGTGCACCGGGCCCGGGGCCTCATCCACCAGCTGAAACTCGACGGCGCCCGCCTTCAGCTTGGTCACGACCTCATGCGGGTCATCGACCACGACGATCGAGGCGTCGGAAAATACGATCTTCGTTGGCAAGAGCGGCTCCGTTCTCATTTGCTGCCGGGCTGCGGTCGTAACCATCATCGGCGCCGCCGAACGAACGCTTGACCTTGCAGCCGTCTCGATGACAACGACCGATATCGATCGGCGTCTGACCGCCTCCCTGCCGGAGGTCACGTCGGTCGCCGGCACCGGCTGGCCGTGGGACCAGATCCTCGACGCGTCGCTGGATCTGCCCACGGTGGGAGCGCTCGATGATGCGCTCTGCTTGGAGGTAGCCGGCTGGGTCGTCGGCAGCTCGCGGCCGGTCCAGGCGGTCAACGTCGTCGTCGACCCGTTCCCGCCCGACGGCCTGCGCGTCCTGACCGTGCCGGTGTCGGTGGTTCGCGAGGACGTGCTTGCGCGCTTTCCGCATCTTCCAGCCGGCCAGCCGTGCGGCTTCAGGACGGTGCTGTCGCTCGCGGGGCTGCCGGCGAGCTTCTCGGTTCGGATCGAGGCGGTGTTCGAGGACGGCGTGGTCGAGCGCTGTCTGGAGATCCAAGGTCGGCATCCGCTGCTGGACCTGGGCTACCGCCCGTCCCTCGACCCGCTGATGGTGACGAGCCTCGGTCGCACGGGCACCACGTGGCTGATGCGCCTGCTCGGGGAGCACCCGCAGATCGCGGTGCATCGCGCGTACCCCTATGAGGCGCGCGCATGCTCGTACTGGATGCACGCGTTCGACGTGCTTGCCGACCCGCACCATCGCGATCTCGCGAACAAGGACGAGTTCCACGTGCATCGTGCGGCGGTGGGACACCATCCGCTGCACGAGACCGGCTGGGACGACCCCGCGGTCTATGGCTGGCTCCGGGGAGAGTATCTCCGGCAGGTGGGCGCGTTCGCGCTGACCGCGACAGACCGCTTCTACACGTCGATCGCGGAGGGGAACGGGTGCGCCGACGCCCGGTGCTTCGCCGAGAAGTTCCACGTCGGCCATGGCCGGTGGTTCGTCCGCAGCCTCTACGACAAGGTGCGGGAGATCGTGCTGGTTCGCGATCCGCGAGACACGTTCTGCTCGATCCTGGCGTTCAACGCGAAGCGCGGCAACATCGGGTTCGGCCGGCAGGAGGTGTCGACGGACGACGCGTTCGTCGAGAACGTTCGCCTGGACTTCTCCCGCCTGCTCGCGGTCGTCGACGCGGACCCGGCGACGACGCACCTCGTGCGCTACGAGGATCTGATCCTGCGTCCGGTCGACACCCTCCGGGAGCTCCTGGAGTTCGCGGAGCTCGACGCAGACGACGCCGTCGTCGAAGGGGCGATCCAGGCGGCCAGCGGTGACACGAGAGAGTTGGCCGAGCACAGGACGGTGGGCGATGCCGGCGCCTCCGTCGCTCGCTGGCGGCGTGACCTTCCGCCGGAGCTGGCGAAGCGCTGCAACGAGCGCTTCGAACCGATCCTCGCCCGGCTCGGCTACGACCTCGCGTGAGCAGCAGCGAGCTGGGCGAACGAGCACAACTCGATTCGCTCCTCCGCGAGCGCGGCCGCGACCAGCGGGTCGCATAGCGCAGCCAGCTCCAGCGGGCGCTCGTGGGCGTAGCTCGACGCGAGCTCCGGCTCGCTGGCCGGATGGCAGCCGAGCTCGGTCGTGCCCGGCGGCAGCGCGCGGATCAGCCGGATCAGGTGGTCGCGAGAGATCCCCTCGGGGTACGGCTCGCCCTTGCCGTACTGGCCGTAGAAGTCGCCGAGATACGCGATCCCCGGGGTTTGCTCCCGCACCGGGACCGCGAGCCGCTCGCCGGCGGCGATCAGTGTCGAGCGGACCGGCTCCGGGCGGTGGACGTGCTGGTGCGAGTCGAGGTGCGTGGGCGGGCGGCCGACCAGCCGCTCGAAGCTCGTGAGCTGGCGCTCGAGCTCCACCCGCACCGAGGCCGGCGCGTCGTCGGCCAGGACCTCGTACAGCGGTCGCCACTCGGCGTCCTCCACCGTCCACTCGCACAGGTCGAGATGCAGTCCGACCGACAGCTCGGGGTGCGCTCGCGCGTAGGCGGCGGCCGCCGGCGCGTCGGGCCAGCGCACCATCAAGCTGGCGCTGGTCACGATGCCGTGCTCGTGTCCACGGGCGATGCCGCGGTTGATCCCCGGGCTGCGACCGAAGTCGTCGGCGTTGACGATCAGCCGCCGCGTCGCGGACGTCATCTCAGACCCTCGAGCGCGGCCGCCGCGGCGTGCGCCTCGGCGATCCAGTCGAACCGCTGGTGCGCGGGTGCGCGCCAGCCCGGCATCCAGCCGAGCCAGCGGACCGCGAGGTGAAGCCGCGCGCACAGCAGGAGCTGCTCCAGCCGCTCGCGCCGCAGCGACCGGCCGCGGCGGCGCGCGTAGGCGTCGACGACGGCAGCGGCGAGCGACGCGGGCAGGCCGGCGATCAGCGCGGCGAGATCGAGCACGGCCGGGCCGGCGCCGAGGAGCTCGAGATCGAGCGGGCACACGCCGGACCCGCGCGGCGCGCGCACGATCACGTTCGACGGGTAGAAGTCGCCGTGCACCGTCACCGAGTCCTCTGCAGCCAGCCTCTCGATCGCGACGGCGTGCGCGCGCTCGATCGCGGCCAATCCTGCGTCCGGGGCGAGCGCCAGCGCGCGCGGCAGCCATCGCTCGTAATGACCCGTGTCATAGCGCAACCACGGTGGACCGGCCGGCGGCGGGTCGAGCTCGTGCAGGCCGGCGAGCCAGTGGGCGACCTCGCGCCAGTCTGCCGGATCCCCGGACTGCCACAGCGGGACACCTTCGACGTGCTCGATCAACAGCCAGTAGCGGTCATGGTCGGGGTCGACCTCCGCGCCGAGCAGCCGCGCCAGGCCGAGGCCCGGCGCTGAACACAGCCTCCGGTAGGCCTCGATCTCCCGGCGCGGGTCGTACAGAGACTCCGGACCTGGATGGCGCGAGCGGGCGCTGAGGTCCTTGAGCACCACCTGGCGCTCCTCGCCGCCGCTGTCGCGCAGGCGGATCTCGGTCAGCGCGCAGCTCGACTGCAGCGCGTGCGGGCGCGCGTCGAGCACGTCGCACGCGGCGCCGAAGACCCGTTCGATCGCCGCGCGCAGCCCGCTGTCCAGCACCGTGGTCACCCGATCCCTCCCAGCTCCTGGAGCAGCCGGCCGAGCACGATGCGCGAGTCCAGGTGCGCCTCGGCGACGCCGCGCGCGGCGGCGGCGTGCGCCTCGTAGTCGGACGCGAGCGCTGCGAGCGCTGCGAGCGCGCCGTCCGTGTCCCCGAACGTGAGCAGCCCCTCGCCGACCGGCAGCGCCCCGGCGAGTCGCGTGTCTTGGGCGAGCACCGGCCGGCCGCTGGCCAGGTAGCACGCGCTGCGGTCGCTGAACCACCCGCAGCGCGCAACGACGTAGCCGTCCTTGGCCACGCCGAGCTCGGCCTTCGAGCCGGCGATGAAGCGGCGATAGGACGCGGGCGTCCCGGCGACGTGCCGCGGGTCGGCGAGCTCCCATCCGCCCGTGTCGAGCGCTTGGAGGTCGGCCGCCTCGTCGGGGTGGATCGCGAGCGCGAGCACGAACCGCTCGGCCGAGCGCCCCGGCAGGTCGACCAGGCGCCGCAGCGAGTGGGCCTTCTGCCCGTAGAACGCGCCGCCGGACTCGATCGAGCCGTACGAGCGCCAGTTCGCGAGCGTCGTGACCGGGCCGGCCGGTGCCGGCGGCACGGCCGGCCAGCGACTCAGCACGACCGGCGGCAGCGTGTGCCGCCAGTCGACGCCGCAGGCCGGGATCGCGCAGCCGTCGCGCCCGATCGCCGCCCCGACCGTGAAGTGATGGGTGTGGCGGTCGAAGCCGCGGTCGATGCCCGACGCGTGCCAGAGCTGGTTGAACGCCGGATCGAGGTCGACGTACGCTCGCGTGCGGAAGCATCCGAGCAAGTCCGAGCGCTCCAGCACTCCGGACAGGTTGAGCAGCGCGTCCGCTGACATGCACGCCTCGCGGACCGCCTGAAACGAGGCCCCGACCGTCTCGCGCCCCTCGCCGACGAGCAGCGCCGCCTGGTCGCCGAGCTGGAACTCGGCGCGCAGCGCCTCGAACGTCCGCACCGTCTCCGGCTGAAGCTGCGCCACCGGCTCGAGCAGCCAGACGTCGTGTCCGAGCTCGCGCAACCCGAGCACGTACTGAAGCACCGCCCAGCTCGCGCCCGCCTGGCCGGCGACGTCGAACGCCCTGCCGGCGACGACGATCCGCATCCCGCCTCTCACAGGACCTCCTCGAGCATCCGGCCGATGACGCGCGCGGAGTCGAAGTGCTCCTCGGCCAGCGCGCGGGCGGCACGGGCGTGCGCGGCGTAGTCGCGCTCGACCGAGCGCAGCGCGGCGAGCGCCTCGCGTGGCGTGCCGAACGTCAGCAGCCCGTCACCGACAGGAAGCTCGGCGGAGAAGCCGGTGTCCTGCACGATCGCGGGGCGGCCGGAGGCGAGGTACCTGGTCGTGCGGTCGCTGAACCAGCCGCAGGACGTCTGCACGTAGATGCCCTGCGCCACCGACAGCTCCGCGTCCGAGCCCTGGACGTAGCGCCGGAACGACGCCGGATCGCCGGTCAGCGGCCGCGGGTCGACGACCACCCAGCCGTCCTCGCGCAGCCGCTGGGCGGCGGGCTCCTCGACGGGGTCGATCGCCAGCGCGATCTCGAGCTCGCGATCGGCCAGGCGCGGCAGCTCGGCGAGCTTGCGCAGCTCGTGGACCTTCTGCCCGTAGCGCACCCCCGCGTGCTCGACGGGCCCGAACGGCCCGCGCCAGCTCGCGACGGTGGTGACGCGCCCGCAGCGCTCGCCGGGACACGCGGGCCAGTCGGAGAGGACGACCGGCGGGCGCATCCCGCGCCACGCGATCCCGCAGTCCGGGATCGGGCAGCAGTCCGTCCCGATCCGCGTCCCGAACGTGTAGTACGTGTCGTGGCCGTCAAGCCGGCCGTCGATCAACCCCGCGGCGTACCAGAACTGCGTGTAGCCGGGGTCGTCGTCGACGTACACCGCCCGGCGGGCCGCGCGGCGCAGCTCCGCGTCCTGGAGGTGGCCGCTGAGGTTGACGAGCAGCGAGCAGCGGGCGGCGACGTCGAGCAGCGCGTCCCGGCTCAGGCCGCCGCCGATCGCCTCCCCGCGTTCATCGAGGAACACGGAGCGCGAGCGCTCACCGAACTCGCCGACGACCGCCTCGAAGAAGTCGACCGCACCACCGGTGGGCCCGCTCAACTGCTCGACGAAGTACGCGTCGATCCCGAGCTGCCCGAGGCCGCGCGTCCACGACAGCCGCGACCACGCGTTGCCGCCGTTGCCGGGCTTGCCGGCGAGCGCGCCGGCGACGAGCACGATCACGGCGCCGTCACCTCGTCGACGAGCTCCGTCAGCACCCGGTCCGAGTCGAACCACTCCTCGGCGAGCGCCCGCGCCGCGCGCGCGTGATCTTCGTAGTCGCGCATGATCGATTGCGCGCCCGCGACCGCGCCTTCGAGCGAGTCGAACGTCACCAGCCCGCGCCCGACCGGGTACAGCCCGGACAGGCCGGTGTCGAGCGCGAGCACGGGCTTGCCGCTGGCGAGGAAGCACGCGCTGCGGTCGCTGAACCAGCCGCCGTGCGAGCGCACGTACATCCCCTTCGCCACCATCAGCTCGGCGCCGGCGCCGGCGATCAGGCGCCGGTAGGCGAACGGGTCCGCGGTCAGCGCGCCGGCTTCGAGCAGCCGCCAGCCGCCGCGCCGCAGCAGCTCGGCGTCGCGGCCGTCGGCGGGATCGATGTCGAGCGCGGCGTCGAAGCGCGCGTCCACCTTGCGCGGCAGCTCGCTCAGGGCGCGGAACTCGTGCACGCGCAGCCCGTAGGTCTCCTGCTCGTACTCGAGCGGGCCGAACGGGCCGCGCCAGGCGCCGATCGACATGAAGCCGCGTCGTGCCGGGGCGGGCGGGGCGGCGGCCGGCCAGTGCTCGAGCACCACCGGCGGGCGCGTGCGGATCCACTCGACGCCGCACGTCGGCACGCGCGATCCGGACAGCCCGACGCGCGCGCCCACGGTCACGAACCGATCGTGCCCGGCGAGCACGTCGGCGAGCCCCAGCGCCCGCCACATCTGCGGGAAGCCGGGGTCGACGTCGAGGAACACGCGCCTGCTCGCGGCGGCGAGGATCTCGGCGTCGTCGAGGAACCCCATCACGTTGAGCAGGAGCTCGCTGCGACGGGTGCGCGCCAGCACCTCGTCGCGAGGCAGGCCGGCGATCGACCGGCCGCCGGCCCCGAGCACCGTGAAGCACTCGGCCAGACCGAAGCGCCCGAGGATCGCGAGCAGGCGGAGCAGCTCCGCCGACCCGGCCGGATCCGCCCCCGGCCGGCCCCGGATCATCTGCCGCTCGAGCCGATCGATCAGCAGCACGTCGAATCCGAGCCGGCGCAGGCCGAGCAGGTACTGCAGGAACACCCACGCATGCCCGCCGTAGCCGGAGCACTGAGCGACCCCGCCCGAGATCACGGCCAGCGGGCGCTCGCCGGGCATCACACCATGACGACGCTGGTCGTGCGCGCGTAGCCGAAGGCGTCGAGGGCGGGCCCGAACGACTCCTCCGCCGCGGCCAGCACCGCCGGGTCCATGTCCTGCATGTGGCGGCCGACCGACGAGCTCGCGTCGGGGCTCGTACGGTGCGCGGCCACGTGCGAGCCCTGCGCGGTGGCTTCGGCGGCGATCGCGCGCCGCCGGCGCGGCTCGCACTTCAGCCCGAGGTGATCGACGATCCGCTCGAACGTCTGCGCGGGCTGCGCGACCAGGTCCTCATAGCGCACCGTGAGCGCCGCGTCGCCGCGCTCATGGGCGTACGCGACCAGCCGCGTCAGTGACGGCACCAGCGACAGGACGAACTCCTCGTCGTCGCGCGCGTCGCCGGTTCCGGTCTTCTGGGCGAACGCCAGCATCGAGCAGGCCATGTCGCGGAAGTCGCGCACGACGAGGATCTCGCGCCCGCCCGGATGCAGGGTGCTGCCGAGGCGAGCGGTTGCGCCCGGCTCGCGCTTCTCGGCGTAGAAGCGGGGCGCGCGGAGCCCTTGGCTCGAGCCGACGCGGGCGTACAGCTCGCTCGCGCTGCGCGTCGCGAACGCCGACAGCTCGGCGACGTACTCGCGCCCGAACCACGCGGCGAGCTCGGGGTCGTCGGTCAGCGGCGGGCCGTTGAGCGGGTGGCTGCCGACCCAGCCGGAATCGGCGTCGAACGTGTCCGGGTGGGTGGAGTGGCGCCAGTCGGCCGGTGCCGAGAGCACCCGCACCATGTGGGTCCAATACGCGGCAGGGCGAGCCGAGTAGGGATGCGCGCCGGCGACGACCACCTCGGGGTGAGCGGCGAGCATCTGCATCACGAGCGTCGCTCCGGAGCGCGGCAGCGCGGTCACCGAGACCGGCTCGATCGTCGCATCCCCGGCCGGCGCGGCAGGGAGCCCCGCGCGGCGGCCGCGGACCAGCGCGAACGGAACGCGGTGGCCGTTGGCGAAGCCGGCCTCGAGCCGTAGCACGAAGCTCTCAGGCAGCCACACACCGCCGATGCGAACGCTGAAGCCGGCACGCTGGGCGCCGGGCAGCCCGGGGTGGGCATGCGCGACGTCCTCGCGCACGATCTCGACGGGAGCGGATGCGACCCGGATGTCCTGCTGGACGACCTCGATCGAGGTCACCGGCTCGCGCCAGCCGACCACCCAGCCCGAGATCGAGATCCACCACTCGTCGCGTCGCGTGCCGGCGGCGGGGACCTCGACGCTGGCCCCGGCGAGGTGCTCGGAGGTGCCGCCCAGCGAGCGGACCTCGTCGATTTCGATCAGCTCCATCTGGCTGCTCCGTTGCTTGTGTTGTCGGACATCATCGGTACGGCGATCAGCGCCTCGAGGTGGGCGGTGCGCTCCTGTTGCTCCACCAGCGCGCTGCGCAGGCGCGCAACCTCGGCCGGGAGGGATTCGCCGAGCGTCCCGCCCCAGGCGAGCGTGGCCTGCAGGCGCCGCTCGAGCGTGCCGGCGATCCGGTCGAGCTCGACGATCCGCGCCTCGAGCGCCTCGGAGCGGGCGGCGAGGTCGCCGCGGCGAGCAGGCGGGGCGTCCGCGCTGATCGGGGCAAGCGCGTAGATCGTGCCGGTGCGAGGGTCGTCGTAGACGAGCTGATAGCCGGTCTCGAGGTGCTCGCGCATCCCGCCGTAGTACTCGAGCCACCACCCCGACGAGGCCGGGATCACCAGGTACTCCGCCCCGTTCGCGCGGAGCTGCTCGAGATGGGCGACGGCGGCGTCGCTGTCGGTCGGGTAGTAGCCGGCGTAGCCGCCGTCGCCGTTGCGGGGGAAGTGCCACGCCGTGCGCCCGCCGAGGTCGAGCAGCAGCTCGTCGCCGCGGGTGACCACGGCCAGGGTCGTGTCGGCCCGGGTGTTCGCCTCGACCGCCAGCCGCAGGCGCGAGACCAGGCCTTGGTAGTCCGGGTGCCCCTTGATCTCCGGCGGTCGCGTGCGCGCCTGCTCGGCGTTGCGCGAGCCGCCCGCGCGCGGGATCACCGCCAGCCGCTCGCCGACCACCTGCGCCACGCTCGCCTCGGAGAAGTGCGCCTCGATGTCGGCACGCGCCCGCTTGCCGCGCCGGGCGACGTCGCCGGGGTCGTCGAAGACGTGGCGCATCAGCTCGGCGGCGTGCTCGACCGACGGCTCCGCCCACGTCTCGCCCGCCGGGTACGGGCCGACGTCCCGCTCGAGCGTCACCAGCTCGTAGTCCACGGGATAGCTGTTGGCGACGTTCATGAAGTCGGTGTTGCCCGACCAGCCGGTGGCGATGACCGGCTTGCCGTGGGCCATCGCGTCGCTGAGCGTGAGCCCGGTGCCCTCGGCGCGGTGCAGCGACACGTACGCGTCGGCGGCGGCCATCAGGTCGCGGACCTCCTGCACCGGCCAGTAGCCGCACAAGATGTCGACCCGGTGGCCACTCGCGCGAGCTTCGAGCGCCGCCAGCTGGGCCTCGGCAACCTGCTCGTTGACGCACTTGATCACCAGGCGGGCGTTGTCATCCGGCTTGAAGGCGCGCGTGAACGCTTCCACGACCGCGACCGGGTTCTTTCGCTCGGCGAAGCTGTGGAAGTCGAAGATGAACGCGAACACGAACTCGCCCTGTCTGGTCTTGAGCCGGGCGCGGCCGCGCTTGCGCGAGCCGCGGACGTCGAGCGACATGACCGGTGGGACGACCACGACCGGGATCGGCGAGACCTTGGCGAGCGCGCCGGCGATGAACGAGGTCCCGACCCAGATCTCGTCGTACCACGGGAAGCGGTTGTGCCACTCCTGCGGGAACGAGGGCAGCTCCCAGGCCCAGACGCCGATGTTGTAGCGGTTGCGGAAGTTCTGCTCGCCGAGCTCGGAGACGACGTGGAAGTGCTCGTCGGCGTTGATCACCACGAGGTTGACGTCGTGGCGCCACTCGTCGTCGACCTCCACGATCGTCGGATCCGCGGTGCGATTGACCGTCAGGTGTCCAGCGTCGATCAGCGAGATCGGGGTGCCGGACGTGCGCAGTGCGCGGACGTAGCCGCGGCACGCCGCCCCGAGGCCGCTCTCGCTGCGCAGATAGCCGATCACGTTGACGCCGGGCGGACTTGCCGCCGGCACCGGTACCGACGCCGGCTCGTCGACCGTGATCCGCTCACGCGCCGGCTTGACCAGCTCGGGCGCAAAGCGCTCCTCGTGCGCACCTTGCGTCGCCGCCCACTCGAGGAACCCGTCGCGGTCGCTGCCGTTGACGTCTGGGAACGCCGCGGCAAGGTCGTAGCGCTGCCGGCAGAGCGTCTCGAGGAAGCGGCTCATGTGGTCGCCGCGCGGGTCGGTGGCCCAGCTCAGGAACGACCGCGGGGGGGTCGTGTCGAACGGGTCGCCGAAGCGGCTGCGCTGCTCGGGTCGCAGTCCCAGGTAGAGCTGGCGGAGGATCGGGTGCACGCCGATGCCGTTCGAGAACCGCGAGTAGCCGTACTCCCAGGTCGAGGAGGTCGCGTAGTCGTGTTGGTCGTGTAGCGCGGCGTAGCGGGTGAGCAGCCGCTCGAGCGCCGGGTGCTCGGCGACGACGAAGCGGTCCTGGTGCTTGGAGAACGTGTGGATGTCGGTCGGCTTGAAGCCGCTGAAGTGAAAGAACGCGAGCGGACGACCATTGATCAGATACGCGCCGTCGTCGGTCAGCTCGAGCTTGCGCGAGTGGAGGTTCCAGTACGCGACGTCGTAGGTGTCGTCGCGGAGCACCGAGGTGGACGGGAACAGGCCGGGCACGAGGTCGATCCACTTCTGGTCGGTCATCAGCCCCTCGGCCGGGCTCACCCGGCAGAGGTCGCGCAGGCGCTCCGACCACCACTCGAGCAGGCGCAGCGTCTCGGGCGTCCGGCGCAGCCCGATGAAGCCCAGGTTGTAGGAGCCGGCGATCAGGATGTCCTGCTCGCTGGGGCGGCGCCCGTCGAGCGGGATCTCGTCGAGCAGGTGGGGGACGAGCACGATCCCGGCGCGCACCAGGCGTCTCCGCAGCTCGTCCAGCGGCCGGTCGATCAGGATGTCCGGGTCGAAGTAACACAGCCGGGTCTCGCCGCGAACGGTCATCAGGTGGTTGAGCAACGCCGGCTTGACCGCCGTGGAGAGCTCCGTCACGTCGTACTTGAAGCACATCTCGTAGAGATGCGGAAGCTCGAGCGCCGCGGGGTCGATCAGCTCGATGTAGTCGGGCAGCTCGACGCCGTCGGGCAGGCGATCGACCACCATCAGGTAGAAGCGGCCCTGCGGCTCGTGGCGAGCGAACGACTCCGCCAGGATCCGCGCGTGCGAGAGGTAGTTGCGGCTGACGATCGTGCACGCCGACAGCGTGTCCTTGGTTCTGTTGCGCTGGGCGCTCACGCAGCTCTCCGGTCCCGTGGTCGTTGGTTGCACTGCTCCAGCGCGTAGAGCGCTCCGGCGTCCTCGTCGCGGCTCAGCAGCGAGCCGCGCTGGTCCAAGTGCTCGCGCAGGGCCGCGTAATGGTCCAGCCACCACAGCGACGGCCGCGGGATCAGCAGGTGACTCGCGCCGCCGGCTGTGAGCCGGTCGAGCTCGGCGATCGCCACGGAGGCGTCGGCGGGGTGATAGCCGGCGTAGGCGCCGTGGCCGTCCTGCGGGAAGTGCTCAGCATGGCGACCGGCGAGCTGCAGCACCGCGTCGTCGCCCTTGCTGACCACGAGCACCGTCGCGCCTTCTGGCACCAGCCGCTCGACCATCGCGCCGGCGCGCTCGATCATCGCCGTGCGCGCCGGCGAGCGACGCTGGCGGTGCGGGCGCCAGCTCGTCGCCCACTTCTCGTCGTAGCGCTTGCGGTTCTCCGCGAACAGCGCTCCGTAGGATCCGCTGCGGGCGAGCCAGCCGATCGACGCCTGGCCGAAGTGGTGCACGAGCACGTCCTCCGCGCACGCGATCTCGTAGCCGGCTTCGCGCACACGGTGCACGTAGTCGTCGTCCTCGAACATGCCGAGGCCGAAGCGCTCGTCGAGCGCGCCGACGCGCTCGTAGACGTCGCGCCGCAGGCCCGCGCAGAACAGCGTCAGCGAGGAGATCGGCGTGCGCCGCCCCGCGTGCGTGCGCAACCGCTCGCCGGCCAGCTCGAGGAACCCGCCGTAGGTCGCGTAGCTCGTCTCGACCTGCGCCTCGGTCGCGGCGCGGTTGCTGACGGCGCCGATCAGGCCGACGCGGCCGTCGTCGAGATGGCTCGCCAGGCCCGTGAGCCAGCCGGGCGTGACGATCGTGTCGTTGTTGAGCAGGATCAGCTGCTCGCCGCGGGCGGCGCGCAGGCCGCGGTTGACGGCAGCGGGAAAGCCGAGGTTCTCGCTGCCGAGCTCGGCGCGCACGCGCGGATCGCGGCGCGTGAGCGCGTCGAGATAGTCGTGGGTGCCGTCCGTCGAGCCGTTGTCGATGACGATCAGCTCGAACGGCGTCAGGTCGCCGGCCCCGAGGACGCTCTCGAGGCACAGCCGCGTGAACACGAGGTTGTCGCAGGTGACGACGACGACGCTCGCGTCCGGGCGCGCGGAGGCGAGGTCTCGCGGTCGGGCCGGGGGCAGGGGCCGGCGCGCCGTGGACGTGACGGTGTCCTCGGCGAGCACTGTCGGCCAGCGCGAGACGGGGCGGAGGTCGAGGTCGGGCGGGACCTGGCGCGACTCGACGGCCGCGACGCCGGGGCGCCCGAGGCCGAGCTCGTCGAGCATCGCCCCGAGCACGCGCTCCGCGTCGAGGTGCTCGCGCGCGATCTCCCGCGCGGCACGCGCCGCGGCGCCGTGGTCGCGGTTGACCTGCTCGACCGCAGCCAGGATCTCGTCGACCGTCGAGAACGCGAACAGTCCGTCGCCGACGGGCAGCGCGGCGGCAAAGCCGGTGTCCTGCGTGATCACCGGGCAGCCAGCCGCCAGGTAGGTCGCGCTGCGATCGCTGAACCAACCGCTGCGCAGGCGGATGTTCTGGTCCTTGGCGACGGTGAACTCGCCGCGGGACTCGACGATGTAGCGACGGTAGGCGTCGAGGTCGAGCGACAGCTTGAACGCGTCGCGCACCCCCCAGCCGTGGTCGAGCAGCAGCTGACTGCTGGACTCGTCGTCGGACGCCAGCGCCAGCTCGAAGCGCTGCTCGGTGCGGCTCGGAAGGTCGATCAGCTTGAGGAACTCGTGATGCTTCGACCAGCGGTAGACCTCGCCGCGGAAGCTCACGTCGCGGAACTCCTGGCGCCAGTTGCCGACTGTCGTGAACAGCGGGCGGCTCCCGAACGGCTCCAGCTCCCACTGGTCGAGCAGCACGGGCGGCAACGTGGGCTTGAACGCGAACCCGGGGGGGAGCGGCACGCCGCAGTCGGGCGCGCCGAAGTTCGTCCCCAGGGTGAAGAACGCGCAATGCGCCTCGAGCAGCTCCCGCGCGGCCGCGTCGCCGTGATCGAGCTGCACCTGCAGCTCGACGGGGTCGGTCTCGACGTACACGAGCCGCCGGGTGGCGACGTGCTCCGGTCGCGGCAGCGTCCCGCCGTGGAGGTTGAGGATGCAGGCGGCGTCCTCGTACAACCGCGCAAGGCGCGCGACGCTGAGGCCGTACACGCGGCCGTCGGCGTGCAGCGCATGCAGCGCCCAGCGATCGGCCAGCCCGAACCGGCGCATGACCCCATCGACGAAGCCGGCCGCGAGCGCTGAGCTGTCGTCGTCGCCCCGCTCCATCAGCGTCGTCGGCGTGCGCGCATGGGCTTCGACGTAGTAGGTCTCGAACCCGAGCCGCTCGAGCCCGACCACGTATGCCACGGTCTGCCAGATGCTCCCGGCGACGGGCGTCTTGCTCATCGCGCCGAGCACGACGGCGGTCGGGCGGCGGGGGAACGCGGTCACGACGCGCTCCCGGCGTACGCCGCGGTGCGCCGCTGGCCGGTCTGCGCGGCATGAAACTGCGCATACAGCCCGTCGGCCTCGATCAGCTCCTGCGGCGTGCCCTGCTCGACCAGCCGCCCGTGGTCGATCACCAACACCCGATCGACGCTGCGCAGCGTCGACAGCCGATGCGCGATCAGGAACGTCGTGCGGCTCTCCATCAGGCTGTCGAGCGCCGCGATGATCGCTTCCTCGGTGCGCGCGTCGAGCGAGGCGGTGGGCTCGTCGAGGATCAGGATCGGAGCGTCCTTCAGGAACGCGCGGGCGATCGCGATCCGCTGCCGCTCGCCGCCGGAGAGCTGCCGGCCGCCCTCGCCCAGCTCGGTCCGATACCCCTCGGGCAGCGCAGCGACGAAGTCGTGGACGTTGGCCGCCCTGGCGGCCGCGACGATCTCCTCCTCGGTCGCCTCGAGCCGCCCGTACCGGATGTTGTAGGCGATCGTCCCGGAGAACAACATCGTCTCCTGGTGAACGACGCTGATCGCGTGGCGCAGGCAGTCGAGCGTCAGCTCGCGCACGTCATAGCCGTCGACCAGCACCGAGCCCGAGTCGGCCTCGACGAACCGCGGCAGGAGGCTCATCAGCGTCGACTTGCCGGCCCCGGTGGGGCCGACGATCCCGATCCGCTCGCCGGGGCGCACGTCGAACGACACGCCGTCGACGGCGACGTCGTGGCGCGCCGGGTAGCGATATGCGACGTTCCGGCAGGTCACGCGGCCGTGGACACGCGGGAGCGAGATCGCGTCCGGCCGCTCGGCCACGTCGGGCTCCCGGGCCAGCAGGCCGAAGGCCATCCGCAGGCTGATCACCTGGTCCTGGATCACAGTCAGCGTCGAGGAGACGCTGCGCAGCGGGCCGTAGACCTCGGCCACGTAGGTCATCATCACCAGCAGCTCGCCGGGGGTGAGCCGCCCGGAGATGGCGTGCTTGGCGCCGAACCACAGCACCAGCGCGGTGCCCGCGGCGGTGATCAGATTGACCGCCATCGAGAACAGCGTCTGGCGGACGGTCAGGTTCACGCGGACTCGCAACGCCTGCTCGGCCCAATCGCGAAAGCGCCCGTACTCGTGCCGCTCGCGCCGGAACGCGACGATCACGCGCATCATCTTGACCGCCTCGTAGACGACGTTGAGCGAGTTGTGCTCGATGTTCCGCACCTGGTAGAGCTGCGGCTCGATCTTGTTCGTGTAGTAGCCGGTCGAGCCGTAGACGAAGGGCACGACGCTGAGCGACAGCAACGCCACCAGCGGGTCGATCTCGAACGCAATCAGGAGCATCCCGATCAGCGTCAGCGCGGCCTGCGTCAGCGGGGGGAACGCCACCGTGATCTGACCGGCCGACTCGGCGGCGTTGTTGATCGTGTAGATCATCGCCCCGGCGCGCGCTTCGTCGTGGAAGCCCTGCGAGAGCTTCTGCGCGTGGTCGAACAGATCGCTGCGCAGGTCGAGCGTCATGTGCGACGCGAGCTTGGTCGTGGCGTACTCACCCAGGACCCCGATCCCGTACTGGATCGCGATCAGCACGAAGCCGGCGACGATCACCGCCGAGATGATCGTCATCCGGCTTGAGCCCCCGAGCAGCGACCCGACCAGGCCGCCTTCGCGCTTGCCGCTGACCTCGTCGATCACGATCGCCACCGGCCACGGCGCCAGCAGCGCGGCGCCGGCCGACACGGCCGTCGTCAGGTACGAGCCGGCCGCCAGCCGCCAGTGCGGGCGCACGTAGGGGAGGACCTTGCGGACGTCGTACAGGAAGCCCCAGCGGGCATCCGAGGCAGCGGGGTCGACCGCGCCGCTCGTCTCATCGCCGAAGCGCGTGCTCATCTCGCCGCCTCGAGCGCGACCGAGATCGCCGTGAGCTCGGCGACCGTCGCGGCCGGCGCCGGGTGGGCCGGCGGATCCGGCGCTGCGAGGTTCTGCTCGTGCACCACGGCGGAGCCCTCCCGCGCAGCGAGCACGCCTTGGACGGCAGCCCCAGCCGCCAGGCAGTCCCTGGCGATCCGCAGCGCGATCGCGAGCGCCGCCACGGTGGCCAGCAGCGCAGCGGCGATTCCCGCCGTGAGCGCCTCGCCGGCGGCGAGCAGCGCCAGCGCCGGGACCGCGCCCAGCCAGCGCGCCGCCGGCCGTGCGGTGACCCGCCAGTGGAGCAGCTGCCGGCCGTGCCCATGCTCCTCGATCGCGAGCTGCGCCCGCGCCGCGCCCAGCGCGCCGACGCGGACAGACAGGTCCCAGCGGTCGTAGCGTCCGCCGCGCGTGACGACTGCGTCAGCCGACCGCAGCCGCTGCTCGAGCGCGGTCAACCACTCGTCGGCGCCGTGGCCGCGCTCGAACCACATGCTCTGCGACCGGGTCAGGGCGCGGAAGCCGTGCGGCGCCGGGCGCTGCCGCCACGGCGTGAGCCCCGCGCCCATCCGGCCGCGCAACCGAG
This sequence comes from Conexibacter sp., assembly GCA_035654055.1. Taxonomy (GTDB): domain Bacteria; phylum Actinomycetota; class Thermoleophilia; order Solirubrobacterales; family Solirubrobacteraceae; genus Conexibacter. The sequence continues at coordinate 73,596 of DASRXW010000095.1, forward strand.
CCAGCGGTTGCAGCAGCGCGAGCAGCGCAACGAGCGCCGTCTCGCGCGCACGCCGAGCACCCGTCAGGCCAGGAGCAAGCGTGACCCACGCGGCTGCGCGGACCGTATGCGCGAGCAGCGCGAGCAGCGCGACCGCGAGCGCGGCGACCGCCACGGGCAGACCGACGACCGGCAGGCGCAGTAGCGGTACCCAAGGCGAGACTGCGGCCGCCGTGGCCATGCCCAGCAACGCCAGGTACCACTCGGGCGTCACCGGCGCCATCCCGGTCTGGGCGGCGCGCGGCTGGCAGGCGGACTGGAACAGGCCCTGCCCCCAGACGCCGTAGTCGATCGCCCGCCGGCCGCCGCGACGCAGCGATCCGCCGTACACCTGGCCGTTCCACGTCACGTGCCCGGCGCCGTTATGGCGCTCGGGCCACTTGCGCTCGAGTAGCGCCTCGGCGTGTCCGTAGCCTCGCTGCTGGCGCAGGTAGGCGCGGATGCTCGCGCGGCGCCGGTGCCAGACGACGGCCGACGGGCAGAACCCAAGCGTCAGCTCGGCCTCGTGAATCCGCCAGCACAGGTCGACGTCGTCGCCCGCTTGCCGGAAGCGCTCGTCGAATGCGCCGACGGCGAGCAGCGCGTCTCTCCAGAACAGCATGTTGCAGCCCGCGACGTGCTCGGCTTGCGTGGCGGACATGAGCACGTGCGTGGGGCCGCCCGGCGCGCGCGCCACGCACCGCGCGATCGGCCCCTCGCTGGCCGGAGGTATGTTCGGGCCGCCGACCCCCGCGTCCTGCCCGGCGCGCAGGCGCGCGACCGCGAAGCGCAGCCAGTCCGGGTCGGGCGAGCAGTCGTCGTCGAGGAACGCGACGATCTCACCGCGCGCGGCGTTGACCCCGGTGTTGCGGGCGCCCGACAGGCCCCGCGGCTGCGTCGAGATCAGCCGCACCTGCTCGTAGCCCGACGCGATCTGGGCGGTGGCGTCCGTCGAGCCGTCGTCGACGACGATCACCTCGACGTCCGGGTAGCGCAGCCGCGAGACCCCGTCGAGGCACTCGGTCAGCGTGGCGGCGCCGTTGTGGGTGCAGACGATCACCGACACCGTCGGCGCGGGCCCGCTCGACGGCGCCTGCGCCTGGTCGAACGCCCGGCGGGCCGCCGCCAGCGCCGGCTTCGGTGCTCGGTCGCGATCGACGAGCCCGAAGCTCCAGTCGGTCACCGGCGTGCCGTCGCGGACCCACTCGTCGGTCCACGCGAACGCGAACGCGCCCGCGCAGCCACCGTCGAACGCGTCGCGGAGCTGCCGCCCGACCGCCAGCGCCTGGCGCTGGTCGCCATGGCGCTGGGAGTCGAGCCCGAGCTCGGCGATCACCAGCGGGCGGTCGCCGGCGAGCGCCTGCAGTCGCGCCACGTAGGCGGTGAACGCCGCCGGCCGCTCGAGGTACACGTTGAAGGCGACGAAGTCGAGGAACGGAAGCTCCAGGTACTCGGTGCTCGGATAGTTGACGTACGTCACGAGCGCGCCCGGGTCCGCTCTCCGGGCGGCGGTCGCGAGCCGCCGCAGGAACCGCTCGATCCGCGCGGCGCCGTGCCAGCGGACGATCGAGGTGGGGATCTCGTTGCCGATCGCGTACGCGAGCACCGCCGGGTGACCGGCGCACGCTTCGACTCCGCTCCGGACGGTCTCGACGATCGCCTCGCGGCGCGCACGGTCGTCGAGGAACGCGAGGTGCTGCTCCCAGGCGATCCCCACGAGCACGCGCAGGCCGCGCGCGGCGGCGGCGTCGAGCAACCAGCGAGGCGGCGCCGTGTAGGTCCGCACGGCGTTGACGCCGCTCTCGGCCATCGCCTCGAAGTCCTCGGCCACGACCTCGGGGGTGGGGAACCCGTCGAGGCCCGAGAACGTGCCGTAGGTGACACCGCGAGCGCAGAGCTGCTCGGCGCCCGCGACGAGGAACTTCCCGCGCGCCTCCACACGCGCCGGCTCCGTGAGTGCGACCGTCCTACCTATCTTCAATTGTGCGGACCCCTGCCTGGACGGGACGGCGCTCAGTTGGGGTCTCCTAGCTCAAGCCGTTCGCGCTTGGACTGGCAGCAGGTGCCGACACTCGAGCAGCTCGATCAGCGCCTCGACCATTCCTGCGGGATCGAGCGCGGCGCTGTCGAGCCTGGCCTCAGGCGTCTCGGGGGGCTCGTACGGTGAGTCGATCCCGGTGAAGTTCGCGATCTCCCCGCGGCGCGCCCGGGAGTAGAGACCCTTCGGATCGCGCGCCTCGGCGACCTCCAGCGGGACGTCGACGAACACCTCGATGAACCGCCCGTCGGCGAACAGATCACGCGCCATCTGGCGCTCGGCGCGGAACGGGGAGATCAGCGAGCAGATGACGATCACGCCCGCGTCGGCCATCAGACGCGCGACCTCGGCAACCCGGCGGATGTTCTCCACCCGGTCCTCATCGCTGAAGCCGAGATCCCGGCTGAGCCCGCGGCGTACGTTGTCGCCGTCGAGCACGTACGCATCGTGGCCGCGGCGACTCAGCTCGGCATCGACGCCCCACGCGAGCGTGGACTTACCAGCGCCCGAGAGGCCGGTCAGCCACAGCACGCACGGGACCTGCCCGAGCTGGGCCTCGCGGTCGGTCGCGCTGACGGCGAGGGCCGCGGGATGGATCTCAGCAGCGAGCGCGCGCACCGGCGATTTGCTCGGCAGGCGCTCGGCGCGACTTGAGCTTCCGCGCCTCGGGCGGACGGCAGATAGGGTCGTGACCCTAGGTCACTCGGAAGCGGACCGAGGGCACATCGGCCCGGCCGTTTCCGTATGCCGGCGAGGTCCGAGAAGCCCCGCAATCAGGGGGGCTCCAGGGCTTCTGAGCCGAGGCGGCGGGCGTCCGCGCAGGTTTATGCGCAGGTTTGGCCCATCAACCTGCGCTAGAGTGCCGTCGCCCTGCTCGTCCCTCTCACGCTCGGTCGCTCATTCCTGTCTTCGATGCGCCAGGCGCCACATAGATCGACGGTCCACCGGCGCGCGATCGTCGCGGCGGTTCTGGCGCTCGGGTTTGTCCTGGCGATTGCCGCCCTGGCGTGGGCGGCGCCGTCGTTGTCGATCGACTCGGGTCCGTCCGGACCGACGAACGACAACACGCCGGTATTCGGCTTCACGGTCGACGCAAGCGCGACGACGGTCGAATGCTCGATCGATCAGGGGACGCCCGCGTACGGCCCGTGCTCGGGCGCGGCGACGGATACGCCGGCCGCGCCGCTGCCTGATGGCGACTACACCTTCCGGGTCCGGGCCACCGACGCCCAGTCGCAGCAGACGGAAGTGACGCAGTCGTTCACGGTGGATACGGTGCCGCCGTCGTTGTCGATCGACTCGGGTCCGTCGGGACCGACGAACGACGCGACGCCGTCGTTCGGGTTCACGGCCGAGGCGGGTGCGACGGTGGAGTGCTCGGTCGATCAGGGGACGGCGGCGTACGGGCCGTGCACCAGTGCGACGACGCACGTCGTCGGTGCGCCGCTTGTCGATGGGTCGTACGTCTTCCGCGTGCAGGCGACGGATGCGGCGGGGAACCAAACGGTGATGACGCAGTCGTTCACGGTGGATACGGTGCCGCCGTCGTTGTCGATCGACTCGGGTCCGTCGGGACCGACGAACGACGCGACGCCGTCGTTCGGGTTCACGGCCGAGGCGGGTGCGACGGTGGAGTGC
>DASRXW010000096.1:0-114515 GCA_035654055.1 Conexibacter sp.
CGTGCTGGCGACCGGGCCGACCGGCTCCGGCAAGTCGACGACGCTCTACGCCGCGCTGCAGCAGCTCAACACGACCGAGAAGAACATCATCACGATCGAGGACCCGGTCGAGTACCAGCTCGACGGGATCACGCAGGTGCAGGTCAACCCGCGCGCAGGCCTCACGTTCGCCAACGGGCTGCGCTCGATGATGCGCGCCGACCCCGACATCATCATGGTCGGCGAGATCCGCGACGGCGAGACGGCGCAGATCGCGATCGAGTCCGCGCTGACCGGCCACCTCGTCCTCTCCACGCTGCACACGAACGACGCGCCGACGGCGATCACGCGCCTGATCGAGATGGGGATCGAGCCGTTCCTCGTCGCCTCCGCGATCGACTGCGTCGTCGCGCAGCGGCTCGCGCGCACGCTCTGCTCGACCTGCAAGAAGCGCACGATCGTCCCGGCGCAGGTGCTGCGCGACAGCGGCTTCAACGTCACGCTCGACCTCGAGGCGTACGAGCCGGTCGGGTGCGGGCGCTGCGGGGGAATGGGCTACAAGGGCCGCGTCGGCCTCTACGAGGTGATGACCGTCAGCGAGGACATCCGCAGACTCGTGCTGCAGCGCGCGCCGGCCGACGAGATCGCCGCCGTCGCGACGCGCGAGGGGATGCGACGGCTGCGCGACGACGGCTTCGAGAAGGCGAAGGCGGGACTCACCTCGCTCGCCGAGGTCGCCCGCGTGACGGGAACCTCCTAGAATCGGTCTGTAAGCACGCAGACACGCAAAGGCCGCAACCTTGCGAACATATCGCAAGCGACTATAGTTGCGTCCATGCAAACGTTGAAGACGGTCTCGAACGATCGCCTCGCCGCCGACTTGCAGCGCTTCTTCGCGCGCTGCATGAAGGGCGAGCAGGGGGAGCTGTTCGCGCTGATCGCGGAGCTCGATCTGACGATGGCGCAGATGCGCGGCCTGTTCGTGCTCGATGCGGCGGACCACGGGCTCGCGCTCACCGAGCTGGCGCCGCGGATGGGGCTGTCCGTCGCCGCCGCCGGCCGCGCCGTCGACGGGCTCGTGCGGCTCGGGTTCGTCTCGCGCAGCGAGGACGCGGCCGATCGGCGCATCAAACGCCTTGCGCTCACCACCGAGGGTCGTGCGGCGCTCGAGCGCATCAACGAGGCGCGGCTCGTCGGGCTGCGCCGCTTCGCCGGGACGCTGGGAGATGCGGAGCGCGACGCGCTCGCCGCCGGCCTCGCCGCAGTCTTCGCCCACTGGGACGCCGAGCTGAGAGAGGGGACGCCATGAGCACGCACGGAAACGCCAACGGTAACGGGCGCCCGCCCGCGATCGAAGGGGCGCCGGCGTCGACCGTCTCCGGCTCCGCGCCGCTCGACCGCGCGATGCTCGCGATCTCCGCCGTCGTCGTGCTCGGCACGATCATGTCGATCCTCGACACGACGATCGTCAACATCGCGATCAACCACCTGTCGGTCGACTTCAACGCGCCGCTGCCGACGATCCAGTGGGTATCGACCGGCTACCTGCTCGCGCTCGCGACGGTCATCCCGCTCACCGGCTGGGCGGCCGACCGCTTCGGCACCAAGCGCCTCTACATGACGTCGCTCGTGCTGTTCCTCGCCGGCTCGGCACTGTCCGGGATGGCCTGGTCGGCGCACTCGCTGATCGCCTTCCGTGTGCTCCAAGGACTCGGGGGCGGCATGATCATGCCGGCCGGCATGACGATCCTCACGCAGGCCGCCGGCCCGCAGCGGGTCGGGCGCGTGATGAGCGTCGTCGGCGCGCCGATGCTGCTCGGGCCGATCCTCGGCCCGGTGCTCGGTGGCTGGCTCGTGGACGACGTCTCGTGGCGCTGGATCTTCTACGTGAACATCCCGATCGGCGCGGTCGCGCTCGTGATGGCCTACCGGATCCTCAAGCCGGACAAGCCGCAGCCGCGTCACCGGCTCGACGTGCTCGGGCTGGCGCTGCTGTCCCCGGGGCTCGCGCTGCTCGTCTACGGCCTCGCGGAGACGGGCTCGCACGGCGGCTTCAGCGGGCCCAGGGCGATCCTGCCGACGGTCGCCGGAGTGCTGCTGATCGCAGGGTTCGTGCGGCATGCGCTGCGCACCGAGGACCCGCTGATCGACGTGCGGCTGTTCTCGCGCCGCGTCCCCGCCGTCTCCGGCATCACGATGTCGCTGTTCGCCGGCGCCTTCTTCGGGGCGATGCTGCTGCTGCCGCTCTACTACCAGGTCGCGCGCGGGGAGTCTGCCCTCGACGCCGGCCTGCTGATGATCCCCCAGGGCGTCGGCGCGGCGCTGATGATGCCGGTCGGCGGACGGATCGTCGACCGCACCGGCGCGGCCCGCGTGGTGCTTCCGGGGCTGATCTGCGTGCTGCTGGGCTTCGGGATCTTCACCCAGGTGGGCGCCGACACGTCGTACGTGCTGCTGGGCTTCGCGTCGTTTGTGACAGGACTCGGCATCGGCCTGGCGATGATGCCGACGATGGCTGCCGCCTACCAGACACTCGGGCGTGCCGAGGTGTCGCGTGCGACGACCGCGTTCAACATCGTCCAGCGCGGCTTCGGCGCGCTCGGCGTGGCGCTGATGTCGGTGATCCTCGCCAACCAGCTGGCCGACCGCCTGCCCGGCGCTGGGAACGCGGGGAAGGGGCTCCAGGCCGCGCAGTCGATCCCGCCGCAGGCGCGCGCGCACCTGGCGCCGCTCGTGGCGGACGCGTTCGGCCACACCTACGTGTGGGCGTTCGCGCTGATCCTCGTCGCCGTCATCCCCGCGTCGTTCCTCCCGCGCGACAAGCCGGCCGCCCCGCAGCCGGTGCCGGCGCGGGCGGAGGAGGCCGTGGCGGTCGAGGTGTAACGTCGCCGGGAGGCGATCGCTTGCGATCGCGGGACGGCGAAACGTTCGCTCGGAGGCGGGCCAGAGCCACGCGTGTCCGCTCCGCTCACGCTCCAGCGCCCGGCTGCCGATATCCGTCGGGATGGACATCGACTTCGCCGAGCTGCTGCTCGAGGTCGTCGACCGACGAGCGTCCGACCTCCACCTCACCGCCGGCGCGCCGCCGATGGTGCGCGTGCGCGGGCGCCTGCAGGCGGTCGACGGCTTCCCGACGCTGACGCCCTCCGACACGCGCGAGATCGTCTACTCGATCCTCTCCAACGACCAGCGCCAGAAGCTGGAGAACAACTGGCAGCTCGACTTCGCCTACCAGATCCCTGGGCGCGCGCGCTTCCGCGTCAACGCCTACTTCCAGCGCTCGGCGCTCGGCGCCGCCTTCCGCCTGATCCCGTTCGAGATCGCGCCGCTCGAGTCGCTCGGGCTGCCGCCGGCGGTCGCCGAGTTCGCCAACCGCCCGCGCGGGCTCGTGCTCGTGACGGGCCCGACCGGCTCGGGAAAGTCGACGACGCTCGCCTCACTGGTCGACGTCATCAACAGCTCCCGCGAGGAGCACATCATGACGATCGAGGACCCGATCGAGTTCCTGCACCGCCACAAGAGATGCATCGTCAACCAGCGCGAGCTCGGCTCCGACGCGACGAGCTTCGGGGACGCGCTGAAGGCTGCGCTGCGCCAGGACCCCGACGTGATCCTCGTCGGCGAGATGCGCGACATGGAGACGATCTCGACCGCGATCACCGCGGCGGAGACCGGCCACCTCGTCTTCGCCACGCTGCACACGCAGGACACGCCGCAGACGATCGACCGCATCGTCGACGTGTTCCCCGGCTACCAGCAGGGGCAGATCCGCACGCAGCTCGCGATCGGCCTGCAGGGGATCCTCACGCAGCAGCTGCTGCCGACGGCCGACGGCGCCGGGCGCTGCGTCGCCGCCGAGGTGCTCGTGCCGACGCCCGCCGTGCGCAACCTGATCCGCGAGGGCAAGACGCACCAGATCTATTCGGTCCTGCAGACGGGCGGTGCGCAGGGGATGCAGACGATGGACGCCTCGCTCGCCGGGCTCGTTCGCGCCGGGCGGATCACGCGCCAGCTCGCCGACGCGCGCTCGACGACGCCGGACGAGCTGCGGCGCCTGCTCGGCGGCAGCGGTGACGGCATGGGCGCCGGCGCTGGCAGCGGCGCGATGGCGACGGTCTGACGGAGCGGCCGCGGTGGCGACGTACGTCTTCAAGGCGATCGACCTCGCCGGCTCGGCCGCGAAGGGCGAGGTCGAGGCCGCCTCCAAGCAGGCGGTCGCCGACCAGCTCAAGTCGCGCGGGCTGGTCGTCGTCGACATCAGCGACAAGCACCGCTCGAAGGAGCTCAACATCGCGCTCTTCGAGCGCGTGAAGGCGGGCGACCTGACGGTGCTCACGCGCCAGCTCGCGACGATGGTCGCCTCCGGCATGACGCTGCTGCGCGCCCTCTATGTGCTCGAGGAGCAGACCGCGTCCAGACCGCTGAGAGGGGCGGTCGTCGGCGTGCGCAAGGACGTCGAGGCGGGGCTGCTGCTGTCGGCCGCGCTCGCGCGCCACCCGAAGGTCTTCAACCCGCTCTACGTCGCGATGGTCGAGTCGGGCGAGACGGGCGGCCGGCTCGACGAGGCGCTGCTGCGCGTCGCCGACCAGCTCGAGAAGGACGACGCGCTGCGACGTCAGGTGAAGTCGGCGATGATCTACCCGACCGTCATCTTCAGCTTCGCGGGGATCGTGCTGATCGCGATGGTCGCGTTTCTCGTGCCGGTCTTCCAGAAGACCTTTCAGCAGTTCGGCAGCTCGCTGCCGGCGATCACGAGAGTCACCGTCGGGCTGTCGAACCTGGTGACCGGCAAGTGGTACCTGCTGATCGCCGGCACGGCGGCCGTCGTGATCGCGTTCCGCCGGTGGAAGCGGTCGTCGTGGGGGCGCCCGCAGTGGGACACGATCCGCCTGCGGTTCCCCTTCAGAATCGGCCCCGTCGTACAGAGAATCGCCCTCGCGCGCTGGTCGCGCACGCTGTCGTCGCTGATCGCCTCCGGCGTGCCGATCCTGCAGGCGATCGAGATCACGGGCAAGACGGCCGGCAACTCGGTCGTCGAGAGAGCGATGGCCGAGGTGACGGCGTCGGTGAAGTCGGGCGGCACGATCGCCGCGCCGCTGCGCGAGGCGTCGGTGTTCCCGGCGATGGTCTGTCAGATGGTCGGCGTCGGCGAGGAGACGGGTGCGCTCGACACGATGCTCGCGAAGATCGCCGACTTCTACGAGGACGAGGTCGCCGCCGCGATCAAGGGCCTGACCTCGCTGCTCGAGCCGCTGATGATCATCGTCGTCGGCGCGATCGTCGGCTTCATCGTGATCTCGATGTACATGCCGCTGTTCAAGGTCTACGACGCGATCAGATGATGATGTCTTCGCGCATCGCCTGAAGCCGGATTCACATCGGCTAGACTCACCTGTCCGGTCGGTCACCGGGGGAGCGCCCGTCAGCGCGGGCGAGATGTCGACAAAGGGCGGTGCGATGCTCGATCCTCAGCGGATTCCTGCGGTCCAGCGGACCTCGCTTCTGACGACGATGGCCATCATGAAGGCCAATTACGACGTCAACCGCGACTTCTTGGCCAACTTCGAGCCTTTCGCGCTCGATTGCGTCAAGCATTGGCCGCTCGGCGAGTCTGTGAAGCCGGAGCGGCTTCGCGAGCAGCTGTGCCGGCGCTTCGCGCTGCCTGAGATCCCGATCAACACCGCGCAGATCTTGCGCAACCGCCTGCATCGCGACGGCTATCTCGTCGCGCGTGAGGGCGCGGGTGCGAAGGTCTCATACGAGCCACAATCCGAGCGCCTGCGCGAGGTCCCCGACCTGGAGGCCAGCCGCGAGGCGGCCCTGATGCGGATGAACGCGCTTCAGAAGGCGCTCACGTCATACGCGAACGCCGCCAGGGCGCCGTGGACGGATGCGCGGAGCGAGCGGGCACTCGAAGGCTATGTGCAGGAGTTCAGCGCCGAGCTCGCGCTCAGCAGGCGCTCGAGAGCGCTTGCGATCGACGCGCGCGCGATGCGCGCCGACGTAGCCGTCGTCCACGCCTTCGTCCGCACCGTAGTCCGCAAGGGCGGTCGCCTGCTCGACTTCCTCGAGGACATGGTGAAGGGCTCGATGCTCGTCAACGTCCTCTACTTCCAGGGACTCGGCGAGTGGAAGACGCGCCTTCCGGCGCTCGAGGTCTACCTCGACACGGGCGTGCTGTTGCGGGCGCTTGGCCTGGCGCCCGCCGAGCAGTCGACCGCCGCGGCCGAGCTCGTGAGTCTCGCGCGTTCGTTCGACGTCGCCCTGCGCGTCTTCCGCCACACGGTCGAGGAGATGGAAGGGATTCTCGACGGCGTCGCGGAGCGCATCGGCCGGGCAGGAGAGCCGCGCGTGCGTGCGACGGAGTTGATCCACGTCAACCGCGAGGTGCTGGATCATCTGATCGCGGAGCGATGGAGCGCAGCCGACGTCCACGCGTTCGCCGCGGACCTGCCCTCGAAGCTGCGGGAGATCGGCGTCCAGATGGTCGAGGCGCCTACCCGCCCGGCACGGCCCGACATCGACGAGGACGTGTTGGAGCGGACATTGGAGGATGTCGTCACGGGGCAGTCGAACGCGGCGCGGCGAAAGGACGTCGAGTCGCTCGTCGGCGTGCACAACCTGCGCCGCGGCCGTGACTGCAGGACGCTCGAGGCGACGCCCGCGATGTTCGTGACGTCGAACGCCGCGGTCGTGCGCGCGAGCGCGGCCTGTTTCGAGCGCCACGGGCTCGAGCGGCGGATCCGCCACTGCGTCAGCGACGTCTCGTTCACGACCCAGTTGTGGGTTCGCAAGCCCGAGCGCAGCCCGGGCATCGCGCGCAAGCTGCTGATCGCCGAGAGCTGTGCAGCATTGACGCTCGGCCCGCCCGAGCTGTACGACCGCTACCTGGAGGCGATCGAGAAGCAGCAGGACGCCGGGGCGCTCACGGACGCGCAAGTCAAGCTGCTCGTCCTGCGGATGGAGACACGCGAGCCGCTGCTCGACGTCACTCACGGCGACGCCGACGCAGTCACCCATGAGACGCCCGGGGAGGTGCTCGAGCGGTTCGAAGAGGCGCTGCTGAGACCATCGCACCGCCGCGTTGACGCGGCGCTCGAGTCGCTGCGCACCAGCGAGGACGAAAATCGCGTGCTCGGGCACCGGCTGCAGAAGCAGCGGCAGGCGACGGAGGAGACGGCGATCCAGCGGGACCGGACGATCGAAAGGCTTCTCAAGGTGCTCGTGCCCGGCGTGCTCGTCGGTGCCGCGGCGATCGCGGCGCTTGTCGGCATCGTCGTCCTCGCGGTGATGCGCGGCGTGCACGGCGTCATCCCGATCGGCACGCTGTCGGCCGGCGATGCGCTGCTCGCGTACTGCGCCGCGCTGCTCTGCCTCGGGCATCGTCCGCGCCTCCATTCGCGTCGCTGGCACCTCGCACTGTTCCTCGTGGTCGTGCCGGTCGGCTGCGGCGTGCTGGCGTGGGCCGGTGACGAGAGCACCGGATGGCTGGGCGCGGCGGTGGCCCTGGGGGCCACGGTGTTCGGCGTCGTCTACGCCATCTACGCCTATCGCGGGCCCGTCGCCGCGACGGAGTGACGCGCTGGCCTCGCGGCGTGGTCGGCGTCGACGCCAAGGGAGGAGCGCGGCCGTATCCTCCGTCTGATGGTCGGGACCGCCCTGCTCATCAGAACGCTGCCTTCGTCTGCGCCCGGTCGGCGGGCAGGCGCATGATGGCGGCCGAGTCGCTCAGCCGCCCGTCCGAGGCGATCGAGGACTACGCGAAGGCGATCTACGCGCTGCAGCGGCGTGCCGCCGGGGAGGACGGGGTCTCGACGAACGACCTCGCCGAACGGCTCGGCGTGACGCCGGCGTCGGTCTCGGCGATGCTGAAGAAGCTCGCCGAGCGGGGGTTCGTGGTGCACGAGCGCTACCGCGGCGTCCTGCTGACGCCCGAAGGCGAGCGCGTCGCGCTCGAGGTGCTGCGCCACCATCGCCTGCTCGAGCTGTACCTGTCCGAGCACCTCGACGTCCCATGGGACCGCGTCCACGAAGAGGCAGAGGCGCTCGAGCACGTCATCTCGGAGGATCTCGAGGCGCGCATCGCGGCGAAGCTCGGCCACCCGACGCACGACCCGCACGGCGACCCGATCCCCGACGCCGACCTCGTGATGGAGGAGGGCGTGACGCGCAGCCTCGCCGAGCTGGCGCCGGGCGCGTGCGGGCGGTTCGTGCGGATCTCCGACTCGGATCCCGCGATGCTGCGTTACCTCGACGAGCGCGGCGTGCGGCTCGGGGACGCGCTGGAGGTCGTCGAGCGCCAGCCGTTCGGCGGGCCCCTGACGGTCCGCTTCGGCGCACGGCGCCACGTGCTCGGCGGCGGCCTCGCGGCCGCGATGCGCGTCGAGCTCGACGACTGAGCCGGCCGCGGCGCTACACTGGGTCGCAAGACTTTCCCAAACAGGGAAAGATCTCGGACCTGGAGGTCCCGCGATGTCCGCCCTGGCTGAGCCCCTGACCACCGACGAGGCACTGCGCGATCATGCCCACGCGCTCGGACGCGAGCTGGACGACGCGCTCGCGCCGGAGCGCCCGAGCGTGACCGCCGTCGGCGCGGAGACGCTTGCCCGGGCCTCGGCGCGCAAGCGGCGCGTCGCACAGCGCCGGCGCCAGTTCGAGGAGCTGCGCGACGACGTCGTGCAGCTCGCGAAGAGCCCCCTGTGGCGCGCTCACGACCTCGCGCGCGAGCTGCTGCTGACGCTCGAGGACCTGCGCGCGGCGATCGAGGCCGATCCCGACGCGCTCGATCCCGAGTGGCGCGAGCGCGAGGCGATGATGCGGATGCGCGTCGTGACGCAGGCGATGGTGCGCCAGCTCGACCACGGCGCGATCGACAGCCCGGCGGTGGCCGCGAAGCTCGTCGCCGAGACGCTCGCCGACGTCGAGCTGGGCGAGGTCGCGCGGCTGCTCGGCGCCACCACGAAGTCGGTCGACAACTGGCGCAGAGGCCGCGTCGAGCAGATCAAGCGCAACCCGAGCCGGATCGCGCTGATCGGCGCGCTCGTCTACGAGCTGCGCGCCTCGATGACGCCGCGCGGGATCCTGCTGTGGTTCGACGCCCCGCGCGAGCAGTTCGACGGCAGGACCCCGCGCGAGCTGCTCGACGCCGACCTGGCGGACGCCGCCGGCAAGCTGCTGCCGTTGGCGCGAGGCGGGCGTGGTCAGCTGGACGTCTGAGCCGGCGCGCCTCGCCGGCAGCTGGATCGGCTACCGACACACCGCACTCGGCGTCCCGCCCCTGTGGTATGGCGCGGGCGCCACGACACTGCGCCAGGAGTCGGGCCGCTGGCACCGTGAGGGCACGTCACTCGTGCAGTACCTCGCACTCTCCAGCGACGGGGCGTGGGCCGAGCGGGTCCGCTACGAGTCGATCCGCACGGAGGAGCGGCGGCTCGCAGAGCGCCGCTGCCTGTGGCAGCTGCTCGTCGAGGAGAGCGAGATCGCCGACCTCTCTACGTTCGACGCGTGGGAGGCCTGCGGGCTGGACCCGGCGAGCGCCGTCGGCGACCACGCGGCGTGCCGGACGCTGGCCGACGAGCTGCGTGCCGCCGGCTGCCGCGGCGTGCTCGCCCCGAGCGCCGCGCTCGACGTCGCCGGCGCCGTGAACCTCACGCTCTTCGGCGAGCGGATCGAGCACCGCATCAGCGGCGGCCCGCTGCCCGAGCGGCCGGTCGTTGCGGGCGGCCTCTGGCTCCCCGCGATCCTGCTGACGGACAGCGGCGCGCCGACGACGTTCGCGATGGAGCACGCCTGCTATCGGTCCCACCCACCGGCGCACCGGGGGCTTGCCGAGTGGCAGGCGGAGCGAGGGCGGCGGCGTCCGGGCCGCCGCCCCGCGTCGTCTCCCCTCAGGTGACCGTCAACGTCCCCGCCATGCCCTGGGCCCTGTGGCCGCTCACCGGGCAGTAGAAGGTGTATCTGCCGGGCTTGAGTCTCAGCGTCACGCTCGAGGTGCCGCCGGGCTGGACGACCTTGCCGTCCTTGTCGACGCCCATGCCCTCGATCGCGATGCCGTGAGGGAACGAGTCGCCGCTGCCGTTGGCGAGTCTGATCGTGACCGTGCCGGCTCTGGCGGTCAGCGCTCTGCTCGAGAAGCCGAGGCTGCCGCTGCCCTCGACGGCGCTGATGTCGAGCGCCGAGCCGCCGCCGGCGCTGCTCGTGGTCGACGCGGCGCTGCCGGATGAGCTGGTGGACGGTGCAGCCGTGCTGCTGCTGCCCGTGCTGCCGCCGCCGGACGTCGAGCTGCCGGACGAGCTGGTGGACGATGCGGCCGCGCTGCCGCCGCCGGACGTCGAGCTGGTGGTGCTCGATCCGCCGCCGCACGCGGCGAGCGTGCCGCTGACGAGCAGGAGCGCTCCAGCGAGCGCGCTCCGCCGGCGGAGCGTCGTGAGGGATACGGCCATGGCGCCTCCTGAGGTTCGGGTTCACCTGCGCAGGACGCCGGGTGGCGCGGATCCTTCCCGTCAGTCGCGCAGCGACCGGAAGCGGCGCAGCCGCAGCGCGTTCAGCACGACGGACACGCTCGAGAACGCCATCGCCGCGCCGGCGACCAGCGGGTTGAGCAGCCCGGCGGCGGCGAGCGGGATCGCGGCGACGTTGTAGCCGAACGCCCACGCGAGGTTCTGCTCGATCGTGCGCAGCGTCGCGCGCGACAGGCGGATCGCGTCGGCGGCGGCGCGCAGGTCGCCCGCGACGAGCGTCAGGTCCGAGGCCTCGATCGCCACGTCCGTGCCGGTGCTGATCGCGAGCCCGAGGTCGGCCTGCGCGAGCGCGGGGGCGTCGTTGACGCCGTCGCCGACCATCGCGACGACGTGGCCCTCAGCTTGCAGGCGCGCGACGACCTGCACCTTGTCGGCCGGCAGCACCTCGGCGATCACGTCCTCGGCGTCGATCCCGACCTCGGCGGCGACGGCGGCCGCCGTCGCGGCGTTGTCGCCGGTCAGCAGGACGGGGCGCAGCCCGAGCGCGCGCAGGTCGGCGATCGCCTCGCGGGACGTCGGCTTGACGGTGTCCGCTACGACGAGCAGCGCCCGCACGGCACCGTCCCACGCGGCGAGGACGGCGGTGCGGCCGGCCTGCTCGGCCTCGCGCCGAGCCGCCTCCAGCGCGGCGGGCATCGCCAGCGACCACTCGGCCATCAGCGCCGGGCGCCCGGCGAGCACCGCGCGGCCGTCGACGACGCCCTCGACGCCCAGGCCCTCGCGGCTCGCAAAGCCCTCGACCGCCGGCAGCGCGCCGAGCTGCTCGTGCGCGGCACGGGCGATCGCGGTGGCGACCGGATGCTCGGACGCGTCCTCGAGCGCGCCCGCGAGCCGCAGCGCCTCCTCGCGCTCCACGCCCGCGACGGGCACGACGTCGAGCAGGCCCATGCGCCCGCTCGTCACCGTGCCGGTCTTGTCGAGCACGATCGTGTCGACCCGGCGCGTGGACTCGAGGATCTGCGGGCCCTTGATCAGCAGGCCGAGCTGGGCGCCGCGCCCGGTGCCGACGAGCAGCGCGGTCGGCGTGGCCAGCCCGAGCGCGCAGGGGCAGGCGATGATCAGGACGGCGACGGCGGCGGTGAACGCGAACGCCGCGCTCTCGCCCGCGATCAGCCAGCCCGCGAGCGTCGCCAGCGCGATCGCGATCACGATCGGCACGAAGATCCCCGCGACGCGGTCGGCGAGGCGCTGCACGGGCGCCTTGCCGGACTGGGCGTCGGTCACGAGCCGCGCGATCTGCGCGAGCGCCGTGTCGGCGCCGACGCGCGTCGCGCGCACGACGAGGCGACCGGCGGCGTTGACGGTCGCGCCCGCGACCGCGTCCCCGACGCGCTTCTCGACCGGCAGCGACTCGCCCGTCAGCAGCGACTCGTCGACGGCCGAGGCGCCGTCCTCGACGACGCCGTCGGTCGCGATCTTCTCGCCGGGGCGCACGACGAAGCGGTCGCCGGGGGAGAGCCGCTCGACCGGCACGCGGCGCTCGGCACCGTCCGCGCCGAGCAGCGCGACGTCCTTCGCGCCGAGCGCCAGCAGCGCGTGCAGCGCGGCGCCGGCGCGCTGCTTCGCGCGCGCCTCAAACCACCGTCCCGCGAGGATGAAGACGGTCACGCCGGCGCCGACCTCGAGGTAGATCTCGTCGGCGCCCCCGCCGCGCGCGGGGACGAGGTCGAACGACATGCGCATCCCGGGCATGCCGGCGTCGCCGATGAAGAGCGCGTAGAGCGACCACAGGAAGGCGGCGAGCACGCCGAGCGAGACGAGCGTGTCCATCGTCGCGACGCCGTGCTTGAGGTTCGCCCAGGCAGCCTGGTGGAACGGCCACGCGCCCCACACGACGACCGGCGTCGCGAGCTGCAGCGCGAGCCACTGCCAGTTGTCGAACTGCAGCGGCGGGATCATCGACAGCAGCAGGACGGGGAGCGTCAGCGCGACGGAGATCAGCAGACGCAGGCGCAGCGCGTCGGGATCGTCGTCGTGCATGTGCGCGTGGGGATCGGCGCCGTCACGGGAGGCCGCAGCGTGCTCGCCGGCAGCCGCTGCCGGCAGCGCCGTGCGGTAGCCGGCCGCCTCGACAGCCGACACGAGCTGCTGCGGCGCGACGGCCGCGGCGTCGAAGTCGACGGTCGCGCGCTCGGTCGCGTAGTTGACCGTGGCGGCCACGCCGTCGAGCTCGTTGAGCCGCCGCTCGACGCGAGTGGCGCACGACGCACACGTCATGCCCTTGATCGGCAGCTCGACGCGCTCGCTGGGCCGCGGTGCGGCAGGGACGGGCATGGGTACCTCCGTAATACAGGGTGGGGGTATGCGGGGCGAAGCCTAGCAGATACCCGCCTGGGGTATGTTAGACTCGTCTGCATGCCGACCACGAAGGAGCGTGACATGGCCGCGACGGAGCCCCGAGAGCCGCCGACGCCGACGCGCGGCTACACGGCCACGAAGGACCAGCTGCAGAAGCGCCTGCGCCGGATCGAGGGGCAGGTCCGCGGCGTGCAGGGGATGGTCGACGAGGACCGCTGGTGCATCGACGTGCTCACGCAGATCTCGGCGATCCAGGCGGCGCTCGACAAGGTCGCGCTCGGCCTGCTCGACGAGCACGCCCGCCACTGCGTGATGGGCGCGCAGGACGGAGAGCGCGCCGAGCGGACCGACGAGCTGATGGCCGCCGTCGGACGCCTCATGCGCCGCGGCTGAGCGCGACGCCGCGCCTCACCTTCCGCCCCCACGGGCCGAGCGCGCGACGCGTGGCGCCGCCGGACCCGCTACCCTCGCGCGCCGAGCCATGGCCGCCCGTGACGACAAGCGCGACGAGACGATCTGCCACCCGTGCCGCGGGACGGGCACGGTGATCTCCGGCCTCGACGGCGAGCGGACACAGGTCACCTGCCCGTGGTGCGGCGGCAGCGGCGTGCGGGACCCCGCGCGCGATGCGCAGGAGGCCGGTCAGGCCGCCCGCGCGCCCGGCGGCTGACGTCGCGAACGCCGGCAGGCGATCGCGCCGACGCCACCGCCACGACCCCACGTGGTGCACGTCCACCAAACGTCCAGCGGGCTCAACCCCGGAATACGGGGTGCCGATAGCTGCCATGCCAGAGCCGAGTGGTCCGAGCGGCCCCCGTCCAGGGATCTGGCGGTGAACGAACGAGCCCATCGGTTCCAAGGAGGAAGCATGCTGCACACCATCCGCAGACGCATGAACGACGAGAGAGGCTTCACGCTCATCGAGCTCCTCGTCGTGATCCTGATCATCGGCATCCTCGCCGCGATCGCGATCCCGTCGTTCCTGTCGCAGAAGGACAAGGCAGGCGACGCCAGCGCCAAGTCCTTCGCCCGCAACATGCAGACGGCGCAGGAGACGTACTTCACTGACAACAACGCCTATGCCGACTCGCTCGCGAGACTCCAGGCGATCGAGCAGGCGCTGAACGAGGTGCCCAACAGAGCCAGCCTGCCCACGGCGACGAACACGCCGGCCAGCGGCTTCACCGTCACCGCGACGTCGCCGAAGGGCGTCACCTACACGATCAGCCGCGACGCCACCGGGCAGATCACCCGCACCTGCGACAGAACGAACGTCGGCGGGTGCAACAGCGGCGGCAGCTGGTAGAGCCACCGCAAGCTTCACTTACCCGCAGCAAGCACACCAAGCCAGGTACAGCGACGGGGCGGGCCTTCGGGCCCGCCCCGTCGTGTTCGCGGGCGGGGGGTGCCCGCCGCGAGGGGTGCGCGGGGACGAGATGCGCTTCCGGCACCGGATCTGGGATGGCGGAGGGCAGTTGCGGCACGACACCGTTCGAGGATAGAGCGAAGTTCGGGACACCATGAGTCCGTTCGAGCTGGCGGTGCTCGAGCTGCTGTGGATGGCTCCGCAGCCGCTCTATTCGATGTACTGCGTCGTCACCGAGCGCATGAGGGGGAGCGAGTGCGGATCAAGGGCACGTTCGTGCGGGTCCTGAACCACGAACCGCCCGAGATCCCGTGACGACCGACGCGCTGAATCGACTCCGTTCAGCTGCGCAGCAGCACGACCCGCACGACGGCGGCGGAGTCCGTGCCGGCGGCGAGCGAGCCGCGGATCGTGACGCGCAGCGCGCGGGGCTTGACACGGCGCAGCGCGCGGGCGGCGCCGGGAGTCAGCTTGATCGTCGGCTTGGCGGTCCGCCCGGCGCGCAGTGCGAGCCGCAGCGTGCCGATCGCGACGGGGCGGCGGCCACGGCGACCGGGGAGGTGCAGCGTGCGCGCGTCGCCGGCGGAGACGGTCATCGTGAGCTTGCCCGTCGCGGCGCGGTTCGCGACCGCCAGCAGGCCGATGCCGCGCCGCAGCGCGGCCGTCAGCTTCTGGATCGCGGCGCCGCTGAGGCCGACGGCGAAGCGGTCGTGCGTGCCGCCGCCGCCCGCGGAGCCTCCGGAGCCGCCGCTCCCACCCGCGCCCGCGGAGCCGCCGGCACGGGAGCCCGAACCGGAGCCGCCGCTCCCCGGCGGCGCCACGACCGTCACGGTGACGCTCTTGACGCTTGACCCGCCGCTGTCGTCGATCACCTTCACGCTCAGCGTCAGCAGGCCCGGGTTGGGGAAGCCGCCGGCCGTCGCGGTGGGGGTCGTGCCGGTCGAGGTCTCGAACGAGCCGTTCGCGTCGAGGTCCCAGCGGTACTCGACGATGCTCCCGTCGGGGTCGCTCGAGCCGCTCGCGTCGAGTCTCACCTGCTGGCCCACCTGTACCGTCGACGGGGTCGCCACCAGCGTCACGAGGGGCAGCTCGTTGAACACCGTCACGGAGGCGCTCGTCGTGCCGCTGACGCCGAGGTCGTCGTAGACGGTCACCGTCACTCTGGGGGTGGCGTCACTCGCGAACGTGTGCTGCGCTCTCGGGCCGCCGTTCGAGGTCGTGGTGCCGTCGCCCCAGTCCCAGTCGTATCTGACGATGCTGCCTCTGAGCGCCGCGTCGGGCGTGCTCGACCCGCTCGCGTCGAAGCCGTACGCGACGCCTGGGCGCAGCGTCCCTGACGGCGCGCTCAGCGCCGCGACGGGCGGATCGTCCGCGAACAGGCCGACCGCCGTCGTGGCGAGCACGGCGTTCGTTCTGTCGACGATCGTCAGTCTCGCGGTGTAGGCCCCGCGCGCGTACGTGTGCGTCACGCTCGCGGTCGGCGGAGCGGTCTGGTCGGTCGTCCCGTCGCCGAAGTCCCACTGGTAGCCGGCGATCGGGTTGCCCACGTCGGCGCCGACCGACTGGCTGCCGTCGAGCGTCACGAGCGCGTTCGGGGCGGCGGGGTTGGGCGAGACGTTCAGCACCGCCGCCGCGCACGTCGTCGCCAGCGGCGCGTCGCCGGCGAACAGCGGCTCGGCCGCCGGCCGGTCGGGCGCCGGGCCGCCGACCGCCGTGGTGCACGTCTCGGACGCGGCGGCGACGGCGGGCGACAGCGCGGCGACCAGCGCAAGCAGCGCGCACAGCGCGGCGGGCAGCGCGAGACGGCGAGCGAGCCTCATCGCGATCTCATCGGCTGCGGCGGCCCGCAGGTCGAGCCGCTCCGGCGGCGACCGGCCGAACGTCCAGGCGCGTTGGACGACGGCGCGGCGCACCGGACGGATGTCCGACCCCGCGGTCCGCGCTCAATCCCCCTCGCGCGCGCGCCGATGCGTGTCCGGTGGGACCATCCAGCCGCCGCATGTCCGCCGCCCTGCAGCACGACGAGTCGGGCTTCGGCCTGATCGAGGTCGTCGTCTCGGCGATGCTGCTGGTGCTGGTGGCCTCCGGCGTGTACCTCGGCCTCGACGGCGCCTCGGCGACCTCGGGCATCAACAAGCACCGCTCGCAGGCGACCGAGATCGCCCAGCAGGACCAGGACCGCATGCGGGCGATGGCGGTCACGGAGCTGTCGAACTACCGCGCGACGGCGACCACGACGGTCGGGCCGCTCACGTACACCGTCGCGTCGAGCGCGAGCTGGATCACCGACGACACCGGCACGGCCAGCTGCACAAGCGGGCAGGCGAAGGCCCACTACCTGCGCATCGCCTCCTCGGTGACGTGGCCGAGCATGCGCGTCAAGCCGGTCACCGTCGAGAGCGTCGTCGCACCGCCGGCCGGCTCGTTCGGCACGAACCTCGGCTCGCTCGCGGTCCAGGTGCGCGACCGCAACGGCAACGGCGTGCAGGGCGTGAGCGTCTCGCTCTCCGGCGCCCAGAGCTACGCCGACCAGACGAACGGGATCGGCTGCGTCCTGTGGGGCTACCTCCCGGTCGGCAACTACACGGTCGGCGTCTCGAAGCAGGGCTACGTCGACCCGAGCGGCGCGGCGGCGCCGTCGAGAGCCGCCGGCGTCGTCGGCGCGGCGACGTCCACGACCGCGTTCGACTACGACCTCGGCGGCCAGATCAAAGCGACCTACGAGACGCTCGACAGAAGCGGCGGCACGCCGGTCGCGGCGAACGGCACCGCCTTCACGGCCGTCACCTCGCACCTGACGGTCCCGCTGGCGCCGTTCGGCGACGGCCAGCCGCATGCCACCTACACGTCCGGCCTCGTCTACCCCTACACCGATCCCTACGGGGCCTACGCCGGCTCCTGCGCGGGCGCAGACCCGACGCTCTACGGCGCCCCGGCGCAGCTCGCGCTGGTGCAGCCAGGCGGGATCACGGCGGTGACGCTGCGCGAGCCGCCGGTCGACCTGCTCGTGACGCAGGGCGGCAGACCGGTGCAGGGGGCGACGGTGAAGCTCACCGGCACCGGGTCCGGCTGCGGGCCGCTGCCGGCCCGCACGACCGGCGCCGACGGCTACGTGACCGATCGCGCGCTGCCGTTCGGCCCCTATTCCGTGTGCGTGCAGGCGACGATCGTGGCGACGACCTACAAGGCGACCGGCACGATCGCGAACACGGTGCCGACGGGCGTCCCCGTCGGCAGCGCGACGTTCAACCTGGCGACGGCGGGGACGTGCCCGTGACGCGGCTGGTGCGCACGCTGCGCGGCGGGGAGCGCGGCTTCACGCTCGTCGAGCTGCTCGTCGCGACGACGATCGGCGCAGGCGTGCTGCTCACCGCCGGCACGCTCGCGACCGCCTTCATGCACGCGCAGACGCGCATCTCGGACCGCAGCGAGTCGATCGCGCGCGGCCGCACCGCGATGGAGCAGATCGTCCAGCAGCTGCGCTCGCAGGTCTGCCTCGGCCCCGGCTACCCGTCGATCACGTACGGCGACGACAGAGAGGTCACGTTCTACGCCGATCTGGCGAACAGATCGTTCGTGCCGCAGAAGCGCGACCTGACGTTCACGAACGGCGCGCTGACGGAGCGCGACTACGCGGGGACCGCGTCCGGCGCCCAGCCGCCGTTCACGTTCTCGAGCACGCCCTCGCGCACGCGCGTGATCCTCGACAAGCTCCAGCTGCAGAGCGCGGGCGGCGTCCCCGTGCCGCTCTTCCGCTACTACTCGTTCGACGGGAACAACCCGATCCGCCCGTCGAGACTGCTCGCCACGCCGCTCAGCGCCACCGACGCGCAGCGCGTCGTGCAGATCTCCGTCAGCTTCCAGGCGCTGCCGAGCCGCGGCGGCTCCGGCACGACCGCGGAGCCGTTCACCGCCAACGTCTACGTCCGCACCGCGGACCCCACCGACCCCGACCACTCGCCGCTGTGCATCTGATCGGCGCCATCCGACGGCGGCTCGCTCGCGAGGACGGCTTCACGATCGTCGCCGTGCTCGGCGTGATGCTCGCCGGGACGGCGCTGAGCGTCGCCGCCTTCGCGGCGGCCGGCGGCGACACGCATCTGAGCCGCAACGACGAGGACCAGAAGCGCGCCTACGCCGCCGCCGAGGCGGGCGTGCAGGACTACTTCTTCCACCTCACTCAGGACAACGCCTACTGGGCCAAGTGCACGAGCCAGTCGCCGCCGCACCCGGCGCTCAACCAGCTCGGCGCCTCGCCGCTGAGAACCCGGCTGGTGCCCGGCTCGAACGCGAGCTACGCGATCGAGCTGATCCCCGCCAACGGCTACACGCAGTGCGACCCCAACAACGCGACCGCCTCGCTGATCGTCGCCGCGGGCGGCCCGATGTCCGGCACGTTCAGCATCCGCTCGGACGGCTTCTCCAACGGCGTCGAGCGCAAGATCGTCGCGACCTTCCGCCGCCGCAGCTTCCTCGACTACCTGTACTTCACCGACATGGAGACGTCGGACCCGGCGTGGTACGTGCTGAACGCGAGCGGCAAGCCGACGCGCAGCGGCACGCTCTCGGGCGGCGGCAACCCCACGTTCACGCCGTCGAGAGCGCCGAACTTGCTGTCGTGGGCGGCCTCGAGCTGCCCGCGCTACTGGCGCAACGGCCGCAGCGGCCAGGGCTATCCCGTCTCGCCCGACAACGCCTGGCAAGAGCAGAACCCCGACGGCACCTGGGGCAGCACGTCGCAGAGCATCGTCCACTGCACGGAGATCCAGTTCGTCGGCGGGGACCACATCCAGGGCCCCTTCCACACGAACGACGACATCCTCGTGTGCGGCTCGCCGACGTTCGGGCGCACCTCGCAGGACTCGATCGAGGTCTCCGGCAGCGGCTGGCGCCAGAACTGCTCGGGCACGCCGAACATCCTGGGGACGTGGAAGCCGTTCTCGCCGGTGCTGACGCCGCCCCCCTCCAGCACGGGCCTGAAGCAGATCGCCGATTCGAGATACGTCCTCAGCGGGACCACGACGATCGTCCTGCAGGACAGCCAGATGACCGTCACCAACGCGAACCTCAGCCCGACGACGCAGACGTGGCCGCTGCCGACCAACGGAGTCATGTACGTCGACAACGACGCGAGAACCGGCTGCGCCGTCACCGCCTACCAGCCGCTGGCGCCCTACAACGACCCGGTCGGCTGCGCGGACGCGTATGTGAGCGGCAGCTACGCGAGCGACCTGACGATCGCGAGCGCCAAGGACATCGTCGTCAAGGGGAACATCACCCGCAACGGGGACCGCATGCTCGGGCTGATCGCCGACAACTTCGTGCGCGTCTACCACCCGACGAGACCGGATCCCAACGCCCCGACCGACCCGACGCGGTGCGTCGAGAACGGCGGGCCGACGAACATCTCGATCGCCGCGGCGGTCCTCGCACTCAACCACTCGTTCACCGTCGACGGCTACTTCTGCGGCTCGCCGCTCGGCACGCTCACGGTGAGCGGGACGATCGCGCAGAAGTTCCGCGGGCCGGTCGGGCGCGGCTCCGGCTCGACGATCACTTCCGGCTACCTGAAGGCCTATCAGTACGACGACCGCCTGCGGCTGCGCGAGCCGCCGCACTTCCTCGACCCGGTGCAGGCGTCGTGGCGCATCCAGCGCTACGCCGAGCAGGTGGGGTAGAGGAGCGTCCGGGCGATGGTCGAAGCAGCCCCGCAGATGCTCGCGCTCGCGTTGACCGCCGCGGTCGGCGGCCTGCTCGCCGGGTCGTTCCTGAACGTCGTCGCCTGGCGCATGCCGCGCGGCGAGTCGCTGCTGCTGCCCGGCTCGCACTGCCCCGGCTGCGACCGCCCCGTGCGCCCCTACGACAACGTGCCGCTGCTGTCGTGGCTCGTGCTGCGCGGGCGCTGTCGCGACTGCCGCGCGCCGATCTCCGCGCGCTACCCGCTCGTCGAGGGGCTGACGGCGGCGCTCGCGGCGGGCGTGGTGCTGACGAACGACGGCCTGCACGACGTGCTGCTCGGCCTCGTACTCGTCGCGCTGCTCGTGCCGATCGCGCTGATCGACCTCGACCACCGCATCATCCCCAATCGCCTGACCGGGCTGGGCGCCGTCGCGGCGCTCGCGATCGGCGCTGCGACCGACCTGGGCGGCGTGCCGCAGCAGCTGATCGCGGGCGCCGCGGCCGGCGGCTTCCTGCTGCTGGCGGCGCTCGCGCGGCCGGGCGGGATGGGCATGGGCGACGTGAAGCTGGCCGGAATGCTGGGCCTGTTCCTCGGCCGCGACGTCGCGGTTGCGCTGCTGGTCGCGCTGCTCGCGGGGACCGTCGTGGGAATCGCGATCGTTGCGCGCAAGGGAGCGGGGGAGGGCCGCAGGACGGCGATCCCGTTCGGCCCGTTCCTCGCGCTCGGCGGTGTCCTCGCGCTGCTCGACGGGCCCGCGATCGTCGACGCGTACCTGTCGACGCTCGCCTGAGACGCGGCGGCGCCGCCGGAGACGCCTCGCAGACGGCCGCCGGCGCTGACACGTCGGCGCTCAAGCACGAGCGCGCACGCGCCGATGCCGCCACTGGCCATGCACCGGCTCCGCCGTCCCTCAGCGCTGCTCGTGTCCGCGCTCGTGATGCTCGCCGCATCCGCCGGCTTGAGCGCCCTGCGCCACCCGACAGGGGCTCGCCTGAGCCACGACGCCGCGCTGCGTGCCGTGCTCGACACGCCGCGCGACGCGCGGGTGCTCGCGCACGGCGAGCGCTGGACAAGCGTGCGCGTGACGCCGGTCGACCGCGCGGTGACGCGCGTGAGCTTCTTCGCCGGGCCGCGGCTGCTCGCCGAGGCCGCCGTCACGCCGCGCGGCCGGATCGAGCGCTTCGCCGACTACCGCGGGCTCGCGGTCCCCTACGGCGCGCCGCTCAGCCAGCGCCCGTGGCTGATCGCGCTCGGCTGCGTCGCGTTCCTGCTCGCGACGGCGGTCGTGCCGCTGCGCCGCCTGCGCAACCTCGACGTGCTCGCGCTGCTGGCGTTCGTCGTCCCGCTCGCGCTGCTCGACGCCGGCCTCGTCGTCGCGAGCACGCTGACGGCCGTGCCGCCGCTGCTGTGGCTCGCCGGGCGCTGCGCGTGGCGCGCGCTCGCACCCGAAAGCGGCGGATGGGGCGCTCCGGCCGTCGCGGGCGAGCGACCTGCGGGCGACGTCACCGCGCCGGCATCGCGCCCGCTGCTCGACGCGCTGACGCCGGCGTGGGACGACGAGCAGCGCATGCGGGTGCTGCGCGTCGCGGTCGTCGCGGCGGCCTCCGCGGTCACGATGATCACGCTCAGCGCGCCCTCGACGGTCGACGTCGGGCAGGCCGTGATGGAGGGCGGGACGCTGCTGCTGCACGGGACGCTGCCGTACGGGCACCTGCCGGGGGACGTCTTCCACGGCGACACCTACCCGCTGCTGAGCTACCTCGCCTATGCGCCGCTCGCCGCGCTGATGCCGGTGCGCGACAACTGGGACGTCGCCAACGGCGCGCTGGTCGTCGCCGCCGGCGCGGCGCTGCTCGTCGGGTGGCTGCTCGCGCGCGGCGCGGCGGCGTGGGCGCACACGGGCGGGCCGGTCGCGGGCGAGCGCTCGGATCCCGCCGCGCGCGCCGCCGGCCTGCGCGCGGCGCTCGCCTGGCTCGCCTGCCCGCCGCTCGTCGTCGCGGTTTCGAGCGGCACCTCCGACGTGCTGCTGGCCGCGCTGCTGGCCGCCGCGCTCGTGCTCGCGCGGCGCCGGGTCGCCTCCGCCGCGCTCGTGCTCGCCGCCGGCTGGCTCAAGCTCGTCCCGTTCGCGCTGCTGCCGATCTGGCTCGCGCGGCTGCGCGGCCGCCGGCTTGCGGCGGCGCTCGCGCTGCTCGCCGCCTCGGCCGCCGGCACCTGGGCGCTGCTCGTCGCACTCGGGGGCGCCGGCGCGCCCGCGCGCATGCTGCACGCGATCGCGTTCCAACTCGACCGCCGCACGCTCCACTCGCCCTGGTCGCTGCTGGGGATCGAGCGGCTGCAGCCGCTCGCGCAGGCGGCGGTCCTCGGGCTCGTCGCCGGGGCGACGGTGCGCACGTGGCGCGATCCGGCGTTCGGACGGGACGCGGTGCGGCTCGCCGCGCTCGCCGGCGCGGTGCTGCTCGGGATCCAGCTGTGCGGCAACTACTGGACGTACCTCTACCTCGCGTGGGCCGTCCCGCCGATCGTGCTGTCGCTGCTGGCGGAGGTGCCCGCGCCGGCCCCGGTGCGCGCGGCCACGCCGGCGCGCGCACGGGCCGCGGCGCTCGTCTGACGAGTCGCGGCGGCAGCGCTCAACCCCGCGGCGCGATCGGCCGATGTAGACGGATGGACGGTTTCCGCGACCGCCGTCCCACCATCCCGCTGCCATGCCACGCGCACGTACAGCCGGCCGCTCCGTGGTCGGCCTCGACATCGAGCCGGGCTTCGTCGCCGCCGTCGAGGTCCGTGGCGGAGGCGACGGCTTCGGCATCGACCGCGCGGCTGCGCTGCCGCTCGGCCCCGGGATCGTGCGCGACGGCGAGGTCGCCGACCCCGAGGCGCTCGCGGAGGCGCTGCGGGAGCTGTTCCGCCAGCACAAGCTCGGCAAGCGGGTGCGGATCGGCGTCGCGAACCAGCGGATCGTCGTGCGCACGGTCGACCTGCCGCCGCTGACCGACGCGAAGGAGATCGCAGCCGCCGTCCGCTTCAACGCGCAGGACCACATCCCGATGCCGCTCGACCAGGCCGTGCTCGAGCACCAGTCGCTCGGCCTCGTCGACACCCCCGACGGGCAGCGCACGCGCGTCGTGCTCGTTGCCGCACGGCGCGACATGGTCGAGCGCCTGCACGCGGCGGCCCGGCAGGCCGGCCTGCGCCCCGCCGGGATCGACCTCGCCGCGTTCGCGATGATCCGGGCGCTCCACCGCGGCGAGGAGGGCGCCGCGCTCTACGTCTCGATCGGCGGCGTCACGAACCTCGCGCTCGCGGAGGGCGCGACGTGCGTCTTCACGCGCGTCGCCCCGGGCGGCGTCGAGGCGCTCGCGGCGGAGCTCGCCGAGCGGCGCGGGCTCACGCTCGAGCACGCGCGCCAGTGGCTCGTGCACGTCGGGCTGCTCACGCCCGTGGAGGCGGTCGCCGGCGACCGCGAGATCGTCGAGGAGGCGCGCAGCGTCCTCGACGAGGGCGTGCGGCGGATCGCCGACGAGGTCCGCAACTCGCTCGACTTCTACCGCGCCCAGGCGGGCGCGCTTGCGGCCGAGCGGGCCGTCGTGACCGGCCCCGCCGTCGCGATCCCCGGCTTCTGCGACCAGCTCGGCGGAGCGATCGGGCTGCCGGTCGAGGTCGGCACCGTCGACGAGGCGCGTCCGGGCGCCTACGGCGGGATCGACGGCGGCCGGCTCGCGGTCGCCGCGGGCCTCGCGGTCGAGGCCGCGCCGGCGGCGGGAGCGGCCGCGTGAGAGCCGTCAACCTGATCCCGGCCGACGCCGGCCCCGGCGGGCGCGGCGGCACGGGCATCGGCCCGTACGTCGTGCTCGGCGTGCTCGGCCTGCTGCTCGCGGGCGTCGTCGCGTACGTGCTGACGAACAACCAGGTGGTCGACCGCCGCGCGCAGCTCGCCGGCCTGCAGACGCAGGCGCACGCCGCGCAGGCGCAGGCGGATGCGACGCGCCCCTACCGCGAGTTCGCCGCGCTCGCGCAGGCGCGCGTCGAAACCGTCCGCCAGCTCGGCCGCACGCGCTTCGACTGGCACCGCGCGCTCGGCGACCTCTCGCGCGTGATCCCCGGCGACGTCTGGCTGACCTCGCTGCTCGGCACCGTCACGACCGGCGTCAGCGTCAGCGGCGCCGGCTCGGGCGACACGGGCACGCTGCGCGCCGCGCTGCCGAACCCCGCGATCGAGCTGACCGGCTGCACGACGGGCCACGACGAGGTCGCGCGGCTGCTCTCGCGCCTGCGCCTGATGACCGGCGTCGTGCGCGTGGCGCTGTCGGACTCGACGAAGCAGGACGCCGGCGGCGGAGGCGGGGGCGGCGGCGCGTCGGGCGACTGCCGCTACGGCCACGCGCGCTTCCCGCAGTTCGGGATCGTCGTCTTCTTCGCGCCGCTGCCGACGGCGCCCGCGCCGGGCGCCGCGGCGGGCGCGACGCCTGCTGCCGCCACGGCCCCGGCCGCGCCGGCGAGCGCGACGCCGGCGGCCAGCACGACGCCCGCGCCCAGCGGCGGTGGCGCGGCTGCGAGCGGCAACGGCAACGGGAGCAGCACGCGATGACGATGCGCGACCGCGCGATGGTGCTCGTGCTCGCGATCGCGGCGCTCGTCGCGGCCGGCTGGTTCCTCGTGCTGTCCCCGATGCGCGACGAGGCCGGCAGCCTCGGCGCGCAGATCGACACGCAGCGGCAGGCGCGCGACAGCGCGCTGTCCGAGCTCGCCGCGGGCGTGCAGGCGCGCCAGCGCTACGCGCGCGACTATGCGACCGTCGCGCGGCTCGGCGCGGCCATCCCGGACGACGACAACGTCGCCTCGCTGCTCGTCCAGGTGCAGAACGCGGCTAGCGCCAGCGGGATCGACTTCCGCTCACTGAAGACCGGCCAGGGCTCCGGCGCCGCCGCTCCGGCTCCGCCTCCGCCGGCCGCCGCCGGCGCCCCGGCCGCGGCGACGCAGGCGACGACCGCCATTCTGCCGCCCGGCGCGGCCGTCGGCACGGCCGGCTTCCCGACGATGCCGTTTGCGTTCGCCTTCACCGGCGACTTCTTCCGCATGTCGGACTTCATCGGGCGGCTCGAGCGCTTCCTCGTCGTGCGCGACAGCGCGCTGTCCGTCTCCGGCCGCTTCATGACGATCGACGGGATCGCGCTGACCGCCGCGCCGCAGGGCTTCCCGCGGATCCAGGCGTCTGTCGCGGCGACGACCTACCTGCTGCCTGCGAGCCAGGGCCTTACGAACGGCGCGGGCGCCGGCGGCCCCGCCGCGACGCCCGCGAGCAACGTGGGCGCGATCAGCCCGAACGGCGCGCCGAGCAGCGTCCCGGCGGCGACCGTCACCCCGGTGGTGCGATGAGAGCGCTGCGCGACGTGTGGGACGAGCTGGTCGAGCGGCGCCTGTGGCCGGTCGCGCTGCTGCTCGTCGTCGCGCTCGTCGCGGTCCCGGTCGCGCTGACGAAGCAGCCGCCGCCGGACGGCGCCGCCGCAGGCACGGACGCGCCGCCCGCCACGGCTGCCGCAGCCGACCTGCGCTCGTCCGGCGGGCCGGTCGTCAGCCTCGCCCAGGGCGCCGGCCCCGACGCGCCGCTGCGCGGCCGCGCGAAGGACCCGTTCCACCAGCAGTTCGTCCCGCCGAGAGCCGCGAGCGCAGGCGGCACGGCTCCCACCCGCGGGGCGACGAGCGGCGGGGCGACGAGCGGCGGCGGCCAGGGTGGCGGTGCGAACAGAGGCTCCGGCAGAGGCGGCGCCCCCAAGCCGCAGCGGAAGACGTACGTCTACGCCTCGGTGAACGTCCGCTTCGGCCGCGCCGGGAGCCCGCTGCGCGAGATCGACGACGTGCCGCGGCTGACGCCGCTGCCGAGCGCCGCGAGCCCGGTCGTGATCTTCATCGGGATGCGCGCCGATCACGAGACGGCCGTCTTCATGGTCTCCACCGACGTGCACGCGCAGGGCGACGGCAGATGCGCCCCCTCGACGAAGGTGTGCGAGGCGATCGAGCTGAGAAGAGGCGGGATCGCGCTGCTCGACCTCAGAGCGGCCGACGGTTCGGTGACGCAGTACGAGCTCGACCTGCTCGACGTCGCGCTCCACCAGACGACGTCGAAGGCGACGGCGCAGGCGTCGCGCGTCGGCGCGCACGACGCATGGCTGCAGCGGGACGGCGCGGGCGCGGTGGGGTCGACCGTGCGCGCCGTCACCGGCGCCGTCCCGCGCGCGCCTGTGCTGACGCCGCTCCCGTGAGCGGCGCGCACGCGCGCAGCGTGCGCGCCGACGCGCACGTAACCTGTACGGCCCCATGACGCTCCGTCTCATCACCGCCGGCGAGTCGCACGGTCCCGGCCTCACCTGCATCGTCGAAGGCCTGCCCGCGGGCCTCGAGCTCGACCGCGACGCGATCAACGGCGACATGGCGCGTCGCCAGCTCGGCCACGGCCGCGGCGGGCGGATGAAGATCGAGCGAGATCGCGCGGACGTCACCGCCGGCGTCCGCCACGGCCGCACGCTCGGCGGGCCGGTCGCGCTGCAGATCCCCAACAGAGACTTCTCCAACTGGGAGGAGCGGATGAGCCCGTGGCCGGTCGAGGCCGACGTGCCCGAGGTCCACCTGCCGCGTCCCGGACATGCCGATCTCGTCGGCACGTGGAAGTACCGCACGGGCGACGTGCGCAACATCCTCGAGCGCGCGTCCGCCCGCGAGACGGCCGCGCGCGTCGCCGGCGGCGCGCTCGCGAAGGCGTTCCTGCGGGCGGTCGGCGTGGAGGTCCGCTCGCACGTCACGCGCATCACCACCGTCGTCGCGCCGGCGCCCGAGCGCCAGCTCACGGTGGAGGACTTCGCCCACGTCGACGAGTCGCCCGTCCGCTGCCTCGACGCCGACGCGAGCGCGGCGATGGTGCAGGAGATCAACACGCTGCGCAAGGCGAACGAGTCGCTCGGCGGGACGTTCGAGGTGATCGCCTTCGGGCTCGTCCCGGGCCTCGGCTCGCACGTCTCGTGGGAGGAGCGCCTCGACGGCCGGATCGCGATGGCGATGATGTCGATCCAGGCGATGAAGGCCGTCGGCATCGGCGACGGCTTCGAGCTCGCGGGCGTGCCCGGCTCGCAGGCGCACGACGAGATCTTCTACAGAGACGACGGCGGCTTCTACCGCGAGACGAACCACGCCGGCGGGCTCGAGGGCGGCATGACGACCGGGACGCCGCTCGTCGTGAGAGTCGCGATGAAGCCGATCCCGACGCTGACGAAGCCGCTGCGCTCGGTCGACATCGAGACGAAGGAGCCGGCCGAGGCGCTGCGCGAGCGCACCGACTCGTGCACCGTGCCCGCCGCTGGCGTCGTCGGCGAGGCGATGCTCGCGCACGTGCTCGCCGACGCCTATCGCCGCAAGTTCGGCGGCGACCACATCGACGACGTCCGCGAGGCCGTCCGCGCCTACGAGGAGCGGATCGGGTGGCGCCGCCCCTGAGCGAGGACGCAGTGCTGCGCCCGCCCGTCGGCCGCGCGCTCGTGTTCGTCGGCTTCATGGGGGCCGGCAAGACGACGGCTGCGCGCCGTCTCGCGAGACGCTTCGGGTTGGAGGTCGTCGACGCCGACGCGACGATCGCCGAGCACATCGGCATGCCGATCGACCGCTGCTTCGCCGAGCAGGGAGAGGATGCCTTCCGCGCGATCGAGGCCGAGCTGGTGGGGGAGCTGCTCGAGCGCGCCGACGGCGGCGTCTACTCGCTCGGCGGCGGCGCGCTGCACTCGGAGCGGATCCGCGCCGCGCTCAGACGCCACATCACGGTCCTGCTCGACGTCGACGTCAACGTCGCGTGGGAGCGCGCCGCCGGCCGCGGCCGGCCGCTCGCGCGTGACCCGGAGGACTTCCGCACGCTGTACCTGCGCCGCCGCCCGCTCTACATGTCGGCCGCCGACGTCGTGCTGCCGGCCGACCGCCGCGAGCGGATCGACGACGCGCTGCCGTCGATCCTCGCGCTGGCGCAGGCGCCGATGCGGTCCCGCCCGCCCGCGGGGGGCGGGGACCGGATCCGTCTGCTGTGGGCCAGCTCCGACTCCGGCGACTACCCGGTGTTCGTCGGGCGCGGGATCCTCGGCGCGCCGCTGTCGCCGGTCCCGGGCCAGGGCTTCCTGGTGACCGACGACCAGGTCGGACCGCGCTACGCGGCGCGGCTCGGCGAGCTGGCGGCGACGATCGAGATCCCGGCGGGCGAGCAGCACAAGTCGCTCGCGACGGCCGAACGCGTGTGGATCGCGCTCGGCGACGGCGGGATGACGCAGAGCGACCATCTCGTCGCGCTCGGCGGCGGCGTCGTCGGCGACCTCGCCGGCTTCGTCGCCGCGACCTATCAGCGCGGCGTGCCGATCGTGCAGGTGCCGACGACGCTCGTCGCGCAGGTCGACTCCGCCTACGGCGGCAAGACCGGCGTCGACCTGCCGAACGGCAAGAACTACGTCGGCGCCTACCACCAGCCGTCCGCGGTCGTGGCGGACGTCGAGACGCTCGCGACGCTGCCGCCCGAGGAGGCCGCCGCCGGCTACGCGGAGGTGCTCAAGACGGCGCTGATCGCAGGCGGGGACCTGTGGGAGCGCGTGCGCCGTGGCGACGATCCCGATCCCGACGTGATCTTCGCGTGCGCCCGCACGAAGCTCGCGGTCGTCGCGATGGACGAGCGCGACGCCGGCCTGCGGCAGGTGCTCAACCTCGGCCACACCGTCGGCCACGCGATCGAGACGGTCACCGGCTACGCGCGCTACCGCCACGGCGAGGCCGTCGGGCTGGGGCTGCTCGCGACGCTGCGGCTGTCCGGCCAGGACGCGCTGCGCTCGGAGGTCGCGGCGCTGCTCGCCGCGCGCGGGCTGCCGACGCAGCTCGACGAGGGCGTCGACCCGGATGCGGTGCTCGTCGCGACGACGCGCGACAAGAAGCGCCGCAGCGGCGAGTCGGTTCCCTTCGTGCTGCTCGACGCGCCCGGCGCGGCGCGGCCCGGCTGCCAGATCGAGGACGGCGAGCTGCGCGCCGCCGTGCGGGAGCTGAGCGCCGCGTGAGCGCCCAGCCGCCGAGCCGCAACCGCGTCGGCGTCATGCACGGCGTCAACCTCGACCAGCTCGGCCGGCGCCCCGCGACCCACTACGGCACGCTGACGCTCGGCCAGCTCGAGCAGCGCATCTCCGCCTGGGCCGCCGAGCTCGAGCTGCAAATCCAGTTCTTCCAGACGAACCACGAGGGCGCGTTCGTCGAGGAGCTGCACCGGTTCGAGGA
Source organism: Conexibacter sp. (assembly GCA_035654055.1). GTDB lineage: Bacteria > Actinomycetota > Thermoleophilia > Solirubrobacterales > Solirubrobacteraceae > Conexibacter. The sequence continues at coordinate 29,123 of DASRXW010000096.1, forward strand.
CACGGTCGACGGCCTGATCCTCAACCCGGGCGCGTGGACGCACTACTCGTTCGCGATCCGCGACGCGCTCGAGATCGCCGGCCTTCCAGCGGTCGAGGTGCATCTGTCCGACGTGCACGCGCGCGAGCAGTGGCGCAGCGTGTCGGTGATCCGCGACCTGTGCGTTGCGACGGTCGCCGGCAAGGGCCCCGACGGCTACCGCGACGCGCTCGTGCGCCTGCGCGGCGAGCTGGGGTCGGGCGCGTGAGCGTCGCGCCGGCGACCCGCGCGGATCGCCTCGTCGCGCTGCTCGACGAGCGCGAGGTCGACGCGCTGCTCGTCACGAATCTCGTCAACGTGCGCTACCTCACGGGGTACACCGGCTCGAACGGCGTCGCACTCGTGGGCGTGCGCGACCTGCGCTGCTTCGTGACCGACTTCCGCTACGTCGCGCAGGCCGAGCAGCAGGTGCACGGCTTCGAGCGGCGCGTCGGCGAGCAGGACCTGCTCGACGAGGCGGTCGCGGCGCTGCCGTCCGGCGACGTGCGCCTGGGGATCGAGGACCAGCACATGTCGGTGCGCATGTTCGACCGCCTGCGCGAGGCGCTGCCGTCGAGCGTGGAGCTCGTGCCGGCGGGAGGCGGCGTCGAGCAGCTGCGGACGGTGAAGGACGCCGCCGAGGTCGCGGCCATCCGCGCCGCCGCGGAGCTGAGCGACGCGGCGCTGGAGCGAACGCTCGAGGACGGGCTCGCCGGCCGCAGCGAGCGCGCCGTCGCGCTCGCGCTCGAGCAGGAGATGCGCCGGCTCGGCGCCGAGCGGCCCAGCTTCGACACGATCGTCGCGCACGGCGCGCACGGCGCGCTCCCGCACGCGGTCCCGCGCGACCGCGAGATCGAGCCCGGATGCCTGGTGACGATCGACTGGGGCGCCCAGCTCGACGGCTACTGCTCGGACTGCACGCGCACGTTCGCCGTCAACGAGCCGGGTGAGCGCGCACGCGCGGTCTACGAGCTCGTGCAGCGCGCGCAGCAGGCAGGCCTGGACGCGGTCCGGCCCGGCGTGAGCGGCCGCGACGCCGACGCGGCCGCGCGCACGGTGATCGACGACGGCGGGCATGGCGACCACTTCGGCCACGGGCTCGGCCACGGCGTCGGGCTGGAGATCCACGAGGCGCCGCGCCTCTCGAAGGCGTCCGACGCGACGCTCGCGGCGGGCCACGTCGTGACCGTCGAGCCGGGCGTCTACCTGCCCGGCGAGCTCGGCGTGCGGATCGAGGATCTCGTGGTCGTGACCGAGCACGGCCACGAGCGGCTCAACGGGCTGCCGAAGGACCTGACGGTCGTCTGAGCCGGGCTGAGAACCTGCTTCAAGATGACTGCCGGCCGGCTGGCACCGTCTCGCGGCGCCGGTTCGCCACCCGCGATGCTCGACGCAGCATTGCTGCGCCTTCACATCGCGTGCGGCGAGGGCGGGCGGGATCGATCACGATCCGGCGCCATCCGCCTCGACCTCATCTTGAAACGGGTTCAAGGCGCTCAGGGGACGACGTCGCCCGATGTGCCCGGCGTGAGCCCGGAGTGCAGCGGCGGGGTCGGCGCATCCGCGACCCGTCTCAGCCGGCGCGTCTCACGCGGCAGCAACGCCAGCAGGATCGTCAACGCGCCGAGCGCTCCGGCGACGCCCATCACCTCGGTCGCGCCGAGGTCGTCCGCCAGCACGCCGATCAGGACGTAGCCGAGCGGCAGCAGCGCGAGCGAGCCCATCCAGTCGTAGGACGCCACGCGCGAGAGCGCGCCCGGCGGGATGTGCTGGGCGAGCGCCGTCTCCCACCAGACGCCGAACAGCGCCAGCCCGACGCCCGACGACGCCGCCGCCGGCAGCACGAGCGCGAGGGGCGCGCCGAGCGCGAGCGCGAGCAGCACGCACCCGAACGGGATGCAGAGGCCGATCCCGAGCAGCAGCGGGCGGCGCGGGCGCCAGCGCAGCGCGAGCAGCCCGCCGCCGGCGGTGCCCGCCCCGACGCTGGCGACGATCCAGCCCCACGACGTGGCGCTGCCGTAGTGGTCGGCCGCGACGCTCGGGCCGAGCACGACGTAGGGGGCATAGCAGAGCACGAGGTTCAGCGAGAAGACCGCGATCGTGACCCACACCCAGGCGCGTGAGCGCACCTCGCACCAGCCCTCGCGCAGCTCGGCGACGATCGAGCTGCGCACGGCGGGCTCGCCGCGTGGCCGCGGCCGCACGAGCGCGAGCAGCGCCGCGCTCACGAGGAAGGTGGCCGCATCGACGGCGAACGCGGCGCCGGTGCCGAGCGTCAGCACGAGCACGGTCGCGATCGCCGGGCCGGCGAACTCGGCGAGCGTCTGCGTCAGGCCGTTGGCCGCGTTCGCCTCCTGGATCAGCTCCTCCGGCACGGTCTGCGGTACGAGCCCGCTGTAGGCGGGACGGAAGAACGCCTCCGCCGCGCCGAAGCAGACCTCGATCGCGACGAGCTGCCACAGCGCCAGCGCGTCGACGAAGATCAGCAGCGCGAGCAGTCCGTGCAGCGCGGCGCGCACGAGGTCGGTCGAGACCATGATGCGATGGCGGGGGAGGCGGTCCGCCCACACGCCGCCCAGCAGCAGGAAGGTCACGAGCGCCGCCGTCTGCGCCGCGACGACGATGCCGAGGTCGGTCGTCGACCCGGTCCGCTGGGTCACGAGCAGCGCGAGCGCGACGAGGACGATGCGGTCGCCAGTCGTCGAGATCGTCTGGCTGAGGAAGAGCCAGCGGAAGTCCGTTTCGCGCCAGAGCCGGGGGAGTGCGTGCACGTCGTCGCGCAGGCTACGGCTCTTGACCATTCAAGGAGCCACCGCCGAAAGGCGGTCTGCACCGCTCGGCGGGGAGATCCCCGCTTTGGCGGGGGTGACCCACGGCGGGGAAGGGTGGCCACCGCGACCGCCGTTGCGGTTCTAGGATCGTGCCCGTGCGCTCGGCCGACGCGAACGAGGCGATGCGCGCCGTCGTGCACGGCGCGGTGCAGGGCGTCGGCTTTCGCGACGCGACGGTTGGCCGGGCACGGGCGCTCGGCGTGACGGGCTGGGTCCGCAACGGCGAGGACGGCGGCGTGCTCGTGCACGCGGAGGGGCCGCCGGCGGCGCTCGAGCAGCTCGCGGCCTTCCTGCGCGAGGGACCGCCGCCGGCACGCGTCGTCGAGGTCGCGATCGATTCGGCTGCGGTCGAGGGACACGAGCAGTTCGCGATCCGCGGCGTCAGCGCCGGGGCGTTCGTCGTCCAGGAGCACGCGGCGACTGCGCACCACTTCGACCTGCGCCTGGCGGTCGACGGGGCGTTGCGCTCGTGGGCGATCCCGAAGGGACCGTCCATGGACCCCGCGGTCAAGCGCCTCGCCGTCGAGGTCGCGGACCACGACGCCGGGCATGACGCGTTCGAGGGGACGCTCGGAGCAGGCCGCGTGATCGTGTGGGATCGCGGGACCTACGAGCAGGGCGGTCGCGTCGCCTGGCCGGAGGCGCTCGTCCGCGGCCACGCCGTCTTCGTCCTGCACGGCGAGAAGCTCAGCGGTGGCTTCGCCCTGCAGCGGACGCGTCCCGGCGCCAAGCCTCAATGGCTCCTGATCAAGCGCCGCGACGAGCACGCCCGGCCCGGCTCGGACGTCGTCGCCGAGCAGCCGCGCTCGGTCCTCAGCGGCCGCACGCTCGCCGAGATCGGCGGCTGACGCAGCTGCCGCTACCCCGCCACGGCGCGATCGCGCGCGCCCGCGCCCCGCGCAACGAACGTCGAGATCCGGGGCGCCGGCTCAAGGCGCTGCATCGCGACGGCGATGCAGACAGGACACTCAGAGCAGCCTTCTGACACAGGCACCCTCGTCGCGAGGCGGGTCCGCAAAGCCGCGGGACTCCACCGGAGTTCGCCGGGCTACCGAAGGAGCGCCACCACGCCGATCGCTCGCATCAGCGGTCCGTGGAGACCAGGAACGTCCTCGGGACTGCTCGTCCATCAGGGAGGACGTCCATGTCCAAGCCCACCCAGCGCAGGCGCGCCCGACGTGCCGCGATCATCCTCGTCGCGGGCTTCGTGCTCGCAGCCCTCCCGCTTGCCGCGCAGGCCGCTCCGGTGCACCTCGCCACCGCCAGTCCCTTCGTGGTCTTGGGCGGTGCAACCGTCACGAACACCGGTCCGTCGGTGCTCGATGGCGCTCTCGGAGTCGCACCGGGGACAGCGCTCGTGGGCTTCGGGCTCCCGGCGGTGGTCCACGGAGCGACGCATGCCAACGACGCCGTCGCCAAGCAGGCGCAGTCCGACCTCACCACCGCCTACGTCGTCGCGGCCGGACAGCCGGTCGCGCCCGCCAACGACCTGACGGGCACGAACCTCGGCAACAGGACGCTGAGGGCCGGTGCCTACCGCTTCACGTCTTCTGCCCAGCTCACGGGCGCGCTCACGCTCGACGGCCAGGGCGACCCCGGCGCGCAGTTCGTCTTCGAGATCGGCTCGGCGCTGACGACCGCATCGGCCAGCTCGGTCGTGCTGATCAACGGCGCATCCCCGTGCGACGTCTTCTGGCAGGTCGGCAGCTCCGCGACGCTCGGCACCACCACGGCGTTCCAGGGCAACCTGATGGCGCTCACGAGCATCTCGCTGAACAACGGTGCCACGGTGATCGGGCGGATGCTCGCGCGCAACGGCCAAGTCAGCCTGATCGACAACGTCCTCAGCGCCCCCCAGTGCGGCACCGGATCGCCGGCCCCGGGCGCCGGACGCACCTCGCCGGGCAGCGGCTCCACGTCGCCAGGCTCCGGAAACAGATCGCCGACAGGCGCCGACCAGCGCCGGCTCGCCGGTCGCAACGGCACGGCCACGCTCCGGCGCGCGCGACTCAGCGCAACGCTGCGGCGCACGCCCGGTCTGGCATGCACCGAGGGGTTCCGCGCGACGGTTCGCGGCCACCTGATCAGACGCGTCGTCTTCAGCCTGGACGGCAGGTACGTCAGCAGCCGCGGCAGCTCGCCGTTCCGGGTGTCCGTGCGGGCCGCGCCCGGCAGGCACACGCTCCGCGCACGCATCACGTTCAAGGACGCCACCCGCGCCAAGACGCGGACGCTCCGCTACCGCGCCTGTGCCGCCGCGGTGCTTCAGCCGCACCCGGGTCCGTCGCGCTTCACCGGATGAGCCGCACCATCGCCCACGCCGTCCCGCGACGCTCCGGCGCACGCCGGAGCGTCGCGGCGTTGGCGGTGGGGCTCCTCTCCGTGACCGCCGCCGGCTCCGTCCTCGTCGCTCCGGCGCGAGCTGCCGGTTCCCGGGTGCCGGCGAACCAGTCGCTCGTGGTGTTGCTGCACGACCACGTGGTCCAGATCAGGCCGAGCACGCACGCGCGGCGGATCGAGTCCGTCGGCGCACTGCGACCGCTGACGGGCGCACGGACCGTCCTTCCCGTGCTCGGCCGTGCGACGAGCCGTGGCGGGAAGCACTGGGTCCACGTCCGGCTTCCCGGCCGGCCGAACGGGCACGCGGGCTGGATCGCCGCCAGCCAGACCCGACGCGCCTCGACTGAGTGGCGCCTGTCGATCAAGCTCTCCGCCCGCCTGCTCGTCGTCTTCCATCACGGTCGCGTCGAACGCCGGTTCCCGGCGGTGGTGGGCAAGCCCTCGACCCCGACGCCGAGCGGCCATTTCTTCGTCGAGGAGTCCCTCGCGCTGTCCTCCCAGGTCGGCGGCCCATACGCGCTGGCCACCAGCGCCCGCTCCGACGTGCTGCAGGAGTTCGAGGGCGGTCCAGGCCAGATCGCCATCCACGGGACGAACTACCTCTCGGGCGCGCTCGGGACTGCGGCCTCCCATGGCTGCATCCGACTCAGCACCTCCGCGATCACATGGCTCGCGCACCGGATCGGCAGCGGAGTGTCGCTGACCATCGTGCGGTGAGCGCACCTCCAGCGGGAGAGCGTTCCGACCTCGGTCAGGCCTCGAGCGTCATCCCGGCCAAGACGCCCCGATTCGCCAAGAACGAGGCAGACAAGGTCCGCTTCAGTAGTCAAAATCGCGCGTTATGCCGTATCGAGAGCCACCACGCGCGTGGGCTCGAGGACACGCAGCAGCGCGTCGAGCACGGGAGGGTCGAATTGCGTCCCGCGACCGTTCTCCATGATCTCGAGCGCCTTGTCGCGGGAGAACCGCGGACGATAGACACGGTCGCGCGTGAGCGCGTCGAAGACGTCGGCGACGGCGGCGATCCGTCCTTCGAGCGGGATCGCCGAGCCCGCGATCCCGCGTGGATAGCCGGCGCCGTCGAACCACTCGTGGTGCGTCCACGCGATCTGCGCGGCGAGCTGGAGCAGCTCGCCGCGGGAGCCGACGAGGATGCGGTAGCCGAGCTCGGCATGGTGCTCGATGATCGTGCGCTCCTCGAGGCTCAGCGGGCCCGGCTTGAGCAGGATGCGGTCGGGGATCCCGAGCTTGCCGATGTCGTGCATCGCGCTCGCGGTGCGGATGAGGTCACAGCGTGCGGCGGGAAGGCCGAGCTCGAGCGCGATCTCGCGGCAGTACTCGCTCATCTGGTTGATGTGGGCGGCCGTGCTGGGATCGCGGGCCTCGACGGCAATGCAGAGTCGCTGGATCGTCTCTTCCTGTGATGCCGTGAGGTCGTCCTCGGCGTCGCGGTCGTGTCGGCGACGACTGGCCGCGCTCAGCACGCTGCGCAGCACGTCGTTGGCGCTGAAGGGCTTGACGAGGTAGCCGTAGGCGCCGATCTCGAGCGCACGGTCGGCGAGCGCGACGTCGTCCAGTCCGCTCACCATCCAAGCCGCGATGTGGGGATGGCGCACGAGCACGTGCTCGACGAGGTCGAGGCCCGATCCACCTGGCAGCAGGACGTCGCAGAGCATCACGTCGAACGGCGCCTCGGCGAGGCGCGCACGCGCGCTCTCGGTGTCGCTCGCCAGCGTGCAGAGGTAACCGGCGTCGGTCAGGATGCGGCCGAGCAGCATGAGGCACGGCTCGTCGTCGTCGATGATGAGCACGCGCTCCCTCGCGTCCATCGCTTCAGGCGTCGCCTCAGGCACCGGCGTGCACCTCCGTCGGTTTGGGCGCGTCGAGCGCCTCGCGCACCGCAGCGAGCAGCGTCTGCGCCGTGAATGGCTTCTCGATGAACGCGACGTCGCTCTCGGCAACCTGTCGCCGGGCGATTGCCTGGTGCGTGTAGCCCGACATGTAGAGGATCCTGAGCGCCGGCCGCAGCGCGATCGCGCGCTCGACGAGATCGGGGCCGAGCATCTCCGGCATGATCACGTCGGTCAGCAGCAGGTCGACCGCGGCGCCGTCGGCGCACAGTCTGAGCGCGGCGCCGGCCGTCGACGCCGCCGTGACGCGATAGCCGGCGCTCTCCAGGATCCGCTCCGTCAAGCGCCGCACGGCGTCCTCGTCCTCCACGACGAGCACCGTCTCCCCGCGGGCCGAAGGATGCGCGTCCCTCGGGATCTCTTGGAGGCGGGGATCGCCGGCGCTCGCGGGAAGGTAGACCTTCACGCTCGTGCCGGCGCCGGGCTCCGAGTAGAGCTTGATGATCCCGCCCGCATCCGTGACGATGCCGTAGACGGTCGCGAGCCCGAGCCCGGTGCCCTCGCCTTTGGCCTTCGTCGTGAAGAAGGGCTCGAAGGCGTGCGCGACGACGTCGCGCTCCATGCCCGCACCGCTGTCGCTGACGACGAGCTTCACGTGGCGTCCGGGTGCGCGGAGGCCATGCAGCTCGCAGAACTCCTTGTCGAGCGTCGCGTTCGCCGTCTCGATGATGAGATCGCCACCGCCGGGCATCGCGTCGCGCGCGTTCACCGCGAGGTTCACGAGCACCTGCTCGAGCTGTCCCGGATCGGCCTCCACGGGCCACAGGCCTTCGGCGGGCTGTGTCTCGAGCTTGACGTGCTCGCCGAGCGACCGGTGGAGCAGCTTCTCCACCTCTGCGAGCAGCTGGTTGAGGTCGAGCACCTTCCGTCGCACGACGTCGCGCCGGCTGAAGATCAGCAGCTGCCGCGTGAGCGCAGCTCCGCGCTGGGCCGCGCGGCAGATCTCCCCGACGTCCTCGTACGCAGGCGAGCCCTCGCCGATCTCCTCGGCGACGAAGTCGGCGTAGTTGATGATCACGGCGAGCAGGTTGTTGAAGTCGTGGGCGATGCCGCCGGCGAGCTGACCGACGCTCTCGAGTCGACGCATCTGGTCGAGCTGCTCCTCCAAGCCGCGCTTCTCGCCCTCGACCTTGACCCGTCGTGCCTGGTGCAGCTCGGCCTCGAGCTCCGTCTTGTCGCGCGCCGCCCCGACCCGGTCGCTGATGTCGCGGATCGAGGCGACGGCAAGCGGACCCTGCTCGGTCTCGATGTTCGAGAGGCTGATCTCCGCGGGGAACTCGCTCCCGTCCCGGCGGCGCCCGAACAGCTCGCGATCGGCGCCGATCGGCCGGGTCCGCGGATCGGCCGGGTAAGCGGCGCGGTTGGAGGGATCGGCGGCGCGGAATCGCTCCGGCACGAGCAGCTCGACGGGCTGGCCGATGAGCGCCTCGCGTGGGCGGTCGAAGAGCGCCTCCGTCTGCGCGTTGACGAGCACGATCCGGCCGTCGCGATCGACGCCGACGATCGCATCGGGCGCGAGCTCGACGAACTCCTCGAACTTGCGCTTCGCCTGCTCGCGCTCGGTGATGTCGTGGATTGCCGCGAGCATGAGCGGGCCCTGCTCCGTCTCGATGGTGGAGAAGCCGATCTCCACCGGGAACTCGGTGCCGTCCTTGCAGCGCCCGAGCAGCTCCAGCTTCGCTCCCGCCGGGTGCATGCGCGGATCGGCGACGGAGTCGTCGTACTGCCACGGGCGGACCGCTCCGGAGCCTTTCGGCACGAGCGCTTCGACCGGCAAGCCCAGCAGCTCGTCCCGCGCATAGCCGAAGAGCGCCTCCGCCTGCCCGTTGCGCAGGACGATCAGCCCGTCGCGAGCGACCCCCAGGATCGCGCCCGGAAGCACCTGCACGAACTGCTCGAAGTGCCGCATTGCGTCCAGCGGCGGTGCCGTGTCATCCATGAGCCGAGGGGCCTCTGGCCCCCCGGTACACCTCCTCACGCCAGTATCGGCATTGTTGAGCAATCAGTAAACCTTCAGCATCTTGATGGCGTCCTGACGCTCCTCCCGTAGAAGCTGAGCGAGCGCCGCTCCGCGGTCGCGCTCGAGGCGCTGGAAGACCTGCGCGTGGTGCGCTGCCCCGTGATGGAGATGGCCGACACGGTGTGGGACCTGCGCGCCGGACTGACGGCCTGCGGCGCCGCCTGCCTGGCGCTCGCGCGCCGTCTCGACGTGAGACTGATCACGCTCGACAAGGGACGCGGACTGCGAGAGGCGTTCCGTTCTTCGTATGGGGGCTGGCCATCGCTCGATGTCGCGTATGGCGCGGTCGGAAGCATGTGGACACGACCTACGACGGCACGAGCTCGAACGCGATGACATGCGCCGGGCGCACCACGCTGAAGTGCCGTCGGTCGACCGTCGCGATCTCGGTGACACCGAGGCGTTCGGCGGCAGCAATGACCGACGCGTCGACCGTGCCCAGCGGCAGGTCGTGGTACTGGGCGACGAGCTTGACCATGCGGAGCGGGTCTGCCGGATGGAGGGGCTCCAGGACGAAGGCGCCTGTGCCGAGGTCGCCGAGAAAGCGGGCCTCTGCTTTCCATCCGAGTCGCGTGGCGAGCAGGTATGCGACCTCGGTGATGACGAGCGTGGGGACGATGAGCGGCCCGGGGTGGGTCTCGAGCAGTTCGAGGCAGGCAGCGTGGTGCGCGTCGTCGGCGTCGACGTACGCGTAGAGCGGACCGGCGTCGACGATCAGCGAGATGGGGCGGACTCCGCGCGGATGATCTCCTCGACCCGCTCGGAGATGTCGCTGCGTCCACTTCGGCCAGCGGCTGCTGCACTAAGTGTGCGGCGCGCCCCACCGCTGCCGAGATGAGCCTCCAGCGCCGTACGTGTGATCTCGGCGATGGTCGTGCCGCGCCGCTGCGCCTCGTGACGGAGGCGGGCGTCGAGGTCGTCGGAGAGCTTTACGGTCGTACGCTGCATGGGGATGCCAGCATACCACTGTGCCGGACGGCTGGGCGATCGGCGAATCTCGCAACGAGCGAAGTACACTCCCGGCGCATCCGGCTGTCGGGGCTCTTGGGACCGAGGCAAGGACTGATCATTCGAAAACCAATTATTTGCAGGTAGAATACGTGATTTCTACGAATCAGTTCTGTTTGTGGGGAAAGTGATCATCGACGGAGTGCTCGACGCGTGGGGAGCTGAACGCGCATGCGCTCCACCATCGGGCTCAGGCCTTCTTTCAGCTGACCGAGCGCGTCGTCTTCGTCAGCATTGATTGCGAGACGTCGGATCTGGTGGTTGACGACGGTTGTGCCGCCGTAGGCGCCGAGGAACACCTGGCAGGCTTCGTCGGGTCGTCCGTTGGCTTGCGCCATGCGACGGTAATGCTGTGCCGTGATCGGCTCGTATCTGTCGAGGTGGAGCATCCCAAGCGCAAGTGCGGTCTTGATCGTCCACCCCGCGAGGGTTTCTTGTCCGCCGCGGTAGAACGTCCGGCGGTGTCCACGGAGCATCGTCGTCAGCAGCGGTTGCGCCGCCGTCTCCAGTCGACTCATCCACGTCTCGGACCTTCATGCCATGGGAACGGATGTTCGACGCTGGGCCGGACGGAAGGGCGGTGGTGAACGACGCGTCGAGCGACCGGACCGGGAAGTACACTCCCGGCTCAGGCTTTCAGCACCCACATCGGCTTTTTACCTGCAAAAGGGACTGATTCGTACGATCTCTACGAACCAATTCAAGAACGGCAACCACATCGACGTCGAGGGGACGATCTTCAAGATCCTCGAGTTCCAGCACGTGAAGCCCGGCAAGGGCGGGGCGTTCGTGCGGACGAAGCTGCGGCGGACGAGCGACGGAAACGTGATCGACCGCACGTTCCGCGCCGGCGAGAAGTTCCGTGCCGTGCGGACCGAGGTGCGCAAGATGCAGTTCCTCTACGGCGACGGGACCGATGCGCACTTCATGGACAGCGAGTCGTTCGAGCAGATCGCGATCCCGGAGGCGACGCTGGCCGACGCGCTGCGCTGGACGCGGCCGAACGACGAGGTCGAGCTGCTGTCGATCGACGGCCAGCCGGCCGATCTGCAGATCCCGAGCGCGGTCGACCTCGAGGTCACCGAGACCGAACCGGGCCTGCGTGGCGACACCGCCTCCGGCGGCGGCACGAAGCCCGCGACGCTCGAGACCGGCGCTCAGGTCAACGTCCCGCTGTTCGTGAACATCGGCGACAAGGTGCGCGTCGACACCCGCAGCGGCGACTACGTCTCGCGGGCGTAGGGCCGGGCGAGGCGGAAACGGTTCCGGTGGCCCGTCGCAGCGAGCAGCGCCGCAGAGCCGTGTTCGCGCTCTACCAGCACGACCTCACGGGGCGATCGCTCGACGAGACGCTGCCACGCGACGCGGCGCCGTTCACGCGCGCGCTGGCAGAGGCCGCGATCGGCCGCCAATCCGAGCTCGACGCGCTGATCGCGCACCACGCCGAGGGCTGGGCGCTGGAGCGGATCGCCCCGCTCGAGCGCTCGATCCTGCGCGTCGGCCTGCTGGAGATGCTCCATCCGGGCGATGTCCCCGCTGAGCAGCCGATCCCGCCCGAGGGGGCGATCGACGAAGCGATCGAAACCGCGAAGGCCTACTGCGGCTCCGAGGCGCCCGGCTTCGTCAACGGGATCCTCGCCGCGGTGCTGCGCGCGCACCAGGCTGAGGCCGGCGCGGCGGGCCGGGAGGCCTCCGCATGAGCGGCGTGGAGCCCCTGCAGCACCTCACCGACCAGCTGGAGCAGGCCGCCTCCCAGCTGCGAAGCGGCGAGCTGGAGCCGCAGCAGGCGGCGCAACTCGTGGAGGAGTGCGCGCGCCTCGCCGGCGACGCCGCGACCGAGTTGGATCGCCGCGTGCGAGCCGCTGCAGACGCGCCGGCCGCTCCCATGGCAGCCCCGCCCGCTCCGGGCCCGCCGCCGGTTCCATGAGCGAGTATCCCGACGACCTGCGCAAGCAGGTCGAGGACTACCTCGCCGCGCTGCGCTTCGTCGAACCTGAGGCGGAGGGTGTGGCCGGGCTGGAGGAGGCGATGCGCTACTCGCTGCTCGCCGGCGGCAAGCGCATCCGCCCGGTCCTGACGCTTGCGACCGCACGCGCGGCCGGTGAGGACCCGGCGCGCCTGCTGCCGCTCGCCGCCGCGGTCGAGCTGATCCACACCTACTCGCTGATCCACGACGACCTGCCGGCGATGGACGACGACGACCTGCGCCGTGGTCGCCCGACGTGCCACAGGGCGTTCGGCGAGAACGTCGCGATCCTCGCCGGGGACGGGCTGTACGCCGAGGCGTTCCGGCACGTCTTGACCCGGCAGGAGGGCGATCCGGCGGCGATTCTCGCGACGGTCGGCGAGCTTGCGGCGGCGACGGGCGTCAACGGGATGGTCGGGGGGCAGTATCTCGACGTGACCGAACGCGCGGCGGACGGCCCCGCAGGCCTTCGCACGATCCACGTGCTCAAGACCGGCAGGCTGATCGCTGCCTCGATCCTCTGCCCGCTGCGCCTCGTGCTCGCGGGCGAACCTGCGAGAATCGAGCTGTTCCGCAGCTTCGCGAGCGAGCTTGGCGTCTTGTTCCAGATCGTCGACGACATACTCGACGTCACCGGGAGCGACGACGCCCTGGGCAAGACCCGCGGCAGCGACGAGCGGCTCGGCAAGCGCACGTACGTGAGCGAGTTCGGGCTCGACCGGGCGCGCGAGCTGGCTGCGGCGTCCCACCGCAACGCACGCGCGGCACTCGCGCAGGCGGCTCCCGGCGGGGCGACCGAGCTCGAGCAGATCGCGGACTTCATCGCCACCCGCACCTCATGAGCAGCGACCCGAGCATCCTCTCCAACATCGACCGCCCGCAGGACCTCCACGGCCTCGGCGACGCCGAGCTGACGCAGCTCGCGCAGGAGGTGCGCGAGCACATCATCGACACGGTGGGGGAGATCGGCGGCCACTTCGGCGCGAACCTCGGCACGTGCGAGCTGGCGGTTGCGCTGCACTCGCTGCTCGACTCGCCGACCGACAAGATCCTCTGGGACGTCGGCCACCAGGCCTACCCGCACAAGGTCCTCACCGGCCGCCGCGACCGGCTCGCGACGATTCGCAAGTACGGAGGCCTGACGCCGTTCTGCTGCATCGAGGAGTCCGAGCACGACGTCATGGGCGCGGGACACGCCTCGACCTCGATCGGCTACGCAGTCGGCCTGAAGGAGGCGATGCGCCACGGCGTCGGCCCCGACGGCAAGGTCGTCGCCGTGATCGGCGACGGCGCGATGACCGGCGGCGTCGCGTTCGAGGCGATCCACCAGGCGGGCGGGCTCGGCACGCCGATCGTCGTCGTCCTGAACGACAACGGCATGTCGATCGCGCCGAACGTCGGCGCGCTGTCGCGCTACTTCAACCGCGTGCGCCTCAACCCGAAGCTGTGGCACGCGCGCGAGGGCGTCGAGGGGGGCCTCACGAAGCTGCCGGCGGGTCTCGGCGCGCGCTTCGAGCGGCTCGGGCCGCAGCTGAAGGAGTCGATCAAGGCGTTCTGGGCGCCGGGCCTCTTCTGGGAGGAGCTCGACTGGGCCTACATGGGCGTCGTCGACGGCCACGACGTCCCGCACCTGCGCGAGGCGCTGCGCGAGGCGTTGGCTGCCGAGCGGCCGGTCGTCGTCCACATCTCGACCGTCAAGGGGAAGGGCTTCGCGCCCGCCGAGGAGGGCGGCCTCGAGGGGATGGAGAAGTGGCACGCTGCGAAGCCGAAGTCGATCGCGAACGGCGCGCCCGCGCCCGTCGCGAAGCCGCCCGCCGACGCCGCCGCGAAGCCCGCGCCGCCGCAGTACACGAAGGTGTTCGGGCAGGCGCTCGTGCGCGAGTGCGAGCGTGACGAGCGGATCGTCGGCATCACCGCCGCGATGAACACCGGCACCGGCCTCGACATCCTCCAGGCGGCGCTGCCCGAGCGCTACTTCGACGTCGGGATCGCCGAGCAGCAGGCGCTGCTGTTCGCCTCCGGGCTCGCGCTCCAGGGGGCGAAGCCGGTCGCCGCGATCTACTCGACGTTCCTCCAGCGCGCGTTCGACCAGATCGTCCACGACGTCTGCCTGCAGAGGCTCAACGTCGTGCTCGCGATGGACCGCGCCGGGCTCGTCGGCGACGACGGCCCGACCCACCACGGCGCGTTCGACATCGCCTACCTGCGGCCGCTGCCGAACATCGTGCTGATGGCGCCGCGCGACGAGGCGCTGCTCGTGCACATGCTGCACACGGCGCTGACGTACGACGACGGGCCGGTCGCGCTGCGCTACCCGCGCGGCGAGGCGCTCGGCGTCCCGCTGCCGGACGCCCCGCGGGCGATCCCGATCGGCACCGGCGAGCTGCTGCGCGAGGGAAGCGACAGCAGGGTCGCGCTGCTCGGCTACGGCAGCGGCGTCGCGAAGGCGCTCGAGGCGGCCGACCTGCTGCACGCCCACGGGATCGAGGCGACCGTCGCCGACGCGCGCTTCGCGAAGCCGCTCGACGCCGGTCTGGTCGCCCAGCTGATGGCCGAGCACGAGCTGCTCGTGACCGTCGAGGAGGGCGTCCTCGCGGGCGGCTTCGGCTCAGCGGTGTGGGAGACGCTGTCCGACGCCGGCCTGCCCTCGCGCATCCTCCGCGTCGGCCTGCCCGACCGCTTCGTCACGCACGGCGCGCCCGCGCTGCTGCACGACGAGGTCGGCTTCACCGGCGAGCGGATCGCCGAGCGCATCCTCGCCGCCGTGCGCGACCCGCACACCGTCTCGGCCGCCTGAGCCGAGCGCGCGTCAGCGGATCCGGTAGTCGGCGTTGCGGATCAGCATCAGCGCGTAGCCGAGGAAGAACGAGCCCGTCGGCGGGTCGCCGATGCCGCAGGTGCCGCCGGAGCGGCCTGGGTTGCCGATCCAGAAGAAGCCGTCGAGGTTGCGGTAGCGGGCGGGGACGGTTCCCGTCGGCTGCGGCCCGAGCCCGCGGCCGCGCGGGTTGCAGAGGACCTCGTTGCCCTGGGCGACGCGGTCGTGCGGCACGAGCGGCCCGCGGCCGTTGACGGCCGTGTTGACGACGAAGTGGGCGTGGGCGCCGAGCCGCCGCACGATCGCCTCTCCGTAGCGGATCTCGCTGCTTGTCCAGTCGAAGTGCGTGGCGTTGACGAAGAAGCCCTGGAGCTTGTCGACGCCGACCTGGCGCAGCAGGCGGGCCGTGCGTGCCGGACCAGCGGCATCGGCTGCGCCCGCGTCGACGTAGACGACCGCGTGCGGCAGCGCCGCGAGCGATGCGATCGCCGTGCGCATCTCGTCGGTGCGCACCTGGAGGCCGCGGCGTGAGAGGCAGGGAGTCGTGATCAACGCGTCGATCTCGTAGAAGACGACTGCGCGGGCGTTCCCGATGCCTTGGGCGAACTGCTCGTACCACCGCTTGTACGCCGCGGCGTCGGACCGCGAGTCACTCACGCCGCCGCAGCTCAGGTGCTTGAGGCGATAGGTCTCGACGAGCGGCACGGCGCCGGGGTCGGCGGCGTGCGCGCGCGCGAGGTAGGCGCCGACCGCGTACCGCGGATCCGGATCCCACCTGCCGAAGCGGTGCGCCTCGGGCTGGCTCGCGATCGCGTCGAGCAGGTGCGAGACGCCCGGCTGGGCCCGGCTCACCTGGTGCGCCACGACGCTCGCCAGGCCCCACTGCCGATCGACGAAGAAGCGCGCGCCGCGAAGCGGGTTGCCGCTCGTCGGAGGTGGGAAGAGGGCCAGCGGGTTGAGCAGGTTGCGAGCGCCCGTCGCCGGGACTGCGTCGCTGATCGTGAGGATCGCCTGGCTCGGATCGCCGAGCGACTCCGGGTAGGGGCCGTAAAGGCCGAGGCGAACCGTCACCGGTCCCTTGGCGAAGCCGTCGTTCACGATCGGCACCGTGAAGGTCCCCTGCGCCTGGCCGTCGGACAGGTCGATGCGTCCGCCGACCGGCCGATAGTCGATGTCGGGCTGGGCGGTGACGTGCCAGGCGCCGTAGCGCACCTGAGCCGCGCCGCGCGGGTCGCTGCGCACCACCGTGATGACCGCATCGCCCTGGCCCTTCTGGACGGAGTAGCTGCTCGAGGAGAAGGAGATCGTGCCGTGGGCGGCCGCGACGGCGGCCGACGTCAGCAGCGCGAGGGTCGCGAGCAGGGGCAGGAGGAGGAGGCGGAGAGCGGTTGACGACATGGAGCGAGGCTCCCAACACGCATCGACCGCCATCCGATCGCCCCTGAGCGGCCGCGTCGGAGATCCGACCGTGCGTCCAGTCGGCGTCCAGGCCGACCCGTCAAAGAGAAACGGCCCGCCGAAGCGAGCCGTTTCTCAGGGAGGAGAGATGTGTCTATGTGGTGTTGCTTGATCGGTGGGGGAAGCTTTAGGAGGCCCGCGCGGAGTAGCGCGTCGCGGCATCGAGCCCGAGCTGGGCGAGCCCGAGGGCGCCGAGGAAGAGCGCCGCGGCGGCGTCGCCGACGAGCGCGAGCGGGACGGCGACGAGCACGGCCGCGAGTGCGAGCCCGTAGTCGAACGCCTGGTGGGCGGAGACCCGAGCGGGCTGGTGCGCGGCGTCGAGCGCGAGGCCGACGACGCACACGCCGATCAGGACCGAGACGACCGCGCCCGCCAGCCCGAAGCCCAGCGCGAACGGCGCGACCAGCGCAAGCACGCCGATCAGCAGCTCGAAGGCGCCGTGGACGGGGAGGGAGATGGGCCGAAGTGCGGTCATCACGTCAACCATGGTGGGGGCTTGTGCGGACTTTGTGTGTGAGCTGCCTCACAGAGGACCGTGAGGGCCTGCGTGCACGGGGATTTGGCGCCGGCCGGTAGCGTTCCCCGCGCGATGACGACGAAGCTGCGACTCGACACGCTGCTTGCGGAGCGGGGCGTCTTCGCCTCGCGCTCGCGCGCGGCTGCGTCCGTGCTGGCGGGCGAGGTGCTGCTCGGCGACGAGCGGCGACGAGCTGACAAGCCCGGTCAGCTCGTGCCCGACGACGTCGTCGTGGCCGTGACGGCCGAGTCGGAGTTCGTCTCGCGCGGCGGGCGCAAGCTCGCGAACGCGCTCGAGGCCTTCGACCTCGACGTCACGGACCGCCGCGCGCTCGACGTCGGAGCCTCGACCGGCGGCTTCACCGATTGCCTGCTGCAGCGCGGCGCGGCCCACGTCGTCGCGCTCGACGTCGCCTACGGCGAGCTGCACTGGCGGATCCGCAACGACGAGCGGGTCACCGTGCTCGAGCGTCGGAATGCCCGCGCGCTCGATCCGACCGAGCTGCCGTATCGCCCGGACCTGGTGGTGGTCGACGTCTCCTTCATCTCGCTCGCGAAGGTGCTGCCGGCCGTGCTGGCTGCGACCGCCGAGCGCTACGACGGCATCGCGCTCGTCAAGCCGCAGTTCGAGGTCGGGCGCGAGCGGGTCGGCAAGGGGGGCGTCGTGCGCGACGCGAACGACCGTCGCGACGCGCTCGTCGCCGCGGGCACGGCCGCTCGCGAGCTGGGCGCCGCCGTGCTCGGCTACGCGTCGTCCGGCCTGCCTGGCCCGAAGGGCAACCGCGAGAGCTTCGTGTGGCTGGCCGAGGCCGGCCACACGGGCGCGGTCACGGACCTCGACGCGGCGGCGCGCGCGGCCGAGCCGTCCGGCGCCGTGGAGGACTGACGCATGGCCAGCGTCGCAACCGTCTTCACGCACCGCCGCCCCGACGAGACGCGCGGCGCGCTCGCGCAGCTCATCACGCTCGCGCGCGCTGCCGGCTGGACGCTCTGCTTCACGCCGGAGGAGACGCGCAAGCACGCGCTCGCGCCGAGCGAGGGGCTGATCCTCGACGCACCCGTCCCGCGCGACGCCGACCTCTGCATCGCGCTCGGCGGCGACGGCACGATCCTCCACGGCCTGCGCGCGTACGCAGACACGGGCGTGCCGGTCTTCGGCGTGAACTTCGGCGAGGTCGGCTTCCTCGCGACGATCGACCCCGACGGCATCGCGGCCGGCATCGAGCGGGCGCTGCGCGGGGAGTTCGACGTGCTGACGCTGCCGGGGATCGAGGTGACAGCCGGCGAGCAGTCGTGGCTCGCGATGAACGACGTCTCCTTCCATCGCAAGCAGGGCCTGCGCGTCGCCGACCTCGCGTTCGCCGTCGCCGACGAGGAGGTCGGGCGCGTACGCTGCGACGGGCTCGTGATCGCCACCCCGGCCGGCTCGACGGGCTACAACCTCGCGAACGGCGGACCCGTGATGGCGTGGGGGGTCGAGGGCCTCGCCGTCTCGTTCATCGCGCCGCACTCGCTCACCGCGCGCGCGCTCGTCGTCGCGCCGCAAGACGGGATCGCCGTCCGCAACGGCTCGAAGGAGGAGCCGGTCGACGTGAGCGTGGACGGCCGCCCGATGTGCGAGCTGGCGGTCGGGGGCCGCGTCAGCGCACGCTTCCGGGATGGCGTCGGGGCGCTCGCCCAGACGCCGGGCGCAAGCTTCTACCACCGCCTGCGCGAGAAGTTCGGGCGCCTCGCGAGCGGCGTCTGAGCGGGTTGTGCGCGCGAGCGCGCGACCCGTGTGACAACTCGCCGCGGACGGCGCCGCGGACCGCCTCGATCCGTCGGCCCGGCTTGCGACACTCGACCGCATGCTCCACGAGCTGCGCGTCGAGAACCTGCTGCTGATCGAGCGGGCCGAGCTGCGGCTCGGCGCCGGGCTCAACGTGCTCACGGGCGAGACGGGCGCGGGCAAGACGATGCTCGCCCACGCGCTCGACCTGCTGCTCGGCGGCAGAGCGCGCAGCGGGATCGTGCGGCCGGGCGCGCAGGAGGCGTACGTCGAGGGGATCTTCGCGCTCGACGCTCCGGTTCGCTCGCTGCTCGGCGAGCGACTGCCGGCGGACGCCGAGGAGCTCGTGCTCGCGCGGCGCGTGTGGGCCGACGGCCGCACGCGGGCGTATCTCGGCGGGCGCGCCACGACGGTCGGCGACCTGCGCGAGATCGGCGGCGAGCTGCTCGCCTTCTACGGCCAGCACGAGCACCGCCGCCTGATGCTCGCCTCCGCGCAGCTGGAGGTGCTCGACGGCTTCTGCGGCCCCGAGCAGCGCGCGCGCCGTGCAGCCGCGGCCGCCGCGCACGCTGCAGTCCGCGCCTGCCTGCGGCGCGCCGAGGAGCTGGGGGCGGTCGACGGCGCCCGCGAGCGCGAGCTCGACCTGCTCGAGTTCGAGCTGCGCGAGATCGAGGAGGTCGCCCCGAGCGAGGCCGAGCAGGCGGAGCTGAGCGCGGAGCGCGAGCGGCTGCGCCACCTGGCGGCGCTGCGCGGCGCCGCGCAGGCCGGGGCGGAGGCGATCGCGCCGGACAGCGGGGAGGGCGGTGCGGGCACGCTGCTCGCCACCGCCGGCAGGGAGTTCGACCCGCTCGCCGGCGTCGATCCGCAGCTCGACGCGCTCGCGGAGCGCCTGCGCGCGCTCGCGATCGAGGCTGACGATCTCGCGGTCGAGCTCAACCGATACGTCGACGGTGCCGACGTCGAGGGCGAGCCGGGCCGGTTGGAGCAGGTCGAGCAGCGGCTGGAGGCGCTCGCGCGCCTGGAGCGCAAGCACGGTGGCACGATCGCGGCCGTGCTCGCGCACGCCGAGCGCTGCCGCGCCCGCCGCGACGAGCTGGCCGGTGCCGAGGCTGCGCTGCTGGAGACGACCGCCGCGCTCGGCGCCGCGCGCGAGCGGCTCGCGGCGGCCGCCGCCGAGCTGCACGACGCGCGCACGGCAGCCGCTCCGGCGCTCGCCGAGGCGGTGCGCGCACGGCTCGCCGAGCTGGCGATGCCCGACGCGCGCTTCGAGGTCGAGATCGGCCCGCGCGAGGAGCCCGGCCCGACCGGCGACGACGCGGTCGAGCTGCGCATCGCGGCGAACCCCGGCGTGCCGGCGGGCCCGCTGCGCGAGGTCGCATCCGGCGGAGAGCTGTCGCGCGTGATGCTCGCGCTGCTCGGCGTCGCGAACGAACCGAACCCCGCGCATCCCGCCCCGCACCGGCATGCCACCGCCCGCCTGCTCGTGTTCGACGAGGTCGACGCCGGCATCGGGGGCCGCACCGCCAACGCCGTCGGCGCTCAGTTGCACGCGCTCGCCGCCGAGCGCCAGGTGCTCTGCATCACGCACCTCCCGCAGGTCGCCGCCTACGCCGACCGCCACTTCCGCATCGCGAAGGACGGCGGCGGCGAGACGGCGACCACGACCGTCGCGCACCTGGAGCGAGACGCCGTCGTCGCCGAGCTCGTCCGCATGCTCGGCGCCGAGGAGACGGACAGAGCGGCTCGGCGCCATGCGAGAGAGCTGCTCAAAGCGGCTTGACGGCCACCGCGGTCCGTAGACTGGGCTGCCTCCGTGGCAGCGTCTCCCTCACCTACGGCCACGCCAGTCCCCTTCGCCGTGCGCGAGGTGGCGGGGATCGCGCGGCTCGGGAAGCGCACGAAGCAGCTCGTCAAGCGGCTGCGGCCGGGCGACGTCGCGATCATCGATCATCGTGACCTCGACCGCGTCTCGGGTGAAGATCTCGTTGCCTGCGGGGTCGCCGGGGTCGTCAACTGCTCGCCGTCGTC
Source organism: Conexibacter sp. (assembly GCA_035654055.1). Lineage (GTDB taxonomy): Bacteria > Actinomycetota > Thermoleophilia > Solirubrobacterales > Solirubrobacteraceae > Conexibacter. The sequence continues at coordinate 49,801 of DASRXW010000096.1, forward strand.
GACCGGCAGCTATCCGAACATGGGTCCGCTGCTCGTCGCGCAGGCGGGGATCGCGCTCATCGACGTGCCCGGCGACGGCCTGTTCGAGCGCCTCCACGACGGCGACCCGGTCGTGCTGCGCGGCGGCGAGGTGTGGTGCCGCGGCGAGCGCGTGGCGACGGGCGAGCTGCTCGAAGCCGCGCGCGTGCAGGCGGACACCGACCAGCGCCGCACCGAGATCGGCGAGGCGTTGGAGGCGTTCGCGCGGAACACCCTCCAGTACATGCTGGAGGAGCGCGACCTGCTCGCCGGGCGGATCGCGCTGCCGAGATTCGACACCGACTTCCGCGACCGCCCGGCGCTGATCGTCGTGCGCGGCGTCGACCACAAGCACGACATCAAGGCGCTGCGGCCCTACATCCGCGACCTGAAGCCGGTCCTCGTGGGGGTCGACGGCGGAGCCGACGCGCTGCTGCAGGAAGGCTTCAAGCCGGACATGATCGTCGGCGACATGGACTCGGCGGGGGAGGCGACGCTGCGTTGCGGCGCCGAGCTCGTCGTCCACGCCTATCCCGACGGGCGCGCGCCGGGGCGCGCCTACCTGGAGCAGCTCGGGCTCGCATACAAGGTCGTCCCCGCACCGGGCACGAGCCAGGACATCGCGATGCTGATCGCCGCCGAGAAGGGCGCGGAGCTGCTCGTGTCGGTCGGCTCGCACTTCAACCTCGTCGAGTTCCTCGACAAGAACCGCCGCGGCATGGCCTCGACGTTCCTCACGCGCCTGCGCATCGGGGAGATCCTCGTCGACGCGAAGGGCGTGAGCCGGCTGTACCGCCCGCGACCGGGCGTGGCGCCGATCGTGCTGCTCGCGCTGACCGGCGTGCTCGTGCTGCTCGCGGTGATCCTGCTGACGCCGGGCCTCCACGACGTCGCCGACCTGCTGTGGCTCAAGCTGCAGGTGCTGCTCGGCATCGCCGCTTGAGGCACTGCTGGAATCCTCCCCGATGCTGAACTTCCGCTACCACGCCCTGTCGCTCGTCGCCGTCTTCCTGTCGCTCGTGATCGGGCTGCTGCTGGGCGTCGCGATCGGTGACCGGGGCCTCGTCTCGAGCGCCGAGCAGGACGTGCGCGCTTCGCTGCGCGACGACGTGCGCGCGGCGCAGGCCCAGCGCGACGATGCGCGCGCCGCGCTGCAGGAGCGCCAGCGCTTCGAGCAGGAGGCCTATCCGGCGCTGGTCGCCGGGCGGCTCGCGGGCCGGCGGATCGCGCTGATCGAGCTCGGCAGCCCGTCGGACCGCATGTGGACGCTCACGCAGAACGCCCTGCAGGGGTCCGGCGCGAAGCTCGTCTCCGTGTCGGTGATCCGCGAGCCGCTCAAGCTGCCCGATCTGGCCGCGGCCTCGCACGGCACGCGCTACGAGCAGCTCGTTGCGAGCCCGGACCTGCTCCACCCGTTCGCGACGCGCATCGGGATCCAGTTCACGCACGGCGGGCAACTGCTCGCCGCCGTGCGCCGCGATTTGCTGCTGCAGGGCAGCGGCGCGCTGGACGGCGTCGACGGGGTCGTGGTCGTGCGCAGCAGCCCGACGCTCGGCGGCCCCGACGGGGATGCGGTGCAGACGTTCGAGGACGGCCTCATGCGCGGCCTGCGGGCGAACGACGTCCCGGTCGTCGGCGTCGAGACGAGCGCCGCCGAGTCGTCGCAGATCGAGTGGTTCAAGGGCCACGAACTGTCGAGCGTCGACGACCTCGACGACCCGATCGGCCGTGCCGCGCTCGTCTTCGCGCTCGCCGGCCAGCGCGGCAGCTTCGGCGTGAAGGCGACCGCCGACGGCGGCCGGCTCCCACCGCTGCTCCAGTGACGGCGGGGCAGGCCGCCGCCGTCCGCGCTCACGGCTACGGTGCCGGGGTGCACGCCCTTCCGACGCTCGTCGCGCTCGCCGCGGCGCTCCTGCTGACGCCGGCGGTCCTGCGGCACCTGCGGGCGGAGGGGCTCGTGCGTGAGAACTACCGCGGCGCGTCGTTGCCGTTTCCCGGCGGTATCGCGATCCTCGCGTCTGGGCTCGTCGCGCTCGTGCCATTGGCGGCGCTCGCGCAGCTCGCAAGCGCCGACGTGCTCGAGCCCGGGGCCGGCATGGTGCTCACCTACGGCGTCGGCGTCGCGCTGCTCGGGCTCGTCGACGACCTCGCGTCGGGCCCGCCCGCCCGCTCGCGCGGCTGGCGGGGCCACGGCCGGGCGGTGCTCGGCGGCGGCTTCAGCACCGGAGCGCTGAAGGCCGTGGGCTCGCTCGGGCTCGCGCTGTTCGTGCTCGGCGGCCAGGGCTATGGCGACGGCGAGTATCTGCTCGCGGTCGCACTGCTCGTGCTGACGACGAACCTCTTCAACCTGCTCGACCTCCGACCGGGGCGCGCCGTGAAGGCGTTCGCGCTGCTCGGCACCGGGCTGACGCTCGGCACGTGGGACGCCGGCCCGCTGTGGACGCTCGGCGTGCTCGCCGCTCCGGCACTGGTCGCGGGCCTGTACGACCTGCGCGAGCGCGCCATGCTGGGCGACACGGGCGCGAACGTGATCGGCGGCCTGGCGGGGCTGTGGCTCGTGCTCGGTCTCGGCACGACGGGCCAGGCGATCGCGCTCGCCGTGGTGCTCGCGCTCACCGTCTACGGCGAGTTCCGCTCGCTCTCGGCAGTGATAGAACGGACGCCGCTGCTGCGGCAGATAGACTCGATCGGAAGGAATGTCCCGCATGCCTGACGCCCCCTCGAACGGCACGACCCGCTTCATCTTCGTGACGGGGGGCGTCGTGTCCTCGCTGGGGAAGGGCATCGCGGCCGCCTCGATCGGGAGGCTGCTCGTCGCGCGCGGGCTGACGGTCCAGCTGCAGAAGCTCGACCCGTACATCAACGTCGACCCCGGCACGATGTCGCCCTACCAGCACGGCGAGGTGTTCGTGACGGAGGACGGCGCGGAGACGGACCTCGACCTCGGCCACTACGAGCGCTTCACGTCCGCCAACACGCGCCGTGGCTCCAACGTCACGGCAGGCGGGATCTACGACGCCGTGATCCGCCGCGAGCGCCGCGGCGACTATCTGGGCGGCACCGTGCAGGTCGTGCCGCACATCACCGACGAGATCAAGCACCGCATCAAGCTCGTCGCCGACGCGAGCGACGTCGACGTCGTCATCACGGAGATCGGCGGCACGGTCGGCGACATCGAGTCGCTGCCGTTCCTCGAGGCGATCCGCCAGTTCCCGGTCGACGTCGGCCGCCGCAACTGCATGTACATCCACCTGACGCTCGTGCCGTACATCGGCCACGCGGGCGAGCTGAAGACGAAGCCGACGCAGCACTCCGTCAACGAGCTGCGCCGCATCGGCATCGCGCCCGACATGCTGATGTGCCGCTCCGAGGAGCGCCTCTCGACGGACATCCGCAAGAAGATCGCGCTGTTCGCCTCGCTGCCGGTCGAGGCGATCGTCTCCGCATCCGACGTGGACGACATCTACAAGGTCCCGCTCAACTACCGCGACCAGCAGGTCGACGACTTCGTGCTCGACCACTTCCGCATGGAAGCGCCGGCGCCGGACCTGAGCGAGTGGGAGGCGATAACGGAGCGCGCCGCGGAGGCGACCCAGCCGGTGAGAATCGCGCTCGTCGGCAAGTACGTGAAGCTCGAAGACGCGTACCTGTCGGTCGTCGAGTCGCTGCGCCACGCCGCCATCGAGCACGGCGGCAAGGTCGAGGTCGACTGGATCGACTCAGAGCAGCTCGAAGGCGAGCGCGCGGCCGAGCGGCTCGCGGGCGCCGACGGGATCCTGATCCCGGGCGGCTTCGGCGGGCGCGGGATCGAGGGCAAGATCGCGGCGGCGCGCGTCGCGCGCGAGCAGGCGATCCCGTACCTGGGGATCTGCCTCGGGATGCAGGTCGCGGTCGCCGAGTTCGCGCGCCACGTCGTCGGCATGGACGGCGCGAACTCGACCGAGTTCGACCCCGAGACGCCCTACCCGGTGATCGACCTGCTGCCCGAGCAGAAGGAGATCTCCGACCTCGGCGGCACGATGCGGCTCGGCGCCGACCCGGTGAAGCTGCACGAGGACACGCGCGTGCGCGACCTCTACGGCGAGGCCGTCATCTACGAGCGCCACCGCCATCGCTACGAGGTCAACAACCATCTGCGCCGCCGCATCGAGGCGGCCGGGCTGATCTGCTCCGGCACGTCGCCCGACGACCAGCTCGTGGAGGCGATCGAGCTGGCGCCGAGCGAGCACCCGTTCTTCGTCGCCTCCCAGTACCACCCCGAGTTCAAGTCGCGCCCCGACCGCCCGGCGCCGCTCTTCCGCGGCTTCGTGCGTGCGGCGCTCGACCACGCCGGCGCCGAGTCCGGCTCCGGCGAGCGCGACGGCGCGCGCGCGACGACGGCGTGAGACGGGCCGACGCGGGCGAGCGCCGGGCGCTCGGCGAGCTGTTCTCGGAGCTGTGCTCGATCGAGAGCCCGTCCGGGCGGGAGCGGGCGTGCGGGGACCGGGTCGCGTCTGAGCTGCGCAGCTTGGGGCTCGCGGTCGAGGAGGACGGCGCGGGCCCGCTTGCGCGCTCGGACAGCGGCAACCTCCTGGCTCGCCTGCCGTCGGCTGCCGGCGGCCATGCGGGCGGTGTCCTCTTGTGCGCGCACCTCGACACCGTTCCCCTCAGCGGCCCGGTCGATCCGATCTGCGAGGACGGCGTGTGGCGCAACCGCCACGCCGCGATCCTCGGCGCCGACAACAAGGCCGCCGTCGCGGTGATGCTGGCGGCCGCGCGCCGCTGGGTCGCCGAGCCTCCGCCGCTGCCCGTCGAGCTGCTGTTCACCGTCTGCGAGGAGGACGCGCTTGGGGGTGCGAAGGCGTTCGACGCCTCGCGCCTGCGCAGCCGCTTCGGCTACGTCTTCGACCACGCCTCGCCGATCGGCGAGATCGTGCTGGCCTCGCCGCACTACCACCGCATCGTCGCCGAGCTGCACGGCGTCGCCGCGCACGCCGGCATCCGGCCCGAGGCCGGCCGCAGCGCGATCGTCGCGGCGGCGCGCGCGATCGCCGCGATGCCGCTCGGCCGCCTCGACGCGGAGACGACCGCGAACGTCGGCACGATCGCGGGCGGCTCGGGCATCAACGTCGTGCCCGAGCGCTGCGTCGTCGAGGCCGAGGTGCGCAGCCTCGACGAGGCGAAGGTCGAGGCGGTCGTCGGCGAGGTCGTCGACCACCTGACCGACGGCGCCAACGCGGCCGAGTGCGACCTCGACGTGACGGTGTCGCGGCTCTTCCACGGCTACCGCACGAGATCGAGCGCGCCGCAGGTGCAGGCCGCGGAGGCCGCCGTGCGCGCCTGCGGCTACGCGCCGCGCCACATCGTCACCGGCGGCGGCTCGGACGCGAACGCGCTCGAGCGCGCCGGCTTCCCCTGCACGAACCTCGCCAACGGGACCGAGCGCAACCACCAGCCCGACGAGTCCGTCTCCGTCGCCGCGCTGGAGGGGATGCTCGACGTCACGTTCGCGCTGCTCGACGAGGCCGCTGCGTGCTGAGGCTGCGCCGCGGGACCGTGGTCGCCGTCGAGGCCCCGGAGCCGTGGCAGCGGCTCGAGGTCGAGATCGCCGGCGAGCGCCGCCCCGCCCAGGCGGACACGGCGCTCGTCGGCGAGAGCCGGCCCGGCGACCAGGTGATCGTCAACGTCGAGGCGCGCGAGCTGAGACTCGGATCGGGCGGCTTCGACGTCGTGCACGTCAACCTCACGCGCGGCCTCGACGGTCGCGGGATGCCGGGCGCGCACGTGATGAAGCTCAACTACAGCTCACTGCAACACGCCGTGCTGCCCGTCGAGGGTCGCGAGCTGCGCACGCCGCTCCGCCGACCCGTCGGCGTGTTCCAGCTCCACGGACAGCTCGCGGCGGTCGCATGGGCGCTCGCCCAGGCGCGGGCCGGCCTGCGCGTCGGCTATGTGCAGACGGCCGGCGGCGCGCTCCCGGGCGGGATGTCGGACACGGTCCGCCAGCTCCTTCACCGCGGCCTGCTCGCCGGTCACACGACCGCCGCACCCGCGTACGGCGGCGCGCAGGAGGCGATCACGACCGTGGGCGCGCTCCACGACGGCATCGCCGAGGAGCGCTGGGACGTCGCGCTCGTCGGTCCCGGACCCGGGATCCTCGGCTCGGCCTCGGCGCTCGGCCACGGCGGGCTCGTCGCGCTCGACTCCGCACACGCCGCGCTCGCGCTCGGCTGCCCGACCGTGCTGACCGCGCGCATGTCCTCCGGCGATCCCCGCGAGCGCCACCGCGGCCTCTCGCACCACACGTGCACCGTGCTCGAGCTGCTGCTGAGACCCGTGACGCTGGCCGTCCCGCCGGGCGTCGCGCTGTTCAGCGAGCTGGACGGGATCGGCCCGGCGCTCGACGCGGCGCGCGCGGCGGGGCACGAGCTGGTCGAGGCGCCGGTCGACGTCGAGGGCTACCGCGCGAGCGGGCTGCCCACGCGCACGATGGGCCGCACGCTCGACGAGGACCGTCTGTTCTTCGCCGCTGCGCTCGCGGCCGGCGGCGTGCTCGCGAAGCTGACGCGAGCAGGGAGCGCATGAGCGCGTTCGAGCAGATCGGCAGCGAGACCGTCTGGTCCGGCCACATCGGGACCGTGCGCGTCGAGCGCTACCGCCACGCGGACGGGGAGGAGGTGGTGCGCGAGAACGTCGCCCACCCCGGCGCCGTCGCGATCGTCGCGCACGACGACGAGCACGTGTGGCTCGTGCGCCAGCCGCGCGAGATCTGCGGTGAGCAGGCGCTGCTCGAGATCCCGGCCGGCAAGCTCGACGTCGAGGGCGAGGACCCGCGCGCGGCGGCCGAGCGCGAGCTGGCCGAGGAGATCGGCAAGGCGGCGCAGCGCTGGGAGCACCTGAAGACGATCTACACGAGCCCCGGCTTCACCGACGAGCGCATCGACGTCTACCTCGCGACCGACCTGCGCGACGTCCCGCGGCCCGCGGTCGACGAGGACGAGCGGATCGAGATCGTCGCCTGGCCGCTGCACCGCCTCGACGACGCGATCGCCGAATGCAGCGACGCGAAGTCGCTTGTCGGGCTGCTGCTCCTGCGCTTGCGCACCGACCGCGCCTGACAGCGCGCATGCGTCCGGCAGGAGCCGAGCGCCGCGGGACGAATCAGGCGTGCGAACATGACGATGACGACGACCGCCGCCGAGCTGCCGCTGCGCACCGGGTCCTACGAGGACCTCGTGCTCGACTTCATCGCCTACCTCGAGCTCGAGCGGGGGCTGAGCCGCAACACGCTCGAGGCCTATCGCTCCGACCTGCTCCAGTACGGCGCCTGGCTGGCCGCCCACGGCAAGGACGCGCTGACCGTCGAGCACACCGACCTCGCCGCGTTCGTCGGCAACCTCGCCGAGGGCGGCGACGGGCGCCCGCCGGCCGCCTCCACGACGATCCAGCGCAAGGTCGCGTGCCTGCGCTCGTTCTACCGCCACCTGCGCCGCGAGGAGATCATCGACCGCGACCCGACCGCCGAGCTGAAGGGTCCGCCACGCGGGAAGAGACTGCCGAAGGTGCTCACGCGCGACGAAGTCGCGCTGCTGCTCTCCCAGCCGAGAGGGGGGAGCCCGGCCGCGCTGCGCGACCGCGCCCTCCTGGAGCTGATGTACGCCTGCGGCCTGCGCGCCTCCGAGGCCGTCGGCATCCGCCTCGACGAGCTCGATCTCGACGCGGGCGTCCTGCGCGCGAACGGCAAGGGCTCGAAGGAGCGCCTCGTCCCGATCGGCAGCAAGGCCGTCGCCGCGCTGCTCGCCTACCTGACGCTCGGGCGCCCGCAGCTCGTCGGCGTGGGCGACGAGACGCACGTGCTCGTCAACCAGCGGGGACGCGGCCTCACGCGCCAGGGCCTCTACAAGATCGTCCAGCGCCACGCGCGCACGGCCGGGCTCGCCGACAAGATGAGCCCGCACACGCTGCGCCACACGTTCGCGACGCACCTGCTCGCGGGCGGCTGCGACCTGCGCTCGCTGCAGGAGATGCTCGGCCACGCCGACATCGCGACGACGCAGATCTACACGCACCTCTCCGCCGACCGCCTGCGCGAGGTGTACTTCGCCGCGCACCCGCGCGCGTCGGCCGAGCGGCCCGTCTGACCGGGCGGGCGGGATTGGCTCGCCGCGCCCTCGTCGTCGTGCTCGACGCCTGCGGCGTCGGTGCGCTCCCCGACGCCGCCGACTACGGCGACGCCGGCACGAACACGCTCGGCCACCTCGCGCGGGCGACCGGCGGCCTCGACCTGCCGGCGATCGAGCAGCTCGGGCTCGGCTCGATCCTGCCGCTGGAGGGCGTCGCCCCGTCCGCCTCGCCCGTCCTGCACGGTCGCCTCCACCCGCTCGGCCCGGGGAAGGACTCGACGACCGGCCACTGGGAGCTGATGGGCGTCGTCGCCGCGACGCCGCCGCCGACCTATCCGCACGGCTTCCCGCCGCAGATCGTGGAGGCGATCGAGCTGATCGCCGGCCGGACCGTGCTGTGCAACGCACCGAGCGACGGGCTCGCGGCGATCGAGGAATTCGGCGAGCGCGCGCTCGCAGACGGCGCGCTCGTCGTCTACACCTCGCAGGACTCGGTCCTGCAGATCGCCGCGCACGAGGCGGCGGTGGGGATCGAGGAGCTGTACGCGACCTGCACGCGCGTGCGCGAGCTGATGACCGGCGAGCATGCCGTCTCGCGCGTGATCGCGCGGCCGTTCGACGGGCCGGCAGGCGCATTCGAGCGCACGCCGCGCCGCCGCGACTTCGCGCTCGCGCCGTCGGCGCGCAGCTACCTCGACGCGCTGCGGGACGCCGGCGTCCCCGTCCATGCGGTCGGCAAGGTCGCGCAGCTGTTCGCCGGCGCGGGAATCGACGCGACGCATCCCGGCGCGACGAACGCCGAGGCGATCGCGTCGACGAATGCGCTGTTGGAGGACCTGGAGGCCGGCTTCGTCTTCACGAACCTGATCGAGACGGACCAGGTCTACGGCCACCGCAAGGACGTCGCCGGCTTCCACACGGCGCTGCGCGGGATCGACGCGGCGGTCGCCTGCTGGCAGACCTTGCTCGGCCCCGACGACCTGCTCGTGCTGACGGCCGACCACGGCTGCGATCCGTTCCACCCCGGCACCGACCACACGCGCGAGCACGCGCCGCTGCTCGCGGCATTCGCCGGGCACGGCGGCCGGCGGCACGACGGCCCGCTCGCCGACGTCGGCGCGAGCGTCCTGCGCTGGCTCGCCGGCCGCGACGCGCCCGCCCTGCCGGGGACGTCCTTCGTAAGCTGAGCGCATGCCCGAGCTGCCCGAGGTCGAGACGGTCCGCCGCCAGCTCGCGCCGCGGCTGGAGGGCCGGATGCTCGTCGTCTACCGCGTGAGCGACGCGCGCTGGACCGCGCCACGCTCGCCGAACGAGGTCCTCGGCCCGCTCGTGGGGCGCCGCGTCGTCGCGCTGCGCCGCCGCGGCAAGTACCTGATCGGCGAGTTCGAGGACGAGCTGTTCCTGCTGATGCACCTGCGCATGACCGGCAACCTGCTCTACGACGCCGAGCCGTCGGCCCCGTACACGCGGGCGATCTTGGGCTTCGACGACGAGCACACCGTCAGCTTCGTCGACCCGCGCCGCTTCGGCACCGGCTGGCTGCTCGCCGGGCAGCCCGAGCTCGATGCGTACCTCGACACGCGGCTCGGGGTCGAGCCGTTCTCCGACGACTTCACGGCCGAGCACCTGCGCGCGCTCGCGCGCGGCTCGCGCGCCCCGGTGAAGGCGTTCCTGCTCGACCAGCGACGGATCGCGGGCGTGGGGAACATCTACGCCGACGAGGCGCTGTTCCGCGCGCGCGTCCACCCGCTGCGCGAGGCGGGGAGACTGACGCGCGCCCAGTGGGCGCTGCTGCGCGACACCGTACGCCAGGCGCTTCAGGAGGGGATCGACGCGAACGGCGCGACGATCGACGACTTCCGCGACCTCGACGGCGCGCGCGGCTCGTTCCAAGACCGCTTCCTCGTGCACCGCCGCGCCGGCGAGAGGTGCCCGGTGTGCGGCGGGCCGGTCCGCAAGCTGCTCGCCGCCGGGCGCGGGACGTACGTCTGCGAGCACTGCCAGCCGCGCCCGCGCGGCGCGCGCAGGTGACGTCGCCTGCAGCTCGGCGCTTGCGACGAGCGGAGGGCGAAAGCCGGCTCTGCGCTGAGCGCCGCCCGCCCTCAGCGCAGCGCCCCGCGCCGCTCCTCCGCCAGCGCGGCCGCCTCCTGGAACGCCTGGAGCCACACGCTCGCGTTGCGCTCGAGCGTCTGGTCCTTCGCCCACCGCTGGCCGCGCTTCGCGAGCTTGCGCTGCCCGCGCCCGTCGCACAGCAAGGCGTGCAGCTCGTCGAACCAGGCGTCGTCGGCGACGAGCCGCCCGCCCTGCTCCTCGCCGTAGCCGACGTAGGGACCGTAGGCGGAGGCCAGCCATGGCACGCCTGCGATCGCGTACTCCTTCAGCTTGATGTCCGAGCGGGTGGCGTTGCCGGGCTTGTCTATGAGCGGCGCGATCGCGAGGTCGAAGCCGGCGATCGCCAGCGGCAGCTGGTCGAACGTCAGCGCGCCGTAGCCGTGGTAGCGCTCGGCGGGAAGTCTGAGGTCGATCGGCCCGACGCTCTCGACCCGCAGGTCCGGATGCACGTCGAGCAGGTCTTCGACGACCTCCTGCAGGCCGAGCTGGTCCCAGTCGTCCTGGTGGTCGACCCAGCCTATGTAGCCGAGCACCGTGCCGTCGTGGCGCCGTCTCGGCGCCGCCAGCGAGGGCCGCGTGAGGAAGTTCGGGATCGGGTGCACGGTGCGCGCGCCGAGCTCGCGATAGCGGGCGACGAGCGCGTCGTTGGTCGTCGTGATCACGTCCACGGCGCCCGCCATCCCGTCGAAGCCGGCGCGCCGATCGACTCTCACGACGTCGTCGTCGTAGTCCCACACGACGCCCATCCCGCCGTCGGACAGGCGCCGCGCGAGCTGGACCGCCTCCGGCTGCGTGTAGCGGCCGATGAACGCGACGTCGAAGTCGGAGAGGATCACCGCCAGCTCGCCGTCGCTCGGCGTCAGGTCTTCCTCCTCGGTGTACGTCGCGACGAGGTTCCCGCGGCGTGCGAGCTCCGTGAGCGGGTGAAAGGCGCGGTAGCTGGAGCTCGGATGTATGCCCCAGACGAATGCGGCGATGTTCATCGACTCCCCCTTTTCCCCCGAGGTACGGCCGCCGGCCTACGCTAGCCGACCCGTGCGCAGCCGCGCAAGCCCGAAGCACCGCTCCCGAGTCGGTCGAGGCGAGGCGTCAGATGCCGAGCAGCTCGGCGAGCCGGCCGTCGCGGTCGGCGGCGGCGAGCGCCTCGAAGCCGCCGAGCGTCTGATCGCCGACGAGCACCTGGGGGAAGGTGAGCATCCCGGTACGCTGGACGAGCGCCGCGCGTCCGTCGGGATCGCGTGAGAGATTGACCTCCTCGAACGGCATCGCCCGCTGCGTCAGCAGCGCCTTTGCGCGGAGGCACGAGGAGCACTTGTCGGTGGTGTAGAGCGTGATCTTGTTCGCCATTACTTCATTTAGTATAGCGCGCCTGCGCGCTCATTCCTGATGGCCGGCTCGCTGCGCACCGAGGCCATCGTGCTGCGCTCGATCCGCTACGGCGAGGCGGATCGCATCCTCCACATCTATAGCCCAGACCACGGCCGCATGAGCGCGATCGCGAAGGGCGCGCGCCGCACGCGCAGCCGCTTCGGCGCGCGCCTGGAGCCGTTCTTCCATCTGCGCATGCTGCTGTATCAGTCCCACCCGCCCCGCTCCGACCTCCATACCGTCACGAGCGCCGAGACGGTCGACGCGCACGGCCCGCTGCGCGAGCGCGCCGCCTCGCTCGACGCGGCCGCACGCGCCTGCGACGCCGTCGCGCGCCTGTTCGAGAGCGGCGACCCGAGCCCGCCCGTCTTCCACCTGCTGGCGAACGAGCTGCGCCTGCTCGACGACGTCGAGCGCGCCGCCGCTCCGGCGCACCAGCTCGCGTTCCGGCTCAAGCTGCTCGTCGCCGGCGGCTTCACGCCGCAGCTCGCGACGTGCGCCTCCTGCGGCGAGGCGGACCACCTCAGCGGCTTCTCCGGCGCGGCCGGCGGCGTCGTCTGCAGCGCCTGCGAGGCGTCCGCGTTCCCGCTGGCGGAGGAGGCCCACGCCTTCCTCGTCGCCGCGCTCGGGCGCCCGCTCGCGGAGTCCCCCGACGCCGGCCCGCGCGCGCTGCGCCAGGCCGAGCGGGCGATCACCGAGACGGCGGAGCATCACGCGCACGTGCATCTGCGGCCGCTCCCGCGAGCGGCCTGAGCGTCGTTGCTTTCGGAACGACCGTTCCAGGGAAGGCCCACCTAGACTCCCGGCATGCCCGAGACTTCCGCCGCCACCAAGTACGTCTACGACTTCGCCGAGGGCTCGCGCGAGCTGCGCGACCTGCTCGGTGGAAAGGGCGCCAACGTCGCCGAGATGACGCGGATCCTCGGCGCCGAGCGAGTACCGGCCGGCTTCACGATCACGACCGAGGCCTGCGTCGCCTACATGGACGCCGGTCGCACGGAGCCAGAGGGCCTCGCCGACCACGTCGCCGAGGCCCTCGCCCGTCTGGAGGAGGCGACCGGCAAGGCGCTCGGCGACGCCGAGGACCCGCTGCTCGTCTCGGTCCGCTCGGGCGCGCGCGAGTCGATGCCGGGGATGATGGACACGGTCCTCAACCTGGGCCTGAACGACGCCTCCGTCGAGGGGCTCGCGCGCAAGACCGCCAACCCGCGCTTCGCGTGGGACTCCTACCGCCGCTTCGTGCAGATGTTCGGCAACGTCGTGCGCGACGTGCCGGGCGAGCGACTGGAGGACGCCATCAAGCGGCTGAAGCGGGAGCGCGGCGTCACGCTGGACACCGAGCTCGACGTCGACGCGCTGCGCGAGCTGACGGCGCGCTTCGCCCGGCTCTTCCGCGACTGCACGGGCGAGGACTTCCCGCAGGACCCGCACGAGCAGCTGCGCCAGTCGATCCGCGCGGTGTTCGACTCGTGGATGGGCGAGCGCGCGATCCACTACCGCCGCATCAACCGCATCCCGGACGACTGGGGCACGGCCGTCAACGTCCAGCAGATGGTGTTCGGCAACAAGGGGGAGACCTCAGGCTCCGGCGTCGCGTTCAGCCGCGACGAGGTCACCGGCGCGCCCGAGCCGTCGGGCGACTTCCTCCAGAACGCGCAGGGCGAGGACGTCGTCTCGGGCACCCGGAACACCCGGGACGTCGCCGAGCTCGCCGACGTGATGCCGGCCGCGCACGCCGAGCTGATGGAGATCCTCAGAACGCTCGAGCGCCACTACGGCGACATGCAGGACACCGAGTTCACGATCGAGGAGGGGCGTCTGTACATGCTGCAGACGCGCAACGCGAAGCGCCCGGCGCAGGCCGCGGTGCGCTTCGCGGCCGACGCGGTCGCGGAGGGCCTGTTGACCCGCGAGCGGGCGCTGATGACGATCGACGCCGGCAAGCTCGACGCGCTGCTGCACCCGACGTTCGATCCGCAGGCCGACATAGCGGTGCTCGCGCGCGGCGTGCCGGCCTCGCCGGGCGCCGCCAAGGGCGAGGTCGTCTTCACGGCGCCGGAGGCGGTCGAGGCGGCCGCAGCCGGGCGCGACGTGATCCTCGTGCGGCCGTTCACCGAGGCCGACGACGTCGCCGGCTTCGACGCCGCGCGCGGGATCCTCACGAGCGAGGGCGGCAAGGCCTCGCACGCCGCGCTCGTCGCGCGCGGGATGGGGCGGCCGTGCGTCTGCGGTGCGACCGAGCTGGAGATCGACCTGGCATCCGAGACCGTGACGATCGGAGAGACCGTCATCCGCCGCGGTGACCGCGTCGCGATCGACGGCTCGGCGGGCATCGTCACGCTCGACGACGTTCCCCTCGTCGAGGCCCGCTGGAGTCAGCAGTTCGAGACGGTGCTGGCGTGGTGCGACGAGCTGCGCCGCCTCGGCGTGCGCGCGAACGCCGACGCGCCCGAGGACGCCCGCCGCGCCCGCGAGTACGGCGCCGAGGGGATCGGCCTCTGTCGCACCGAGCACATGTTCATGGCCGTCGATCGCCAGCCGAAGATGCGCGCGATGATCATGGCCGAGGACGAGCCGGCCCGTCGCGCTGCCCTCGGCGAGCTGCTGCCGCTCCAGCAGGAGGACTTCGAGGGCCTGTTCGAGGCGATGGAGGGCGAGCCGGTCACGATCCGGCTGCTCGATCCGCCGCTGCACGAGTTCCTGCCGCACCGGCTGGAGGTCGAGCACGCGATCGAGCGCGGGCAGGCGGCGGGCGAGGACGTCACTGAGCTGCAGCGCACGCTCGAGCGCGTGCAGGCGCTGGAGGAGACGAACCCGATGCTCGGCACGCGCGGCTGCCGGCTCGGGATCCTCTACCCCGAAATCTACGAGATGCAGGCCGTCGCGATCGTGCAAGCGGCGCTCGCCGTGCGCGAGCGGACCGGCAAGGCGCCGCTGCTCGAGGTGATGATCCCGCTCGTCGACTACGAGATGGAGCTCGAGCTGATGCGCAAGCTCGTCTGCGACGTCGCGCACGAGCGCGGGTTGGAGGTCGGGCGCGACTTCCTCGTCGGCACGATGATCGAGCTGCCGCGCGCGTGCTTCCTGGCGGACTCGATCGCCCAGCAAGCCGACTTCTTCTCGTTCGGCACGAACGACCTCACGCAGACCGGCCTCGGCTTCTCGCGCGACGACGTCGAGAGCAAGTTCCTCGCCACCTACCTGGAGCGCAAGATCGTCGACCGCTCCCCGTTCGAGACGATCGACGCGCCCGGCGTCGGCCAGATGGTGCGGATGGGCGCGTGGCTCGGGCGCAAGACGAAGCAGGATCTCAAGCTCGGCGTCTGCGGCGAGCATGGAGGCGATCCCGACTCGATCGACTTCTTCCACCACTCGGGCATCGACTACGTCTCCTGCTCGCCCTTCCGCGTCCCGGTCGCGCGCGTCGCGGCGGCGCAGGCGGCGGTCGCAGAGCGACTGGCGGGCGCCGACTGAGAAGGATCTCGCCCTTCGACGACCGTGAGCCGTCGCCTGCGGGCGACGTCACCCGCGCGGCCGCCCCCGACGGTGCGAGAATCGCAAGGAGTGTCCCCCCGCACGCTCGCCCATCCCTCCGGCCCCGTCGCCGACGCGTTCGCCGCGCGCGTGCGTGAACAAGAGGCGCAGGCGCTCTCCCCGCTCGCGACGCCGTCGTACCCGGCCGAGCGCGAGCGCCCGGAGGACGAGTGCGGCCTGCGCACGCCGTTCCAGCGCGACCGCGACCGGATCGTGCACAGCAAGGCGTTCCGGCGCCTGAAGCACAAGACGCAGGTGTTCGTGGCGCCGGAGGGCGATCACTACCGCACGCGCCTCACGCACACGCTCGAGGTGACGCAGGTGAGTCGCACCGTCGCGCGGGCGCTGCGCCTCAACGAGGACCTGACGGAGGCGATCGGGCTCGGCCACGACCTCGGCCACCCGCCGTTCGGGCACATCGGCGAGGCCGCGTTGGACGACTGCCTGAGAGAGCGCTTCGGCCGGCGCTTCAAGCACCACGAGCATTCGCTGCGCGTCGTCGAGCAGCTCGAGCGCGACGGCGAGGGGCTCAACCTGACCGCCGCGGTGCGCGACGGGATCCTCGGCCACTCCGGCCGCGCGCCGCTCCCGGCGACGCTCGAGGGGCGGATCGTGCGGCTGCTCGACCGCGTCGCCTACATCAACCACGACATCGACGACGCGCTGCGCGCAGGCGTGCTGGACGAAGCCGACCTGCCGCGCGAGCCCCTCGGCGTGCTCGGCGCGACGGGCTCGCAGCGGATCGACGCGTTGGTGCACGACGTCGTCGAGCAGTCCGAGTGCGCCGGCGACATCGTCCAGAGTCCGGAGGCCGGGGAGGCGATGAGCACGCTGCGCGACTTCATGTTCGCGCGCGTCTACCTGGCGGAGGCGGCGCGCCGCGAGCACGTCAAGATCGAGCACGTCGTGCGCACGCTGTTCGACCACTGGTGCGAGCATCCGCAGGAGATCCCGCCGCTCGACGCCGACGCCGACCTCGCCACGCGCGTGACCGACTACCTCGCCGGCATGACCGACCGCTTCTGCATCCGCCGCTTCGAGGCGCTCACGGTCCCGCGCGCGTTCCCGTCCTAGGACCCCACCCGCCCGCCCCCCGCCACCATGCCGCGCTACACCGACGACTCGAAGGAGAAGGTGCGCGACGCGGTCGACATGATCGCGCTCGTCTCCGCCCGCACGGAGCTGCGCCGCGCCGGCGTCAACTCCTACTTCGGCCGCTGCCCGTTCCACGAGGAGCGCACCGGCTCGTTCCACGTGCGCCCGGAGGAGAAGCACTACCACTGCTTCGGCTGCCAGATGTCGGGCGATCCGTTCCGCTTCGTGATGGAGACGGAGGGGCTCGACTTCGTCGGCGCGATGGAGTCGCTCGCCGAGCGCTTCGGCGTGCAGCTCGAAGTTGCCGACGAGGACCCGCTCGCGAAGGCCCGCCGCGAGCGGCGCGAGCGCCTCTGCAAGCTGCTCGACCGCGCGGCCGCCTACTACGCGCGCTGCCTGTGGGAGGCGCCCGAGGCGGAGCAGGCGCGCGCGTATCTCGCCGGCCGTGGCCTGGAGGAGGCGACGCTGAAGGCGTACCGCGTCGGCTATGCGCCGAGCGCGTGGGACAGGCTGCTGCTCGTCGCGCGCCAGGCCGGCTTCAGCGAGGACGAGCTGCTCGCGACCGGCCTCGCGCAGCGCAGCAAGCAGCAGCAAGGGTCGATCTACGACCGCTTCCGCGCACGCATCATGTTCCCGCTCGCCGACGCGCGCGGCCGTGTCGTCGGCTTCGGCGCGCGCGCGATGCGCGACAACCAGCCGCCGAAGTACCTCAACACGAGCGAGGGCGAGGTCTTCCACAAGGGCAGCCAGCTGTTCGGCATCGACCTCGCGCGCAAGGCCGCGGCGCGCGCCGGGACGATCGTGCTCGCCGAGGGCTACACCGACGTGCTCGCGCTCCACCAGGCGGGGCTCGAGAACGCCGTCGGGATCATGGGCACGTCATTCACCGACGAGCAGGCGAGAGAGCTCGAGCGCACCGCGCGCACGCTCGTGCTCGCGCTCGACGCCGACGGCGCCGGCCAGGAGGCGATGCTGCGCGCCGCGCGCGTGGCCGAGGGGCGCAGCATGGAGCTGCGCGTCGTCGCGCTGCCGGTCGGCCTCGATCCCGCGGATCTCGTCCAGCAGGAGGGGGCGGACGCGATGCGCGCGCGGATCGCGAGATCCGTGCCGTTCGTGGCGTTCCACGTCGACCGCATCCTCGACCGCGCCGAGGTGGGGACGGCGGAGGGGAAGGACCGCGCGCTGGCCGAGCTGCGGCCGGTGCTCGGCCCGCTGTCGGCGAGCGTGCTGCGCGACGAGCTCGTGCGGCGCGTCGCCGGCCGGCTCGACCTGTCGGATCAGCTCGCCGCGTCGCTGCTGGCTGAGGGTGCGCCGCCGCCCGCGGCGCACGCAGCCGCCGTGTCGCCGGGTGCCGGTTCGCCGCCGTCGCGCCCCTTCGCCAACGGTGCGTCTGCGCCGCCGGCCGTCCCGCTCGCGCTGGACCGCCGCGAGCGCGGCGAGCGCACGTTCCTCGCGCTCTGCCTCGCGTTCCCGCGCGAGGGGAGAGCGCTGCTCGACGAAGCCGACCTCGATGCGCAGTTCAGCTCCGACCTCGCACGCCGCGCCGCCGCGTACCTGCGCACGCGCCTCGACGCGCCGCTCGAGCAGCTGCCCGCCGACGACCCCGAGCTGGCGACGTTCGTCTCCGAGCTGGACGCGCGCGCAGCGCGTGGCGGCTCCGTCACGGCCGCGAACCTCGAGCACGCGTGGCTCTCGCTCCAGCTCGCCCGTCTCGAACGCGCGATCGACCTCGCCCGCAGCGCCGGCGTCGCCGACGGCTCCGTCAGCCGGCTCAGCACCGAGCGCGAGCAGGTCCGCACCCGCTTGCGGATGCTGAGCGGGACGCTGCAGGGCACGTAGAGCCTGTCGCCGTCGGCGCGCGGCGGGACAGCTCCCCGGGTTGGACTCGAACCAACAACCCTTCGGTTAACAGCCGAATGCTCTGCCAATTGAGCTACCGGGGAAGGCGCAGCGCATACTAGCGGCCCCGGGGGAAGACCGGACGGCGATCGAGCGGCCCCCGCACGGGGCGGAGGCCGCTTCGAGCGATCGCATCGTGGGCGTGAGAGCTAGCCGATTCTCGTCACGACCACGTGGCCGGTGACGTTCGCGCCAGTGGCCTCGCCGGTGCGGACGGCGCCGCGCAACGTCAGCTGCTCGCCGCCCACGCTGCCGTCGTTGCCAGGCGTGACGAGGAACGAGGCAGACGCCTGCGCCGCGTTGTTTCCGTCGTCTGGGATCGACGGCGTCACAAGCGTCGTGTTCATGTCGGCCGTGCCGCCGAACGGGTCCGACGTGACGCCATCGAGCGGCGAGCCGTCGAGAAACAGGCGCCCGACGCCGTACTCAGCCGCGACAGCGTCCGCATTGGGGTCGACGAAGCTGACGAAGACGTCGACCTTGTACTGCTGGCCCGCGGTGAGCGTGATGCCTCCGTTGCTCAGATCGACGCCCTCCGAGTTGCCCGGGCCGGTGCTCGCGAGCGTGAGCGGCGTGCCGGCGTCGATCGGACCGGCGGCCTGGTTGCCCTGCAGCGCCTGTCCGGGCGTGCCCTGGATGCCCTGAGGACCTCTCGGACCTACGACGCCCTGGATGCCCTGCGGACCTGTCGCACCGGTGTTGCCGGTCGGGCCCTTGTCGCCCTGCGGACCGGCCGGTCCAACCAGGCCGCGTGGTCCCTCCGGGCCGGTGCTGCCCTGCGGTCCTTGCGCGCCGACGAAGCCGTCTCGTCCGGCGGGACCACTCGGGCCGACCCGGCCCTTGAGCGACCTCAGCGTACTGGCGGACAGGTTGGCCCGCGTGATCGAGCCGGCCTTGATGTCTGCGCCGGTGATGAGCTTCCGGGCGGCGAACGCCGATCCGGTCATGGCAAGCACCACTGCGACGCAGGCGACGATCATCGCAGGGGACGGGATTCCCTTGATCCGTTTGCGCACCTACTCCTCCTCATTAGGTTGCGGGCGGGAAACACCAGCGTACCGGTTTACTGCTTTTCCGGAGATCAACGATCTGCCGTACGGTGTTACGGGCGCCCGGTGAACGTCGCTGCACCGGCCCGTGCGTTCGGCGGAGCTGAGACGATGGTGCCGTCGGACGACCCGCCTACGACAGGAGAAGCAGATGAAGCTCTACGTGTGCTGGGGAACGTTCCCCACGCCCCGGCCCGGTGGGCATCCCTGCAAGACCGCGTACGACGCGCTGCGCGACGCCGGCCATCGGCCGGAGGTCGTGAAGACCTACGGCTTCGCGCCGCTCCCCGACCTGACCGCGGGACGCAAGGAGGTCAAGCGCCTCACCGGCCAGTCCTGGGTTCCGGTGCTCGTGACGGACGACGGCACCGCGATCCAGGACTCCAAGGCGATCGTCGCCTGGGCGAAGGCGCACCCGGCCAACGGCGCAGGAGCGGTCGTATAGGGGCGCGCGCGGGCTACTCCACCAGCTCGTCCGCCAGCAGGTCCATCAGCAGGCCGTCGCGCCAGCGCCCGTCCGGCGCACGTTCGTATCTGCGCAGCACGCCAACCGGCTTGAATCCGATCGCGGCGTACGCGCGGATCGCGCGCTCGTTCTCGGTCGACGGGTCGATCGTGAAGCGATGGTGGCCACGGGCGGCGTAGTCGCCGATTGCCGCCCGCAGCGCCTCGCGGCCGTAGCCGCCGCCACGCAACCGCGTCGCTACGACGATGTCGAACGCGACGCTCGGGTAGTCGGGCTCGGCCTCCTCGTGCACCTGCAGCCAGCCCGCGACCGCGCCCCCGACGACGATCGCGTAGGTGCCGGGGAGCTCCTCGAGCACGCGTGCAGCGTCATAGCGCCCCCACCACGTCAGCACGTCCGGCTCCGCAAGGATCTCCAGCAGCGCGGCGACGTCGGCCTCGCGGGCCGGCCGCAGCGTCAGACGCGCGCTCTCGACGACGGGCAGCTCGTCCATGCCAGCCAACGCTACCCGGCAGCCGCCAGCCGCTCGACCAGGTCCGCGGCTCGCTCGGCGCCGTCGTGCTGCCGCGCCCACGCCGCCAGCTCGCCGGCGCGGCGCGCCACGGCCGGCTCGGCGAGCGCGCGTCGCACCGCCAGCCGCACGCCGCCTGGCGTTGCGAGGCGCCAGGGCAGCCGCACGCCCGCGCCCGCCCAGTCGAGGCGCGCCGCGTTCTCCGCCATGTCGCCCGCGACCGGGCACCCGACGACCGTCGCGCCCGAGGCGAGCGCGCGCACCATCGTCCCGTGCCCGACGTGGCAGACGACGACCGCGCAGCGCGGCATCGTGCGCGCATAGGAGATCCACTCGACCAGGCGCGCGTTCGCCGGCACGCGCAGGGGCCCGCGGACCGGGCGCCGGTTCCACGTCGCCAGCACGCGCACCGGCTCGCGGTCGAGCCCCGCCAACGCTGAGCGCAGCAGGCGGTGAGAGCGGTCCTGCGCGGTCGACGGCGCGATCAGCACGAGCGGCTCCACGCCGGGCGGCGGCTCGACGTCCGCGAACGGCGGCTCCCACAGCAGTGGGCCGGTGACGTGCGTCCACTCCGGCCAGTCGCGCGGGTACTCGAGCTGCGGGAACGTCCCCACGAGGCACAGCCGCCGGCTGATCCCGCCGTGGACGTGGTCGAGCGGCGGCAGGCCGAGCCGCGCCCGCGCGCCGTTGAGGTCGCGCCGACCGTGCTCCAGGCCCCGCATCACGAGCGGCTCGAGCGCGCCCCAGAGGCGGCGGCCCGGCGCGCTGCGGGCCGGTCGCGCCCCGAACGAGTAGGGCGGGGCGCCCGGCGGCAGCTCGGGATGGACGTGCGGGATCAGCGTCGCGACCGGCACGCCCTCCAGCTCGCCCGCGAGCGCAGGGCCGAGCGTCAGGATGTCCGCGACGACCGCATCCGGCTGCGCCGCCGCGACGTGGGGACGCGTGTCGCGGGCCGCCCGCACGACCGCTTCGTACGGCTTGAGTGGCGCGTCGCGGGTGGGGAAGGCGGGATACTCCGGCGCGGGGACGAACGCCATCCCAGCCGCCTCCGCGTGCGGACGCCAGCGCTGCCACGTCTCGAACGTGACCGTGTGGCCGCGCCGCGCAAGCGCGGATCCGAGCGCGAGCATCGGGAAGGCGTGACCGGGATCGCCGAAGGCGCCGAGGAAGAGGCGCAGGGGCGCGGGCGACCGTGCGCCGGGAGACGGCGTGAGGTCTTGGTAGGTTTGGTGAGCTTTAACCACCTTCGGCATGGATGTCCGATGAGCGCGCAGAGACGGACTGACGACACGCACGGTCGCGACGGGTCGCGAGCATACGGCGATCTGCCGGCGTTCGGCGCCGCCCGTTCACGCGCCCGCACGAGCCTCGCGCTCGGCGCGGCGGCCGTGCTCGTCGCCGCGATCCTCGGTCTGATCGCGCTCGCGGTCGTCGGCGGCGAGGACACGCTCGTCTCGGCGCTCGGCGGCGGCGTCGGCGCGATCGCGCTGCTGGCGGCGGTGACGCTCGCCTGGTCGCTCACCACGCTGCGGCGCGAGCACGAGGCGCTCGTGCGCCGCGAGGCGGACGCGTTGCGGATGGCCGAGCTCGACGACCTCACCGGCCTCGGCAACTACCGCAGGTTCATGCGCCAGCTGACCGCCGAGGTCGCCCGCTCACGGCGCTACGAGGACCCCTTCTCGCTCGTGCTGCTCGACCTCGACGGGTTCAAGGCGATCAACGACGAGCTCGGCCATCTCGCCGGCGACGACGCGCTGCGGCTCGTCGCCGTCGCCCTGCGCGACGCGCTGCGCGAGGAGGACGTGTGCTGCCGGCAGGGCGGCGACGAGTTCGCCGTCATCGCCGTGCGCGCCGGGCAGGAGGAGGCGCAGGAGCTGGCCGAGCGTCTCGTGCGCGCGATCGCCGACATCCCGTTCGGTGCCGGTGGCGAGCGGCGCCTCGGCGCGAGCGTCGGCTGGGCGACGTTCGGCGAGCCGGCGCGCAGCGTCGACGAGCTGATCCTGCGGGCCGACGCCGCGCTGCGACAGACGAAGCGCACCAACGGCGGCCCGTGGCGTGATCTGCCGGCCGCCTCCGCCGCGTCGCGCGGAGAGCGTGCGAGAGCCGGCGTGGGGGTGGCGGTCGGGCCCAGCGCGTCGACCCGCCTCGCACTGCTCGCCGGGCTCGCGCGCGCATTGCCCGGCGCCCGCGACGAGCGCGCGCTCGCGGAGACGACGGTCGCGTTTCTCGCAGGTGCGTTCGACACCGTCGGAGCGGCCGTGGTCGGCCTCGAGGCGGGCGAGGCCGGGAGCGTGCGGATCGCGGCGCTCAGCTCCGGCGACGATCACGCCGACGTCGTCGCCGCGCTTGCGGACCAGCCGATCGCACAGCGGGCGCTCGCGGCCGCGGGCCCGGCGGTCACCGACGACGACGTCGAGCGCCGCTGGGTCGACGGCGCGCGCGTGCGCAGCGAGCTCGCGGTGGCGATCCGCGACGAGACGCGCACATGGGGCTGGCTGACGCTCGTCTCCGACCGCACGCACGCGTACGATCTGTCCGAGCGGGCGCTCGCCGAGGCGATCGCCGAGCAGCTCGGCCGAGCGCTCACCTGCCGCAGCCTGCTGGACCGCCTGAGAGGCACGGGCTTCGGCGAGCTGTACCGCGTCGCAGTCGGGAGCGGCGTCGCAGTCGGGAGCGCCGCGGCGGCTGGGACGGAGTCGTGGCGGATCGCCGAGCTGGCGTGGCAGACGGGCCGCGCGCTGCAGCTCGCCGACGCCGACCTGCGCGCGCTCTACCTGGCGGCGCTGTTCCACGACGTCGGCACGGTCGGGGTTCCCGCGGTGCTGCTGTCGCACCCGGGCGAGCTGCGCGACGAAGAGCGCGCGGTGCTGCGCGAGCACGCGCTGATCGGCGAACGCATGCTGCGCGGCCTGCCGCTGCTGAGCGAGGCGGCGCCGATCGTCCGTCACGAGCACGAGCGCTTCGACGGCACCGGCTATCCCGACCGCCTCGCCGGCGAGCAGATCCCGCTCGCGGCGCGCATCCTGCTCGCATGCGACGCGTTCGTGTCGATGACCTCGCCGCGCCCATGGCGCCCGCCGCGCACGGCGCTCGCCGCGCAGGCGGAGCTGCGGCACGTCGCGGGCACGCAGCTCGATCCGCGCGTCGTCGGCGCGCTGCTCGGCGTGCTCGGCGCCGAGCAGGGCGGCAACCGCGGTCCGCAGGTGCAGGCGGCAGATCCCGCCGCCGCGCAGCTGTAGCTACGCCGCCAGCTCCGCGATCGTGCGCAGCTGCGCGAGGCGCTCCTCGGCGCTCCACGCCATCGGCGTGACCATCAGCGTGCCGACGCCCGCGTCGCGGTAGACGGCGAGCCGCTCGCGCACGTGGTCCTTCGGCCCGCACAGCGTGACGAGGTCGATCAGCTCGTCGGGCAGCGCAGCGCCTGCCTCCTCGCGCCTGCCCTCCAGGTAGAGGTCCTGCACGACCTTCGCCGCGTCGGCGAAGCCGTAGCGGACCGCGAGGCGGTTGTAGAAGTTCTGCTCGCGCGAGCCCATTCCGCCGATGTAGAGCGCGAGGTAGGGGCGCATCGCGTCGCGGCCGCCGGCGAGGTCGTCGGTCACGAGCACGTTGACGGTCGGCGCGATGTCAAAGCCGTCGAGGCTGCGGCCCGCGCGATCGGCGCCCTCCTGCAGATGCGTCCGGAACTCCGCGACGTGCTCCGGCGCGAACAGCGTCGGGATCCAGCCGTCGGCGATCTCGCCCGCCAGCGCCGTGTTCTTCGGGCCGATCGCCGCGAGATAGATCGGGATCCGCTCCTGCACCGGCGCAATCGTCAGCTTCAGCGAGCGGCCGGGCCCGTCCGGCAGCGGCAGCTCGAGCGTCTCGCCGTGGAACTCGACGCGCTCGCGCGCGAGCGCCATCCGCACGACCGCGACGTACTCGCGCGTGCGCTGGAGCATCTTGCCGTAGCGCTGGCCGTGCCAACCCTCGGCGACCTGCG
This sequence comes from Conexibacter sp., assembly GCA_035654055.1. Classification (GTDB taxonomy): domain Bacteria; phylum Actinomycetota; class Thermoleophilia; order Solirubrobacterales; family Solirubrobacteraceae; genus Conexibacter. The sequence goes on from DASRXW010000096.1 coordinate 73,934, forward strand.
GCCCCGAGGCGCCGATCCCGCAGCGCATCCGGCCGTTCGACAGCTGGTCGATGGTGGCCGCGGTCATCGCCGTCATCGCGGCGCTGCGGGCGGGGATCTGGAAGATCGCCGAGCCGAGCCCGATCGTGCTCGTCCCGGCGGCCAGCCAGGCGAGCACGGTCGCGGTGTCCGACCCGTACGCCTCGGCGGCCCACACCGAGTCGTAGCCGAGCCGCTCCGCCTCCTGCACGATCTCGAGCTGCTGCGCGGCCGTGAGGCCGAGGCCCCAGTAGCCGATGTGGACGCCGAGCTTCACAGTGCATCACCAGGCCTCTCGAAGATGATCTCGGGAATCAGGCAGGCGGGCGACACGCGCAGCAGCAGCCGCACCGACTCGGCGATGTCCTCCGCGCGGATCATCGCCTCCGCGGCGACGCCGCCGGCCTTCGCGAAGTCGGTCATCGGCGTGTCGACGAAGGCGGGGCAGAGCGCACACGACTTGATGCCCTCGGGCGCCAGCTCCTTGTTCATCGCCTCCGTCCAGCCGATGACGCCGGCCTTCGTGGCGGAGTAGACCGACAGCCACGCCTGGCCGCGCTTGCCGGAGATCGAGGAGGTGTTGACGACCTGCGTCGTCCCGTTCTCGGCCGCGCTCGCGCGCAGCAGCTCGACGCACTCGCGGTAGAAGAGGACGATCGTGCGCAGGTTCACGTCGAGCTGCATGTCGAGCCGTCTCGTCTGGATCTCGGCGACCGGCGCGCCGATCCCGACGCCGGCGTTGTTGACGAGCACGTCGAGGCGGCCGTAGCGCTCGCGGTGCGCCGCGACGACCTGCTTGACGGCGTCCTCCTCCGACAGCATCGCGGCCACGTCCTGGACCTCGAAGCCCTCGGCGCGCAGTCCGTCCGCGGCGTCTCTGAGCTTGTCCGGCCGCCGCGCGGCGAGCGTGAGCGCGTAGCCCTCCTCGCCGAGCATCCGGGCGATCGCCAAGCCGATGCCGCTCGATGCCCCCGTCACGATCGCCGCGCGTTGCGCCATGCTGTCCCTCTCTCCGAAGTCCGCCGTTGAAGTGACCATCCAATCACGCATCCCTCGTCCGACTCGCCGGTTTCGCGCGACGCCCCGATGGCCAGGCGCCTGAGCGACCGCACGCCGGAGCTGGTGATCGCACTGCTGACCGCCGTGCTGACGGCGGGCGCGCTGCTGCTCGGCGGCGTGGGTTCCACCCCGGGCGCCGCAGCCCATGCGGGCGCCGCGGCACCGGTGACCCCAGCGCACGTCGCCCTCATCGAGCGGCGCGTCGAGGGACTGCGCGGCCTGCGCTTCAGGCACGCCGTCCCGGTCGCCGTCGTCTCCCCGGCGCAGGCACGCCGCGAGGGGATCGCCGAGTACGACCGCAGCGAGCCGGTCGGCCAGCAGCGCGCGAGCGAGGAGCTGCTGAAGCTGCTCGGGCTCCTCCCGGCAGGCGCCGACCAGCGGCGGATCGAGGCGACCGTCTTCGGCCAGCAGGTCGCCGGCTACTACGACCCGCGCCGCAAGCGGCTCGCGCTCGTACGCGGAGCCGGCCTCGACGACGTGACGCTCGCGCACGAGCTGACGCATGCGCTCGAGGACCAGCACGTGGACCTGTCGCGGCTCGGGAGCGCCGGCGGGGACGACGAGGCGACCGCCCAGCAGGCGCTCGTCGAGGGGACCGCGACGCTCGTGATGGAGCAGTACGCCGCGCGCTGGCCGAGCCAAGCGCCGCTCGGCGACGCGCTCGCAGGCCTGACGCAGGCGACCGGCGGCACGCCGCTGCCGGCCTACACGATGCGCACGCTGATCTTCCCCTACCTGCAGGGGGAGCGGTTCGTGCGGGCGCTGCGCGACGCGGACGGGGGCGGCTGGCGGCTCGTCGACGTCGCGGAGGCGAAGCGCCCGCCTGTGACGACCGCGGAGATCCTCGAGCCCGATCGCTGGTTGCGCGCCGAGCAGCCGCGTCCCGTGTCGCTCGCCGTGGCACCGCCGCGTTCCGCCGGCTGGCGCCGCCTCGCCGATTCGACGCTCGGCGAGGAGGACCTCGCCGCGCTGCTCGCGCCGCAGAGCGGGCCGCTCGTCGCACGCGAGCTGACGAGCGGCTGGCGCGGCGGGCGCTACGCGCTGTGGCGGCGCGGCGCGCTCGTCGACCCGCACTGCGCGGCACCGTGCCGCGCCCGCGACGCGCTGCTGCTCGCCGTGCGGATGGGGAGCCGGGCGGAGGCGGGCGCCCTTGCGGCGGCCGTCGGCGCCTGGCTGCGGACGGGGCTTCACGCGCATCCGGCGGACGGCGGCGCTGCCGGGCTGTGGCTCCTGCCGGGCGGCTCGGCGGCGGTGGTGCGGGCGCGAGGCGGCCAGCTGCGCGTGGCGCTGGCCCCGTCGGCGCCACGCGCGCAGCGACTCGCCGGCAGCGGGTGACGGTCGCGCTCCTCGCTACGACGACGCGGCGGTCGCCGCCGTCTGCTCGCTCGGCGGCGCGGGCGCGTCGCGCACATCGAGCGCGCTCGCCACGAAGCGGCCGATCTCGCGCAGGGCGGTGCGCGCCTCGGGCGTCCCGCTCCACAGCGGCACCACGTGCGGCTGGCGCTCGTAGACCTGCAGCTCGGTGCGCACGCCGGCATCGGCGATGCGTTGGGCGGTGCGGGTCGCGTCGTCGTAGAGGACCTCGGTCGAGCCGACCTGGAGCAGCGTCGGCGGCAGCGCGCGCAGCAGCGCCTCGGGCGCGAAGAGGGGCGAGGAGCGCCAGTCGGCCGGGTCGGCGCCGGCGAGTGCCACGCGCGCGGCGCGGCGCAGCGCGATCGGCGGCAGGAACGGGTCGCGCGCGGCGTTGCGCGTCATCGAGGCGCCGGTCATGCCGAGATCGGTCCAGGGCGACAGCAGCACGAGCGCTGCGGGCGCGGGCAGGCCTGCGTCGACCGCGTGGAGCGCGAGCGTCAGCGCGAGATGGCCGCCTGCCGAGTCGCCGGCGACGACGATCCGCTCCGGCGCATGCCCCTCGTCGAGCAGGTGGCGATAGGCGGCGAGCGCATCCTCGATCGGCGCTGGGAGCGTCGCCACCGGTGGCAGGCGGTAGTCGAGCGAGAGGGCGGGCAGGCCCGTGACGTGCGAGATGCGCGAGACGAGGTTGCGGTGCGTGCGCGGCGAGCCGAACACGTAGCCGCCGCCATGCAGGTACAGCACGACGGCGCGGTCGTCGCGGTGCGCCGTGGCGCCGAGCGCCCTCGGACCGCGTACCCACTCAGCGGGCAGGCCGGCGACGCGCAGGTGCTCGACGACGCTGCCCTTGAGGGCCGGCACGCGGCGCCCCGGCTCGGTCGCGCGCTGCAGCATCCGCACGCCCCGCGGCGTCATCCGCCAGTTGCGCGCGACGGGGACCCACGTCCGTCGCAGCATCTGCTCGAGCGCCACCGTCTGGCGGCTCGCGGGCAGGAACGCGTGCGCGGTGAGGTGAGGGCTGGAGACGGGGAGCGGAGTTCCCACGGTACGTGAGGTCATGGCGCTGACGGTAGTCCCCCGCCGGCCCGCGCCGTCGCGGTTCGCCGTGCACCGGCCTCAGTTCGTTGCCCGCAACCGCAGCGCGCTGCTCTGGTAGCGTCGGACCGGCTACGGCGCAGTAGCTCAGTTGGTTAGAGCAGCGGACTCATAATCCGTTGGTCCTTGGTTCGAGTCCAAGCTGCGCCACTGGGGGGAAGGCCCGACAGGGCTGGCGTTTTGGGAGAGCACCCGTCCAGCCGAATCGGGTTCCGTACTCTCTACGTGTACTCTCTACGTGCCCCGTCGCGCGCCCGAAGCGTCCGGTAGGGGCATCGGACAAGTAGAAGCCCCCGCGAACGCGGGCACGTTCCGGGGGCCGGCACCCGACTGGAGGTCGAGATGCACGGACAGCCTACGACGATCCCACCGGAGTCGCGCGTGACCGGGCACTTGCAGGTGCAGGTGCGCGGCGGCAAGCGGAAGTGGCTTGCGCACGTGACCGACCGCGACAGCGTCAAGCGGACGCGCGTGCTCGGACCGGCGCACGTCAAGGACTCGGGTAAGCGGACGCCGCGTGGCGCGACGGTGTGGCGAGCAGGGAACGGTCCGTGTCCTCCTGGCCACCTGACGCCGAAGGCGGCCGACGACGCGCTCGTGGCATTGCTGGAGGAGATCCGGGCGATGCCTCGGATGCCGCGGGTGGTCGAGGCTGAGGAGCGGCCGACGCTCCCGACGTTCGGCGATGCAGTCGACGCATGGCTGCTCTACCTGAGAGTGGAGAAGCGGCGGAAGCACTCGACGGTGCAGGACGCCAAGAACGTGGCGAACGCCGTCCTGCTTCCTCACTTCGGCAGAGACACGCCGCTCTATGCGATCGAGCGTCGCGAGGTCGCCGTAGCGGCCGGCGCCCGGGAGCGGACGGAGGTGCGCGAGGTGCGCCGTGACACGTTCACGACGGACGACGTAGACGACTTCCGTCGCGATCTGCTCGACTCGCATCGCTCGCCTCGGACCGTGCAGAAGATCCTCGTGCTGCTGCACGGAGTGCTCAAGCTCGCGAAGCGGCGGAAGCTGATCTCCACGAACCCCTCCGAAGACGCCGAGCGCGTGACGGTGGAGGACGCCGGCATTTTCAACGTGCTGGAGCCGGCCGAGTTCGAATTGGTGTACCAGGCGGTTCTCGGCGAGCTGGACGAGCGCGACGACGAGGAGCGGGAAGCCGAGGATGCCATCGACACGCTGACGGAGGACGAGCGCGAGCTGTACGGCGCCGCGCTCAGCACCAGCTTCTACGCGGGGCCGCGCATGGGCGAGGTGCGGGACCTCCCGCGCCGGAACGTCGACTTCGCTCGCTCCATGCTCCGGATCGAGTCTGGCTACACGCACGGCGAGCGCTCGACTCCGAAGGGCAAGCGCGCTCGGTCGACGCCGCTCGTGCGACCGCTGACGCAGCGGCTGGAGGCCGTCTACGGGAACGCCAGGTTCGACGGACCGGACGCCTACATGTTCTGCAACGAAGTCGGCGAGCGCCTGAGCGATGACAAGCTCCGCGCCGTCTTCTATGCCGCGCTCAGGCGGGCTGGGTTGGGCCATCGGCGAGACAGAATCGACCAGCAGGGCAACCCGCAGGCGCCAATGCGGGTTCACGACCTGCGGCATTCGTGGTGTACGTGGGCGGTGAATGCGTGGTCGGTGACGAAGGTGAAGGAGTACGCCGGCCACCGCGACCTCAAGACGACGATGCGGTACGTCCACCATCAGACGAAGGCCGAGGACGCCGAGACGGGAGGGGCGTACCTCGACGGCATCTTGGGCTTCGGCGCCGCTGGCTCCGCGGCTGCGTAACAAGGCGGAGGCGAACGCGCAAGATCGTGCCTGCGCGCAGCCCAGCGCCGCCATGCAACTATCGCGTGCGTGGAGGGACCGAACGTCGCGGTCAAGGGCTGGCGGATGAGGGGCAGCAGATGCATCGAGCCGCCGGCCGCGCGCGCCATCGGGCTTCCGCCGCGGAGATACGCGCTCATGTGGGGATACGGCCCCAACGGTAGGCGAGCCTCTGTCGTGTTTCTGTGGGAGGCGGTGGACATCGTCCAGCGGGAAGGCGAGGACGCTGCGCACCTGCCGGTGGAGTTCGGCGCGGAGCTTGCGCCCTTCACCTGCGACGGTTGGCCCGAGGACTGGGGAGGGGCGTAGGACGCGCGGGTGCGTGCGTGCGAGCCATGGCCTCGCGCGCCGAACGGACGTGGCGAAGGCGCCGCGGCACGAGTGGCAGCGTCCGCCGCGAGGCGTCGGCCGCGAAGGTGAGCGCGCGGTCGCGGCGCGGGCTCCAGCGCAGGCCGAGGTCGTAGCGCAGGCGCGGCGGAAGGAGGCCGATGGTCGGCGCTGCGATGACGGCGAGCAGAGGCGCGGCGAGGCGCGGCAGGCCAAGCGGGTTGAGCGCAATGCTGGCGACGTGGCGGGCGGCGGCGGTGGGCTCCAGCGTGCGTTCCACCCGCTCCGCGAAGTAGGCGGTGAAGTCGGCGTAGCTCGCGGGGCATCCGCCGAGGGGGACGCCGCACGCGTGTGCGAAGCGCTTTTGCTCCTGGTAGTAGCGCTCGATCGTCTCGCGCTCGAGGTGGCCAACGTAGCGCTCGTAGGTGACGAGGGAGGTGTCCACGAGCGTCGCCCACACCCACAGGACGAGCGTGGGGTCGGTGGCGTCGTATGGACTGCCGGCGGCGTTGCCGGCACTCACGACGCCCTGGATTCGGGCGTGCGCTCGACGCATGCGCGCAGCTCCTCGTCGCGCCGTCTCGTCGTCGCCGAAGATGATCTGCCCCATCGTGTCGAGCGTGTGCGTCAGGCGGCCCCAGCGGTCGGTGTTGAACCTGGAGTAATGCTCGACGCCTGCGCCGACTAGTGGGTGCGCGACCTGGAGGATGAGGGCGCGCCCGCCGCCGAGCATGAGCGCTGCCTCGCTGTTGATGCGCCAGGTGGCGGAGCCAGGGCCGAACCACCCGGCATCGGTCCTGCGCATCGCGGCTCCGTTGGGTTGGACGGGACTTGTGCCAAGACTAGCCGCGCGGTCGGCCGTGATTGATACGTCAGTCCTGAGTATTTGCGCATGAACGCTGTCGTGTGGTTTAGGGTGGTCGGATCGTGCCCGGAATGTGGGGGAACGGAGAGCGGACGGGCGCGCTGGTCGCCACGCATCGTCACGGCTGAGTGGGAGGAACGACGTGGCTTTGAAACATGCGGTGCTCGGGTTGCTCGTCCCGCGCCCGAACTACGGACACATGCTGGCCACCCTTCTCGAAGGCCGCCTTGGACCGGGTTTCGTGATCGACTCCGGGACGATCTACGCGTCGCTGCGGAACCTTGAGAACGAGGGACACGTTCGCGTCGTGAGACGCGACCTGCGCGGGCACCAGGTACGGGTGTGGTACGAGATCACGCCCAGCGGCGTCAGACACTTCGAGGAGTGGATCGATGCGCCGTTGTCGCGCGAGCCGCTGCGCGCCGACATGTTCCTTCGGTTTGCGATGACCGAGCTGCCGCGGGTCCCAGCGTTGCGACTCGGGTTCGAGCAGTTGGAGCGGGAGTGCTTGACCGAGATCGCGTCCTGCACCCGCGTTGACCTGGTGGGCACGCTTCCGGACCCCGTGACGTGGGACGCCGCGATGGGGCTGCTGCTGCAATCCGGCGTGCTCGACCGGTTGAACGCCGAGCGCAGCTTCATCCGCCGAGCGCTGTCGGTGCTGCGTTGGGCCGAGGCGGAGGGGGTCTTGCCACGGGATATGCTGCTCAAGGTGGTGGAGGCGTCGACCTGATCGGGGGTTCGGATGACCGCTCTGCTCTCGCTCATCGGTGTCACCCAGCGGTACTCGCGCGGCGTGCGGGAGATCACGGTCCTCGACGACGTGTCTTTCGAGCTGCAAAGCGGCGACTTCGCGTGCGTGCTCGGGCAGAAGGGTGACGGCAAGACGACGCTGCTGGAGGCCGCGGCCGGGATGCGGACGCCGGACGCGGGTCGCGTCCTGTTCCAGGGGCGTGATCTGGCAACGGCGAAGGACCGTGAGCGGACTCTCCTGCTGCGCTCGGAGATCGGGTGCGTTTGGAACCGGTCGGTGCCGATCGTGCTCGCGGAGACCGTGATCGATCACGTTGCGCTGCCATTGAAAAGCGCGCGGGTCCCGCGTAAGCGGGCACGCAGGGAGGCCGCGGCGATGATCGAGCGTGTGGGCGCGGGCGAGTATGCCGATGCGAGGGTGCTCGACCTCTCGCAGTTCCAGCGGATGCGCGTCGCGCTGGCGCAGGCGTGCGTGCGTTCGCCGAGGGTTCTGATCGCCGACGAGCTGACGGACACGCTCGACATGATCGAGCGCACGACGCTCCTCGGCCTGCTCCAGGGATTCGCGCGCGATGGGATCGGCGTGCTGATGACGGCGGCTGACTCGCATGGCGCGGTTGGCTGCACGCGCCTGCTCTCGCTGTCGGGCGGCCGACTGATCGAGGCGGAGGTCGTTGGACGTGGGGCGCCGGCGCCAGCGGATCCGGCTGAGGTGGTGCCGTTCCCCAAGCGGACGCAGGGCGGCGCGAGTGCTTGAGCTGCGCGAGGTCGTCAAGCACTACCGCACGGGGGATGAGATCGTGCGCGCGATCGAGGGCGTCTCGCTCACGATCGAGCGCGGCGAGGTCGTCGCGCTCTACGGGCCGAGCGGGTCGGGCAAGACCACACTGCTGCTGCTCGCGGCGGGTATGGCGCAGCCCGACGCGGGGGAGGTGCTGTTCAACGGGCGGCCGGTAGGGAGACTGAGTGCGCGCGAGGCGACGCGGTACCGGCGCTCGGAGCTGGGCTTCATCTGGCAGCAGTTCCACCTGATCCCGACCATGCCCGCGATCGACAATGCGGGCCTCAAGCTTGTGGCCGCGGGCGCGAGCCGTCGCGCCGCTCGCAAGCGATCCGGGCCGTGGCTGGAGCGCGTCGGGCTCGCGGATCGCGCACAGCACTCGCCGGAACGTCTGTCGACGGGCGAGCGCCAGCGCGTCGCCATCGCACGGGCGCTCGCAAACAGACCCGGCCTCATCCTTGCGGACGAGCCGACGGGCAGTCTGGACACGAGCCGCGCCGAGACCGTCCTCGCGATGCTCGCGGACATCAGCCACCGTGAGGGCGTGGGCGTCCTGCTCGTGACCCACGACCCGGAGGCTGCCGCGTTCGCTGATCGCGTCCATTCGCTGCGCGACGGCAAGCTCGTGGCGGGACACAGCCGCACGGGCGCCGCCGCGGTCGCGAGCGCGAGCGGCGGCGCGAGCTGAGGCGTTAGCGATGCAACCGACTGTCCCGCCCTGGCTGTACTGGCTGCGGCTGCGCAAGTGGCCGATTCAGGAGGCGCTCGCCGGCCTGGGGATCGCGACCGGCGTGGCGCTGCTGTTCGCGGTGCAGGTGGCGAATTCGAGCGTGACCGGCTCGGTCGATCGACTCGTTCACGGCATCACCGGCAGCTCGAAGTACGCGATCGTGGCACGCGACCAACAGGGGTTTCCCGAAGGCGTGCTCAAGAAGGTGCAGGCCGACCCTGACGTGCGCGCGGCAGCTCCGCTGGTCGTTGAGCGTGCGACCGTGGGCGGTCCGAAGGGCAGCACGGCCGTCGAGCTGGTCGGCGTGACGACCGACTTCGCCAACCTCAGCGGAAAGATGGTGAGTAGCTTCGGCGGCCTCTACGGCGTGCGACTGGCGAACGCGCTCCTGCTCCCGGAGGCCACCGCCGCCGCGCTCGGGGTGAGTCCTGGCGACCCGCTGAGAGTCGATGTCTATGGACGCGCGCTCACGGTGCGCGTCGCCGCCGTGGCCGGCAAGGAGCAGATCGGCTCGCTCGCCGACAGCCCGGTGGTCGTCGGGCCGCTGCCGTTCGTGCAGGCGCTCAGCGGTCTTCGCGGTCGCGTGACGCACATCCTCGTGGCGCCTCGTCCCGGCCGCGATGCAGCCGTCCATAGCGCGCTCGAGCGAATCGCCGCCGATCGACTCGACGTCGTTCCGAGCGACAACGAGGCGCGGCTCATCAAGCAGGCGGCTGCACCGAACGAGCAGTCGACCGGCATGTTCGCGGCGATCAGTCTGGTCGTCGGCTTCCTTTTCACCTTCAACGCGATGCTCCTCACCGTTCCGGAGCGTCGACGGTTCATCGCCGAGCTTCGCATTCAGGGTTTCAGCCGGGCCCAGCTGACGGCACTGCTGGTCTTCGAGGCGGTGATGCTCGGCACAGTCGCCTCCCTCGTGGGCCTCGCGCTTGGCGATCAGCTCTCGCGCCACTTCTTCCATGCCGTGCCGGGTTACCTCTCGTTCGCGTTTCCCGTCGGTCATGAGCGGATCGTCGGCTTTCGCGATCTCGCGCTCGCGTTCGCGGGTGGCATCGTCGCAACGCTCCTCGCGACGGTTCGGCCGCTGGCCGACGTGTACACGCGCAACCCGATGGACACGGCCTACCGCTCGACCGAGGAGCCGAGCGAGGGAGTCCCACCGCGAGCACGGCGCTACCTGCTCGTCGCGGCCGTGGTTTTGACCGCGTTCTCGGCTGGTGTGCTCGTGCTGCAGCCGGCTGCGGCGAACGTGGGGATTGTCGCGCTCGGGCTCGCAATGCTCGGTGTGCTGCCGAGCCTGCTCGTCGCCGTCTTGGCGCTCGCCGACCGCGCCTCTTTCGGGGGACGTGGGGGCGGCCTGCTCGGCGTCGCGGTGTCCGAGCTGCGCGGGAGCACGACGCGCGCGATTGCGCTCGCCGCCACGGGCGCGCTCGCTGTCTTCGGCAGCGTCGCGATCGAGGGCGCCCATCGGGACCTCCTGCGCGGGCTCGACGCGAACCAGGCCAGCTACGTCGACACGGCCGGGGTGTGGGTGAGCGCGGGCGGTGACGAGAACAGCCTGACCACCACACCGTTCGCGATGCCGCCGCAGTTGCACGTGCTCGCAGGCAGTGGGACGGTCGCGGCCGTGCGGCCCTACCGGGGAGGCTTCCTCGATCTCGCCGGACGGCGCGTGTGGCTGGTAGCGCGCGATCCCTCCGAGCGCGCGCCGATCCCCGCAGGGCAGATGGTGGACGGCAGCCTGTCGGCCGCGACGCGCGCCCTGCGGACCGGTGGTGCGGTCGTCGCCTCGGACGGCCTCGCGCAGGCCCTCGGCGTTCACGTAGGAGGGACGCTCCGCCTCCCGACGCCCTCGGGCACCGTCCCGCTGCGACTCGCTGCGACCACCACCAACCTGGGATGGTCGCCGGGCACGCTGCTCCTGAACGGCGCCGACTACCGACGCCTGTGGGGGACGCCCGACGTGTCGGCTGCCGAGATCGATCTGAACCCTGGGACGACCGCAGCTCAGGGGCGCAGCCTCGTGCGCGGTGCCCTGGGTCCAGGCTCGGCGCTGACGGTCGAGACAGCCAGCCAGCGCCTCGACCGGCTCAAGCGGCTCTCGCGAGAGGGTCTCGATCGACTGAGCCAGATTTCGACACTCATGTTGGTAGCGGCGGCGATCGCGATGGCCGCCGCGATCATCGCTGCCGTGTTGCAGCAACGGCGTCGCCTGGCAGTGCTGCGGATGAACGGCTTCGGCACCGGACAGGTGTGGCGCCTGCTGCTGCTGCAAAGCGCGCTGGTGCTCGCCGTGGGCGCCGCACTCGGGGCGGGGTTCGGGCTTGGCGGACAAGTCCTCGCGACGCGCTGGACGAGCCTGACGACGGGCTTCCCGGCGATCTTCTCTCCGGCCATTGGCCTCGCGGGCTTGACCTGCGCCGGGGTCGCGCTGATCGCGCTGCTGTTCGTGTCAGGGCCGGGCTACTACGCTGCTCGCGTTCCGCCCGCGATGAGCTTTCAGAACGACTGAGGCCCCGCGCCGCGCCTTCAGCGCGACCGGCGTGGCCAGCTCGCGAATGGGCGCCCCAGCGGTGGCGCTTCGATCTCGCCTGCGTAGCTCTGCGCGAGCTTCGTGGCGTAGGCGATCTGCGCGGCCGTCGTGGCGCCGAATGCTCGGCCAAGGCGGGCGAGCGTGAGAAGGAGCGGAAAGGGAACGGCGCCACGCTCCAAGGATGAGAGGTACCGCTGATTGATGCCCGTCCGGGCAGCAAGCTCGCGCTGCGGCCAGTCGCGCTGTCTCACGCGCAGCTCGCGAAGCGTCGCACCGAGCGCTCCAGCGCCAGCTATCGCGCCGTGGGCCGACAAGTCCCGGTACGTGTCGCCGAACGTCGCGCCTGGGCGGATGATCGCGTGGTGCCATGGCGGCTGGTGCTCGCGCGGCCACGGGAGCGGGTCTTCTCTCGGCCGCGCGAAGCTGGCGACGAAGAGGCCGACGCTGACCTCGCCTGCGCGGGCCAGTAGCGTCACTGTCAAGACGTGGGCGTTCTGCGGTGCGCGTGCACACTCGATTTGCTCCACGAACCTTCTGCGCCGACCGACATGCGCGGCGATCTCGTCCTGAGACAGCCCGCGATCGGCGCGAACGCGCCGCAGCATCTCCGCGAGCCCTTCAAGACCGCCGATGGAGGCGAGCAGCTCCCCGTCGTCGGTCACGCGGGCCGCTCGCTCTCCGCGGTCGCGAGGCGCAGGTGCCCGGCGACAGGTGGCCTAGGCATGTCGAACTCGCGTTGGCAGCTCAGGTCAGCCACGGCCGCTGCGGTCGACGCGAGCTCGGGAGCAACGCGACCGAGAATCGCGTCGATCGCATCCGTGGCGTTCGCGCATGCGACGGCGACGTGGGCGAGCTGGCTGTCGGTGACGTGCGCGAACTCCTGGCGCGTCGCGGTGGCGCGGGCGAGCGCAAGGCGGCCTTGCAGGATGGCGGCGTAAGCGTGAAGTGTCCTGATGCTCAGTTCGGCATCCAGGAGGTTCCGACGTGAAGGACGAGGGCGCACCGTTTTGGCAGGTCGTGGAGTGGGGAGGAGGGCGGTCGCAAGGCGGACCGGGGACGTGGGTCCACCTTGCGATCCCGCTCTCCTCCCCGAGGACCGGCGCTCGGAAGGGACTGAGCACCTGCCCGCCCGCGGACCGTAGCCGCGTTGCGGAACGCTGCGTAGCCTTCATTCCACTTGTTAGTTGAAGGGCCTAGATGCTGGTAGTTGGTGAGATCGGCGCCTCGCTCCAACTACCAGCGTGTGGGGTAGCCGGCAGCGTGACGCCCATTTACGGTGTGCCGCGGCAGACCATCTCCCCCCACGGTCTGCCCACCGCGCGGCAGCGGACGGGGGCGGGGAGCGGCAGCGGCGCCGGCGCCCAGCGCACCTTGTCCCCGTCCGTTCCCCCGCGCGCGGTTGGGTCCACCCTCGAAGGTCGCAGGCATGGATAGAACGATGCACACGACGCACGAAGGCGCCGGCGAGGAGCGGGAGGCGCAGGATGGCTGGCGACTCGTGCAGCTCGCCCAGCTCGTCGCGGATCTTCAATCGCTCGGGGAGCGGCTCAGCGGACTGCTCGAAGACTTCACGCCCGACGAGCTGCACGCTGCGGGAACGGTCGAGCTTGATTCCGAGCGTCGCGCGGCGATGGTCAACGAGGTCTGCGCGCTGCGCGACGCGGCCGAGCAGATCGGGTGGCTGGGCGGTGACTTCGCTCCGCGCGATCACCTACTCAGCGTGAGTCTTTCAGCCGTCGCACGCGCCGCCGCGACGATGCTCTCCGGAGGGAGCGCGAACATCGCGATAGTCCAACTGGCCGCTCGCCTGCTGCTCCGAGAGGACGGCTTTCCGGCGCTCGCGGAAGGCATCGAAGGCGATCCGCGCGCGACCGCAGGCTGGGGCGAAGCGACGATGGCCGACGTGCTCGACGGCTTTCGGGACGGAAGCGGCCCGGCTACTGCCTGGGTGTGCGCCTCGGCGCGCGTCCGCCAGGACACCCGCTGGACGACGCTCGGTGCCGACGACCTGGCACGCCTGGCCTGGGCGCTGCGCAACGCTCCCGCACGGTAGCGCGGCGGCCTCTCAAGCGGCCTCGGCCTCGCAGCATGTCGCCAGCCGGCGGCGAACTTCCAAGGAGTGCTTATCACCGGCTCCGGGCTCAGCGGCTGCTCACCGAACGCGGTCACGGGGTACGGTGCGGCGACCGCCGAGGTCCGGCTGACCAGCGGCGAGATCATCCCGAGACGGGACGCTCACGATCCTGTCCGGACCGCGGGAGAACGGCACGGTGGCCTCGTCGTTTACCGCGGGCGCGGCGGATGCCGGTGTCCGTCACGATCCGGGTGGGAACCGGGTCGAGCTGGTCGCGTCCGACGCGCTGTAGGTCCCGCCGCGTTGCAAGATGAAGCGCGCCGGCTGCTTGGAGCCCTGGGTGCGCGGCTGCCTCGACGGTCGAGGTGGGTGCGGCGGACGGTCGCCCCCGAGCGCGTGGTGCTGGGGGCGCCGCCGCTGGTCGGCGTCCGTGTTCGGGATGGGGATCGGGGACGCGGGCGCCGTGCTGTTGGGTCGGAAGCGGGGGATGGAAACCGCGATCCGATCCGGCGCCGACGCTAACAGCGGCCTCGCCCCACGTGCGCTGGTTCGGGTCCGGGGATCTGGCGCGCGGCTTGCGGGTCGGGCCACACACGGCCGGCTCGGGCTGCGGCTCGACATCGGCCGCGAGGTGGAGGTCGACGGCGAGCAGTTCGGCTCCGTCCGGCTCGCCTACGCGAGTCACGTCACGCGCGAGCAGGGCACAACCGTCACCCGCGGCGTCGCGCTCACGGGCGGCTGGCAGACCGCACGCGCGACCCCGGCGACCAACACGGCCGAGAGCGCATCGACCGCTTACCGGCCACCACGCCCGCGCGCCCGGAGCCCGGCCCGGGGCGCGCCCCGGACATCGGCGTCGTGAGCCCGGGGCAGCCGGCTCCCGGACGCGCCCGGGAGCGACTCGGGGGACGCGCCGCCTCGGGGATCCCGGACGGCGACCGCGTCGCCCCCGGGCGCGCCCCGGAGAACCCCGGCGGCCCCCGGGGCGCCCCGGGGCGTGCGCCCGCGATCTCCCGGACCGTTCCGGGCGCCCCCAGGGACGTGACTGCTCGCCCCGGCCCTCCCCGGGGCTCTCCCGGGCGGGCGTCGCTTCCCTCACGGGAGGTCCGGGACGGCGTCGTGCTCCGGGACAAGCCCAGGGTCGCCCGGGAAGCCTCGACAACCCCCGGGCCACCCCGGACTCGCACTCGCGTTCCCGGGCGCACGCCGAAGATAACCCGCTCTGTGCCCGTCCAATCCGAACGCATTTGGGGATCTGTTCCCAGGCGTTATCGCTGCTCCTGCGACGAGACCGACGCCAAGCACGGCGATCCCGACGCCTCCCGCGACCGGCGCGCGGCCCGCAGCACGCCGCACACAACGGCATCTCGATCACCCGAAACGACCATGCCAGTCAGTCCAGGTGATGTCGGCACGTAGATGTCTAAAACCACTTGCTCACACTGTTGAACGGGGATCGGGTACGGCGCGCGTGCGTTCTGACACCGCGCTCTGCGCGCATATGCCGCGACGACCGCTGGTAGCATCCTGCGCCGAATGCGTAAGTGGCTCCTCGGCTCGCGGGACTGCGCGTATCCGTGGATGCGCTGGCTCGACCTGCCGTTGACAAGGGCAGGTCTCCTGCTCAGCAGTGGCTCCATCTTGGCCACAGGCCACTCGACCACCGTGACCTTAGTTGGCGTCGTCTTGGTGGCCGTCTCGGCCGTCGTAGATCTCGGCAATCTCGTGGCACATCGCTCACGACGACGCCGCGAGACCACTGCCAGCTGACCTCGACCAGGCCCCAGCCGACCCCGCCCGCGCTCGTTGGCGCGATAGGCCGGCCGCCTCGCCTCGCCGGATTGTCGGCGCGATGGCGCCCGGCGCGCCGACATCAGGCCAGACCGCTGCGCGCGGTGGGCCTCGAAGAGATCGATCAGCTCCGACAACGGCACGCCCAATCCGCGTTCGAGCTTGAGCAGGACCCGAAACGTCGGGTTGACCTCGCCGCGCTCGACCGCCGACGTAGTTGCAGTGCAGCTCCCGGCGCCACCCGAGCGCCTCCTGCCATAGCGGCCGCCGCGCGCGTAGCACCGCGCTGCCCAACGCGACCAGCTCGGCCGGGTCGAGATCAGCGGCATGTCCGACCGCCGGCCCAGGTCTGGAACCCTGGCCGAAGCTCGGGAACAATCCAAACCGCATCGGAGATCGTCCCTTCGGTGTCAGGCCCCGGGGTGCGCCAACGCCGCCGTGGCCACCCATGCCTGACGCCGACGCACGCTACGAGGACCACTCCCCCACGGCAACGGGCAAGGCCAGCAACCCAGACCTCGCGGCCCCCGAAAGCACGCCGAAACGTGCAGAACCGGGCGCCCGGGGCGCACGGGTGGCCCCCGGGTGCCACCCCTCCCGGGGTCGCCCCGGTCACCTCCCCCCATCCCTCAAAGGCGTGATCTGCTGGGGCCATGAACGCCCCGGCGAGACCCAGCTTCGCTCCCGGCGAGCGCGACACGCTCGCGCGCATGCGCGGCGCGCACTGCCGCCGGTCGAGCGACGGCTGCTCGCGATCAGGCGCTATCCAAGGATCGCGCCCGCTCGATCCAAGGCAACCCAAGGCGATCAAAGGCACGCACGCCGCCGCGCGCGCCGACCGGCACCCTGGCACAGCCAAGGATCGCCAAGACAATCAAAGGCTCCCGCAGCGTTGCCGGCCATGGCGATCCAAGGACCGGCCGCCGCGCGCACGGCCGGCTCGCGCCGGGGTGCCGCAGGGCGCCCTGCACCGCCCCACCGCATTCCCGTTCAACCGGCCCTGGCCAGAACATGACCATGCCGCCCGGCACACCCCGCCCGCGTCATGAGAGCCTCGGCCACACCCCGCGTCGCGACCAACCTCGCCCCCGGCGAGCGCGACACGCTCGCCCGGCACCCGCACGCGACCAGCGCGCCGATCGCGACCACCGCCAGCCGCATCCTCCACGGCGAGCACGGACGCTCGCAGAGCCCCGGCGCGGACAGCGTGCCCGACGTGCTGGGAGAGATCATGACCGCCCAGCATGTCGCCGAGCTGCTTCGTATGCAGCGGTCGACGGTCGAGGACTACGGACGGCGCGGCCTCATCCCCTCCATCAAGCTCGGCCGGCACCGCCGCTACATCCGTTCGGACCTTGTGGCGCTGATCGAGCAGTTGCGCTAGGCCGACTCGGCGCGACTCTCAGGTCGACACAGGCTGCGCTTCACACAGGATGTTGAGAAGACGCGCATGCTCACTGGTCGCGTCCGAGCTTGCGGGGCCAGTGAGACTCAGCGCGCGCATGAGCGCATTGGCGGCCTTGCCCGCTGGATCGAGCGGGATCGCGCCTTCGAACTTGCCAACGAGCACATCCTCGATGATGTCGGCAACAGCACGGGCGCCCTCGACCCACGAGGGATTGACGCCGAACTGCGCCAGTCCCTCCACGTCCCTGTGGAATCGGTGCGAGGGGCCTGCTGCGTAGCAGCGCAGGTTCTCAGCCATGAGGCTCGCTACGGAGTCGGAGAGCGCTCCCGAACGTCCATCGATGTCGAACAGCACTGCCATTGCTTCGTCAGGGTAGCTGTCGTGCGGAGGCGTGGTCCACCAATCCGGTGCGACACATACGTGAAGCACAGGTTTGGGGTCCTAACGCACTCGCTTACGCTCGGCGATCTGATCGTCGGCGCTGGAACCTTTGCACTCGCGTGTTCACAGCGTGGCTTGGACCTTCCACCAGGACGAGCGCGAAGGCTGCCGGCGAGGCAGTCGAGGCGTCTGAGGACAGGAGCAAGCTTTTTGCGGCTGCGGCTCTGGAACATCGGGCAGGGACCCGCGATCGTGACCGACGTGCGTCTGCGACCTCGTGATCAGCTGGTGCCGCTGCCGACATCCAGATCCCGTCTCCCGCCTGGACGGCATCGATGGACGACGGGATGCTCACGATCGACTACACCCGCGCGACCGGCCGGCGTTATCGCACGACATCTGCTGCGGAGATCGGCGATCCGGTCGTCACCTGCCAAACGTATGAGCGCACGCGGCTCGGGCGCGGCCTGTGGCGCCGCGTGGAACGTGGCCTTGTGCGCGGCAAGCCGGGACGTGAGGCATGACGGCGAAAGAACCGCCGGTGATGTTGCCCGTACTCTCTGGCGTACTCACCGTTCGCCTCACGGAGCCCGATTCAGTCGTGGCAGCCTGACGCAAAAGGCCCGGATTTGGGCAGCGCCACGCCATAATCCGCCACTCATAATCCGTTGGTCCTTGGTTCGAGTCCAAGCTGCGCCACTCGAAAGCGCGGTGTTCCCCGGCAGCGTCGCAGATGCCGCTGCACCGCCTTCACGTTCCAGCGGTCATCGCGTGTGTCACGGCGGAGCGGCTCGATCAGGCCCACAGTCCGGCGTAGGGGACGGCCCACAACCGGTCGCCGAGGGGGACGGTCTGCTCTCCGGAGAAGACCACGATGCCGCTCTTGAAACGTGTGCCGCGTGCGTCGCGGAGCGCGGCGAGCGACTTCCAGTCTCTGGCGGCGATCGAGGCCTTTGCCTTGACTTCGACGGCTGCGACGTTTCCGGCGCGGTCTTCGAGGACGAGGTCGATGTCCTCGCGTTCGCGCTGGTAGTGGTGGAGGCGGACCTCGTGCTGTGCCCAGGAGGCGTGCTTGAGCAGTTCGACGGCGACGAGCGTCTCGCAGGCCTTGCCGGTGACCTGGTCGTCGTGCTCGATTCGCTCGGCGTCCGCGCCGAGCAGGTATGCGAGCAGCCCGGGATCGCAGACGTAGGCCTTGGGGCGTGCGGCCTCGCGCGCTCCGAGGCCGGGGCGCCATGCCGGCAGACGCTGGACGAGGAACATCTGCTCCAGGAGCGTCACATAGCTCTGGACGGTGCCGCGTGCATCTGGAGGCGCTCGCCGGCGGCGCGGTAGGAAAGCAGGTTGGCCGACTGTGTCGCGAGCAGGCGGAGGAGGCGGCCCATGTCGTCGATCCGGCGCGCATCGGCGATCTCGCGCAGGTCTCGATCCAGTGCGGTGTCGATGTAGTTCTCGAACCAACGGGCGCGGCGCCGTCCGCGCGGGCGCACGCGCGCATCGGGGTACCCGCCCTCCGCGATCACGGCACTGAACGCCTGGTGGCCGACCGGCGCCCCGCTCACCTGCGGCGCGCGGCCCGCCAACAGCTCGTCGACCACGTTGAGCGCGCCGCCGACGATCTCAGTCTGCGCGAGCGGCCACATGCGGATGCGGTCGATCCTGCCGGTGAGCGCGTCGATCACGCGCTTGGAGGAGAGCACGTCCGCCGAGCCCGTGAGCAGGAACCGGCCGGGTGTCGTGTCGCGGTCGACGGCCTTCTTCATCTCGAGCAGCAGATCCGGCGCGTGCTGGATCTCGTCGATCAGGACAGGTCCGTCGAGACCCGCGACAAAGCCCGCCGGATCGCGTTCGGCGGCCTCACGTGTCGGGCCGTCGTCGAGCGTCAAAGATCGCATCCGATGATCGGTCGCCACGATCCTCGTGGTGAGCGTCGTCTTGCCGACCTGCCGTGCACCGGAGACGAGCACGATGCGCGAGTCCTGCAAGGCCTCGACGACGAGCGGTCGGATCCGGCGCTCGAAGAATGTTGCGGTCATCGCGGCGAACCCGTCGGAACCGGCCGGTCTGCTCTGCGCAAGTGGCTGACAACGGGAGCGTAAATGGCTAATAGGATCTGCGCAAGTGGCTTTTCGCGGGAGTTTCTCGTTCAGAGCCGAATCGCCGCGGTCATCTCCCTCGCCGGAGTGGCCTCGCGCCGTGTGGTGTGCCGATCGCGGCGTTGGCGGGGAAGGTGGGCTTTAGACTTCCCGCTCGCTTCGCTCGGTGCAGAGAAGGTGCGACCGCGAGCATGGAGTGGGCCTGTAACCCATCGTCTGGCCGCTCCGAGGCGAAGACCGAAAGCGCCGCTCCGTCCCAGCGGGCGCGGACGTGTCTACGCCGGAGCCGGGAGACGTCCGACAGCGCCGCACTCCGTCGCGCCGAGAGCGGCGAGCATCTGCGCGTGCTTGTGGATCGCCAGCCTGTCGCCCAGCTCGGGCCGCTCGAGGACGCTGCGTCATGGGTCGACGCCGAGGTGATGGAGGCGCGGGTTCGCGAGGCGCAGGCAGACGCGTCGTTGCAGCGGGAGCTCGACGAGCTTCAGCCCGACACGATCGCGGACCTCTGACGCGCGCGATCCTCGATACGTCAGTCTTCGTCGCGCGCGAGGGCGGTCGGCCGCTTCGCGGCATTTCCGCGCGGCCGCAAAGTGGCGGTATCGATGGTCACGGTGGCCGAGCTGGAGATGGGAGTCCTTGCCGCGACGGACGCCGACGTGCGCGCTCGTCGATTGCAGACGCTCAGGGCAGCCGAGGCCTCGGAGCCCCTACCAATTACGCGAGGCATAGCTGCGCGCTTTGCCCAGCTTGTCACGACCATGCGAGAGCAGGGGCTGTCGAAGCTGAGGGTCCAAGACGCGTGGGTCGCAGCGACAGCCCTGGACTGGGATGCCGAGCTCTGGACTCAGGACGGCGACTTCGCCGAGGTTCCGGGTTTGAACGTCGTCCGCCTCTGAGGCACTGGGCCTCGTACCGGCGTGCACTGCTGGAAAGAGCAATAGCGTCCCCGCCACAGTGGGGATCAGCACAAACGATCTGACCGCCGACTGGCATCCGGCCCGCCTCATCCCGACGGTCGGCATTCGCGGCCAGAACGAGCAGGAGCGCCGCGCGACCAGCTCCCTGCTCGCCGTCGTGCAGGCGGTCCCTGAGTTCGGGCATGCGCTCTTCGGTCCGCTCGGAGCGCCCAAGGGACGGATCCGGGCCTTCACGGAGGTCCAGTTCAAGGATCCGGACGGCAAGACGTGCATCCCCGGCGGGGCGGTCCTAATCGAGCGAGGTAGTAAGCGCTTCACGTTGCTGGTCGAGGTGAAGACCGGCGACGCTGAGCTGAAGTCAGACCAGGTGTCGCGTTACCTCGACATCGCGCGGGTGAACGGTTTTGACGGCGTGCTGACGATCTCCAACGCGATCACAGCGCAGCCGACGGACTCACCGGTACGGATCGACGGACGCAAGCTTCGGACGACGAGACTGCTGCACATGCCCTGGTGGCGGGTCATTACCGAGGCTGTCGTCCAGTATCGCTTCCGCGGGATCTCCGACCCCGACCAGGCGTGGATCCTGGGCGAGCTGATCGCGTACCTGGACCACGAGGCATCGGGCGCAAGCGGGTTCACCGACATGGGGTCGTCGTGGGTCGCCGTTCGCGACGCGGCACACGCTGGGACGCTGCGAGCCGCAGATCCGGAGGCGCGTGACGTCTGCGAGCGCTGGGACCAGTTCATGGAGTACCTCGCCCTTGGGCTCGCGCAGGATCTCGGAGCGGATGTCGCGGTGGTCCGTCCGCGAAGACAGACGCCGGAGCAGCGTGTGCAGGCGTTGGTGCGGACGCTGGCGGACGACGGGGCGCTCGTCGGATCGGTCCGGGTGCCCGACGCCGTCGCTCCGCTCGATCTGCGCGCCGATCTCCGAACACGGCGCATGATCGCCAGTGTGACCGTGGATGCACCCGGCGAAGGACGACCGCTCTCGCGCATCAACTGGCTCCTGCGGCAGATCGCAGACGTCAGGCGACCTTCGCATCGAGGTTGCATTCCAGGGTGCGCGCGAGACGACGAGCCTACTGCTTGCTGACGCGCGCGAAGACCCAAGAGCCCTCCTCTCGACGACTGATGTGAGACGGATGCCGCGGGCGTTCTTGCTGGCCACGGGCGGCCCCATGGGCAGCAAGCGGGGACAGGGGAGAGGCTCGTTCGTCGCCGAGACGCGCGCCCAGGCCATCGAGTTCTACGGCAACATCGTCCAGTCGATCAGTCCATGGCGCGCGCAGCCCCCTCGGCTGCCGGCCAGACCCGCTGACCCGACCCCGCCAGCGAGCCCGGAGCCGCCGCCGTTCACTGCTCCCGACGTGCGTGAGATCGGGGAGGCCGACGAGCCGGCGACCTCGATCGCTGGCTGAACGCTTCTTCGTTCCAGCCTACGTTCGAATCGCCGGATCGAACGGACCCAACGGGACCCATCGCCCCACATCCATCGGCATCGAGCGGCCATGAGTCGCGATGCCGCCCACTCATAATCCGTGGTCCTTGGGTCGAGTCCAAGCTGCGCCACTACGAAACGCCTGGAAATCGGGCAGTTCTCGTCGGCTGGCGCCGTTCAGGCGCGATTCGTCTCTACGTTCCAGCGGTCGATTCCACGTGTCAAAGGTTGGCGGAAAAGTTCGAATAACCGCCAACCTCGTGCTAGCCTGATGACACCATGGCTCAGACAGTTCACACCAGCACGATTCGCACAGCTCAGCATGTCATCGCGCTTAGGCACACCGCTCGTCGGGGCGGCGATGTGCGGGCGGAGTTGACGCCGGTCATCGAGGGGCTGCGCGAAGAGCTGGAGCCGACGATGAGCAAGCGGCAGGCTGCAGCGGTGATCGGGATCAGCGTCCCGACGCTGGACAAGTGGATTGCGCGTCGGCTGTTGCCGGTGCAGTCGGCGGCGAGCGGGCGGCCGCGCGTCGCTCGCGACGCGGTGCTCGATCTGGCAGAGCGGGTTGAGGATCTGCGGCGGGCTGGGGAGAGCCGGCACCTGGTGGCGACCGCTGTCGACCGGATGCTGCGTGAGGACGCGCGTTATCAGCGTGAGTTCGACGATCTCTACGGACCGGGGCTGGCGGCGATGCGAAAGGGCGATTTGGTGTCGGCGGCACCGGGGCCGGATTTCGGGCCCGAGGACTGACGCGCGGCTTCGGTCCGGGTGCTCGCGCAGACTTGGACGGGTGCCCAGGTTCGAGGTCATCGTCCCACGTGCGGTTCGTCCGCTTGTGGATCAGCTCTCCGGTCAGCGTGCCGGCTACCGCGAGGTCCACGCCCAGCTCGAGCGGGATCCCTGCGCCGAGCATCTCGGTGCCTATCGCTTGTCCGGACCGCTCGAGCCGGCGGTGTGCGGGCTGCATCTGCGCAACGGCTGGCGGCTCGCCTTCACGATGCAGCCACCCGAGCGTCCGCGCGGCCGACCCCGCGTGGTGATCCTGTTCGTCGCCCGGCGGGAGCCGCGTCACCGGACCTCGGATGCGTGGACGATCCTGCACGACCTCTTCGGCGTCGAGAACCCGCCCGCCCGCCATCACAAGCCGCCATGCTGCGGAGCTGGCATTCCAGGCTTGGCTGATGAAGGTCTCGATGGCTTCCTCGGCGAGGTCCATCTGCTCACGCGCGGACGCCGCCGGCGTCGCGGTTGAGCGAGATCCAAGGCGTGGTGTACGTAGGCGGTGAATGCCTGGTCGGTGACGAAGGTGAAGGAGTACGCCGGTCACCGCGACCTCAAGACGACGATGCGTTACGTGCACCATCAGACGAAGGCTGAGGACGCCGAGGCGGGGGGCGCCTACCTCGACGGCATTCTGGGGACGGACCCAGCTGAGCCTGCGGCTGCCTGAGCCAGCCAACCGAACCGCTGCGAGCTCGCCATCCGGCGGGCAGCCTCCCGCGCGGAGCAGACATGTCGAAGCCGCCGCGGAAGCAGCGGCACTATCGTCCGGGAGGCGCCCGCGGCGAGCCTGAGGATGCGGTCGCGTCCAGGGCTCCAGCTCAGGCCGAGGTCGTCGCGCAGGCGCGGGGGAAGGAGGCCAATGGTCGGCGCTGCGATGAGCGCCAGCAGGGGCGCGGCGGCTTGCGGCAGGCCAAGTGGGTTGAGCGCGATGTCGGCGACGTTGTGGGCTGCGGCGGTGGTCTCCAGCGTGCGTTGCACGGTTCTTCTGTGGCGGCCGTCCTCGACGCAACGCTCGTGCTCCATCTCGGTCCCGGGCGGGGCGTGGGGACCACCAGGGCGTGGGGACCACCGGTGGGTACCAAACATCGTCCTTCGCCGCCAGCGCGTGGCGGGGGTCAGGCGGACGCGGCTGTGTCCGGCAAAAGCTGATCCGGTGTGTGATGTCTGCCGAGATATGCAGCTGCGGTCATGGTGATTTTCGCTGTGGTGCGCTCGCTTGCGCTGTTCGCGTTCGTGATCGTGCCAGGTGTTCGTGTGCAGCTGCGCGTGTGGGAGCGCGTAGCCCAGGCGATTCCCGATCCCATGCTTCGCGCGCAGGCGCTGGACTCGCTGCAGCGCAAAGCGTCGAATGCCGAGGCCGCTGCGGTGTTCTCCACGGTGGCGCCGCGGCGGGGCCGTGGCGACGTGGTCGCGTTGCTCGTCGCGTTGCAGGTTCTCACGGATTTTCTCGACACGGTCAGCGAGACGGCGGTCCCAGATCCACTGCGCAACAGTGCGGCGCTGCATGCGGCCCTCGTGGACGCCGTTCAACCGGGCACCGGAAGCGCGATGTACTACCGGCACCATCCGCAACGCGACGACGGTGGATACGTCGCACAGTTGGTCGAGTGCTGCCAGCGAGGCGTTCAGGCGTTGCCGGCCAGGGAGGCGATCAGGCCGTTCGTCGTGCGGGCAGCGCGACGGTGCGGAGCGGGGCAGAGCTACACGCACGAGGCGATCCATCGCGGACCGGGGAGGCTTGTGGCATGGGCAAGCGTCTTGGTGAGAGGCACGGACTATCGGTGGTGGGAGGCGGCTGCCGGGGCAAGCTCCTCGGTGGCCGTACACGCGTTGGTCGCAGCGGCCGCCGATCCGCGGATGACGCCTGAGGAGGCGGAGCGCGTCGACGCGACGTACTACCTCGGAGTCGGATGCTTGACGGTCCTTCTCGACAACCTCGTCGACCGGGAGGCCGACGCGACGGACGGCGCGCACAGCTACTTGGACTACTACGGGTGCGCTGCAGAGGCGGCTTCGCGGCTTGCAGCGATCGTCGAGCTTGCGGGGGAGGCGACGCGCAGCCTGCGCGGTCGGCGACGTCACGAGGTGATCTTGGCCGGCGTCCTCGGCTTCTACCTGAGTGCGCCAGGCGTGCGCACGGACTACGCGCGTCTGATCAGGACGCGGGTGCTCGAACGGGCGGGGCCGGCGGTGTGGCCGATCCTTCTCATGATGCGCGCCCGGCGGCGATTCGGCACATAGGCCGCGTTCATTGCTCTTGCAGGCCCACGCGTGGACTCGTATTTGCCGCGAATGCTCCTGGGACAGTCGTAACAGCGAGCGCTCCGGCACCGACGATCACGCAGGTCGTGATCGCCGAGAGGATGCCGATCTCGAAGGGCGCCGGGAAGCCTGTGGTCAGTGTCAGCCAGCGGCCCCCGAGCAGGTGGCCGTACGTTCCAACGCTTGCTCCGATGACGCACCCGATTCCGAGAACGACGCCGGCCTCGATGATGAGCGTCGTCCACAGCTTGGTCGGCTCGAAGCCGTCGATGCGCATGCGGGCGAGTGGGATCCGGCGTTGCCAGATGGCCGCTCCCATCGCCGCCGCCATCGCCAGTGCGGCTGCGATCAGCAACAGCGCAGAGATCTGCGAGAGGCGCGCCAGGCCCTGCCGCGCGAGCGTCTCGAACTGCCGGTTGCGTTCGGCGTACGTCTGGACGCGAAGTGCCTCGTCGGGCCCCAGCGCTGCCTGGACCTGACTGCGTGCGGCTGCCGCGACCACGCCGGGCCGCAGGTTGATCTCGATCGCGGACGGATCATTGGTGAGCCACGCGCGGCGGTAGTCGTTCGCGTTGATGATGACCGCGCCCGGTCCCCATCCGAGGTTCGTGAGCGTCGCGGCGATCCGGTATGTGCGCATTCCCGAGGGGGTCGGGAGCGTGATTTGTCCGTTGATCCCGGTTCCGTCCCGTCCGCGAGCACACGCGAGACCGCGGCCCAGCCGCCGCCGCGGATCAAGTCGCCGGCGGTTGCGGCGTTCCCCTGGTCGAGTTGGCTGGGCGGGATGATGTCGCGGTCCTGGGGCGGGCGGCCGATGATCCAGGCGCGGCGGCCAGCGACATCGAGCATCCCGCCAAAGTACGGGCGGGCCTGGGCGACGGCGGGCAGCGCCCGGAGTCGTTCGAGCGCGGTTCCTGTTGGGAAGCTCTGCGTCGTCAGGCTGTTCTCGTCTCCGCCGGTGGTTGCCCAAAGGTCTCCGGAGGTGAGGTAGTCGGCGAAGTTGCGATCCAGCCCGTTGACAAGGTCATGGTGAGCACCCTCGATCGTGATGCTTCCGAAAACGGCGACCGCGCCGGTGGCAGCGAGCGCAAGCGATCGGATCGACGTCGCGCGAAGCGCCCGCAGCGCGAGCACGAGCGAGTTCATCCGCAGATGCCGCGCGGGCGCGTCGAGCAGTCGAAGGACCAGTCGGAAGGCGAACGGGACGAACAGCACGGTCGCGACGGTGATGCCAAGCAGCCCAACGACGGTCGTGGACGGAGCGAGCACAACCATGGCGGTCGTCGCCGCGGCGATGAACGCCGCGGTGGCGGCGAGGACGGCGCCGACCCGCCGGGACAGCGAGTTTCCCGGCTCACTGCCCGAGCTGGAGATCGCGCTGGTCGGATGCGGGCTGCGCAGATCGAGCAGCGAGACCGCCGCGACGAGGCAGGTGACGACGACGCCGCCGGTCCACGCGATCAGCAGCGAGCTGAGAGGAACCACGCGGTGGGTACCGAGGGGGAAAGCGAAGGACAGATAGCTCGGCGGATCTTGGGCGGCAGCGCGTGAGAGCACGTCGCCGAGCGCAAGGCCGGCAACGGATGCGACGGCACCGAGGATGAGAGCCTGGAATGCGACGAGGCCGACGATCTTGCCGGTCTCATATCCGTGGATGCGCAGCTCTGCGATCGCCCTCCGTCGCTCCGGCATGGTCAGCAGCATCGCGTTGAAGGCAAAGAGGAGACCCACGAGCGCGCTGATGAGCGCGAACAGTCCCGTGGCCTGGTCGTTAGGTGCAACCGCCTGTTCGAGCGCGGTGATCTCACTGTCGACCCGCGCCACCGTCACACGATCGCCCGCGAGTGCGGTCAGCTCCCGGCGAACCGTGCTCTCAGCCCCGGGCTTGGCATGCACGATGATGCGCGTCACACGTCCCGCGAGATCCGTGACGCGCTGCACGTAAGGCAGGGAGCCGACACCGATCAACGCGTTTGCCAGTGGACCGATCTCGGCTTCGCCGAGGAACGCTCGTACCCGAACCTGAGAGCGGCGCGCGCGGACGTCGAGTGAGACAGTGGGTGCCGATTCGGCATCGGCTCTTGACGGGAGCCGCAGCGTTCTGCCAATGCTGGCTGGCAGCAGAATGCCCTGCTGTCCGAGCAGCGCCCCCAGCAGGAAGCTGCGAGCCGCGGATCCTCCGAGTCCGGTCAGGCGCTCGTCGACGCCGACGAGGTCGATCGGAACTCGACGGCCGCGGTAGACGACCGTCGCTCGCTCCTCAAGGATCGGTGCGGCAGCCGCGACGCCGGCGAGCGCGCGGACGCGCTGCGCCAGCCCGGCCTCGAATCCGCGGGAGTCGCGAGCGGCGATTTGCAGCGTCGCGTCGCCCGCGATGGCCGTGAGCATCTGCTGCGCCGAGCCGGTGATGCTGCTGTTGGCGACTTGGACGGCGAACACGAGCGCGACGCCCACCGTGATCCCAAGGCCCGCCAACAGCTCCTGCATCCAATGGACGCGCAGGCGCCGACCGTAGAACCAAGCCAGCGTCCCCAGCCTCATGTTCCCTCGCTCCCGGGGACCACCGCTTCTTGGCGCGGTTGCGCTTGCGCCGGCTCGGAAAGCTCGTGACGCTCGTGGAGCTTGCCGTCGCGGAGCACGACCGCCCGGTCCGCGATTTCGGCGGCCTGCGAGTCGTGAGTCGCGAGCAGGACGGCCATTCCTCGCTCGTGGCAGATCTCGCGCAGCAACTCGAGCACCTTCCGTCCGCGCTCGGAGTCGAGGCTGCCGGTCGGCTCGTCGGCGAGCAGGAGTACGGGATCGTTTGCCAGCGCGCGGGCGACGGCGACGCGCTGACGCTCGCCTCCGGAGAGCTGGTCCGGGAGCTGGTCGCGCTGGCGGTCGAGGCCGACGCGCCCGAGCCAAGGTCGGGCTCGCCTCCGCGCCTGCATGAGCGACCCTTGATCGGCAAGCAGCTTGAGCGCTGCGTTCTCGACCGCAGAGACGCCCGCCATCATGTGCGAGTGCTGCAACACGACCCCGATGACCTCGCGCCGGTAGCGCGCGGACTCCCGCCGGGACAGCGATCCGACGTCGCGCTCCTCGACGGTCACGGTGCCGGCGTCTGGACGGACGAGACCCGCAGCGAGCAGGAGCAGCGTGGTCTTGCCAGAGCCGCTCGGCCCGTAGAGCGCGACCATCTCGCCGCGTTGGACGTGCAGCGTCACCCCGTCGACGGCACGGACGGTCTCGGATGCGCCGCGATAGTGCTTGACGACTTCGTCGAGAAGCAGCGTCATGCCGAGGGCTCAGAGCGCCGCAGTGGGAGAACCGGCGCGGGCTCCGCAGGACTGGTCTCTCCACGAAGCTCGCCGCCACCGATCGACAGGAGGCGATCGGCAACGGTGGCGAGACCGGGCACCTCATCGACGGTCATCAGAATCGCCGTGTCCCCATCACGCGTGAGCGACCGCAGCAACGTGAAGATCGCGTCTCGCTCGGGCGCTGGAACACCCGACGTCGGGGCGTCGAGCAGGACCAGTCTTGGGTGCATCATCAGGGCGCGCGCGAGCATTACGCGCACCAGCTCGCTCGGCTCCAGCTCGTCCGGCGCCATCTCGGCGCAGCTCCCAGCACCGACGCGGTCGAGCAGCTCGTACGCACGATTTTGGGCGTTGCTCACCCGAGCGCGCGTCTTCAGCATCGGCGTCGCGACTTGCTCGACCACCACGCCGTGCATGCGGCTGAAATGAGGCTGCGCGAAGCCGATTCCTCCACGCCTCCCCACCATCCGCTGCTCGGCCAGATCGCGGCCCGCGAAGCGCACGATGCCTTCGCTCGGCCGCTCCAACCCTGCGCACACCTCAAGCAGCGTCGTACGGCCCGAGCGCCGCCGGCCCCACACGGCGACGAACTCACCCGACGCGACCTCCAGCGACACATCGCGGAGCGCGATGCGCTCCCGCGACGTCTGCGTGCCGCGCGGGTAGCGCTTCGACACCCCGTCAAGCGTCAGGAGCCTGCTCATCCCACCGGCCCGCGCGCGATCAGACCGAGGAGCCTCTCGCGC
The DNA here is from genome assembly GCA_035654055.1 of Conexibacter sp. Lineage (GTDB taxonomy): Bacteria > Actinomycetota > Thermoleophilia > Solirubrobacterales > Solirubrobacteraceae > Conexibacter. The sequence continues at coordinate 102,482 of DASRXW010000096.1, forward strand.
GCCCCGGCACTCCATCGCAGCGCACCCTCGATCGAGGCTTCATGGTCCTCGCGAGCGAGCGCGTCTATGACTGTCAGCGGCTGAGCACCCGAGATGAATCCGATCGAGCCCAACACCGCTTCCTCGTAGCGATCGAGCAAGCGCAGCATCGAGGCATAGTCATCGGGGCGCAACGCCCGGAGACGGACGAACAGTTCGCGACGGGGCGAATCCGACGGGATCGAGCTGGCGAGCCAACCGCGGAAACCGCGTGCCCCATCTGCTGTCGCCCGGAACGACGACCCGCGGGACTCGCGCGGCGCGGGCGCGCCTTCCTCTATGTCGACGTCGACCGGCTCGATGAAGCCTGCTCGTCTGAGACGTCTGAGGTTCGTGTAGACGTTCTGAATCGTGGTGCGATACAGCGGGTGGTAGCGCGAGACGAAGCGCACGCCGATGTCGTAGCCGTGACCGGGGCGCTCGATCACGACCGACAGGACTGCCATGTCGACCGTAGACCTCGTCACCGTTCCTCCCATCAGCCCCGATCCCGCCCCACACGCAGCAGCGGGTTCGCAGCCTAATCACCGGCGTTCATCAGCGCAAGCACCTGGCGCCTATGGACGATGGGTATTGCGCCACGTAATAGTGCACTAGCGACTAGGCAGCGCGAGTTGCGCGGGCAAGGATTCGCTTGTGCAGCGACGGCGTCCCCATCGTTGGCTTCGTGTCCCCGCCCCCATGCGGCACGAGGTCCATTGGCGCCGTCCCTGCCTTCCCCCCATCCGGGAAGGCGCCCGCGCGGGATCGCCGTCGCTGCGCATCGTTTCCGGCGGAGAGGACTCGAACGGTGACCGCGACATCTGATGCGTGGGCGGTTGTCCAGATCGCCGAGCTTGCACGCACGAGTGAGGAACTCCTTCTACGTACGCTCGACACGCTTGACGTGGACGTGCGCGCGGCGATGCCCGAGGACGCGGCCTGGACGCTTTCCGGCGCTGATGCCGAGGAACTGCGAGCGCTCCTGATCGAGCACGGCGAGATCGCCGAGCGCCTGCAGGTGCTCGCCGAGCAACTGCCGGAGCACGGCGTCACCGGGACATATGACGACGTGCGCGATGGAGCTGCCGCTGCGCTGGCGGACGGCATCCTCGACCCCGCAACAGTCGCGATGACAGCAACGGCACTCGATGCGCGCACTGGCTGGATCGCGCTCGCAGACGCGCTCGTGAGCACCGACACGCAATCCGCATGGACGCAGCTCAGCAGCCACGAGCTGCTCAGCTCCTTCCGCCGCGCCGACACGCGCCTTGTAGCCCGGGTGCTCGAAGACGCCGCGGTCGAGCCCGACGCGTGCTGGCCCGATCTCACAGCGGACACGACGCGCAGGCTCGCGACCACCCTGCGCACCTACGCGAAACAGTCCTGACCAATGGAATGGTCGCGATGAGCCCACTCGACCAGCGATGGATCAAGACCCTCTCACACCCATCGCGCATCGCGATCCTTCGCCATCTCCTCGCGGACGGCGACGCCACCCCGGGAACGCTCGCCGCCGCGCTCGGACTCCCGCTGGCAACCGTCAGCTACCACGTTCGACGCCTGCACGACGCGCAGCAGATCACACTCGTCAGAGAAACCCCGCAGCGCGGCGCGGTCGCGCACCACTACCGGCTCAGAAGCCGCGAGGCGACAACCGACGCGCTGCGTCGCATCGGGCTTCCCGCGGCGCCCGCGAGGGCCACAGACCTCGAACCGAGCGACCCATGGCAGAAAATCAATCGAGCGATCGGCGAACTGCGCCGACGCCGCGAAGCGCAGGGCATCAGCCGCGACGCGCTCGCCCGAAGCCTGCGAATCAAGCCCTCGCACCTCGCCAACATCGAACGCGGCGAAACCGACCCCCGATCCACCGTACTCATAAGCATCGCGCACGAACTCGGGACCTCCCTCGGCGAGATCTTCACCGTCACCGGCTCCTGAACAACCCTGCACCCACGGCCGCCTCGCCCAGGACTGAGCCGCGAGGCGGTCGCCGAGCGCCCCGGGACGACGGTCGCGCACATTCGCGCGATCGAGGACGGCCGTGAAAGCCCGGGGCTGCGAGACGCCGCCAAACGGCGCGGAGGCGTGACGGCGAGCCGACCGCTCGGTTGAGGCGCGCCTCGACCGGGGGAGTGCAGGCGCGAGGTGGATGCGGCAACCCACCTCGCGCCCAGGCTTCTTCGGGCCGAGTGTCTGCGCGCAGGCGATGGCGTCCGGCGGCGGCTGACCGAGCCGGTAGCGGCGGTCCGTGGGTCGCTTCTCAGCCGCGAAGCGGCTGACGAGCGGTCGCGTGCTGGCCGAGTCGAACGAGCCGGCGAGCCGGCGCGGATTGTCAGGGCCGCGGGCAGCACGGGCTACGACGTGCCCGATCACACTGGGCCGCTTCAATCACGGACGTTCGCTCGCAGGAGGCCGTTCATCGACCGTGCGATCAGCGTCCGCTTGAGGCGCGTTCTCCGTCCTGCGGTGCCGAAGAGCAGCGCCCAATCCTCGTCTTGTCCCTGCTGGTAGCGACGTGCTGACCAGCCGTCTGCTGCCGTGCGTGCGGAGGATCGCACCGGATCGCTGAGCGCCTTGCGCGCCGGCTGCTTGCGGAAGACCTCGAGTCGGGCGAGTCGCCTTCGCGCTGCGCGGTAGACAGGGTCTCGGGGATCGAGGTTGGCCTCGTATCTGGCGACGACATCGGCATAGACGACGCGGGCGTCGTCGTCCGCGCCGGCCCGGGCAAGCACGAAGGCCATGCCGGCCTCCAAGGCGGTTACGACCGTGTGCCGAGGTCCCAAGTCCTCCGCGGCTTGTGAACGAGCCTCGTTCAACTCCGCGAGTGCCTCGTCATGACGCCCGATGCGCGAGAGGGCTTGGGCGTGCATGCCATGGGTCACGAACGTGTCCGGTCCAGGGCCGTCGACGTGTCCGGCATGCTTGTAGGCCTCCAGCACGTCCTCGAGCTCTGCGACCGCCTCCTCGTGCTCGCCGAGGAGGGAGCGATACTCGGCGCCGTCGCCGCGGATCGCGAGCGTGAAGGAATGGTCCGGATGGACTGCCATGAGCCCGTTTGCGAGATCGACGTTCACCGCGAGGGCGGTCAGCCAGCATCCGCGTGCGAACCACATCTGTGCGTCCTGACGCAGCTCGCCGGCAGCACCGAGCTCGGGTGGGTAGGAGGCAGCTGCTCGTGCGGCGTTGACGCTGCGCAGCTCATGCAGTTGGATCAGTTCGCGCAGCTCTGCGCACTCTGCCTCTTGGCGCCACCATGGCTCGGAGCCCTGCTCCGCAAGCATGGAGGCATAGCGGCGGTTGACCTCGGCGGCTGCCGTGCTCAGATCTCCGCGGCCGAGGGAGACGTTCGTGATCGTCATCGAGCTGCGGTGACCGAGGCCGTCCTCGTCGTGGGGATCCGCGGCGAGCCGTTTCAGCAGGTGGATGCCTTGTGCGGCGTGTCCCTGGCGCGTGAGCGTCTCGCCGGCGACGAACGTGCGCAGGCGCTCGGCCTCGCGCTCGGCGAGCTGCTCGGCGGAATAGTGGCTCGCGATCTCCTCCAGCTGTCTCCACGCGTGCTCTTGACGACCGGCGTCGCTCCACCACTCGGCGGCCTTGATCTCCAGGAGCACACCGAGCTGCGCCGCGCCGCGCGACGCCAGCCCTCGGCCGACGCGCTTGGCATGCTCGGCCGCCTGCAAGTGAGCGCCACGCCTCGTGAGAAAGGCACCGAAGATCATCGTGAGCATCGCGATCTCGTCCGGCGTCCCACCAGCGTGATCTCCGGCGAGCACGACGATCGTCTCGAGCGTCGGGACCGTGCTCTCGGGCACCTGCGGCAGGCTGGTCAGAGGTGGGGCCGCGGTCCATGCGGCGAGCTGGTCCCTCATCGCCTCGACCGCAAGCTCGAGGGCCTCCTCGCCGATGCGTGCCCGCTCCTGGTCGTCCAGGACGTCCGCCTCGCCGGACTGCGTGATGGCGACCTCGCGACGGCTCTCGTCGGGGAACGCGAGCGTGTCGTGCGTCGGTGCGATCAGCCACTGGCTGCGCTGGGCGGCCGCGATCGCGTCGCGCGCGTCAGCGATCGCGCTGCTGAGACAGGCCGTCTCCAGCAAGTCGCGGGGGATGGCTCGTCCGAACATCGACGCGATCGCGACGGCACGCTGCGAGGGGGCGGGGAGCTCCAGCCACTCTGCTGCGTAGAGCGCCTCGAAGCGGTCGGGGAGCGCGAGCACCTCGGAGGCGGTCAGCGCGATTCGGCCGTCGCCGGCCTGCGCGCGCGGCGCGTCGAGCATCAGCCGAAGGCGGTACGGGTTGCCTCGGCTGCGCTGGACGAACGCATTCACCGTGTCGTCGGCCGTACCCGGAGCTGCGGCGCGCACGACGCCGGCGAGCACGGAAGGCGCGAGGGGCGCCAGCTCCACCCGTGTGAAGGCATCCGCTGCTCTGCTCTCAAGCCACGGTCCAGGCGTCTGCGCACGCGCGTCGAGGCGCTGCGCCTCAAGCGCCGCGCTGTCCGCCGTGCAGAGAACCGTCAGATTGCGCGGGACCTGGTCTGGGAGCGAGTCGAGCAACCGCAGAAGCGTCGGGTCGGCGAGCTGGAAATCGTCGAGCAGCAGCACGGTCGGCAGCTCCAGGTCCTCTGCCAGCCCCGAGAGCAGGTTGCAGTAGCTGCGAACGAGCTCGGGGTCCGGGAGCGTCTCGTCGACGTCTCGTCCCTGATCGCGCTGGCGGCGTCGCCTCGCACGCGCGCCGTGGGCGTCGGCGATCTCGTGTGCTGCATGCGCCGCCGTCCGTGCTGCGAGGCCGGCCTCCAGCAGCGGCGTTCTCGCCACGTCGGCGATCGAGGCAAACGCCGTTGCGATCTCGAGCAGGTCGAGCAGGATCGTGCGCGACACGCTCGTGTCCTCGATCCGCATGGCGTCCTCGATCGCGTCGCGCAGCACCGTCACCTGCTTGGAGGCGAGCGCGAGCGGGTTGTAGGTGAGGCCGTCTCGCTGGCGCCCGCAGTTGAGTCCCAGCCACGCGAAACTCGGCTGTGCTCCTGCCGCGATCGAGAACCGTGCGGGACGAGTGGTGTTGCGATCGTACTCCCGCCGGCTCGGACCCGGGGCGCGCAGGTCGAGCGGCCAGAACGGTGGTGCTGGCTGCAGCGCGGCGAGCTCTCGATAGAGCGTCTGGCAGACGTGCGTCTTGCCGATCCCGCGCTCGCCTTCGACCACGACGAACTGGCTCGCGTGTGCGCCAGACCGGATCGTCGCGAGGAGCTCCGCGAGCAGATCGGCCTGTTGCTTGCCCTGCGACTTCACGGCGTCGCCAGCGGTGGACGCGGGAGGGGGCCGATCCGTCGCCGAGGGTGGTTGTCGACGCGAGTCGAGGCCGATTGGTCTGTCGCTCATCTGGCAGAGGTCGCGAATCGATAGCTGACCAGTTCTTGGTACGACGGTATCCGAAGGATCTGCCGCGCTCGCCACTCGGCGTGGACGGTGGCGTGCCGTCGTCCCACGGGCAGTGCTTCGGGCCGTACGCAAGTGTGTGGTTCTGTTGCGCAATCCGAGCAGGGAAGCCGGCTGACTGGTTTCCTGTGCGTTGATTGCTCAAAGTTGTCAGGCTCGGCCGATGTCTGAGTTCGAGCTGCATGTCGCGAGAGGCACACGGGCCGGGCGGATCTGCAGGCGACGATCGACGAGATTCTGGCCGAGATCGCGAGCGGGGAGGGGGAGCTCGCCGATGAGGCGCGTGCTGTCGGGATGCCAGTCGACGGTGAGACGAAGATCTCTGTCCGCACGCCGTCGGCGGGATTCGATCCAGTGACGATGCTGTTGCTGTACTTCGCCAGCGCGGACGGCAAGGAGATCGGCAAGCGCTTCTGGCTGGAGGTGCTTCGGCCGGAGATCCGGCGTCGTCGCGGGGCTGACGCTGTGGGTGAGGACGTCGAGGACTAGGGTCGCGCGACGGTGCCGTACCGGCTGCAGGCTCACATGTGGCGGGGATTGCTGAGCCGGGCTGCGCTGCTGGAGGTGCGCGCTCAGCACCTGGGAGCGTTCAGCTCGCTTGTTGACAGTGGCAGCGTGGTGGTGCGCAAGGTTCTCGACGGGCTTCACCTGAGCGCGGCGAGTGGCGGAGAGGCGGTCTCGGACGCGAAAGCGATCGCATTGGCCGAGCATTGCTGGCAGCGTGAGCTCGGGCGGGCTCTCGCGACTCCGCGTCTGACGAACCACGAGACGAATCTGCAGCGCTTGAGCGCCAGCTCGCCCAACGGCGCGTCGGCGGATCCCTTCGCTGCGCTGTATCAGGGCGTAGTCGACCGTGTGGTCACGCTGTATGGCGGGCTGTGGCCGGACGACCTGCGCCTGGACCTCGTGCCGCTTGAGGATCATCCGCGCAGCCCGGCTGACGCCTACGCGCTCTCGGGGCAGACGACGAGCACGCCGAAGGGTGTGGTGGTCGAGTTGCAGGTCCACCCCGATGGCCTGGGCCCGGCGACCTTTCTGGTGATCCCGGTCGTGTTCGCGCACGAGTGCGTCTGTCATGTCGTGCCGTGCGCGGCGGGGCAGCTGGTCAACGACGAGAGCGCGTTTGCTGAGGGATTGATGGATTGGGCATCGCTGCATCACGTGCGCCGGTGGTTGCCGCAGCTGTGGCCGGCGATGGCGGGTGCGGCGCGGTCCCACGCGAAGCTCTTTTCGGCCGTTGCCGTGCCGAAGGGACACCGCTCCTACAGCCCGCGCATCGTCGGATGGCAGGCGGCCGAGGAGCTCGTCAGCCAGCTCACGCCGCCGGGGGCTTGGAGGAGCGGGTGTCCGAGGGCCTTGTCGCCTCCTTCGCCGTGCGCATGAACGTTTCGCGCGGCTCGGGCGATGCGCGCGACGCGATCGTCCAGCGCATCGAGGCGGGCAGGCTGACGCTCGCTGATCCGACGCTGCGCTTGGTTGTCGTTGACGGCGGGGACGTCGATGAGCTATTCTGATGCACATGCACCAGAAAGTTCGGCTTCGATGAATCAGCAACTGCGCATCCTTGCCGCGGCCGCTCAGCTCGAGCGCTTCACGTCCTACGAGCTTGCGGCCGCTACCGGCACGAGCTCCAACACCGTACGCAGCGTTCTGCGGCGGCATGCTCAGCTGTTCGCCGTCGACACCGTTGCTGGAGGGCAGGGCTCGCGCGGGCGGCCGACGAATCGCTACGCGGTGGTCGACGCGGAGGCGTTGCGAGCGCAGTTGGGCGATGTCCGCGACAGCTTGGAGTGGACGCCGATGCCGAGGCTCGAGACCACAGACGTCGAGCGGCAGGCGGCGCGCATCGAGGTCGCCGAGGGTTCGTTGCGTCGAGCGCTTGCTACCCCGAGCGACGAAGATCGCCGCACGCTCGCCAGCGTCGCCGTCGAGGTCGCGGAGGCCTCGCTGCAGGCCGGGCTGCCGGTCGAGCTGCAGCCACGTGCCCATTGGGTCAAGGCCGGTGGGGAGCTGGCAGGCCTCGTCGACACTTCGCCGACACAGATGCAGGGGACGCTTGGCAGCATCGCCACGAGCATCGCTGCCGTCGTAGCGCACTCGGACGCGGGGGCGCTCGTCCTGCTCCAGACGCTGATGCGGGTCACCCGGCAGCTGCGGCAGGCGCCACCGGTGGGCTTGATCGTCCACGGTGACGTGGAGCCAGAGTGCATCCTCACCGGCAATGTCAAGACGCTCTGGCGGCAGCGGGCGCTCACGCGGAATGGGGGCTTGCTGTGGTCGCCTGCGTGGTCGGCGCCGCTGGCGGACCATGACGCGCTGGCTGGCGTCGTGCTGCGGGTCGACGCCGGTCACGGCGACATCGGCGCCTCGCTGTCCCAGCTGCGCAAGTGGACGCCCAAGATCGTGACGGGCGAACCCGACCCAGAGGTGATCGAGCGGGCCACAAAGGAGGGCGCGATGTTCTTGCCGTCCTCCAGCGAGGACCTCGGCGCGTCCGCCGTGGAGGGCATCGACGCGGCGCTCGACCAACGCATCGCCGGCCTGGAAGCGGACGAGTCACCCGCGCTCGCGGCGATGATCACCTACTCCCAGCACGCGGGCTGATCGCCGCCGGCGATTGGATCACTCACGCGGGCCGGCAGCGGCGGTCGGGCCGGTCTGCCACGGGCCGTCGTCGTGCTCTGCGGCGAGCCAGCGTCGGGCGTCGGTGCGGCCGAGGTCGATCAGCTCGCGGGCGAGCTCGGGGGCGAAGAACAGGTAGCTGAGCAGCTCGCCATGGAGCGGGTCGGATCCGCCGGCGACCGCGCGGCCGAGGAAGGCGAGATCCCGGGCGCACAGCGCGTCCGCGAGGTGGGCGTAGTGTTCATCGAAGACGCGCTGGGCGAGGTGCCCGATCGCGTCGCGCTCCTGCGGCGCGACGAAGATGTAGGGGATCCGCTGCTTTCCGGGCGTGGGGCCGGCGCGCGTGCCGAGCAGCGCGTTGATCGATGCGAGCGTCGCGACGTCGTGAGCGAGCGGGTCCACGAGCACGGCCTGAATCAGCTGTGCGGCACCCTCGAGCGCGTCGGGCCGCTGCTCACCCGCGAGCTGCGCCGGCGGCGGCGCGGCGATCGCGTTGAGCGCGACGACGACGATCCGCCGCGCCCCCAACGCGAGCGCCGGCTTGATCGGCGTGTTGAGCCGCGTGCCGCCGTCGAAGTACCAGCCGCGGGCGCGCTGCGGCGTCGCGACGTGCACGGCGGGAAACGCGCCGGGGATCGCCGCGGACGCGCGCACGTGCTCGTCGGTCAGGCGCGCCTCGACGTAGTCGATGCCGCGCTTGTCGTCCTGCGCGGGCGGGCTGCCGCCGTGGTGGAAGGCGACGCTGCGGCTCGTCAGCGCGGAGGTCGCGACGACAGCGGCGGCGTCCAGGGTCCCGTCGGCGACGTTGCGCTCGATCGCGGGGAACGGCACGAGCCTCTGCACCGTCTCGCGCAGCGGCGCGGGATCGAGCAGCGCTTCGAGCCGCGCGCCCGGGACCCTGAGGAACTGCCCCACGTAGCGGGCCAGCCGGCCCAGCGCGCGCGGCGAGCCGAGGGGCGCGAGCACCTGCTCGAAGCCGATCCCCTCCCAGATGCTCAGCCCGCGCGCGACGACCTCCGCGGCCGGCAGATCCGCGGTGGCACCGAGAAACGCGGCGTTGAGCGCGCCAACGCTCGTCCCCACGATCACCCGCGGCCGCTCGCCGCGCGCCTCCAGCACCGGCAGCAGCGCCGACAGCGCGCCGAGCTCGTACGCCCCGCGCGCACCCCCGCCCGCCAGCACCAGTCCGACCGGTCCGTTCGCTGCTCCCGTGCTCCCCATACGCACAACCTTACCCACGAAAATCCGGTGCATTCTGCGCATCGCGCTCGTCGTCGCCGTCGTGAGGACGGAGGCTGGATACTGCGAGCGATGGCTGAGGAGCATCCGAACGCGCGGTTGATCCGCGACTTTCATGCCGCCCAGAATCGCTTCTACGCCGGGGGTGACCAGGGGCCGGTGCGCGCACTGCTCGCACCCGACGTCGCGTGGCATGTGCCGGGTCGTAGCGCACTCGCAGGTGACTACGTGGGCCGGGATGAGGTCCTGCGCTACTTCGCTGGCAGGCGTAAGCTGGCGCACGCCACGTTCCGGATCGCCGTGCACCGCGTGCTCGCCGACGATGAGCGCGCTGTGATCCTCGCCGGCGGACAACTGGAGCGCGACGGCAAGACCTTTGGATGGGAGATCGTGGGAGTCTTTCGCATCGCCGCCGCGACGATCGCCGAATGCTGGGTGCTCCCGTATGACCAGTACGCCTTCGACGAGATCTGGTCCTAGTTCGCCGCGAGGATCTCGTCCATGCGGCGAAGCGCGTGGGAAAACGTGCAGGTCGTGCTTGGCGGACTCCGACTCGATGTGACGCGGCTCGTTGGCCAGGTGCATAGGAATGCGGCGCTATGCGCGAATCCGGAGGCGCTCTTCGTTGGGCCGGAATATGGGAGGCTCCGGATTGGTGCGACGCGGGCAGCGTCATAGGGTCATGTGGTTGGCGGCAGTGCTGGCGCTCGCGGTGTCGGCGGCGACGCTGTTCGGGGGCGTGGTCCCAGCATTTGCTGCGAGCCGCGCAGCTCGTCCGCGCGTGTCAGTGCGCCTGCCGGGGTCGGCGTTCGTGGGATCCCGTGTGCGGCTGTCGGGGACGCTCAGGGGGGCCACGCCACGGGCTCGCGTCGTGCTGCAGCACCTAGAGGGGGTGAGGTGGCGCGCGGTCACTCGGCCTACCCGGGCCACGCGCTTCGGCGTGTTCGCGATCGTGTGGCGGGCGCCCGTACGCCCAGGGGCGCAGGCGTTGCGCGTCGCCACACTCGAACGCGCGCGGGTCGTCGCCGCATCGCGGAGCGTTCGTGTTCGCGTGCGCCCCCTGCCGCTGGTGATCGAACCGAGCGATGTCGTGTCGCTGCCGTCGCCGGGCGAGGGCGGGTGGATTGTCCTGCGGACGGGTGCCGCGCGTGCGGCGCGGACGCTGGCGCAAGTCGAGGACGGCTGCGTGCCGCTCGCGACCGGCAGCGGCCCCGTGGTGAGGCGCGGCCAGTTCGTTGCGGTCGGCTATAGCCCGCAGACCCCGGACGGCTATCTGGGGAAGATCGACCTCGTCGGCTGCAAGGGGCCGGCTCCAGGGCTCTACGTTCGGCCGGCCACGCTGGACCAGGCACTTGGTGACGGCTCGTTCGATCTCGCGACGCTGACGCAGGTCGCGGGCACCTCCTCTGCGACCGCCGCGTCGAAGACGTTCAGCCGGGCCGTTGGCAAGCACATCATGTGCTCCGGCGGCGGGTCCGCGACTGTCTCAGGCAGCGTGCGGATGGCCGTCGTGCCGTCGCTGCGAGCGAGCTTCTCGTTCTTCGGGCTCTCGTCGGCAAGCTTCCGGATAACCGGGACCTCGAGTGTGACGCTGGGAGTCGATGCTCAGGCCGGCGCGACCTGCTCGCTGAAGCGCTACCCGCTGATCGACGACGCGCCGATCGCGACCTTCGCGGGCACTGTCGGCCCGTTCCCGGTCGTCGTCGTGCTGCGGGGACAGCTGATGCTCGACTCCAGCATCGGCGCTGCGGCGGACGCGTCGGCTTCGGTTACCGCAAACGCTTCGATCACCGGCGGAGTCGGCTACGCCGACCACCGGTTCTCGGTGGTCCACGGCTCGCATGCCGGGCTCACGGCGAACAAGTTGACGGTCCGCGGGACGGGCGACGCGCGCGTAACGATCACTCCTGTGCTCGACGCGCTGCTCTACGGCGCTGGCGGTCCAAAGCTCAGCCTCACGACCGGCCTGCACCTCCACGCGGACACTGCCGCGACGCCGTGGTGGACGCTCGAGGCGCCGGTCTCGATCAACGCCTCGCTCGGGGCGCTCGGACGCGACAGCCCGCCGCTGAACCTCTACGCCAACGCGTTCACGCTCGCGACGGCGGGTGGGCCGTTCGGCGGTGGCGCGTCCGGTGGCGGCGGAACGGGGGTCGTGATCACCGATCCCGGTGACCAGACGGGTACCGTCGGAGCGCCCCTGCACCTCCAGATCCACGCCGCCGATCGCGATGGCGAGTCGCTTACCTATGCCGCGTCGGGCCTTCCCGCGGGCCTGACGATCGACACCTCGAGCGGTCTCGTCAGCGGGACGCCAACAGTCGCGGGGAGCTCGGACGTGACCGTGACGGCCCAGGCCGCAGGCGGCGCGGCTGAAAGCGTCACGTTCCGCTGGACGATCGGTACCGGCGAGGCCGGCGGCGGTCCGGCGCAGGCGATCTCCGCGGGGCTGCATGACTCGTGCGCGTTGCTGGGCAGCGCGATCGACTGCTGGGGCCGCAATGACTACGGCCAGCTCGGGAACGGGACGGTCACGGACAGCGCCACCTCAACTCCAACCGCGGTGCAAGGGATCACCAGCGCGACGGCAGTGGCCGCCGGATGGATCCACACATGTGCGCTGCTCGCCTCGGGCAGCATCGCGTGCTGGGGCGAGAACAACCACGGACAGCTCGGCGACGGCACGACCGCCAGCAGCTCGACACCGGTCGCGG
>DASRXW010000097.1:0-53019 GCA_035654055.1 Conexibacter sp.
GATCGTGATCGACTTCTTCGACCAGCTCAAGTCGCGCACCCGCGGCTACGCCTCGCTCGACTACGAGCTGACCGGGATGGTCCCCTCGAACCTCGTCAAGCTCGACGTGCTGCTCGGCGGCGAACCGGTCGATGCGCTCTCGATGATCGTCCACCGGGACAAGGCCTACGAGCTCGGCCGCATGCTGACCGAGCGGTTGCGCGCCGTGATCCCGCGCCAGCAGTACGACGTGCCGATCCAGGCCGCGATCGGATCGCACGTGATCGCGCGAGAGACCGTCAAGGCATTCCGCAAGGACGTGATCGCGAAGTGCTACGGCGGCGACATCACCCGCAAGCGCAAGCTGCTCGAGAAGCAGAAGGAGGGCAAGAAGCGGATGAAGCAGGTCGGCCGCATCGAGGTGCCGCAGGAGGCGTTCCTCGCCGTGCTGGAGCTGGGCGACTCCAGAGGCAGCTGACGAGCGGTCTGCCAGGATGCGGGGCCGATGGCGAGCCTCCAGGACCAGGAGCTGCGGGAGCGGCGCGCCGCCGTGCGCCGGCGGCAGCGACGTCGGCGACGTGCGGTGCTGGCCGCGCTCGTGATCGTCGCGGCGCTGGTCGGCGTCGTGATCGCGACGGCTGCGGGCGGCGGCGACGGACGGCCTGGGAGAGGGCTCGTCGGCGAGAGCGTCGCCGGCCAGCCGAGCCGCGCGGCTCGTGCGGCGAACGGCGGCGGTGACGGCGGGGCGACGCACACGCCGGTCGCGGCGATCCGCGTGCGCCTCGGCGCGATCCCGGCCGCCGCCTCCGGCACCGCCCGCGTGTACACGCGCGGCCCGGCGCGCGGGCGCATGGTCGCGCTCACGTTCGACGACGGCTTCTGCCCGGCCTGCGTCGCGCGCATCGTCGACGTGCTGCTGCGCACCGGCGCGCACGCGACGTTCTTCCCCAACGGTCAGTACGCGCGCTCGTGGGACCCGCAGGCCGCGAAGATCCGCACGCTCGTCGAGCGCGGTCAGCTGATCGTCGGCAACCACACGTTCCATCACGTCGACGCTCCGGTGGTCGGGGCGGCCGCGTTCGGCGCCGACCTCGAGCAGAACGAGCAGTGGATCGAGCGCACCTTCGGCCTCACGGGCCGGCCGTTCGTGCGCCCGCCGTACGGCGCCTACGACGGCGGGACGCTGGCGGCGGCCGGCCCGCGCGGCTACACGCGCGTGATCATGTGGTCCGGCACCGTTGCGGACTCGAGCCTGCGCACGATCCCCTACATCCTGCACGCGATCCGTTACTGGGCCAAGCCGGGCGCGATCATCCTGATGCACGGCAACTATCCGCCGACGGCGCGGGCGCTGCCGCAGATCCTCGCGCTGCTGAGACGGATGCGCCTGCGGCCGGTCACGATCGAGGAGCTGCTGGGCGGCTCGTCCTATCGCGCCGCGCCGTAGCTCGCGAAGGGCGAGAATGCGGCGTCATGGACCTTGGCCTGAGCGGGAAGCGCTGCCTCGTGACGGGCGCGAGCAAGGGAATCGGACGGGCGACCGCCGACCTGCTCGCCGCCGAGGGTGCGCGGCTGCTGCTCGTGGGGCGCGATCGCGACGGGCTCGCGGAGGCGGCGCCGCGCGACGCGGAGATCCTCCCCGCCGACGTCACCGACGCGGACGCCGGCGAGCGGATCGTGGCCGCCTGCGTCGAGCGGCTCGGCGGGATCGACGTGCTCGTCAACAATGCCGGCAGCTCGTTCGTCAAGCCGCTCGACGAGCTGACGGACGCAGACTGGGACGGCCAGTGGCAGCTCAACGTGCGCGGCCCGGAGCGGCTGATGCGCGCGGCCGCGCCGTTGATGGCCGAGCAGGGGTGGGGGCGGATCGTCAACGTCGTCTCGACGTCGGGCAAGCGCCCGTCGCTGCGCAACGCCGCCTACTCGGTCACGAAGGCCGCGCAGCTCTCGCTCTCGCGCGCGTACGCCGATGCGTGGGCCGCGCGCGGCGTGCTCGTCAACGCGGTCGCGCCGGGGCTGACCGCGAGCGAGCTGTGGAAGGGCAAGGGCGGGCTCGCCGACCAGACCGTCGCGGCCGGCCGTGCCGAGGACCGCAAGGCCGCGATGGCGGCCGCAGCCGCCAGAGTGCCGCTCGGCCGCTTCGCCGAGCCGCATGAGATCGCGGCGGTGATCGCGTTCCTCTGCTCCGAGCGCGCGAGCGACGTCGTCGGCGCGGCCTGGTCGGTCGACGGCGGCGCCGTCCCAGTCATCCTCTGAACGTCGTCGTTCGGCTGAGGGTGCGCTCGGTAGACTCGGCCGCCGCACAGTCACGGAGGAGGAAGGAGCCCGGTGCCAGTCAACACGAGCGCCGTCGGGAAGGAGTACCCGCCGGTCGTCTACGCGGTCGGTCGCGAGAAGGTGAAGGAGTACGCGTCGGCCGTCGGCGAGACGAATCCGCTGCACCTCGACCCGGCCGCGGCGCGCGCCGCCGGCTACGACGACGTCGTCGCGCCGCCGATGTTCGCGGTCGTCTACCAGTCGGGCGCCGTGATGCCCGGGATCTTCGACCCGGAGGTCGGGATCGACTTCGCGATGATGGTGCACAGCGGGCAGGACTTCCGCTGGGAGCGTGTCGTCGTGGCGGGCGAGGAGCTGACGACGCAGGCGAAGGCGGTCAGCATCGAGGAGAAGGGCGGGATGGGCTTCTACGACTTCGAGGTCGTGACGAAGGACGCCGGCGGTGCGACGGTCTGCACCGGCATCTGGAAGATGATCGTGCGGGGGGTCTGAGATGTCCGCGAGCTATGAGCCGGGCGCGCAGCTGCCCGACCTGAAGGTGACGCCGGACCGCTTCCTGACGGTCCGCTACGCGGGCGCCTCGGGCGACTTCAACCCGATCCACATCGACGAGGCGTTCGCCACGTCGGTCGGCCTGCCGGGGCGCATCCTGCACGGGCTGTGGTCGATGGCGCAGGTCGCGCGGGCGCAGACGGAGGCGGCCGGCGGCCCGGAGAAGCTGAAGGCGCTGTCGGTGCAGTTCCGCGGGATGGGCATGCTGGAGCAGGAGGTCGTGGTCACGAGCACCGTGAGAGCGGTCGCGGACGGCGTCGCGGTCGTCGGCGCGGAGGCGCGCCAGGGCGACACGCGCATCGTCCGCAACGCGGTCGCCGAGATCGCGCTCGATTGAATCGGAGCCTCATCCGGCGCTCGACTGATTCGAGCGCCGAATGGGGAGGCTTTGCAGCGATGACCTCCTCGTCCTCTCCCTCGCTCGACGACGCGCCGCGCAAGCGGCACGCGCTCGCGCTGTTCGCCGGCCTGCCGCGCCATTACGACCGTGCCGGCGCCACGCTGAGCTTCGGGCAGGACCCGCGCTGGCGCGCGGCGCTGGTCCACTCGGTGGTCGCGGGGCCGGACGAGCGCGTGCTCGACGTCGCGACGGGCACCGGCATGGTCGCCGCGGCGGTCGTGCGCCGCACCGGCTGCCGCGTGACCGCGCTCGACCAGAGCGCGCAGATGCTCGGCGGGCTGCGCGCGCGGCTGGCGGCCGACCCGGCGCTCGCGCAACGGATCGAGCCGGTCGCGGGACAGGCCGAGGCGCTGCCGTTCCCCGACGCCTCGTTCGACGCGCTGACGTTCACCTACCTGCTGCGCTACGTCGAGGACCCGGCGGCGACGCTGCGCGAGCTGGCGCGGGTCGTCAAGCCCGGCGGGACGGTCGGCATGGTCGAGTTCGCCGTCCCGCCGCGACGCGTCCTGCGCGCCGCATGGCGCCTCTACACGCGCCTCGTGATGCCCGCGCTCGGGCGCCTGCTGTCGCGCGACTGGCAGGAGGTCGGCGCGTTCCTCGGCCCGAGCATCGAGGGCTTCTACGCGCGCTTCCCG
This sequence comes from Conexibacter sp., assembly GCA_035654055.1. Taxonomy (GTDB): domain Bacteria; phylum Actinomycetota; class Thermoleophilia; order Solirubrobacterales; family Solirubrobacteraceae; genus Conexibacter. Next base: position 3,844 of record DASRXW010000097.1, read on the forward strand.
CTGACGCGACTCGCGGCGCTGTGGCAGGAGGCCGGGCTCGCCGACGTGCGCGTGCGGCGGATGAGCTTCGGCGCCGGGATCGTGATGACGGCCGTGCGGGCCGCGGACGAGCGACCGTGACCGTCGAGCGCCCCGCATCCGGACCGGCGACTGCGACGGCTGACCGCCCTGCGTCTGCGACGGCTCGTGCGACCGCGGAGGCGCCGGGCGACCGTCCCGCCTTCTACGCGCTGCACGGCGGCGGCTGGCGCGACGTCGTGACGCTGCTGCACCCGCCGTACACGGCTTGGCACCTGTCCTACGTCGCGCTCGGAGCGGCGGCTGCGAGCGCCTTCCACCTCGCCCGCCTCGGCTGGGCGCTGCTGGCCTTCCTGCTGGCCGTCGGCGTCGCCGCGCATGCGCTCGACGAGCTGCACGGCCGCCCGCTGCGCACCGGGCTGTCGGACCGCACGCTGATCTCGCTCGCGGCGCTCGGGCTCGGCGGCGCGTGCGCGATCGGGGTCGCCGGCGTCGTGACCGTCTCGGCGACGCTGATCCCGTTCGTGCTGCTCGGGGCGTTCCTTGTGCTCGCGTACGACCTCGAGCTGTTCGGCGGGCGCCTGCACGGTCAGTGGACGTTCGCGCTCGGCTGGGGCGGCTTTCCCGCGCTCACCGGCTTCTGGGTCTGCGCGCTGCGCTTCGAGTGGCCCGGCCTGCTCGTCGCCGCCGCCTGCACGCTGCTGAGCATCGCGCAGCGCCGCCTGAGCGTCCCGGTGCGCGAGCTGCGGCGGCGCACGGTCGCGCTCGAAGGGGAGCAGCGGCTGGCCGACGGCACGCGCGTCGAGCTGACGGCCGCGCGGCTGCTCGCGCCGCTCGAGGGCACGCTGCGCGTGCTGTGGTTCGCGCTCGTGCTGCTGGCCGTGGGCTTTGTCGTGCTGCGCGCCTGAGGCGACCGGCGGCGGAGCCGGCGGCGCCCCGCCCTAGAATCAGCTCAATGCTCACCCCGCGTCAGGAGCTGATCCTCCGCAAGGTCGTCGAGGACTACCTCGAGGGCGGTCAGCCGGTCGGCTCGAAGGCGCTCGCGACGGCGGCCGACGTCGAGTGGGGTCCCTCGACGATCCGCAACGAGCTCGCGATGCTCGAGGAGCACGGCCTGCTCGCGCACCCGCACACGTCGGCCGGGCGCGTGCCGACCGACGCCGGCTACCGCTACTTCGTCGACCGCCTGCTGCCCGCGCCGCGCGCCGGCGCGGAGCGGCCGCTCGCGCTGTCGCTCGTGCGCCGCGAGGTCGACGAGGCGATGCGCGTCACCACCGAGACGCTCTCGCAGGTCACGAACCTGCTCGCGATCGTCTCCGCGCCGCCGATCGAGACGGCGACGATCCGCCACGTCGAGGTCCTGCTGCTCCAGCCGCAGGTGCTGATGGTCGTCGTGATCACCTCGACGGGCGGCGTGACGAAGCGGATGCTGACGTTCGAGACGCCGATCGACGCAGGCCTCGCCGACTGGGGCGCGAGCTACCTGAACGAGCAGCTCGTCGGGCTGGGGCTCGGGGCGCGGCTGCTGCATCAGCGGCTCGGCGACCCCCGGCTGGGGCCGCGCGAGCGGGGCTTCCTCGCATCGGTCGCGCCGGCGTTCACGGAGCTGACCGACACGGCCGACGACGCGCTCTACGTCGAGGGGGCGTCGCGGCTCGTGAGCAGCTACCGCTTCGAGGACCACGAGCAGCTCAACGAGGTGATGGAGATGCTCGAGCGCCGCGTGTCGCTGCTCGGCGTGCTGCGCTCGGCGCTCGACCAGAGCGACGTCTACCTGCGCATCGGCAGCGAGAACGAGGCGCCGGCGCTGCGCTCGCTGTCGCTCGTCGCCGCCGGCTACGGACTGCCGGCGCGCAACCTCGGGACCGTCTCCGTGATCGGGCCGCTGCGGATGGACTACGGCCGCGCGATCGCCTCGGTGCGCGCCGCGGCGATCGAGCTGTCGCGCTTCGTCGAGAATGTCTATGAAGGCTGATCGCACCGCATGAGCACGATGTCGACCGACTACTACGAGCGCCTCGGCGTCACCCGCGACGCGAGCGAGACGGAGATCAAGAAGGCGTTCCGGCGACTCGCGCGCGAGCTGCACCCGGACGTCAACGCCCACGACCCGGAGGCGGAGGAGAAGTTCAAGGCCGCCGCCGAGGCCTACGAGGTGCTGTCCGACCCCGAGCGCCGCGCGACGTATGACCAATACGGTCCGGAGGGGCTGCGCAGCGGCGGCTTCCAGCCGAGCGGCTTCGGCTCCTTCGCCGACATCTTCGACGCGTTCTTCGGCGGCGGCGGAGCCGACATGTTCGGCGGTGGCGGCGGGCGGCCGGGGCCGGCTCAAGGCGGCGACGTCGCCGTGACGGCGACGGTCGAGCTGGCCGACGCCGCCACCGGCAGCGCGATCGACGTCGCCTACGACGCGGTCGTGCGCTGCGACGCCTGCCACGGCAACGGCGCCGAGCCGGGCACGCCGATCGAGACGTGCGAGCGCTGCGGCGGCGCCGGGCAGCTGCGCGCCATCACGCGCACGCCGTTCGGCCAGGTCGTGCGCGCGACCGTCTGCGACGCGTGTCACGGCGACGGGCGCGTGCCGAAGCAGCCCTGCAAGACGTGCCGCGGGCGCGGCCGCAAGGTCGAGCGCCTCACGCTGTCGGTCGACGTGCCGGCGGGGATCGCCGACGGGCAGCGCATCCGCCTCTCGGGCCACGGCCACGCCGGCGAGCAGGGCGGGCCGCCCGGCGATCTCTACGTGCTCGTGCGCGTCGCGGAGGACGAGCGCTTCCTGCGCGACGGCGACGACCTCGTCACCGTCGTAGACGTGCCGGCGCCGCTCGCCGCGCTCGGCACGACCGTCGACGTGCCGACGCTCGACGAGCCGTTCCCGCTCGACATCCCCGCGGGCACGCAGCCGCACGACACGCTCACGCTGCGCGGCAAGGGCATGCCCGCGCTGCGCCGCGGTCGCCACGGCGACCTGCGCGTCGTCGTCAACGTCGTCATCCCGCGCCGTCTCACGCCCGAGCAGCGCGAGCTGCTCGACCGCCTCGCCGGCACGCTCACCGACGACAACCTGCGCTCCGAGGACGGCGTCTTCTCGAAGCTCAAGCGGGCGTTCGGGGCGTAGCGGGTGCCGGAGACGGCCACGTGGCCGCCGCAGGCGGGTCCCGCCCTCGGATCCAACTGCTACGCTGCGTAGCGCTGTGCGCCGGCGCACGATCCCGCAGCGAGAGCTGCGCAACGACATCGCCGCCGTCCTGCGCGAGGCGGAGGCAGGCACCGAGTTCACCGTGACGGTGCGCGGTCGCCCCGTGGCGAGACTCGGGCCGGTGGAGGAGGCGCCGAGACCGCGGCGCGACGTCGACCGCGAGACGCTTCGCAGACTCCTCGCCATGCCGGTCGACGAACAGTGGGCCGCGGATCTGGCCGACATGCGCGCCGCGGAGCCGCCGGTCGACGATCCGTGGAACGACGGGTGAGCCTCGCGCTGCTCGACACGTCGGTGATGATCGCCTCCAGCGACGGCGAGGTGGAGCTTCCGCCGACTGCGGCAATCTCGGTTGTAACGCTCGGAGAGCTGCATGCCGGCGTCCTGCATGCACCCGATGGTGCGGCCAGGGCGGCGCGTGCGAGACAGCTCGCGGCCTTTCGCGCCACGTTCGAGCCGCTGCTCGTCGACCGGGACGTGGCCGAGCACTATGGGCGTGCGCTCGCGCTTGCACGCAGCGAGCGCCGCACAGAGAACGCGCTCGACCTGTTGATCGTGGCGACGGCTTCGGCGACGCGGCGGGAGCTGCACACGCGCGATGCGCGGCAGGCGAAGCTCGCCCGCCGCATGGGCCTCGTCGTGCACGGTCCCGGCGCGTGATCCGGCTCGCGCTGCGCGTCGACCGCGCGCATGCGGAGGTCGCGCTGGCGGAGCTGCTGGAGCTGGCGCCGGGCGGGGTGGAGGAGGTCGACCGCGGCGACGTCGTCGAGTACGCCGTCTACGGGCCGTCGGGCGAGCTGCCGGCGCTGCCCGACCTCGAGGCGGCGGTCGGGGGCGCGCTGGTCGAGATCTCCACGACCGAGCTCCCGGACGACTGGTCCGAGCGCTGGAAGCAGTTCCACCACCCGCTCGCGCTCGGCGATCGGCTCGCGGTGCGCCCGCCATGGGAGCAGCCGATCGGGGCGGAGACGGAGATCGTGATCGACCCGGCGCAGGCGTTCGGCACGGGCGCGCATGCGACGACGCGGCTGTGCCTGGAGCTGCTGCTGGAGCTGGCGGAGCCGGCCGGCGCAGCGCTGGGAAGCCGTGGGGCAGCGGGTGCAGCGAGCGGCCCGCTGCTCGACCTCGGCTGCGGCTCGGGCGTGCTCGCGATCGCCGCCGCGAAGCTCGGCTTCGATCCGGTCCTCGCCGTCGACATCGACCCGCTGTCGGTCGACGCGACGCAGGCGAATGCGGTGGTGAACGGCGTCGCGCTGGACGTCGCGCGCTGCGACCTGCGCAGCGACGAGGTGCCGGCCGCGCCGACGGTGCTCGCGAACCTGCTGCGCCCGCTGCTGCTCGACTACGCGCGCGTGCTGTCGGCGCAGGCTGTCGCGTCGCCCCGCACGCTGATCGCCTCCGGACTGCTCGTCCACGAGGCCGACGAGATCGCCCTCGCCTTCGCGCCGCACGGCCTGCGTGAGCACCACCGCCGCGAGCAGGGCGAGTGGGCGGCGCTGCTGCTCACTCAGCAGGCGTGACGCGCGGCGCTCCGGCCGGCGCCCCGAGCCACGCGAGCAGCCCACCGTCGAGCAGCGCCTGCGCCAGCAGGTCATAGCCCCCGGCCGCCGGGTGGGCGCCGTCGCCCGCAGCGGTCTCCGCGATCCACGTGCGCGAGGCGAGCAGCGCGGGAGCGACCGGCCAGTACGGCACGGCGCGCGCGGCGCAGACCCCGGCGAACGCCTCCGACAGCGTGACCACGCGCGCCTGCTGCGCAGCGTCGCCGGCCGGCGGCGGCCCTGCGACCGCGCATGGCAGGCCGAGTGCTGCAGCCTGGTCGAGCATCTTGTCAAGTGCCATGCACGAGCGATCGGGCGCGACGCGCACGGCGCCTCCCTCGAGCGTCGTGTCGTTCGCGCCCACGGCGAAGACGACACGGCAGTCGGCGCCCGCGAGCAGGCGCGGCGTCGCTTCGAAGCGCCAGCGGACCGCGACCTCGACGGACGTCTCGCGACGCACGCCGAGGTTGTACGCGGTCAGCGGTCGCCCGGCCGCGAACGCGGCGGCGACGGTGCGCCCGACCCACCCCTGTCCGTGCAGGTCGCCCACGCCCGCCACGAACGAGTCGCCGAAGAACAGCACGCGCAGATCGTCCATCGTGCACAGCCAAGCAGACGGAGGCGATCGAACGACTTTGTGACACCCTTGTGCGATTGGCCTCAACGCGCTTGCGGGCATAGGCTCGGTGCATGGCCTGGGACATCGTCATCGCCGGCGGCGGCTTCGGCGGCTACTACGCGGCGCGCACGCTCGAGCGGACACTGCCGCCGCACAGCGCGCGCGTGACGCTCGTCAGCGACGTCAACTTCCTGCTGTTCACGCCGCTGCTGCCCGGCGCGGCGGCCGGGACGCTCGAGCCGCGCCACGTCGTCGTCCCGCTGCGCGAGCAGCTCACCACGACCGACCTGTGGCTGGGGCGCGTGAGCGGCGCGGCGCCGGCGCGCAACGCGCTCGTCGTCGACTCGCTCGACGGCCGCCGCCACGAGCTGCACTACGACCAGCTGATCGTCGCGCTCGGCTCGACCTCGCGCACGCTGCCGATCCCCGGCCTCGTCGAGCACGCGATGGGCTTCAAGACGCTGTCGGAGGCGATCGCGCTGCGCAATCGCGTGCTGTCGATGCTGGAGATCGCCGAGACGGTGCCGGACGCCGAGACGCGCGCCGAGTTCCTCACCTTCGTCTTCGTCGGCGCCGGCTACGCCGGGCTGGAGGGCCTCGCCGAGCTCCAGGACTTCATGAGCGACGTGATCGACCTCTACCCGCGCTGCCGCGTGCAGGGCATGCGCTGGCTGCTCGTCGAGGCGAAGGAGCGCGTGATGCCGGAGGTCGCGCCGCGCCTGGCCGCCTTCGCCGAGCGCGAGCTGCAGGGCCGCGGGATCGAGATCCGCACGCGCACGACGGTCGAGGAAGTCGGCGACCGCTGGGTGCGCCTGAAGGGCGGCGAGACGATCCCCGCGCGCACGGTCGCCTGGACCGCGGGCGTGAAGCCGAACCCGGTCGTCGCCCGCCTCGGGCTGCCGCTGACCGACGGCGGGCGGCTCGACGTCGACGCCACGATGCGCGTGCGCGACCACCGCAACGTGTGGGCGATCGGCGACGCCGCCGCCGTGCCGGACCCGGCACGCAAGGGCCAGCCCTCGCCGCCGACGGCGCAGCACGCGATCCGCCAAGGTCGCCGCGTGGCGCGCAACGTCGCCGCCGAGCTGGGCGTCGGCGGCCACGTGAAGCCGTTCACGTACAAGACGAAGGGCGTGTTCGTCGACATGGGCCGCCACCAGGCCGTCGCGAGCACGATGGGGATCAGATGGCGCGGCTTCCCGGCCTGGTTCCTCGCCCGTACGTACCACCTCGCGAACATGCCGGGGACGACGCGCAAACTGCGGCTCGTCGTCGACTGGACCGTCTCGCTGCTGTTCAGCCGCGACACCTCCGAGCTCGGCCAGCTCGGCCACCCGCCGGTGCTGGAGCAGCACCCGGCGGCGGCGCACGACGCCGCGCCGGAGGCCGACAACGGCCGCGCGGCCCCGTCGGGCGCGACGCGCACCTGAGCTGACCGCCGCGCGGCTATCCTTGACGTACGTGACCGTCGCCGAGCAGCTCAAGACCGATCTCACCGCCGCGATGAAGGCGGGCGAGAAGGATCGCGTGGGGGCGTTGCGGATGATTCTCTCCGAGCTGCAGAAGGACGCGAAGGAAGGCGTCGGCGACGAGCTCGCCGTGCTGCGCCGTGAGCGCAAGCGCCGCCTCGACGCGGCCACGCAGTTCCGCGACGGCGGTCGTGCCGAGCTGGCGACGCAGGAGGAGGGCGAGGCGGAGCTGATCGCCGGCTACCTCCCGGCGGAGCTGTCCGACGGCGACCTCGACGCGATCGTCGCGGCCGCGATCGCGGAGACGGGCGCCAGCTCGCCGAAGGACATGGGCCAGGTCATGAAGGCCGCGATGGCGACCGTCGCCGGTCGCGCCGACGGCAAGCGCGTCTCCGCGCGTGTGCAAGGAGCATTGACATCGCAGTGAAGCGCCAGGTCGAGCTCGACAACGCCGTCGCCGCGGAGCTCGCGGGCACGCAGGACGCGGTCCTGCGCACGTTGGAGGACCATCTCGACTGCGACGTCTTCCTGCGCGGGAACATGCTCACGCTGGAGGGCGACGACGTGTCCGTCGAGGCCGGCACCCAGGTCGTGCGCGAGCTGTCGGACCTGATCGCGCAGGGACACGAGATCGCGCCCGGCACGATCGAGGCGGTCCAGGGCGCGCTCGACCAGCACGAGTCGCCCGGCAGGATCCTCGAGGACGTCGTGTGGCGCCATCGCTCGACGAAGGTCGCGCCGAAGACGGTCAACCAGAAGGTCTACGTCGACTCGATCCGCCGCAGCACGATCACGTTCGGCGTCGGCCCGGCGGGCACCGGCAAGACGTTCCTCGCCGTCGCGATGGCAGCGGCCGCACTGTCGCGGCGCGAGGTCAACCGCATCATCCTCACGCGCCCGGCCGTCGAGGCCGGCGAGCGGCTCGGCTTCCTGCCCGGCGACCTGATGGCGAAGGTCGACCCCTACCTGCGCCCGCTGTTCGACGCGCTGCACGACATGATCGATCCCGAGCGCGTCTCGCAGTACCTCGAGCGCGGCGTGATCGAGGTCGCGCCGCTCGCGTTCATGCGCGGGCGCACGCTCAACGACAGCTTCATCATCCTCGACGAGGCGCAGAACACGACCCCCGAGCAGATGAAGATGTTCCTCACGCGGCTCGGCTTCAACTCGAAGATGGTCGTCACCGGCGACATCACGCAGATAGACCTGCCCAGCGAGCAGCAGTCCGGCCTCGTCGCCGTCGGCGAGGTGCTGGAGGAGGTCGAGGGGATCGAGTTCATCCGCTTCGGCGGCGAGGACGTCGTGCGCCACAAGCTCGTGCAGCGGATCGTCGCCGCCTACGCCGACCACCAGCAGCGGCTCGCGCCCGAGCTGCGTCCTGCCGACCGCCGGCGGGCCTAGGCGTCCGATGATCGAGGTGGAGGTGATCGGGCTCGACGACGGCGTCGTCGACGAGCTGACGGCGCTCGACGTCGAGGAGCTGTGCATGCTCGCGTTCTCCTCGGCCGGGATCGAGGACGGCCACGTCGCGGTCGCGTTCGTCGACGAGCAGACGATCCAGACGCTCAATCGCGATCACCGCGGCAAGGACGCGCCGACCGACGTGCTGTCGTTCCCGATCGACGGCGTCGACGGCGAGGGGCGGGCGGGGTCCGAGTCCAACGGCGCCCCGCGTGAGCTCGGCGACGTCGTGATCTGCCCGCCCTGCACCGAGGACCTCAGCGAGGCGGTCGTGCACGGCGCGCTCCACCTCACCGGGATGGACCACGAGGCCGACGACGGCGAGATGCTCGCGCTCCAGGCCGAGCTGCTGCGCTGGGTGCAGGAGTGACGACGCGCAGCGGCTTCGTCGCGCTCGCCGGACGCCCCAACGTCGGCAAGTCGACCCTCGTCAACGCGATCGTCGGGCGCAAGGTCGCGATCGTCTCCGACAAGCCGCAGACGACGCGCCGCGCGATCCGCGGCGTCGCGACGACGGACGACTCGCAGCTCGTGCTCGTCGACCTGCCGGGCGTGCAGCGCCCGCGCGACGCGCTCACCGCGCGCATGCAGCGACGCGTCGAGAGCGAGCTGGCGGACGCCGACGCAGCGCTGCTGCTGGTCAACGCGATCCAGGGGATCGGCCCCGGCGACCGCTTCATCGCGAGACTGCTGGCCGGCGCGAGGACGCCGGTCGTGATCGCCGTCAACAAGGTCGACCGCTGCACGCGCGCCGAGACGGCGGCGACGCTGCACGCGGCCGGCGAGCTCGACGTCGCCGACGAGATCTTCCCGATCTCCGCGCGCACCGGGGAGGGCCTCGCCGCGCTCGTGGGGCACCTCGGCTCGCTGCTGCCGGAGGGGCCGTTCTTCTTCCCGCCCGACGAGCGGTCCGACCAGTCCGAGGAGGTCATGCTCGCCGAGCTGGTGCGCGAGCAGGTATTGCGCCGCACGCGCCAGGAGGTCCCGCACGCCGTCGAGGTCGAGGTCGAGGAGATCGACGAGCGACGCGACGACCTGATCGCCGTGCGCGCCGTCATGTGGGTCGAGGCCGACTCGCAGAAGGGGATCCTGATCGGCGCCGGCGGCAAGATGATCAGAGCGATCGGCACCGCCGCCCGCAAGGAGCTCGAGCGCGAGCTCGGCTGTCAGGTCCACCTCGACCTCGCCGTCCGCGTCCGCAGAGCCTGGCGCAGCGACGACCGCCTGCTGGACCGTCTGGGGATCGAGTAGCAGGGCATCGCGTCGCGTCAGCGCGGCCGGCGCGGGCCGGCCCGCAGGCTCGCCAGCAGCACCAGCACGCTCACGCCCGCGAAGACCACCGCCAGCTCGTGCAGGCCGGCGCTGTCGACGCCGTCCGCGAAGACGATCCCGAGCAGGCTGGTGGAGAGGACGGCGCCGATGAAGCGGCACGTCTGGAAGATCCCGGCGGCCGCTCCCGTGCGGGCGGGGTCGCTCGTCCCGTAGAGCGCGGACTGCAGCCCGAGGTTGTTGAAGCCGATCGGGATGCCGAGCACGACGGTCACCGGCACGATCGCCCACAGCGGCGTGCTCGGCGAGAAGGTGAGCAGCAGCAGCGTGCCGGCGACCATCGCGCACGCCCCGAGCAGCAGCGCCGGGCGCTCGCCCGCGCGCGTCACGAGCCGCGCCGCGAGCGGCGTCGCGAACACGGCCACGCCGGCGAGCGGCGCCACCATCAGCCCGGCGCCGCCGGAGCTGAAGCCGCGCGCCGCCTCGAGCCACAGCGGCAGGCTGAAGAAGACGCCGAACGCGACCACGTTGACGAGCAGGTACTGGGCGCAGACGCCGAGCAGCGCGCGATTGCCGATCAGCATCTGCACGTCGAGGAACGGGTCCTCGCGGCGGCGGTCGTTGACGACGAGCGCCGCGCCCGCGAGCAGGGCGACCGGCGCCAGCCACCACAGCGGCTGGCCGACGAACGACAGCATCAGCGCCAGCAGGCTCACGAGCATCACCGTGAAAGCGGCGATCCCCGGCAGGTCGACGATCCGCCGCACGAGCGCGAGGCTCACGCCGCCCTGGTGCTGCGGGTCGCGCGGCAGCCAGCGCAGCGACAGCGGCAGCGCCACGACGCCCACCACCACGTTCACGTAGAAGATCGCCTGCCAGCCCGCGAGCGCGACGAGCAGCCCGCCGATCACCGGCCCGAGCGCCGCGCTGGAGGAGCCGCCGATCGTGATCGCGGCGAGCGTCGAGGGCGGCGGCCGGTGGCCGCCCGACGCGTTTCGCAGCAGCGCGAGCCCCGCCGGGAAGCCGGCGGACGTGCCGGCCGCGAGCAGCAGCCGCGCCGCGATCAGCCAGCCGAAGCTCGGCGCGAGCGGACCGAGCACGCCGGCGACGGCGATCAGCACGAACCCCGCGCACTGGACGCGCCGCGGCCCGAACTGGTCGGCGAGCCGCCCGAGCACCGACTGGCCGACTGCGGCGACGAGGTAGAAGCTGGAGATCAGCCACGACAGCGAGACGATGCTGACGTCGAAGTCGTCGCGGATCCGCACGAGCGCGACCGCGATCATCGACGAGTTGATCGGGTTGAGGACCGTCCCGAGCAGGATCGCGGCGAGCACCCGCCGCGGCACGCGCGTCGCCGCGCTCGGCTGGGGAACGGCGGTCGGCGGGGCCATCGCCGGCACGCTAGCGTCCGCCGCGATGTCGGAGACGCGATGGACGCCGCCGCAGCAGCGACCGCGGCTCGCCGCCGGGACGATCGACGTGTGGCGCGCCGACCTCGCCGCCGGGAGGGAGCGCGAGCGTGGGCTGCTGTCGGCTGCCGAGCAGGCGCGCGCGGCGCGCTTCGTGCGCGCCGAGGACGGCCTTCGCTGGGCCGCCGCGCGCGGGATCCTGCGCGCGCTGCTCGGCGCCTGCCTCGACGCCGAGCCGGCCGCCCTGCGCTTCGCCCAGGGTTCGCACGGCAAGCCGCGGCTCGCAGCCGGCCCCGACGCGTCCGGCGCCGGCGACCTGCGCTTCAACCTCTCGCACTCGGGCGACACGGCCCTCTACGCGGTCACGCTCGGCCGCGAGGTCGGCGTCGACGTGGAGCTGCCGCGCCGCGCCGTCGACCATGTCGCGATCGCGCGACGCATCCTCGGCGCCGCCGAAGCCGACCGGCTGGCCGCCCTCGACCCGACGACCCGGGCAAGCGAGTTCCGACGCGCCTGGGTGCGCTGGGAGGCGGTCCTCAAATGCCGCGGGACCGGCATCGGCGGCGCGGACGCCCCGTCCACCGGCCCCGCCCCGTGGCTCCACGACCTCGACGTCGGCGCGCCGGCCGCCGCAGCGCTGGCGGCCGAGGACGGGCCCTGCACCGTCCGCTGCTGGCAGTGGCCTGCCGCGCCCGCCGCCGGCTGAGCCGCTCAGCGGCCGCGACCGGCCAGCCGCATCAGCGGCAGCAGCCGTCTGCGCAGCCGCCACCAGCCGCCGGCCTCGATCCGCGCCAGCGCCGCGCCGCGCCGACCCCGGCTGGCACGGCCCGTAACGACGCGCGGGCGCGTTCGTCGCGGAGCGCGCCCTACAATTCCCCGACCGTGCCCGACTCCGCCATCGCGTTCGACGACCGCGGCCTCGTCCCGTGCATCGCCCAGGACTGGCGGACCGGCGAGGTGCTGACGCTCGCGTACATGAACGCGGAGGCGCTCGAGCGCACGCGCGCCACCGGCGAGGTGCACTACTGGAGCCGCTCGCGCGGCGAGCTGTGGCACAAGGGCGCGACGAGCGGGAACGTGCAGAGGCTGCGCGCGCTGCGCGTCGACTGCGATGGCGACGCGCTGCTCGCGCTCGTCGAGCCGGCCGGTCCGGCCTGCCACACCGGTGAGCGCACCTGCTTCTTCACGGGCGACCTGACGCCCGGCGCGCCGTACGAGACGCTGCCGGCGCTCGAGCGCACGATCGCCCAGCGCGCCGCCGAGCGCCCCGACGGCTCGTGGACCGCGAAGCTGCTCGCCGACCCGGCGCTCGCCGGCGCGAAGGTCGAGGAGGAGGCGGAGGAGGTCGTGCGCGCCGTGCGGGAGGAGACGGACGAGCGCGTCGCGAGCGAGGCGGCCGACGTGATCTATCACCTCGCGGTCCTGCTGCGCTCCCGCGGGCTCAGCCTCGCCGACGCCGAGCGCGTGCTCGACGAGCGCAGCCGCTGAGTCGATGACGCCTCCGATCGCCCCGTCCGCACCGACGCCCGCCGTGCATGTGACGCCGTCGCTCGAGGAGGTGCGCGAGCTCGCGCGCGACTGCAACCTGATCCCGCTGCGCCACACCTTCGTCGAGGACTGCGAGACGCCGATCTCCGCCTTCCTCAAGCTGCGCGGCGACGGTCCTGCGTTCCTGCTGGAGTCGGCGGAGCAGGGGCGCGTCGGGCGCTGGTCGTTCATCGGCTTCCGCCCGCGCAGCGTGCTGCGCTGGTCGCTCGGCGACCCCGGCGACCCCTACGCGCTCGCGGCCGCCGAGGTCGCGCGTCACCGCCAGGCCCCGCTGCCCGACCTGCCGCCCTTCTCGGGCGGCGCCGTCGGCTGCTTCGGCTATGACCTCGTGCGCACCGTCGAGCCGCTCGGCACGCCGAACCCGGACCCGCTCGGCATCCCGGACCTCGCGTTGATGCTGACGGACGTGCTCGTCGCGTTCGACCATCTGCGCCGCGAGCTGACGATCCTCGCGAACGTCTACGCGGACGACGACGAGCTGGAGGCCTCCTACGCCGCCGCCGTCGAGGCGATCGCGGACGTGCGCCGCCGCCTCGCCGGCCCCGTGCCGCAGGCGGCGATCGGCCACCCGCCCGCACGCGACCCCGCGGCGGACGCGGTCGAGTGGACCAGCAACATGCCGCGCGAGCAGTTCGAGGGGATGGTCGAGCGGATCGTCGAGTACATCCACGCCGGCGACGCCTACCAGGTGGTCCCGTCGCAGCGCTGGTCGGCGGACGTCCCGGTCGAGGCGTTCTCGATCTATCGCGGCCTGCGCGCCGTCAACCCGAGCCCGTACATGTACTTCCTCGACTTCGGCGACTTCGAGATCGCGGGCGCGAGCCCCGAGCCGCTCGTGACCGTCCACGACGGGCGGATCGAGACGCGGCCGATCGCCGGCACGCGCCCGCGCGGCGCGAGCACCGAGGACGACGCCCGCGTCGCCGACGAGCTGCTCGCCGACGAGAAGGAGCGCGCCGAGCACGTGATGCTCGTCGACCTCGGCCGCAACGACGTCGGCCGCGTGAGCGAGTACGGCTCGGTCAAGGTCGACGCGTTCATGGAGATCGAGGCCTACAGCCACGTCATGCACATCGTCTCGCGCGTCTCCGGCCGGCTGCGCGACGGCGTCGGTCCGCTCGATGCGCTGCGCTCGATCCTCCCGGCGGGTACGCTCTCGGGCGCGCCGAAGGTTCGTGCGATGCAGATCATCGACGAGCTCGAGCCCGTCAAGCGCGGCGGGTACGGCGGCGCGATCGGCTATCTGTCCTACACCGGCGATCTCGACACGTGCATCCACATCCGGACGGTCGTCGTGAAGGACGGCGTCGCGCACGTCCAGGCCGGCGGCGGCACCGTCGCCGATGCGACGCCCGCCTACGAGTTCCGCGAGTCGGAGGCGAAGGCCCGCGCGGTGAAGCAGGCGATCGAGCTGGCGGTGGCGCAGCCTGAGTGGCCATGAGGGTGCTCGTCCTCGACAACTACGACTCGTTCACCTACAACCTCGTCCAGTATCTGGGCGAGCTGGGGGCGGACGTCGAGGTGGTCCGCAACGACCACGCCACGGTCGACGAGCTGCTCGTGCGCGGCCACCACGCGGTCGTCGTCTCGCCGGGGCCGTGCACGCCGGACGAGTCGGGCATCTCGCTGGAGGCGGTGCGCGCGTTCCCGGAGGCGGGGATCCCGACGCTCGGCGTCTGCCTCGGCCATCAGGCGATGGCGCAGGCGTTCGGCGGGCGCGTCGTGCGCCACGAGCCGGTCCACGGCAAGACGGCCGAGATCGAGCACGACGGCCGCACGATCTTCGCCGGCCTGCCGTCGCCGCTGACGGTCGGCCGCTACCACTCGCTCGTCGTCGAGAAGGCGACGCTGCCGCAGGAGCTGGAGGTCTCGGCGGTCACCGTCTCCGACGGCGGTCCCGGCGGCGGCGTGATCCAGGCGATCCGCCATCGCACGCTGCCGGCGGAGGGGATCCAGTTCCACCCGGAGTCCGTCCTCACGCCGCAGGGCTACGAGATCCTTCGCAGCTTCCTCGCCGCGGGCACGCGCGCGGCCGTCGGAGGGATCGCCTGACATGGCCGAGCGCGACCTGCTCACCAGCACGATCGACGCGCTCGCGTCGGGAGAGGATATCTCGGCCGACGACGCGGCGGCCGTGCTCGCCGGGATCATGGCGGGCGATGCGAGCGAGGTCCAGATCGCCGCGTTCCTGATCGCGCTGCGCACGAAGGGCGAGACGGTCGAGGAGATCGCCGGCCTCGCGCGCACGATGCGCGAGCTGGCCGTGCACGTCGCGGTCCAGCGCGAGGACACGCTCGACGTCGTCGGAACGGGCGGCGGCCCCCAGACCTTCAACGTCTCGACGACGGCGGCGCTGATCGCCGCCGGCGCCGGCTGCGCGGTCGCCAAGCACGGCAATCGCTCGGCGACCGGCCTGTCAGGCGCCGCCGACGTGCTGGAGGCGCTCGGCGCCCGGCTCGATCTCGAGCCGGACGCGATCGCCCGTTGCATCGAGGAGGTCGGCTTCGGCTTCATGTTCGCGCCGACCCACCACGCCGCCACGCGCCACGTCATTCCCGTGCGCAAGCAGCTCGCGATCCGCACGATCTTCAACTTCCTCGGCCCGCTCACCAACCCCGCGGGCGTCACGCACCAGCTCACCGGCGTCGCCGACCGCCGCTATCTCGACAAGATCGCGGGCGTGTCGGCGCAGCTCGGCGCGGTGCACGTGCTCGTAGTCTCCAGCGACGACGGCCTCGACGAGCTCAGCATCGCCGCACCGACGCGCATGGTCGAGGTGCGCGACGGCTCGATCGAGCAGCGCACGATCACCGCGGCCGACGTCGGTCTCGACAGCGCGTCGCACGAGGAGCTGCGCGGCGGCACGCCCGACGTCAACGCCGAGATCACGCGCCGGATCCTTGCCGGGGAGCACGGCGCTCCGCGCGACGTGGCGGTCCTCAACGCGGGCGCCGGCATCTATGTCGCGGGGCGCGCAGCGACGATCGAGGTGGGCGTGCGAGCTGCCGAGGCCGCGATCGACTCCGGTGCTGCGAGAAGCGTGCTGGAGCGCTACGTCAGCCAGTCGCAGGAAGCCGTCGTCGCATGAACACGCTCGAGCGCATCGTCGACTCGACACGTCGCGAGGTGGAGCAGCGCCGCGCGGCGGTGCCGCTGGAGACGCTCGAGCGCGAGCTCGTCGGCCGCGGGCACGACCGCCCGTTCTGTGAGGCGCTCGTGCATCCGGGCATCTCGGTGATCGCCGAGCACAAGCGACGCTCGCCGTCGGCCGGTGCGATCCGCGAGGGCGCGAGCGTCGAGGACGTCGTGAGCGCATACGAGCGCGCCGGTGCGGCCGCGCTGTCGGTGCTGACCGAGGGTCCGCACTTCGGCGGCTCGCTCGACGACCTGCGTGCGGCGCGCGCGGCCAGCTCGCTGCCGATCCTGCGCAAGGACTTCGTCGTCGACCTCTACCAGGTGTTCGAGTCGGCGGCGGCCGGCGCCGACGCGATCCTGCTGATCGTCGCCGCGCTCGAGCCGCGCATGCTCGCGCGGCTCCAGCACGAGGCGGCTGCGCTCGACCTCGACGTGCTGGTCGAGGTGCACGACGCGCGCGAGCTGGAGGTGGCGCTCGAGCTCGACGCCGACGTGATCGGCATCAACAACCGCGACCTGACCGACTTCAGCATCGACCTGGCGCGCACGTTCGAGCTGCTCGCCGACGTCCCCGCGGGCAAGACGGTCGTCTCCGAGTCGGGGATCGCGACGCGCGACCAGCTCGACGAGCTCGAGCGCGTGGGGGTGGACGCGGTGCTCGTCGGCGAGGCGCTGATGCGCGCCGACGACGTGGAGGCGGCCTGCCGTGCCCTCACCGGGCACGGCGAGGACGCCTCCGTCTAGCGTCGCGTCATTGGAGCCGCATGTTCGGCTCGCGCGGGTTCGCGTTGTTGAGCCCGGGCGCGGCGATGCTGCAAGTGCCGCCGCGTATGTTGCCGTTGTTGTAGGCGAGGCGGACGCAGTTGCGCAGCGCGAGCTGGCCCCAGTAGTTCGGGTGCAGCCCTTCCTGCAGGTAGTACGGGCCTATCGCCGTTTCCAGCGTGCGGATCTGGTTGATCCACTCGGTCCAGTCGGCGGCAAATTGCTGGTTTTGGTTCCAGCTCGTCAGGCCGAGTTCCTCGAGCAGCCACACGCCCCGTTCGCACAGCCGGCGCCCCATGAACGCGGAGGACACGTCGAGCAGCTGGACGGTGTTCCCGAGGTTGGCCGCGGTGATGGCGGCGTTGACGTTCGCGTTGATCGTGGCCAGGACGACGTTGTTCGCCCACGCCGCGTCGACGTTGTACACGCCGCACCCTCCGGTGGTCTGCCGCGCGTATGTCTCGGGGTAGCGGAATCTGCCGCCTTCCTCGGGCAGCGGCGACGGATAGTTCTGGACGAGGATCCTGGTGTTGAGGAGGTTCTTTTCGAGCAGCACCTGATGGACGTTGAGGATGGCCTGCTTGATTCTTTCCCGCACCGCGGTCTGGTTCGCGACCGTGAAGTTCGCGAGCACTTCGGGGCGTTGGCTGCAGAACCTCGGGCCGGGCGGCACCGGCGTGAGGAAGTCCGCCAGGCACTGCCGCACGATGGGCGCGAAGTTGAAGTCGTTGCCCCCGATCGAGATCACGATCATTCTGACCCCGCGCTGATGCACTTCCAGCCACAGTCTGAGGTTGCCCACCTGACCGGGGATGCCGTTGTTCGCCCAGTCCATGCCCGGCTTTTGGTAGGAGATCAATGGGAGGATCGGATCCGGCGCCCAGAAGCTGAAGGTCTTGGCGCCGGAGCACGCGAAGCTGGCGTAGTTGGCGACGCCGATGATGATCTCGGCGGCTCTCGAGCGGTGGCAGCGATTGATGATCTCTGCGTTCCCGGCGGGGTTGTCGAAGTAGGCGGTCGGGCCGAGCGCGTCGATGCGCTGCGATTCGAGCGCCGTGTTGCCGGCCCAGCGGCCGGCCTCCCCGGAGATGAAGGAGTCGCCCATCGCCGCGACCCAGACCGGGTTCGCCTGGACGACCTGTCTCGTGAACGAGAACGTGCCGTCGAGCGTCCCGCTCGTCGGGCAGAGGGAGCTGCCCGCGACCCGCTGCAGCTGCGCCCCGCTGACGACCGACAGCGCGCCCGTCTGGAACGGACCGGAGCCCGTGAGCGCGAGTAGCAAGGGCACGACACCGCTGTATTCACATGTGAAGCTTCCGAGGAAGGTGAACGCGACCGCCACTCTGTTCAGTCTGAGTCGCAGCCCGGTGATCAGCGGTAGCAGCCCTAGGGCGCCTTCGTAATCGAGCGACCAGGGAAGGCCTGGGGTGGCAGTGACGGTTCCGCTGTTGCATCTCGGTATCGCGGCGCTCGTGATCCCGCCTATGCGCGCGCCGGCTGTCCCTTCCAGCGTGCCCTGGGGGATGCTCCCGGTGAGCGTCACTTCGCATTCGGTTTCGAAGAGCGCGGTGCTGAATCTCAGCGCTCCCGTGGCAGCGGTTATCGGTCCGGCGGGACTGGCCTCGTAGTAGCTCGACGCGCGGGCGTCGGCGGCCGCGAGCAGTGCCGCGAGCAGCGCGACGGCGAACGCCGTGCGCCTGAGGATGCCGATGTGCATGACGGTTCCCCTTCGGTCGGGCCCGAAGTGGGCGCGCGCGTGCGCTGCGCGACACCTCCCCCGAGCGTCGCAAGGCCTCCGAGGCTACCGGAGCCTCCCGCCGTTCACGCAAACTGGGCGCATCACCGTTTAGCCTGGGTTGATCGTGATCCCTGACACTGCAGCGGCCGCATGAACGCCGCCCCTCGCTCCTCGCTTCTCGTCGCCTTCGTCGCCGCGCTCGTCGGCGGCGCCGTCGTCGCCGTGGCGCTGCTGGTGCTCGACGTCGGCGGGGGCGGCACGACGACGACCGTCGTGCAGCAGGCGCCGATCGCCAGCCCGACCAGCGGAGCGTCCGCACGGGCCGAGAGCGGCCTGACCGCGCACGACATCTACGAGCGCGATGCCCCGGGCGTCCTGTTCGTGCGCTCCACGCTCAAGGCGAGCGCCAGCTCCTCGCCGTTCGGCACCGACCAGGGCGGCGAGGCGACCGGCACCGGCTTCGTGATCGACGGCGAAGGTCACGTCCTCACGAACTACCACGTCGTCGAGGGTGCGACCTCGGTCACGGTCGGCTTCGACGACAGCCGCATCGTGCCGGCGAGAGTGCTCGGCACCGACGCGACGAACGACCTCGCGCTGCTGCAGGTCGATCCCGCGGGGCTCAAGCTGACGCCGCTCCAGCTGGGCGACTCCAAGACGGCGCAGGTCGGCGACCCGGTGCTCGCGATCGGGAACCCGTTCGGGCTCGACCGTACGCTCACCACCGGGGTCGTCTCCGCGCTGCAGCGCCAGATCACCGCGCCGAACGGCTTCACGATCCAGCACGTGATCCAGACCGACGCGCCGATCAACCCCGGCAACTCCGGCGGCCCCCTGCTCGACGCGGCGGGCCGCGTGATCGGCATCAACTCGCAGATCATCACCGGCGGCGCGGGCAACGGGAACGTCGGAATCGGCTTCGCCGTGCCGATCAACACGGCGAAGCGGCTGCTGCCTCAGCTCAAGCAGTCGGGATCGGTCGTGCACGCCTACCTCGGCATCACGGGCGCGACGATCGACGCCTCGCTCGCCGACCTGCAGCTGCGCGTCAACCGCGGCGTGCTCGTCCAGACGGTGGAGCCGAATGGGCCAGCCGCGAAGGCGGGCCTGCACGGCGGCACGATCGAGAGCCAGCTCGGCGGCGCGCGCATCATGCTCGGCGGCGACGTGATCCAGTCCCTCGACGGGCACGCGGTCGACTCGATGAGCGCCCTCACCGGCGAGATCGCCGGGCACAAGCCGGGCGACCGCGTCCGGCTCCAGGTCCTGCGCAGCGGCAGCGCGAAGCAGCTCGCGGTGACGCTCGGCACGGCGCCGAGACAGGCGCCGTCGCAGTCGCAGGCCCAGTCGCCCTGACGGCGCCGGCCACCGCGCGCCGCCGCCGGCGTGCGGCGCCTACGATAGGGGCGTGTCCGTGAACGCTCCGCGCACCAACGTCAAGTTCTGCGGCATCGCCCGCCTGCAGGACGCCGAGCAGGCGGTGGAGCTGGGCGCCTGGGCCGTCGGGATGATCTTCTGGCCGCAGTCGCCGCGCCGCTGCCGCATGGACGAGGCGGCCGCGATCTCCGCCGCGCTGCATCGCCGCGCGCAGATCGCCGGGGTGTTCGTCGACGCGCACCTCGACGACGTCGCCGCGACCGCCGACGCGCTCGGGCTCACGCTGCTGCAGTTCCACGGCGACGAGGGGCCGGTCTACTGCGCCGAGGCCGCGCGCCGCACCGGCGCGAAGGTGATCAAGGCCGCGCGCGTCGCGGGGCGCTCCGACATCCGCGACCTGCGCGCGTTCCAGACCGACTTCCATCTGCTCGACGCGTACGTCGCCGGCAGACCGGGCGGCACGGGGGAGACGTTCGCGTGGGAGCTCGCGCGCGAGCACCCGCGAGACCGGCCGCTGATCCTCAGCGGCGGGCTGACCCCGGACAACGTCGCCGCCGCGATCGCCGCCGTGCACCCGTTCGCGGTCGACGTCGCGAGCGGCGTCGAGCTGGAGCCCGGCGTCAAGGACCACGCGCGGATGGCGGCGTTCGCCCAGGCCGTGCGCGCGTCGGCGGCGCAGCCCGAGGCCGCGGCGTGAGCGCCGGCCTGGAGCACCGCTACGGCCCCTACGGCGGCCAGTACGTCCCCGAGACGCTGATGCCGGCGCTCGCCGAGCTGGAGGCTGCATGGCTCGAGGCGCAGCGCGATCCCGCCTTCACGATGCGGCTGCATGAGCTGCTGCGCGACTACGTCGGCCGCCCGACGCCGCTCTACCTCGCCGAGCGGCTGAGCGAGGTCGCCGGGCGCGCGGTCTACCTCAAGCGCGAGGACCTCAACCACACCGGCGCGCACAAGATCAACAACGCGCTCGGCCAGGCGCTGCTCGCGCAGCGGATGGGCAAGCCGCGCATCATCGCCGAGACGGGCGCCGGGCAGCACGGCGTCGCGACGGCGACCGCCTGCGCGCTGCTCGACCTCGAGTGCGTGATCTACATGGGCACCGAGGACATGCGCCGCCAGAAGCCGAACGTCGAGCGGATGGGCCTGCTCGGCGCGACCGTCGAGCCGGTCGACGCCGGGACCCGCACCTTGAAGGAGGCCTGCTCCGCGGCGATCCGCGACTGGGTCACGAATGTCGCGACGACGCACTACATCCTCGGCACCGCCGCCGGACCAGCGCCGTATCCGGCGCTGGTGCGCGACCTCCAGCGCGTGATCGGCGAGGAGGCCCGCGCGCAGATCCTCGAGCGAGAGGGGCGGCTGCCGCAACGCGTCATCGCCTGCGTCGGCGGCGGCTCGAACGCGATCGGCATCTTCACCCCGTTCATCGCCGACGCGGGCGTCGAGCTGATCGGCGTCGAGGCCGCGGGGGAGGGGATCGAAAGCGGTCGTCACGGCGCGCCGCTGACGGTCGGCGAGCGGCCGGGGATCCTCCACGGCGCCTACTCGGCGGTGATGCAGGACGCCGACGGCCAGATCCTCGAGGCGCACTCGATCTCCGCCGGGCTCGACTATCCGGGCGTCGGCCCCGAGCACGCCTGGCTGCGAGACACGGGCCGTGCCCGCTACGAGGCCGTCACCGACGCCGACGCGCTCGCCGCGCTCCAGCGGCTCGCGCGGCTGGAGGGGATCATCCCCGCGCTCGAGTCCTCGCACGCGATCGCCTGGACGCTCGCGAACGCCGGCTCGGACCTGGACGTCGTGTGCCTCTCGGGCCGCGGCGACAAGGATCTCGCCGAGGTCATCCGGCAGATCGGGGGCGAGGATCCGCACGGGATCGGCGACGAGGCCGACGTGGACGCGAGCGTCCCGGGTGGACCGGCGGCGACGTGAGCGGGATCGAGCGCATCGCCGCGGCGTTCGCCACCACCGTCTCCGACGGCGGTGCCGGCGGCAAGCGCGCCGCGTTGATGCCGTACCTGATGGGCGGCTTCCCCAACCTCGCGACGTCGCTCGCGATCGGCGAGGCGTACGCGGACGGCGGTGCGGACCTGGTCGAGCTGGGGGTGCCGTTCTCGGACCCGCTCGCGGACGGCCCGGTGATCCACGCGGCGGGCGTCGAGGCGCTGCGCAACGGTGCGACCGTCGGGCAGATCCTCGAGCTGGGTGCGGCGCTCGCGCCGCGCGTCCCGGTCGTGCTCATGTGCTACGCGAACATCGTCTACGCGCGCGGCTTCGAGGCGTTCGCCGCGGCGCTGCGGGCACACGACGTCAGCGGCCTGATCGTGCCCGACCTGCCGCTCGAGGAGGCGCCCGAGCTGCGCGCCGCCTGCGATTCGCAGGGGGTTGCGCTGGTGCCGCTCGTCGCGCCGACGACGCCGCCCGAGCGGCTGGAGCGGATCGGCGCGCTGGCGCGCGGCTTCCTCTACGCCGTCTCGCTCGTCGGCACGACCGGCGAGCGGGGCGCGCTCGAGGCCGGGCTGGCCGACTTCCTGGCGCGTGCCGCCGCCGCGACGGACGTGCCGGTCGCCGTCGGCTTCGGCATCGGGACGCCTGGGCAGGCGGCGGCGGCCGCCGACGCGGGCGCCGCCGGAGTGATCGTCGGCAGCCGTCTCGTGCGCGCGGCCGGGGAGGCCGACCCCGCCGCCGAGGTGCGCGGGATCGTCGCCGCGATGGCCGACGCGCTGCGCGCGCCGTCGTCCGAACCCGTTCGCTAGGATTCCGCGCGCAATGGGCCTCGCATTCACCACCACGCTCGCCTTCTGCCTGTGGGTCATCCTGTGGGCGCTGGGCGTGAAGGGCTTCGACGGGTTTCTGATCACGATCGCGATCGTGCTCGTCGCCGCGACGCTCAAGTCGCTCACGAAGTTCCTGCCGGGCGCCGCGCGCCCCGGCGGCTCCAGCGGCGGCTGGTAAGCGCTCTGCCAACCGCGCCCTGAGGGTGCGGAGATCGAGCTGGGCGGGGGAAGCAGGACGCAGCCGATACTCGGTATTGGCAAGTCCGATGACCCCGATCCAGCGAAGGTCTGCGTGCCCTCA
Organism: Conexibacter sp.; assembly: GCA_035654055.1. Classification (GTDB taxonomy): domain Bacteria; phylum Actinomycetota; class Thermoleophilia; order Solirubrobacterales; family Solirubrobacteraceae; genus Conexibacter. The sequence continues at coordinate 26,464 of DASRXW010000097.1, forward strand.
GCCGAAGAACGTCCGCGCGATTTCGAGATAGCGCAGATCCACGGTCTTGATCCCTTCGACCTGGTCGAGCGGGACGCTCGTCATCTCGGTGCCGTGCAGGGCGACCATGCGGCCCGTCTCGCCGGCCATCACGAGGTCGGCCGCGTGGACGCCGTAGCGGGTCGCGAGCATGCGGTCGGTCGCCGTCGGCGTGCCGCCGCGCTGCACGTGGCCGAGCGTCGTGACGCGCGTCTCGTAGCCGGTGCGCTGCTCGAGCTCGATCGTGAGCGCGGCGCCGATCCCGCCGAGACGCGGGTAGCCGTAGCTGTCGACCTCGTCGGAGACGCGGATCTGGCGCCGCTCGCCGGAGGCGAACGCCAGCTCGGCGCCCTCGGCGACGACGACGATCGAGAAGTCCTTGCCGCGCTCGTGACGGCGCATGATCGCCGCCGCGATCTCCTCGACCGTCAGCTCCAGCTCGGGGATCAGGATCGCGTCGGCGCCGCCTGCGATCCCGGCGAAGACGGCGATCCAGCCGGTGTTGCGGCCCATCACCTCCAGCACCATCACGCGGTCGTGCGACTGCGCCGTCGTATGGAGGCGGTCGATCGCGTCGGTCGCGACCTGCACGGCGGTGTCGAAGCCGAACGTGTAGTCGGTGCCGGTGACGTCGTTGTCGATCGTCTTCGGCACGCCGATCACCGGCAGCCCGACCTCCTCGGACAGTCGGCGCGTGATCATCATCGTGTGCTCGCCGCCGATCGCGATCACCGCGTCGAGCGGGTCCTCGCGCTGCGCGGCGCTCACGCGCTCGATCCCCTCCGGCTCGCGGAACGGATTGAAGTTGGAGGTCGAGAGGAGCGTGCCGCCGAGCGGCAGGATGCCCGACACGCCGCGCTGGTCGAGCACGACGTGGTCGCGCTCGGCGAGGCCGCGGTAGCCGCGTCGCAACCCGATCGGCTCGTGCCCGTGCGCGAGCAGGCGCCGCGCCGCGGCGCGGATGACCGCATTGAGGCCGGGGCAGTCGCCACCCGCCGTGAGAATGCCGACCCGCATCGCCCGCCAGCCTAGCCCGTCTGCCTGCCGGGCGACCTAGAATCCGCGCCGGTGTCTGGTCGCGCCCTGGTCCGATTCGCGCTGACGCTCGTCGTGTGCGTGCTCCTGCTCGCCGGCTGCGGCGGCGGCGTGGCGCAGCCCGACCCGCCGCTGCCCGGCATGCGCCTGACGATCTACAGCTCGCTGCCGCAACGCGGCCCTCTGCACGGCGTCGCGGCTGACGTGCTCGGCGCGGAGCGGCTCGCGCTCGCGCAGGTCGGCAGTCACGTCGGCCGCTACGACGTGCAGCTGATCGCGCTCGACGCCTCGACGCTGGCAGCCGGCAGCTCCGACCCGGCCCAGATCTCGCAGAACGCCCGTCGGGCGGCGAAGAACGCGCATACGGTCGCCTATCTCGGCGAGCTCGAGACGGGCTCCTCGGCGATCTCGGTCCCGCTGCTGAACGAAGCGGGGATCCTGCAGGTCAGCCCGCTCGACACGGCGATGGCGCTGACGACCGCGAGCCTCGCGGTCGCCGGCTCGCCGGAGCGCTTCTACCCGAAGCTCAAGGTGTGGGGACGCACGTTCGCGCGCGTCGTGCCGTCCGACCGCAGCCAGGTGGATGCGCTGCTGGCGTCGATGCGGGAGGCGGGCGTCGAGCGCCTCGCGATCCTCACCGACGAGGACCCGAGCGGCCGCGCGCTCGCGACCACCTTGGGCGCCAAGGCACATGCGGCCGGCGTCACCGTCGTCGCGCGCGAGGAGATCGACGTGAACGAGCTTCGGCACGACGACTCGATCGTACGGGTGCTCGCCGCAGCGCCTGACGGCGTGCTCGACGCGACCGGCGCCCGTCCCGGCGCGGCGGGCCTGTGGCGCGAGCTGAGCGCGGCCGACCCGCAGCTGCGGCTGTTCGCGCCCGCGAGCCTCGCCGACCCGAGCTTCGTGGCGGGCCTCGGCCCGGCCTCGGCCGCCGCGGCGCACGTCACGCTGCCTCTGCTCGGCGCCGGAGACGGCTCCGCGGCGGAGCGGCGCTTCGCGCACGCGTTCGCGGCCCGCTACGGGCACCTGCCGGCACCCGAGGCGCGTTACGGCTACGAGGCGATGCGCAGCGTCCTCGACGCGATCCGGCGGGCGGAGCTGCGTGCCGACGGCCCGCTCACGCGCCGCGGAGTCGTGCACGAGTACTTCCGCACGGATCTGCGCGACAGCGTGCTCGGCCGGTATGCGATCGATGCGTCGGGCGACACTTCCATGCGCCGCTGGGGCGCGTTCGGCGTCGCCGGCGGTGAGCTGCGCTTCGAGCGCGCCCTCGACTCAGCTTCAGCAGCAAGACGTTCACGGCCAGTTGGACAGAACTCGGCTTCAGCGCCGAAGGAATAGAAGTGAGATGTCACGTCACGATTGAAGGGTCGCTGCACTCCGCGGCGATCTCCAAGACGAGCGGTCTGCTAGTCGGTTACATGCGGTCGGGCATCGCGCCGGTCGAAACCTGCAGAGGCACCGAAGGAGCCAGACCCAGCGGGCTAGACGAAAGCCTGCCATGGCACCTGCGGTATGACTCGTTCGCCGGGACCCTACCGAGAATCACGAGCATCAAGTTCCGTGTGATCGGCGCGAGCTTCCTACTCACGATCTTCGGCGTGAGCTGCCTATACAGAACGACCGCGGAAAGTCCGGGGCTCGTCATAGCGAGCCTCAACGCCGAAGGCAACGTCACCGCTGTGAGAGCGGACGAAACCGCGAGCATCCCGAAGTCCTCGGGGTCCGTGCTGTGCCCGAGCTCGGGTACGGCCAGCGGCAGCGGGACGATGTCGGTCGTCGGCGCCCAGAACGGCATGACCGTGAGACTAATATGAGCTGCGGGGGTGGATGATGCGTGGGAAGAGAGCGATCGCGGTGGCGCTGGCGTGCCTCGCGCTCCCACTTGCGCTGGGTGCGTGCAACGGATCGGGGGCCGAGCCAACGCTCAGAACCCTGAGCTTCGGCACCGAAGCGACGAGATTGGATTCAGTCACGTTCGGCGGGCTAAACGGGGTGACGCTCAACCTCTTCAACGGCTTCACGGAAAAATACACAATCGAACCTACCGGAACCACGTGTGAAGGAGCGGTGGCGGCTGCGAAAGTCGAGAGAACCTGCTTCATCAGATTCAGGAGAAACGGTGGAGGGGGAAGCTTGATAGCGATACGCGACGAAGCCAACAAGGTCCTCGAAAACATTTGGCTCCAGCCCTGAGTGCGCGCGCCGGAGCCTCAGCCGACTGTCGAGCGCAGCGCCTCGTCCAGCTCGGGGTGCGCGAAGGCGTAGCCGAGCGCGAGCGGTCGGCTCGGTACGGCGCGCTGCCCGGTCGTCACCATCTGCTCCATCTCGCCGTACAGCGCGCGCAGCGCAAGGCGCGGGACGGGCGCGAGCGCCGGGCGATGGAGCGCCCGGCCGAGCGCCTTCGAGAAGTCTCGGTTGGTGACGGGTTGCGGTGCGCTCGCGTTGAGCGCGCCGCTCCACGTCTCCCCGTCCAGCGCAGCGAGGTACAGGCTGACGAGGTCGTCGGCGTGGATCCACGGCATCCATTGGCGCCCCCCGGCGACCGGTCCGCCGACGCCGGCGCGGAAGGGCGGCAGCATCTTCGCGAGCGCGCCGCCGTCGGGGTCGAGCACGACGCCGGTCCGCACGATCGCGACCCGCACGCCGAGATCCTCCGCCGCCTGCGCGGCGCGCTCCCACGTGACGCACACCTCCGCGAGGAAGTCGTCGCCGGGCGGCTCGGACTCAGGAAGCTCTTCGTCGCCGCGCGGGCCGTAGTACCCGACCGCGGAGGCCGACACGAGCACGCGCGGCCGCGGGTCGGCGCTGCGCAGCCCTGCGACGAGGTTGGCGGTGCCGCTCTCGCGGCTCGTGCGGATGCGCTCCTTGGCGGCGGCGCTCCAGCGCTGCGCGACGGGCTCGCCGGCGAGATGGACCACGCCGTCGCGGCCCGCGAGGGCGCCGGCCGGCGCCGGCTCGCCGAGCGGGTCCCAGGCCTCGGTGAGGATCCCGGAGCCGAGCCGCTCGCTGGCGCGCCGCGGGCTGCGCGAGAGCACCGTCACCTCGTCGCCGCGACGTGCGAGCGCTGCGACGAGCCGCGTGCCGATCAGCCCCGTCGCTCCCGTCACCGTCACCCGCATCCCTGCCTCCATCCTGGTCGTCGTCTCCCAGGAAGATACGGCTGACGCGCCGCCGCGGTTGGGCGGGCCCAGGACGTCAGGCCGCGCCGACGTGCAGCTCGTCGGCCGGCGCGAAGCCGACCTCGTTGTGCGCGTGCGCGAGGCCGCTCGTGCGCGCCTGCTCGGCGACTGCCGTGGCGACGGCCGGTGCCACGTCGCGGTTGAAGACCGAGGGGACGATGTAGTCCTCGCGCAGCTCGTCGGCGGGGACGCTGTCGGCGATCGCCTGCGCGGCGGCCACCTTCATCTCCTCGGTGATCGAGCTCGCGCGCACGTCGAGCGCGCCGCGGAAGATCCCCGGGAACGCCAGCACGTTGTTGATCTGGTTCGGGTAGTCGGAGCGGCCCGTCGCCATGATCCGCACGTACGGCGCGGCTTCCTCGGGCGTGACCTCGGGGTTCGGGTTCGCCATCGCGAACACGATCGGGTCGGGTCGCATCTTCGCGAGCGCCTCCGGCGGCATCACGCGCGCGCCCGAGAGGCCGATGAAGAGGTCCATCCCGTCGATCACGTCGCCGGGACGCCCGTCGAGCTTCTCCGGGTTCGTCGTCTCGGCATACCAGCGCTTCATCGCGTTCATCGAGCCGTCGAGGTAGTCGGCGCGCTCGGTGTGGACCGCGCCGCGCGAGTCGCAGCCGATCACCTCGGTGACGCCCGCGCTGTGCAGGATCTTCGTGACCGCGACGCCGGCCGCGCCGAGGCCGACGACGAGCACGCGCAGGTCGGCGATGCGGCGGCCGGTCAGCTTCGCCGCGTTCAGCAGCGCGGCGAGCACGACGACGGCGGTGCCGTGCTGGTCGTCGTGGAAGACGGGGATGTCGAGCTCGGCGATCAGCCGGTCCTCGATCTCGAAGCAGCGCGGTGCGGAGATGTCCTCGAGGTTGATGCCGCCGAACGTCGGCGCGATCGCCTTCACGATCGCGACGATCTCGTCGGGGTCCTTCGTGTCGAGGCAGATCGGGAACGCGTCGACGCCCGCGAACTCCTTGAAGAGGACCGCCTTGCCCTCCATCACCGGCATCGCCGCGGACGGGCCGATGTCGCCGAGCCCGAGCACCGCGGTCCCGTCGGACACGACGGCGACCGTGTTGCGCTTGATCGTGTACTGGAAGGCCTTGTCGGGGTCCTCCTCGATCGCCTTGCAGACGCGCGCCACGCCCGGCGTGTACGCCATCGAGAGGTCGTCGCGCGTCTTCAGCGGCAGCTTGTTGCGCTGCTCGATCTTGCCGCCGAGGTGGACCTGGAAGGTGCGGTCGATCGTGTCCAGCACGCGCACGCCGTCGAGCGCCTCGATCGCGGCGGTGATGCGGCCCCAGGTCGACTGTTCGGCGCACAGGGCCGTGATGTCGCGGACGGTTCTGCCACCGTCGATCGCGACGAGGTCGACCGCGCCGATCGTGCCGCCGGCGTCGCCGATCGCGCTGGCTACGCGGCCGAGCATCCCGGGCCGGTCCGCGATCTCCACGCGGATCGTGAGGCTGAACTGAGCGCTCGGGGTGGTGGCCATGGCGTCGTGCGTCCTTCGTCGTTTACGGGAGATGCGAAGTATATTGCCACGAGGCGGTTGCTGTGTTCCGTATCGTGGAAACCGCAAGCACCTCGCCGCTGCGCTGCGACCCACCTCGGTGGGCGCGCGACGAGACCGCCTGGACCGCACCGCCGGCTGACCGCTGGGCCCCCTAGAGTTCCACGCCGTGACGAGCGACGACGCCGGTCATGACGAGCTGTTCCTGATCGACGGCAACTCGCTCGCGTACCGCGCGTTCTTCGCGCTGCCGGAGTCGATCGCGACCTCGACGGGCTTCCCGACCAACGCGATCTTCGGCTTCGCCTCGATGCTCGTGAAGATCCTCACCGAGTACGGGCCGAAGGCGACGATCGTCGTGTGGGACCGCGGCCACTCGGGGCGCAAGGAGGTCTACGCCGACTACAAGGCGCAGCGCTCGTCGCGGCCCGACCTGTTCATGCAGCAGTGGCCGCACCTCGAGCCGCTCGTGGACGCCTTCGGCTACGCGAACGTGTCGGTCGAGGGCTACGAGGCCGACGACGTGATCGCCTCGCTCGCCGAGAAGGCGAAGGCGGCGGGCGTCCCCGTCGTGATCGTGACCGGCGACCGCGACTCGTTCCAGCTCGTCGACGAGGGCGTCTCGATCATGGCGACCGCGCGCGGCATCACCGAGACGAAGCTCTACGACCGCCAGGGCGTGATCGACCGCTACGGGATCACGCCCGAGCTCGTCCCCGACTTCATCGGGCTCAAGGGCGACACGTCCGACAACATCCCCGGCGTACCGGGCATCGGGGACAAGACCGCCGCCCAGCTGCTGCAGGAGTACGGAACGCTCGAGGGCGTGCTCGAGCACGCGCCCGAGATCAGAGCGACGAGACGGCGCGAGAACCTGATCGCCCACGCCGAGGACGCCCGCATCTCGAAGCAGCTCGCGACGATGGTGCGCGACATCCCGGTCGACGTCGACGTGGCCGCGTTCGCGAGCGCCGAGCCCGATCGCTCGCGGCTGCGCGAGGTCTTCCGCGAGTTCGAGCTGCGCGACCCGCTGCGGCGGCTGGAAGAGGCGCTCGGGAGCGGCGACGGGGCCGAGGCCGCGCCGCGGCCGAAGGCCGAGCAGGCGCTGCGTGTGCGGGTGCGTGCCGGGGGGCCGGACGCGCTCGCCGCCTTCGGGTCCGGCGAGGTTGCGCTCGCGGTCCGCGCGCCCGAGCAGCCGGAGGGCGAGCTGTTCCCGCTGAGCGAGGCATGGCGCTTCGGCGCCTACGCCCATGGGCCGGAGGCGCTCGCGGGCGAGTGCGGATCGCCGGACGAGCTGGCCGCCGCGCTCGGCGCGCGGCCGGCGCTCGCGCACGACGCGAAGGCGCTCGGCGCCGTGCCCGCCCAGCTCGCGCACGACACGCTGATCGCGGCCTACCTGCTCGACCCGGCACGCCGCGCCTACGCGCTCGACGAGCTGTGCGAGGAGCGCGGCATCGGCGCCGACGCGGACGACCCGACCGCGGCCGACGCGGTGCTCGTCCACGCGCTCGCAGCCGCGCAGCGCCCGCAGATCGAGGAGCGCGGCCTGCACGAGCTGCTGCACGACGTCGAGCTGCCGCTCGTGCGCGTGCTGCGCGGGATGGAGGTCGCCGGACTGCGGCTGGACACCGAGCGGCTCGCGGCGATCCGTGCGCGCGTCGCCGAGGAGGTCGGCGCGCTCGAACGCGAGATCTGGGACCTCTGCGGCACCGAGTTCATGATCGGCTCGCCGCAGCAGCTCGCCGAGGTGCTGTTCGTGAAGCTCGAGCTGTCGAGAAAGAGACGCGGCAAGACCGGCTACTCGACCGACGCGCGCGTCCTGCAGGCGATCCGCCACGAGCATCCGGTAATCGAGAGAATCGAGCGCTGGCGCGAGCTGACGAAGCTCGAATCGACCTACCTGGCCGCGCTGCCGTTGCTGATCGACCCGGCCGACGGGCGCCTCCACACGACCTTCAACCAGGTGACCGCCGCCACGGGCCGGCTGTCGTCGATCAACCCGAACCTCCAGAACATCCCGATCCGCACGCCGCTCGGGCGCGAGATCCGCGCCTGCTTCGTCGCCGAGCCGGGCAACGCGCTGATCTCCGCCGACTACTCGCAGGTCGAGCTGCGCGTGCTCGCGCACATCGCCGGCGAGGAGGTGCTGAAGGAGATCTTCCGTCGCGGCGAGGACGTCCACACCGCCACTGCCTCCGCGATCCTCGGCGTCGCCCCCGAGGACCTCGACTCCGGCTCGCGCTCGAAGGCGAAGATGGTCAACTACGGGATCGTCTACGGCCTCTCGGCCTTCGGGCTCGCCGACCGCCTGCAGATCCCGCGCGAGGAGGCGCAGGAGTTCATCGACCGCTACCTCGAGGGCTTCCCCGCCGTGCGCACGTTCATCGCCACGACGATCGAGCAGGCGACGGAGAACGGGTATGTGACGACCTTGATGGGCCGCCGTCGCCAGATCCCCGAGCTGCGCGCGCGAAACCGCCAGGTGCGCCAGCTCGGGGAGCGACTCGCGGTCAACACGGTCATCCAGGGGACGGCCGCCGACGTGATCAAGGTTGCGATGGTGCGTGCGGAGCGCGCGCTTCACGATGCCGGGCTTGCGACGCGGCTGGTGCTGCAGATCCACGATGAGCTGCTGTTCGAGGGCCCGGCCGAGGAGGCGCCGCGCGCCGGCGAGCTCGTCGTGCCGCAGATGGTCGGCGCGCTCGAGCTCGACCCGCCGCTGGTGGTCGACGCGGGCATCGGCCCGAACTGGCTGGAGGCGAAGTGAGCGCGTCGGCGCCGAAGTCCGGCGCCGCCCGCTCCGAGATCGGCGCGCAGACGATCGTGCGCACGGTCCTGATCGCGGTCCTCGTCTTCCTCGCGCTCTACCTGATCTATCTGCTGCGGACGCCGCTCGGCTGGCTCGTGATCGCGATGTTCCTGGCGATCGCGCTGTCCGGCCCGGTCAACCTGCTGCACCGTCACATGCCGCGCGGGGTGGCGATCCTGGTGGCCTACCTCGCGTTGATCCTCGTGCCGATCGGGATCGCCGCGCTCGTGCTGCCGCCGCTTGTGCGCGAGGCGACGAAGCTCGTCGACAACGCGCCGAAGTACGTCAACGACGCGCAGAACTGGTTCAACCACAACCCCACGCTGCACAAGCTCGACCAGCAGTACCACATCGGAACGAACCTGGAGAAGAAGGCCAGAGAGCTGCCGCAGCACATCGGCGACGCGGCCTCGACGCTGTCGAGCCTCGGCAGCACGATCGTCGGCTCGCTGTTCGCGGCGCTCAACATCGTCGTGTTGTCGATCTTCATGGTCGCCGGCGGGCGCAGCTTGCTCGAGCGCGGGCTCGAGCTCGCGCGACCCGAGCACGCGCCGCGCATCGAGCGTGTCGCCGACCGGATCGCGACCGCCATCGGCAACTACGTCGGCGGGGCGCTCTTCCAGGCGACGATCGCCGGCATCACGACGTTCGTCGTGCTGACGGTCCTCGGCGTGCCGTTCGCCGCGCCGCTCGCCGTGATCGTCGCGCTGTTCGACCTGATCCCGCTGGTCGGCGCGACGATCGCCGCGGTGCTCGTCGGCATCGTGACGGTCTTCAACGACTTCCCGCTCGACACGATCGTCTGGACGGTGTGGGCGATCGGCTACCAGCAGATCGAGAACAACGTGATCCAGCCGCAGATCCAGCGGCGTGCGGTCGAGATCCACCCGTTCGCGGTGCTCGTGTCCGTGCTGTGCGGAGCGACGCTGTTCGGCGTCGTCGGCGCCCTGCTCGCGATCCCGTTCGCCGCCTCGCTGCAGATCGCGCTGCGCGAGTGGTGGGAGTACCGTCAGGCGGTCGCGGTCGACCTGCCGCCGGGCGTCGAGCGGCCGGCGCCGCCAGAGGCTCCGGATGAGGAGCTGCCGGCACGGATCGACTTGCCGCCGTCGGCGGAGCCGCCGACGTAAGGGCTACGAGGGAGAGGGGAGCGGTTGCGCGTCAGCGTGACCGGTCGGCTACCAGCGCCACCGGTCCGCGGCCGCGAGCGCCTGGGTGAGGGCGGCGTTCGTGTCGCGTGCTGCCTGTCCGGCGCCCTCACGGATCGCGGTGAACATGGGCTCACCGCTGGTCCGTCTGCGCCAGCCGCCCGCGATGCTGCGCGACGCCGCCGCCACCGCGCCGAGGCCCTCGTCATCGAGGAACAGCGCGAAGTCCTCCGGCTTTCCGCCCTGCGCGCCGAGGCCCGGGACCAGCAGGTACGAGCGCGGCATCAGCGCGCGCAACGCGGGCGCCTGCTCCGGGTAGGTGAGGCCCGTGACAGCGCCGACGTCCGAGTAGCCCCGCTCGCCGACGCCCTCCTCGCCCAGCGCGTCGACCATCGCGGCGACCCGCTCGTGCAACGGCGGACCGTCGGGCGCCCCGATCGGCGCGTCCTGCAGCTCGCCGGACGCGGGGTTGCTCGTTCGCACGAGCACGAACAGGCCCTTCCCGAAGCGCCGCGCGACGGCGATCATCGGTGCGAGCGACTCCGGCCCGAGGTAGGGGCTGACGGTCACGGCGTCGGCGTCGTGGACCGGCAGCTCGTGGTCCTCGCCGATTCGCACGCGCCCGAGCGCGGCGGCGGCATACGCGGCCATCGTGGTGCCGATGTCGCCGCGCTTCGCGTCCTCGATCACGAGCAGGCCGGCTGCGCGAGCGTGCGCCTCCACCCGCTCGAGCGCCGCGACGCCGGCCGAGCCGAGCGCCTCGAAGAAGGCCGACTGCGGCTTGACGGCGGGGACGAGGTCGGCGACGCCGTCGATCACGGCCGTCGAGAACGCCTCGACCGCCACGGCGCCCGCTGCCAGATCCGTCACGCCGTCGAGCAGCTCCGATGGCAGCTCGCGCAGGTCCGGGTCGAGGCCGACGACGAGGTGGCTGCGCGTCGCGTCGACGCGGTCGATCAGGCGGTCGGCGAAGTGGCAAGCGGGGGACATGCGGCCGGCGCCAGTCTACGATCCGCGCGTGCCGAGCGGAGCGCAGCCGTTCTCAGGTGCGGCGCACGAGCGCGTCGCGCTCGTCGCCGACGAGGGCAGCTTCGAGGAGTGGGACGCGGGCATCGTCTCCGACGATCCGCTCGGCTTCTCCGACACGAAGCCGTATCGCGAGCGACTTGCCGCCGCACAGGAGGCGACGGGCCTCGGGGAGGCGGTCCTGACGGGGCAGGCCTTGCTCGACGGCCGGCCGCTCGTCGTCGTCGCGGGGGAGTTCGGCTTCCTCGGCGGCTCGATCGGGGTTGCGACGGCGGAGCGGGTGGCGCGCGCGTTCGAGCGTGCGTTGGAGCGGCATCTGTCGTTGGTGGCACTGCCGGCCTCCGGCGGCTCGCGCATGCAGGAGGGGGCGCTGGCCGTCGTCGGGATGGCGAAGCTCGCCGCCGCGGCAGGGCGGCTGCGTGCCGCCGGACTGCCGTATGTGGTGTGTCTCACGCACCCGACGACGGGCGGGGTGCTGGCGTCGTGGGGCTCGCTGGGGACCGTCATGTTCGCGTTGCCCGACGCGTTGGTGGGGTTCGCGGGACCGCGGGTGGTGGAGCTGCTGACGGGGCGGGCTCTGTCTGCGCGCGTGCAACGGTCGGAGACGTTGCTCGCGCAGGGGTTGGTGGATGAGGTGGTCCCGCCCGCCTCGCTCCGCGCGGCTGTGGCCCGTGTCCTGGCGGTCACTGCTCCAGCCGTCGGGCGCGCCGCTCCGGCCGGTCCTGCATCCGAGACGTCCGCCGTGGGCAACGAGGGGGAGGGAGCCGGTGCCGTCGCGCGCTCGGTTCCGACGGCCGCTGGCCCGTCCGTCGTGACCGGTCCGCCTGCCACGGTCGGTCCGCCTGTCGTCCCCGATCCGCATGGCGCTGTCGACGGGCCCGGCGCCACCGATGCGCCGTCGCTCGCCAACCCCGCCGCGGCCGCGGTCCGTGCCGACCCCCTCCGTCGGCTCCCCCTCGATGCCAGACCGCCCACGGCCGCGCCCGTCGAGGAGGGTCGCGTGGAACGCCGCGACGCGTGGGCCTCGCTCAAGCACGTCCGCGACCGCCGCCGCCCCGGCGCGGGCGCGGTCCTCGACGCCCTCGCGGCCGACGTGACGGTGCTGCGCGGCGCGCGGGACGGTCATCCCGACGACCCGGCCTGCTTCGCCGCGCTCACCCGGCTCGCCGGCTTCCCAGTCGTCGTCGTCACCCAGCGCCGCCGCGGCGACGGCACGCCGGCCGTCATGAACGCCACCGGCTACCGCAAGGCCCGCCGCGCGATGGCGCTGGCCGCCGAGCTGCGCCTGCCGCTCGTGACGATCGTCGACACGCCCGGAGCCGAGCTGAGCGAGGAGGCCGAGCGCGGCGGCCTGGCCGGTGAGATCGCCGGCTGCCTCGCGGACATGGCCGCGCTGCCGGTCCCGACGCTCGCCGTGCTGCTCGGCGAGGGCGGCAGCGGTGGCGCCCTCGCCCTGCTCGCCGCCGACCGCGTGCTGGTCGCCGAGCACGCCTCGCTCGGCGTGATAGCGCCCGAAGGGGCCTCGGCGATCCTCTACCGCGACGTCGACCACGCCGCCGAGCTGGCCGCCACCCAGGGCGGCGCCTCCTGGCACCTGACGGAGGCCGGCATCGCCGACGCACTCATCCCCGAGCCGCGCCCAGCCCACGAGGAGCCCGACGCGTTCGTCGCGCGCCTGGGAGCCGCGCTCGCCACGGAGCTGTCGTCCCTCACCGCCGCGGATCCCTCGGCCCGCCTGGTCGCGCGCCACCGCCGCTGGCGCTCCATCGGCCGCCCCGCCTGAGTCCCGGCGCCGTAGGCGCCGCCAACCCCGCTGAGACTCGGCACGTTCCAAGCCCCACACGCCGCAGGTGCCCTGCCAACGTCAGGGCCATGCCCGAGCCCCGTGAATCCGACCCCGCCAGGCGACGTCGGGTTAACGGGGCTCTCACGGAGAGGGGCCCCGACGATGTGGTGGCGGGGCTCGCGGCAGGTCAACACGGCGTGGTCGGCCGGCGCCAGCTCCTCGATGCCGGTCTGACGCCGTCGATGGTCGACCGATGGGTGGTCGCCCGCCGCCTTCTGGTGCTCCACCGCGGCGTCTACGCCGTCGGTCATCGCTCGCTCCGCCGGGAGGGTCACTGGCTCGCGGCGGTCTTGGCCGCCGGGCCCGGAGCGATGCTGAGCCACCGCGAGGCGGCGGCGTTGCACGGGCTGCGGCCGTCGAACCGGCCGATGGTCGATGTCACCGTTCCCGGCCAGCGGCGCGTTCCGGGCGTCCAGATTCACCGAGTGGCACGGCTCGACCGGGCTGACGTGACCGTGCTCGACGGCATCTCGGTGACCACCGTCGCGCGCACGCTCGTCGACCTCGCAGCGGTCGTGCCGGGGCAGGCACTCCGCAAGGCCCTCGAGGAGGCCGAGCGCTCGCACTGCCTCGACGCCGGGGCTATCGACGGCGCGCTCCAACGGACCCGCGGCCGGAACGGCAGGGGCCACGCCGCGATCCGCGCGGCGCTCGCCGACCTCGCGGCACACGGCACCACCGTGACCCGCTCACCCCTGGAGGACCGCTTCCTGTCGCTCCTCGATGCCCACGGCCTGCCGCGACCGTCCGCGAACGCGTGGACCCACGGCATGGAGGTCGACGCCTGCTGGCCAGAGGCAAGGCTGGTGGTCGAGCTGGACGGCTGGGCCAACCACAGCACGCGCCAGGCGTTTCAGCGCGACCGCGAGCGGAGCAACGAGCTGGAGGCTCAGGGCTGGATCGTGCTGCGCTTCACGCACGGCGACGTCGTCTACCGGCCCGCCGCGACTGCCGCCCGGATCGAGCAGGCGCTGCGCCGCTCCTACGCCGCGACGGCGACGCGCTGAGCCCCACCCGACGCGAACCGCTCGCCGTGCGGACCGGCCAAGGCGAAGTCGGGGTGGGCGACCTGCAGGTAGTGCTCGAACGACCAGTCGACGAAGCGCTGGGCGGTCATCGCCCGCAGCCCGAGCGCCAGCGCGCGCGGCCACACGCGGGGGATGAGTCGCTGCACGCGCAGCATCGAGTCGAACGGGAACTGGTGGCTCGCGCTGAAGCCGTGGTATCGCGCCAGCGCCTGCTCGCGCGTCTGATGGCCCTCCACCACGGAGCGCAGCTCGCGCCCGCAGGCCAGGCCGAAGTACAGCGCGGTGCGGATGCCCTCTGCGGTCAGCGGCAGGCAGTGCCCGGCCGAGTCGCCGACCATGAAGATGCCGTCGTCGGTCGCGGGGCGCAGCTTGTGCGGGATCCAGTTGCCCTGGAATCTCACCGGGTCGGCCTTCAGGTCCTCGGCCAACCGCACGGTCGGTTCCTTGACGTGGAAGCGGGGGTCGAACGAGCCGACGCCGATCCGCACCTCCGAGCCGGCCGGGAACGACCAGCTGTAGCCGGCCGGCACGTACGAGCGGTCGATCCAGATCTCGAGCTCCTCGCCGCCCCCGCCCGGGTGGACCTCCAGTCCGCGCGAGAGCAGTGCGTCCGGCGGCTGCACGTTCTCGCCGCGGCCGAGGATCCGCCGCCAGCCGAGCCCGTCCACGATCAGCGGGGCGGTCAGGTCGCCGCGGTCGGTGTGGACGGTGTCGCCGCTGCGCCCGTCGACCTTCGCGATCTCGAAGTCGCAATCGCCCTGGTCCCGCAGCAACGCGCACAGCTCGCGGTAGTCGAACGTCGAGAAGGTCCACGGCAGCCGGTAGCGGACCGTCGTGTGCGGGTTGTGCATCACCAGCTCCGGGAACGTCTGGCGGTGGGAGCCCATCAGGCCGAGGTTCTCCAGCCATGCGGTCGGGATCCCGCACGCCGACGTCTGCTTGTCGCCGATCTCGTAGCGGTCGACCATCAGCACCCGCGCGCCGGCGCCGGCCAGCTCGCGGGCGACCGCGAGGCCCGCGAAGGAGGCCCCGCAGATGAGGACGTCGGCGTCGCGATCGAGCGGGGTCCGCTCCGCGCCGCGCTTCGTTGCACGCTTCGGCATGGGGAGGGCGGATTGTACGGCGACGCACCGATGGGAGAGGGCGGGACCGGCGGGGGCGGGTGGGCGGGAACTGATTCCCACACTCCGCTAACCTCTTTCGGCTTCCTTCCTATTCCCTACCGGTACCCCTATGTCAATCTCCACCGACCTTCCGACCGACGCCAAGATCGTCGAGGGCTCCGACGGCCTTCTGCTCGAGATCGACGGCAAGATCGTCCCCAACTACGACGCGACGCTCCAGCCCTTCGAGGAAGGCGACGTCGTCACCGGCAACGTGGTGCGCATCGACAAGGACGAGGTCCTCGTCGACATCGGCTACAAGTCCGAGGGCGTCATCCCCGCGAACGAGCTGTCGATCCGCAAGTCCGTCGACCCGAAGGACGAGGTCGAGATGGGGGAGGAGGTCGACGCCCTCGTCCTCACGAAGGAGGACCAGGACGGCCGCCTGATCCTGTCGAAGAAGCGCGCGCGCTTCGAGAAGGCCTGGCGCCGCATCGAAGCGGCTGCCGAGTCGGGCGAGCCGGTCGACGGGACCGTCATCGAGGTCGTCAAGGGCGGCCTCATCATCGACCTCGGGGTGCGCGGCTTCCTGCCCGCCTCGCTCGTCGACATCCGCCGCGTGCCGAACCTCGACGAATACCTCAGCCAGACGATCGAGTGCAGAGTCATCGAGCTCAACCGCTCGCGCAACAACGTCGTGCTGTCGCGTCGCGCGGTCCTGGAGGAGCAGCGTAGGGAGGACCGCGAGCGGATCCTCGACCGCTTGCAGCCGGGCATGGTCGTCGACGGGACGATCTCGAACATCGTCGACTTCGGCGCGTTCGTCGACCTCGACGGGATCGACGGCCTGATCCACATCTCCGAGCTGTCGTGGTCACACGTCAACCACCCGAGCGAGATCCTCTCGATCGGCGACACGGTCAACGTGAAGGTGCTCGACATCGATAGGGATCGCCAGCGGATCTCCCTGGGTCTCAAGCAGACGCAGGAGGATCCGTGGCAGCGCGTCGTCGACACGTACAACGTCGGCGACGAGCTGGCGGGCAAGGTGACGAAGGTCGTCACGTTCGGCGCCTTCGTCGAGATCCTCGACGGCGTCGAGGGGCTCGTGCACATCTCCGAGCTCGCCCAGCACCACGTCGAGAACCCGCGCGAGATCATCCAGCCGGGCGACGAGGTGCGCGTGAAGATCCTCGAGATCGACTCGGACCGCCGTCGCCTGTCGCTGTCGATCAAGCGCGTCGAGGGCCAGGTCCTGCCGCTGCGCGAGATCGAGCCCGAGGAGGGCGCCGCCGTCGGGGGCGAGGCGAGCTTCGACGACGTGCCGGAGCTGGGCCTCTCCGAGGACGTCTTCGCCGGCGACGAGAGCGCGCCGGCCGCGGAGGCGGCTGCGGTTGCCGAGCCCGAGGCTGCGCCCGCGGTCGAGGCCGAGCCGGAGGAGGCCGAGCCGGTCGCGCCCGTGGTCGAGGAGCCGGCTGTGGAGGAGTCCACGGTCGAGGCGCCGGCGGCCGACGCGCCCGTTGCGGAGGAGCCCGCCGCTGCGGAGGAGCCCGCTGTTGAGGCGGAGCCCGCTGCTGAGGAGGCGGAGCCCGCTGCCGTCGCCGAGGAGCCGGCCGCCGACGCCGCTCCCGCCGAGGACGCGGGCGACGCCCCGGCTGCCGACGCGGCTCCGGCCGAGGATCCGACGCCCCAGGCCTGATCGTCTGAGCAGCGCGCGCGTCCCTTTCGTCGGGCTGACCGGCGGCATCGCCGCCGGCAAGTCCACGGCGCTCGGGGCGCTCGCGCGCCTCGGCGCGGCGACGCTGTCGACCGACGCGGTCGTCCACGAGCTGTACGAGTCCGACGAGGTGCGCGAGCTCGTCACGGCGCGGTGGGGTGAGGAGGTCGCGCCGCGCGGCGTCGTCGACCGCGCGGCCGTCGCGGCCCGTGCGTTCGGCTCGCCGGAGGAGCGGCACTGGCTCGAGGGCGTGCTGTGGCCGCGCGTCGGCGCGCGCGTCGTCGCCTTCCGCGAGCGGGCGCTCGCGCAGCAGCCGCCGCCGCCGGCGGCCGTGGTGGAGACGCCTCTCCTGTTCGAGGCCGGCATGGACGCCGTCTATGAGGCGACGATCGCGATCGTCGCCCCTGAGGCGATGCGTGAGCAGCGGGCCGGTGCACGCGGACACGCGGCGGTCGCCGAGCGCACGTCGCGCCAGCTCTCGCAGGACGACAAGGCCGCGCGCGCGACGTACGTCGTCGTGAACGACGGCAGCGTCGAGCAGCTCGAGGCGCGGTTGTCTGACGTCCTTGCAAAGCTGGGGCGATGACCACGCGGACGGCACAGGCCGGGCTTGCGCGCAAGCGCGCCAGGCGCGCGCGCGTCGCGCGCCGACGGCGCCAGGCGCTGGTGCTGCTCGCGTTCGTTGGCGTGGTCGGCCTCGGTGCGCTGCTGCTGCGGCCGCTGTTCACGAGCGCCGTGCACAAGCTCACGGCGCTGCCCTTGAGCCACCAGGACACGATCCGCAAGCAGGCGCACGAGAAGCGGCTCGACCCGTCGCTGATCGCAGGGGTCATCTACGCCGAGTCGAAGTTCGTCGACTCGACGTCGTCCGCGGGCGCGCTCGGGCTGATGCAGCTGCTGCCCGACACCGCACGCTTCATCGCCGGGAGATCGGGCGGCACCGCCTTCACGACCAAGGACCTCTCGACGCCGGAGATCAACATCGCGTACGGCAGCTGGTACCTGCGCTACCTGCTCGACCGCTACGGCGGCGACGAAGTGCTCGCGCTCGCCGCGTACAACGGCGGCATGGGCAACGTCGACAGATGGGTGGCGGAGGCGGGCGCTCGCGGCGAGCGGCTCAAGGTGGCCGACATCCCGTTCCCCGAGACGCGGGCGTACGTGGAGCGGGTGCTCGACGCACGCAGCCGCTACCGCGCGACCTACCCGAGCGAGCTGGGCCTGAAGTAGGCCCGCAGGTCGGTGGCGCGACGCGGTCCGGACGCGGCCGCCGGGGGCCGTGCGCCCCGCCGGCGACCGCGCGGCGCAGCTGGCTACTGCTGCGGGATCGCGACCGGGTCCGGCGCGCCGAGGTGCGAGCCCGCCGGCGCCTCGTAGACCGCGCCGGGCTTGGCGCCGAGCGCGAGCAGGCGCAGCCCGTCCGGGCCGGGCAGGACCTTGCGATCCGTCCCCGCGGCGATGCGCACGACGTGGTCGGTGTCGAGTGGGACGCGCTCGGAGCCGCCGATCTCGACCTCCCCGCCGCCGCGCAGTGCGAGGAAGACCTCCTCCTGTCCGTCTCTCGCGTGGTCGTGCGTCGGGTAGTGCTCGAAGTTCGCGGGCAGGTCGATGATCGCCATCCCGAACGAGCTGACTCCCAGCTCGGCGCGCGCACGCTTGAACGCTCCGCCGTACGCGCCCTCCATCTCGTCGATGCGCTTGACCGTGTAGTCCGCCATGAGCTGCCTCCGCGGTGATGGGTGTGCGTGAGCGCTCAAACATACAGGCGGTATGTGAGCTGTGCGTCGGTTGCGTCGCGGCCGCCCCTGGGACCGGTGCGCACGCAGATCCGCCGGCGCCCGCCTCGACGGCGGTGCGCCGGCGAACCGCTCTCGTCGCGCTCAGTAACTGCCCTTGCTGCTGGTGCTGCCGCTGCCGCCGCCGCTGCTGCTTCCGTGCCCCTCGACCTTCTTGCCGTTCGGTCCGAGCACGTACCAGTCGGCGCCGAAGGCGGCGACGCCCTGGCCGCTCATGGCGCCCGCCGAGCTGTCGCCCGAGAAGTAGTACAGCGGGTGACCCGCGTACGTGACCTGCGTCGTGCCGTCGCTGCGCCTGCTCGTGCTCAGCATCGACGCCGTCACGCCGCTGCCCGCCTGCGGCTTGCCCGTGGTGGTGACCGCGGGCCAGTGCGCGAGGCAGGCGCCGCTGCACGTGCTCTGTGGGCCTCTGTCCTTCTGGAACAGGTAGATCGTCTTGCCCTCGCCGTCGACGAGGATCGTGCCGACGCCGGTGCTCGCGGTCTTCACCGTCTCGGGGCCGGCCCCCTGCTGCGAGCTGCCGCCGCTCGATGTGCTGCTGGTGCCGCCGCCGGCTGCGGTCGAGCCGCTGGTCGACTTGGAGCCCGAGCTGCCGCAGCCAGCGAGCAGCGGAAGCGCGAGCAGCGCGGCGACGACGTACGCGGATGCGCGATTGGTCATGGGGCCTCCTTCTTCGGTGTCGTCAATTGCAGGGACGCTGCGCGGGGCTCGAACCTTCCCGCCCACGTCGTCGGCGCCCGCTACCCTCGAACGCGCCCATGCGCCGCTTCCAGCTCGACGCCACCTACGCGCCCACCGCCGACCAGCCGAAGGCGATCGCCTCGCTCGCGGAGGGGATCGAGGCCGGCGAGCGCGCGATCACGCTGCTCGGCGCGACCGGCACCGGCAAGACGATGACGATGGCCGCGACGATCGAGGCGGTCCAGCGACCGTCGCTGATCATCGCCCACAACAAGACGCTCGCCGCGCAGCTCTGCAACGAGTTCCGCACCTACTTCCCGACGAACGCGGTCGAGTACTTCGTCTCCTACTACGACTACTACCAGCCCGAGGCGTACGTCCCGAGCCGCGACCTCTACATCGAGAAGGACTCGGCGATCAACCAGGAGATCGAGCGCCTGCGTCACGCTGCCACGGCTGCCCTGTTCGCGCGCCGCGACGTGATCGTCGTCGCCTCCGTGTCGAGCATCTACGGCCTCGGCTCGCCCGAGACGTACGACCGCAACGTGCTGCTGCTCAGAAAGGGCGACCTGGTCGACCGCGACGAGGTGCTGCGCAAGCTCGTCTCGATCCAGTACTCGCGCAACGACATCCTCCAGCGCGGCACGTTCCGCGTACGCGGCGAGACGCTCGAGGTCTTTCCCGCGTACGCGGAGTCGGCCTACCGGGCGACGCTGTTCGGCGACGAGATCGAGGAGCTGCAGCACTTCGACCCGCTCACCGGCGAGATCCTCGAGGAGGAGCTCGAGCACGTCGCCGTCTGGCCGGCCTCGCACTACAACGTCGAGGAGGGGCACATCGAGAACGCGGTCGCCGAGATCGGCCGGGAGCTCAACGAGCGCTGCGCCGAGCTGGAGAGAGCCGGCAAGCTGCTCGAGTCCCACCGCCTGCGCCAGCGCACCCAGTACGACATGGAGATGCTGCGCGAGATGGGCTTCTGCTCGGGCATCGAGAACTACTCGAAGATCCTCGACGGGCGCAGAAGAGGCGAGCGGCCGTACTGCCTGATCGACTACTTCCCCGAGGACTTCGTCTGCTTCATCGACGAGTCGCACCAGACGGTGCCGCAGATCGGCGGCATGTACGAGGGCGACCGCTCGCGCAAGCAGACGCTCGTCGACTACGGCTTCCGCCTGCCGAGCGCGATGGACAACCGCCCGCAGAGATTCGACGAGTTCCTCTCGATCACGCCGCGGATCGTGTTCGTGTCCGCCACGCCGGGCGAGTACGAGCGCACCCACTCGCCGCGGATCGTCGAGCAGATCGTCCGCCCGACCGGCATCGTCGACCCCGAGATCGACGTGCGCGAGACGAGAAACCAGATCGACGACCTGATGAACGAGATCCGCCAGCGAGTGGACAGAGACGAGCGCACGCTCGTGACGACGCTGACGAAGAAGATGTCGGAGGACCTGACGGGCTACCTGCTGGAGATGGGCTTCAAGGTCCGCTACCTGCACTCAGAGGTCGACACGATCGAGCGCATCCAGATCATCCGCGAGCTGCGCCTCGGCGACTACGACGTGCTCGTCGGCGTGAACCTCCTGCGCGAGGGGCTCGACCTGCCGGAGGTCTCGCTCGTGGCGATCCTCGACGCCGACAAGGAGGGCTTCCTGCGCGGCGCCACCTCGCTGATCCAGACGATCGGCCGCGCGGCGCGCAACGTCGAGGGCAAGGTGCTGATGTACGCGGACAAGGAGACGAAGGCGATGCGCGCGGCGCTGGAGGAGACCGACCGCCGTCGCGCGATCCAGGTCGCCTACAACGAGCAGCACGGCATCACGCCGGAGACGATCGTCAAGGGCATCTCCGACATCGCCGAGTTCCTGCAGGCCGAGTCGAAGGTCCCGCGTGGCCGCAGACGGCGGCAGAAGCTCGACGCCGGCAGAACGATGCAGCCGGCCGAGATCGAGAAGGCGATCATTGAGGTCGAGGAGGAGATGCTCGCGGCGGCGGAGGAGTTGCGCTTCGAGTACGCAGCGAAGCTGCGCGACGAGATCAAGTCGCTGCGGCGGGAGCTGGACATCGCGGTGGCGGACGCGCGCGCCGGTGCCGTCCCGGTGCCTCCCGCGTCCTAAGCTCCTGCGGGGTCGGCGGGCGGGTCCTGTCAGCTCCGTGTGCGCGCACACCGGCCTTCGGCCGGCGCACGTGCATCCTCACTGCCACCCGCCCGATCGGCGTATACGGTGCACGCGTGGCTCACCCCGATGCCGATGCGATCTTGGCGTGGTACGGCGCCGTGCGGCGGGACCTGCCGTGGCGACGGACGAGCGATCCGTACCGGATCCTCGTCTCGGAGGTGATGCTTCAGCAGACGCAGGTGGCACGGGTGGTGCCGTATTACGAGGCGTGGTTGACGCGTTTCCCGTCAGTCGACGCGCTGGCGGATGCGCCGGCGGCGGACGTGCTGCGGCTTTGGAGTGGCCTCGGGTACAACCGGCGGGCTCTGGCGCTGCAGGCGGCTTGCCTGGTGGTGGCGCGGGACGGCTGGCCTTCGGACGTCGAGGGGCTGGAGGCGCTGCCGGGCGTGGGGCCATACACGGCGGCTGCCGTGGCGTCGTTCGCATTCGGCGTGCAGGCGGCGGCGGTCGACACGAACGTGCGGCGCGTGATCGAGCGGATCGACCGGCGTCGGCGGCGCGCGCCCGAGCTGGCGCGGCGCGCCGCCGCGATCCTCCCCGACGGCCGCGCGGCCGACTGGAACCAGGCGCTGATGGAGCTGGGCGCGACCGTCTGCACGGCGCGCGCGCCGTCGTGCGAGGCGTGCCCGGCGGCGTCGTGCCGCTCGCAGGGGCGGCCGCAGGTCGCTCCGACCGCCCGCCGCGCGGGCGCCCAGGCCCGCTTCGAGGACACCGACCGATGGGTGCGCGGGCGGATCGTCGCCGCGCTGGTGGCGGGTGAGAGCATGCCCGGCGGAATCGAGCCGGAGCGGCTCGAACGAGCACTCGCCGGGCTGGAGCGTGACGGCCTCGTCGTCCGCGACGGTCCTGCGGTGCGGCTGCCCTGAGCGCGCGCGGTCGTGCCAGTCCGGCGCTGAGCGTCGCGGGCGAACGCTAAGCTCGCCTCGTGCCGCTCGACCGTCGCAGCATCGAGAAGCGCGACTTCCCCGCTCGCCTTCGCGGCTACGACCGCACCGCCGTGGACGGGCACCTGCGGGCGATCGCCGACGAGCTCGAGGCGCGCGTGGCGACGACCGCCGACGCTGCGGCCGAGCAGGTGCGTGCGGTGCTGGTGGCCGCTGAGCAGAGCGCCGCGGCGATCGTCGCCGGCGCCGAGGCAGAGGCGCAGCGGATCGGCAGCGTCGCCGGCCGCGCCGGCGACGAGATGACGGCGCGCGTGAGCGCCGCTGCGAACGGTGCGCTCGAGCGGATCGAGGCGCTGCGCGGCGAGCTCGCGACGCTGCTCGGCGCGCTCGGCACGCGTCCGCCCGTCGCGGCGTCGCCCGATGTCGCGCCGGAGTCGGCCGCGTCGGCGGCGGACGTGCCCGCGCCGTCCGATGATGCCGGCGCCCGCCTGGTCGCGCTGGATCTCGCGCTCAGCGGGGCACCGCGCGAGCAGGTCGAGCACGTGCTCGCGGAGCAGTTCGGCGGCGGCGCTGATCGCGCCGCGCTGCTCGACGACGTGTACGCGGCCGCCGGCCGCTGACGCGTCGCACCCCGTCTCGCCCGTCGCGAGCGCTACCCTGCCGCGCCAACGTGCCGACCACCGCGCGACAGCCCGATGCGTCGCCCGCCCGCGGGGCCGCCGCGACGCCGTGGCTCGCGCTCGCCGCGATCCTCCTGCTCGCGGCGGTGCTGCGCTTCGCGACGCTGCGCACCCAGAGCATCTGGTTCGACGAGGCGGCGACGTGGGATCTCGTGCGCCGGCCGTTCGGCGAGATGCTGCGGCGGATCCCCGACGGCGAGAGCAATCCGCCGCTGTTCTACGTGCTGGAGTGGGGCTGGGCGCGCGCCTTCGGTGACGGCGAGGCGGGGCTGCGCTCGCTGCCCGCGCTCGCCGGGCTGCTGACGGTGCCGGTCGCCTACGGGATCGGGCGCCGTGCGGGTGGGCTCGTGCGTGCAGGGCTCGCAGCGGCGGCGCTGGTCGCGGTGAATCCCCTCCTCGTGTGGTATTCGCAGGAGGCGCGCAGCTACGCGCTGGCGGTGCTGCTGAGCGCCGTGGCGCTGCTGCTCTTCCAGCGCGCCCAGGACGATCGGCGCGGCCGGCTGCTCGTGGGTTGGGCGCTCGCCGGGGCCCTGGCCCTGGCAACGCACTACTTCACCGCGTTCGTGCTTGCTCCGCAGGCGCTGTGGCTGCTGTGGCGCCATCCGCACCGGCGCGGAGCGGTCGCCGCCATGGCCGCCGTCGCCGCCGCCGGGCTGGCGCTGCTGCCGCTCCTGCTCGCCCAGGCAGGAAACCCCTACGACATCGCCGGCACGTCGCTGGCCGTGCGGCTCGCGCAGGTGCCGAAGCAGTTCCTGCTCGGCTACCGCGGCCCGCTCGCGCTCCCGCTCGGCCTGCTCGGCGCGCTGCTCGTGCTGGGCGGGGGTTGGCTGCTGCTGCGCCGCACGCCATCGCCCGCGCGCGAGCGTGCGCTGGTGCTCGCCGTGCTCGGCGCGGTCGGCATCGCGCTGCCGCTGCTCGCGGCGCTCGCGACCGCCGACTACCTCAACGCGCGCAACGTGCTGCCGGCGCTCGTCCCACTGCTGGCCGCGCTTGCGGTCGGCTGCAGCGCGAGCGTCCTGCCGCGCGCCGGCCTTGCGCTGCTCGGCGCGCTGTGCGCGCTGTCGCTCGCGATCGTCGTCACGGTCGCGGCCGACGCGCAGTACCAGCGTCCGGACTGGCGGGGGCTGGCGCGCGCGCTCGGCCAGCGCGACGCGATGCGCGCGCTCGTCGTCTCGCCGGCGAACGGCGAGCTGGCGCTGCGCTACTACCGCCCGGCGATCCGCACGTTGGGGCCGCAGGACGCCGCCGTGCGCGAGGTCGATGTGATCGCCGTCGCCGGCTCGCGTGACCCAGGCGCGGCGCGGGAGCTGCCACAGCTCGTCGGGGCGGCGCTCGGCGTGAGCGGCTTCGGCCCGTCGCGGCGGACCGCGACCTCGACGTACGAGCTGCTGCGCTTCCGCGCGAACGGCAGTACGCCCGTCCGCGTCACCCCGGACCCGCTCGGGCTGCTGCGCTTCGGGACGGCGCCACCGTCGGTCGACGTGCTGCCAGGCGGAGGCTGAGCGGGGCTGCAAACAGAGCCGGCGTGTGCAGGCTTCTACGGACCCGGCGTCTCACGACGCCGGTGACTCCTCACCGCGAGGGGCGCCGTTCCTGTTAGGCAGCCCCGCTCAGCCCGTCACGCCGGCTCAGGCACCAGCACGTCGATCCCCACCAGCCGACGAGCCGAGGCCGCCAGCTTCGCGTCGGTGGTGAGGAGCGTCGCGTCGGTGAGCTCGGCGAGCGTGACGTATAAGGCGTCGTCGAGCGTGAAGTTGTCCCGCAGCGTCCAGGCGCGCTGCACGAGCAGCTCGGTCGGGTAGCACTCGACGTCGAGCGCGAGCAGGTCGTCGAGCAGTTCGGTCCCGAGGCGCTGCGAGATCCGACCGGCGATCGCGTGCCGGCGCAGCACCCGCGCGACTTCGACCAGCAGCGCGTCCGGTGCCGCGAGCGGCTCGCGCTCGTCTGCGAGACGGTGCATGGCGTGCTCGGCGGTGGGCGCTCCGAGCAGCACGTCGAGCGCCACGGAGGCGTCGAGGACGATCACGCCGCCGCGTCGCGCATGCGTCGCACGGCCACGGTGGAGGACTCGTCGAGCGCGACGGGCTCGCGCTCGCTGATCCGCGCGAGCACCTCGCGCCGGCTCGGGCGCGCCGCGAGTCGGCTGAGCTCCTCCCGGAGCAGCTCGGAGAGCGTGCGACCTTCCAGCGCCGCGCGGCTCTTGAGCGTGCGGTGCACCTCGTCGGGGACGTCGCGAACTTGGACCATGCGAGACATGCACAGTGCACGTTAGCATGCGGCGTGCATGCATTCGCGGGGATCATCCCCGCACCGCCCCGCCCTCAGCCCGCCAGCTTCGCGACTGCCGCCGCCAGCTTCGCCGGATCCCGCAGCGGCGGCCCGTGGCCGAAGCACACCAGCGCCGGCTCGAGCGCGGCGATGCGGCGGGCCGACTCGCGGTTCAAGGCAGGGTCGGGGCTGACGAGCGGGTACGGCTCGCGGATCGCGCCGCGCATCAGGAACGGGTTGTAGCCCCACATCACGTCGCCGCAGACCAGCGTGCGGTCGGACTCGCGCCAGTACGAGACGTGGCCGGGAGAGTGGCCCGGCGTGTCGAGCACGGTGAAGCCGGCGATCTCGTCGCCCTCGCGCAGGCGTCTGGCGATCGGGTGGGCCTTCGCGGCCGGCAGCATCCGGCCGCCCGGCCCGACCATCTTGCCGGCCTCGACGGCCTCCGCATCTGCGGCGCCGCACCACATCGGGATCCCGAGCCGCTCGCAGATCGCGTGGCTGGCGCCGAAATGGTCGATGTGCGCGTGGGTGAGCGTGTGCGCGCTGATCGCCCGCCCGTCGAGCTGCTTGAGGATGCGGCCCTTGTCGAATGCGATGCCGGCGTCGACCAGCACGTCGCCGATCACGTACACGTTGACGGCGTTCGGCGGGAACCCCGAGAGCTGCCAGACGTCGTCGGCGAGCTGCTGCACGGGCGCCACCTTATCTGCGGGCTGGGGCGCCCGCGCCAGGTCAG
Source organism: Conexibacter sp. (assembly GCA_035654055.1). Lineage (GTDB taxonomy): Bacteria > Actinomycetota > Thermoleophilia > Solirubrobacterales > Solirubrobacteraceae > Conexibacter. Next base: position 52,108 of record DASRXW010000097.1, read on the forward strand.
CGCACGACAGCCCGCGCGATCCCGCGCGGGGGAACGTCTGTTCGCCCTACTATCATCGAACGCCGATGCCGCCCTCCGACCAGCTCGTCGTCACCGGCGCGCGCGAGCACAACCTCAAGGACGTCACGGTCGCGATGCCGCGCGACGCGCTCGTGGTCATCACCGGCCTCTCCGGCTCGGGCAAGTCGTCGCTCGCCTTCGACACGATCTACGCCGAGGGCCAGCGCCGCTACGTCGAGTCGCTGTCGGCCTATGCGCGCCAGTTCCTCGGGCAGATGGACAAGCCCGACGTCGACTCGATCGAGGGCCTCTCGCCGGCGATCTCGATCGACCAGAAGACGACCTCGCGCAACCCGCGGTCGACGGTCGGCACCGTGACGGAGATCTACGACTACCTGCGCCTGCTGTGGGCGCGCGTCGGCCATCCGCACTGCCCGAGATGCGGCAGAGCGATCGCCGGCCAGACGGCCGAGCAGATCATCGACCAGGTGATGGACCTCGCCGATGGGACGCGCTTCATGGTGCTCGCGCCGATCGTACGCGGGCGCAAGGGCGAGTACGGCAGACAGCTGGAGGAGCTGCGCGCCGAGGGCTTCACGCGCGTGAGAGTCGACGGCGAGCTGCGCCGGCTCGACGAGGAGATCGTGCTCGACAAGAAGTACAGACACGACATCGGCGTCGTCGTCGACCGGCTCGTGATGCGCTCGGAGCTGCGCAAGCGGCTCGCCGACTCGATCGAGACGGCCGTCTCGCTGGCGGATGGGATCGTCGAGATCGAGCTGGTCGACGAGGACCCTGCCCGCACGCTCACCTTCTCCGAGAAGTTCGCCTGCCTCGAGTGCGGGATCTCCTTCCCTGAGCTGGAGCCGCGGATCTTCTCCTTCAACGCACCGCACGGCGCCTGCCCGCGCT
>DASRXW010000098.1:0-29053 GCA_035654055.1 Conexibacter sp.
CGATCTACGCCTCAAGCGCAGAACGCACCGCAGCCCTTGACGGCTGGCTCTGGCACTACAACCATCACCGCCCACACCAAGCCCTCGGCCGACGAGCACCCATCACCCGCCTGAACAACCTGCTCGGGACTTACACCTAGCGCCCGCGACGCCCCCGGCGAGCTATCGATCACTATTTGACAGAGATCTCAAGTAGAGATAGATTCGCGTCTGGCTGCCCCGGCCGATCTCGGCGATCGACGGGCCGGCTCCGCTGAGGAGAGAGACAGCGGCCAACGATCTCGCCGGATCGGCCCGGTGAGCTGAGGAGGAGGCTCGATATGCCGTCACGTCCCGTCGCACGGCGAGGTTGGCTCGCCGTGCTCGGACTGGTGCTGGGGGCGCTGTCCGTGCTGCTGGCGCCCGTCGGCGCGTCCGCGCACGGCCATGCGCACCAGGCACAGGCCACGCAGCTGTACGTCGCAACCTGGGGCCAGGACTCCTGGCCGGGGACGAAGAACCTGCCGTTCCGCACAGTGGCGCGCGCACAGCAGCGCGTTCGCGCGCTCACCGCGGGGATGCACGCCGACGTCGTCGTGAACCTGCGCGGCGGCACGCACACGCTGAGCGCTCCCTTGCAGCTCTCGGCCGCCGACTCCGGCCGCAACGGCCATCGCGTCGTCTACCAAGCCTACGGGTACGGGACGCACCACGAGGAGGACGCCGTCGTGAGCGGCGGCCAGGAGATCTCCGGCTGGACGCTCGTCGACCGCGCCAAGAACATCTGGCGCGCGCCGGCCGGCGACCTCGAGACGCGCCAGCTCTACGTCGACGGCCGGCGCGCCACGCGTGCGACGCTCGCGGGCGGAATTCCCGGCAACGTCACGGCGACCGCGGACGGGTACACGACGGACAGCACCGCGCCGCAGTCCTGGCAGAAGCCGCAGGACATGGAGCTGGTCTACCTCGGCTACGACTGGGCCGAGGCTCGCTGCGGCATCGCTTCGATCACGGGCGACGCGCACTCCACGACGATCACGATGGACGAGCCCTGCTACCACTGGGCGAGCGACCTCTACTCGACGTCGTTCACCGGGACGCTCGAACCGCTGCGTCTCCCGGAGGCCGCCGACAACAGCCCCAGCTTCCTGACGCAGCCGGGCAACTTCTACCTCGATCGCTCCCACCCGGGACACCACGACCTCTACTACATCCCCCGCGCCGGCGAGGACCTCCGCCACGCGCAGGTCGTGGCGCCGGTGCTCGAGTCGCTCGTGCAGGGCGACGGGGTGCACGACGTCGCGCTCCGCGGCCTGACGTTCTCCTACGCCACCTGGCTGAAGCCGAACGAGCCCTCCGGCTTCCTGCAGTTCTACGGGAGCGTGTACGAGAACGGCCAGCCGCCGGACTACGACTTCGGCCTCAGCGACCAGGCGCGCAACGTACCGGGCAACGTCGCCTTCCACGGCTCCGATCACGTCCAGATCCTGGACAGCCGCTTCGAGCACCTCGGCGCGCAGGCGGTGGAGTTCTCGCAGAGCAGCTCCGACTACCTCGTGAAGGGCAACATCGTCTCCGACATCTCCAACGGCGGCATCACGATGGGCGTGCTCCAGCCGGAGACGACCGGCGTCAACGAGCACAACGTGATCGAGGACAACTGGGTCCACGACGTCGGCGTCGACTATCCGGGCGGCGTCGGGATCTTCCTGCAGATGACGCAGGACGCGACCGTCGCGCACAACCAGGTCAACGACACGTCGTACACGGGCATCTCGTTCGCCGGCAACTACCTCGGCGACACGACGACGCACGGGTCGAAGATCCTCGACAACAACGTGTTCAACACGTTGAAGGTCCTGATCGACGGCGGCGGCATCTACAGCTCGGGTCCGCAGGGCTCGTCGTTCGAGACCGGCGCGCTCGTGCAGGGCAACGTCATCCACGACACGATCAAGGCGCGCAACATCGGGCTCTACACCGACCAGGCGAACGACTGGATCCGGCTGCAGGACAACGTCGTCTATCGCAGCGAGCACGCGACGGGTGGCTGCTCCTACCCGCCGATCACCGACCTCCTGTTCCAGGGCAACTTCTGGGACGACGACCAGACGTACTGGGCGTGCGGGCCGGTCGATCGGATCACGTTCACCGGCAACACGCTGCTCCCGCGCGAGGGCTTCGAGGCGGCGTGCGCCGCCAACGCGGCCTGCGCGGCCATCGTGGCGAACGCCGGGCTGGAGCCGGCCTACCGGCACCTGCTGCAGGAGGGCTAGGCAGGGCTTCGCGCGGGGCACCCCCGCGCGACGGAAGCGAACTCGGGAGGGTCGCCGCAAGGCGGCCCTCCCGCTTGTCTGTCATATCGGACTCAACAGTGGAAGGTCGATTGCGGAACGTCCTGAAGGCACGCGGTGCGGTCGCGGAAGTCTGTTCAAAACCCGCCCCCGCTATGAACCCGCGCCCATCACAGCCGAATCTCGATGCGGGGTGTCATTGGCGGGTTCGACCCCCGTCGCTTCCGCTCAGAGGTCTTGGAGGCGGTCGAGTTGGGCGAGCAGGTCGCGCCGTCGCTGTGGCTGGGCGCCGGCCTGCTCGCGGGTGGCCGCCTTGACCGCGTCGATGACCATGCCGCGCAGGTCGCTGTTGGGTCGGAAGTCGCGCAGCCACTCCACGAGCTGGCCCTCGAGTGGCTCGGCCGGCACGATCGTCTGGCAAGCGATGCAATGAAGAACTCGATCTGTATGCGGCTGGGCTTGCCTCTGCTGCGGCTGGGGGCGAGGGTCGCGCGCCAGAGAGGACCACGCGAGTCGATTGTGGCGTGGCTTGTTGAGGTGTGGTTCGCCCACCGAGGGTTCCTGGCCGGCGGGGCGCCGGCTGATGAGCCGTTCATCCCGTTCTCCGTGATCGGGCGGGACTCGAACAATCGAGTGGTCTCGCCTCTGGCACTCGATGGCGATGCCCGGGCGAGATGCCAGCAGTACCACCGCCTCCGGAGACTGCGATATGGCGCCGCGCAACGCCGCGTCCACTTCACGGATGACGGCATCGAGATCTACGCGGTGCTGGCCCTCGCCGGGGAGCGCTGGGTAGCGGGGCATGCGACGGTCGATCATCTGGAGTGGCACGGGGCGCACGTAGACCGCGGCTTCCTCTCGCTCCTGCTTGCCGACGGGCTTGCGCTGACGGATGCGATCGAACGACTTGAACGCCATCTCGCTGCTCGTGATCCGCGGACCGACTCGCTTGCCATGAGTGCTAACCAGTACGCAGCTTTGAAGGGCCGGACAGCCGACTGGCAAGTCTTCGGCGTGGTCGGAAACGGCAAGTGGCAAAGCCTCGTCCGGATGTCGGCGTCTTCAGCGATCGAGGACGAGGCTGCATGGCGCGCGCGGGTCGTGAAGATCGCGCATGTGATGGCGATGCGCGACGCGATCGAGGACGTGACCGGCGTGACCTTCCCCGAGTTGTTCAGCGACGTCCTCGACTCCTGATCCCGTTCGTCCGCCTCGCCACGACCTATGGTGCTGAGCGATGCAGGTCGACGCTGACATACAGGCATATGCGCTGGGCTCGCTCACGGCGGGCTACTTCGCACGGGCCGATCGAACCGTCGCAGCGCTAGCGGTCGTATGCGCGGCCGCGCGGCAGCACGCGCACGACCGTGATGAATGAGCTGGCGCCCGTCGCGCTCGAAGCGGACACGCCAGTCGCCGACGCGGAGGCGATATTCGGTGGAGCCCTGAAGGCGCTTGATGTCGCCGGTCAGCTCGGCACTGTGGCCGAGTTTCGCGATCGCCGCGAGAATCCGCTTGCGGGTCGGCGGGTCGATGCGCCGGAGGTCTTCACGGGCGCGGTCGTCGACGACGACGCGCCAGTGCCGCTCGGTCACTGACCGTCGAACTCGGCGAGGACGTCGTCGAGTGGGACCGGCTTGATGCCGCGCTCGCGATCGGCGTGTGCCTCGGCGAGGGCCTGGCGCTCCTCGTCGGTCTCGGGCTCGTCGTCGAGCGGCGCATGGTCGAGCATCCACGCAACGGGATCGCCGGACGCATCGGCGAGCGTGCGCAGGGCGGCGCGCGCCTCCTCGTCGGTCATCGCCTCGACGGCGTGGTGCGATCGCTCCTTGACGGTCACGGCGTCAAGGTAGCGCGGTCGACGGCGCGCGTCATCCCGTGCAAGGGCTGAGCCTGTGGCGGATCGCGGTATGGACCGAGTGTTGCGCGTCGCTGCGAATCAGGACAACTTCGACGCCAACCGCGACCTTGCGCCAGTCGCGATCGGCGGTATGCGCGGCGACGCCGAGGCGTCGAGCCAGCGCCAGGCAGGCGCGATCGGCAAGCGACAAGCCGGCTCTGCGCGTCGGCTGCCACAACTCGGCCACCGTTTCAGCGTCCTCGGCGGAGAAGGCCTCGACGCTGATCCCGAGTGCCTCGACGCTCTCGCGCTTCCCGGCCGCCTCGCGTCGCGCCTCGGCACGGCGCTCGGCGATCAGCTCATCGACTGCACTCCGTCCCTTCGGGCGCGCACCGCGCACCTCGCTCCGCAGTCGCTCCAAGATCTCCCCACGCGGCTCCAGCACCGGAACTTGTCGTGGCAACCGTCAGCGCAGTGCCGGTCTTGGGACCCCGATCCGGGGTGCCACCCCAGGGTTCGATCCCGTCGCTCCCGCTCTTCACACCCCGGATCGTCGGTCGGGTTTGCGGATTGTCGGGGAGGGCGATGCGGGATCGCCGCCCACGAGTGCTCAGAGCTCGCTCAGCACGAGCACGTCGGTTGGTTGTCTGCCCCAGGCATGGTCGGCCTGCTGGGATTGCTGCTTGATCCCGGCGATGCCGGCCCTGAGAGCGTCCATCGACTCCCAGTGCGACACGCCCACGAGTCGCGCGCCGTCGGCCTCGCGGTAGCCGGCGATCGGGCCGATCAGGCCCGGGAGGTTCGCGGAGGCTTGTCCTGCCTGGCGCATGATCTCGAGCCATTCGTCGCGGTGCTCGGGCCGGGGGTGATGGATGGCGATCGCCACGGGCATGTGTGTGCGTCTCCCTTCGTTGGTGGGTGAGGGTGCGGCTATTGAGCGGTGGCTCCCACGCGAGCAGCTACGCCGGAGCGCCCGCGGCGATCCAGCGCTCGAGGACGTCGACGCGCTCGGGCGGCCAGGCGCCGTCGCACGGCATCGTCCCGGCCCGCAGGCGCTCGAGGATCGCCTCGCCGTGGACGCTGACGTCGTCGTGGGACCAGAGATCGAACGCGAAGCGCATGGAGTCGCGGTCGCGAGCGCGGAACAGCGGCTTGACGTGGACCGCATAGGACAGCGGCTCGTCGGGACCCGGGAGCTCGGGCGTCGGCTCCTCGACGACCGCCTCCGCGGTGGCCTTGGCGCGCGACCACGGGTAGGCGTCGCAGACCCACCACCAGCGCGGGACCGGCATGTGCGGCGGCGGGTGGACGCCGGGCTGGGAGTTCTCCAGCGCGAGCCGCGACCCCCACTCCAGGTAGGCGATGAACGCGGCGCGGAACTCGGCGTCGGAAGGCAGGCCGACCTCGTCGGCGCTGAGCGCCAGCAGCACCACCCAGCGCGCGCGCTGTTCGCGCGTGAGCGCCTTGTCGAGGTGCTGGCTGATCATGCGGTCGTACTCGCCGTAGCGCTCGCTGTAGGCGGGCGGGCCGCCGAACACCTGGCCGAGCCAGGCGGCGACGCGCTCGGGATGGTCGGGCGACATCTGCGAGAAGAGGTCCGACAGGAGCGGGTCCTGCGGGACGTGGGTCTCGTAGAAACGCCGTGTCAGACGCAGCAGCGCCGGGAATCCGCCGGCCCACTGGAACAGCGTCGCCTCGTCGACCGCCGACGGATCGTGGAAGTCCGCGTACCAGTGCATGCCGCTGCAGAACGGCTTGTTCTGCGACTTGCCGCAGCGGCACAGGCTGCAGTGCTCGAGTGAGGCGCCCGCGTTGCGCGGCTCGGGCCGGCCGTCACCGTCGAGCAGCTCGATCGATCCCGTCACGCGGTACGGGCCGTCGTGCGACACCTCGATCGCCGCCTCGCGCGCGGAGTCCGACGCGCCGACCGGGTCGTCGCCGGCGATCGTCGCGCTCAGCGCCCCCGACGGGCAGTCGCGGGCGGCGCGCAGGATCTCGTCGACGCGCCCGCCGGCGGGGGCGACGAACGGCTCGCCAGCGGTGCGGAACGCGGTCGGCAGGCGATCGCTGCACAGGCCGGAGTGCGCGCACGTCCCCCGGTTGTCGCCGATCGTGACGTGGAGCCCGTGGTAGCGATCGAGGCGGTCGGGCACGCGGTCGTCGGCCTTGGCGGCGTGGAACCCGATCTGGGCGTGCGAGCCGTCGCACCACGGCTTGAGCTGCGAGGCGCCGCAGCGACACAGCGCCGCCTGCGGCGGCGGGTCCAGCGAGACGCCGAGCCAGTCGGTCACGGTGGTGACGTTGGTGACCAGGTACGGGCCGTCGGGGGCCGACTGGATCGTCGGCGGCAACCCCGCGAGCAGCGCGCCGAGCTCGGTCCGGCGGGCCTCGAGGCGCTCGACGTCGCCGGCGACCGCCTGGCAGGCGAGATCTTGCAGCGCGGCCGTGGCCTCTTGCAGCGACGGGGCCCCCGCCGCGCGAACGCGCAGCCGCGTGGCGTCGACGGCGAGCTGGTGCAGTGCCTGTGCGAGGTCCGCCTCGCCGGCCGGCGGAGGAGGCTCGACGCGGTCGGGCGCGCCTCCGAGCGCGGCGGTCAGCGGGCGCACGACCGACGCATCCAGCCGGCCGGCGGCGCGCGCGAGCGTCGCACGAGTTGCCTCGTCCTGCGTCGAGGCCGCCAGCGCCTCGCATTGGAGGCCGAGCGCGTCAGCACGCCCCGCCAGCTCGCGCGCATCGGCCGCGACGCCCGCGATGCCGCTCATCCCCGCTCCCCTCGTGGACGGTCGACTGCCATGTGGTGACCGCTCGCGTCTCGCTTAACGTTCTGGGGCTGCACAGTTATGTCCCTGCTCCTCTCAAGCTCGTTGAGGGCTGCCGAGGCTAATCTGCGGCGCTCGCAGCAACAAGCGCTGGTTGTTGTAGATCGACAAGCGAGCGTTGTCGCCGGGACTGCAGTCGCGGGCCGGAAGGAGGGGTACACTCGGCCGCCGTGACTTCGGACGCCGGTTTCGAGCTGCGGCAGCTGCGCACCTTCGCGGCCGTGGCCGAGCGCCGCAGCTTCTCACGCGCCGCCGAGGACCTGCATATCGTGCAGCAGGCGGTCAGCCAGCAGATCAAGGCGCTCGAGCGGTCGCTCGGCGTCACGCTTCTGCGGCGCAACTCTCGCACCGTCGAGCTGACCCCAGAGGGGGCGGTGTTCCTCAAGGACTGTCGCCGCGTGCTGTCCGCGGCCGACGGCGCAGCCCGCCGCGTGAAGGCAGCCGCGCGCGGGGAGGCGGGATCGCTCCGGCTGGCCTACACGTTGACGGCCGTGTGGGAGACGATCCCGGTGCTGCTCGCCCACCTCGGCGCGCGCCACCCTCAATTGAAGCTGGAGGCGCGCGAGGTGTTCGGCGCCGATGTCCACGACCTGCTGCTCGCCGAGCGCGTCGACCTCGCAATTACGCCGATGATGTCCCACCCGCGCGCGATCAAGCATCGGACGATCCGCCGCGAGCCACTGCGGATCGCGGTGAGCGCGGATCATGCGATCGCCCGGAGCGACGTCGTCGACCTTGCCGCGTTGCGCGACGAGCAGTTCGAGATCTGGCCACGGCAGATGGCGCCCGGCTTCTACGACACGATCGTGGGAGCCTGCCGCGCTGCCGGGTTCGACCCCAAGCTCGACGAGCGAGCAGGCGGGAACACCGTCTGGGGCTACATCGCGCGCGGTCGGGGCGTCGCCCTCATCAACGGCTCGCTCGCCGAGCAGTTGCCGCGCGGCATCAAGCTGCTCGACGTCGCCGGGCCGCAGCACACGCTCACGATGCATGCCCTCTGGCGTCGAGGTGAGGAGCTCCCCGCCCTCGAGCGCGTCCTGGAAGCCGTCGACCAGGTCGCGTCGGAGCGAGGCTGGCTCTAGCCACCGGCCCAAACGCCGGATCGACTCAGCATCGGAGCCGGATCGCGCTGGTGGACGCGGTTGCGTCCGTGGCGTTTGGCGCTGTAGAGCGCGTCGTCGGCCTCGCGAAACAGCGTCTCGAAGATCACGTCGGTGCCTTGTGCCGCGGCAACGCCGATCGAGACGGTCAGCGGCAGCCCGCCGGGGCCTGCAGCTTCGACCGCCTCGCGGACCGTTTCGGCCAGGCGGCAGGCGGTCGTCGCGTCGGCGCCGGGGAGCACGATCAGGAACTCCTCGCCGCCCATGCGGTAGACGAGCTCAAAGGAGCGCAGGCTGCGACGCATGACGTACGCGGTGTCCTTGAGGACGGCGTCGCCGCGCTCGTGTCCGAAGCGGTCGTTGATGGCTTTGAAGTTGTCGAGGTCACAGGCGACGAGCGCGACCGACTCGCCGGTCAGTGCAGCCTGCTCTGAGAGCTCGGCGAAGCGGTCGATCAGCGCTTTGCGGTTGAGCAGCCCGGTGAGGGGATCGAGGATCGCCTGCGCGCGTTGGCGCAGCTCGGCGTGCATCAGCGCGTAGGAGCCTGCCGCAAGGCCGATCAACGCGACGAGGCAGCCGTTCACGAGCGTGGGGTCGGCCGCATAGCCGGCCGGATCGACGCCGACGGTCGAGGCGACGAGCACCACCGTCGTCAGCGCCACGCCCGCGACTACGCCACGGCTCGAGAAGCGCGCGGAGACGGTGACGATCGCGAGCAGCAGGAACGGCAGGGCCGGGCTGTGGGGGCCGCCGGTGAGCGCGATCGCGATGCCGACCGTGACCTGCGCGTTGAGCACCGCGACCATGATCGGATACTCCGGGCGCGGGCTCCGCGCGAGCCAGGGGCGCAGCAGTGGGTAGGAGACGACGACCCACGCCAGCGGCAGCAGCGTGAACGCGCCGAACCACGGGATCGCCGAGAGCAGACCGACCGCAACACAGACGAACATCACCCTGCGCGTCTTGGCGATCCTGGGCTCCATGTCGAGCAACCGCTCGCGATCGACGGCGGTCGGGCACAACCATGTGCCACGGGAGTCCATTCAGCAGTCATCGACCAGAACGCCGAGACGCCTGAATCCGGTCGAGAAACGTGACGCCGCGGCGTTCCTGCTGGCGGCGGCGTTTCACACGTTCTGTCCCATCGCGGCGCGAATCGCCGACAGGCCGGCGATGGTCGCCTGGGCTCGGCGCGCGCAAGATGACGGCCGTGCCCCACCTGCTGCCTGACCGGGTCGATCGCCTTGCTGGTCGGCACGCGCGAGCAGCAGGACCGCTCGCGCGACGCGATCGTGGAGGCCGCGCGCGAGCTGCGCAGCGGCAACGGGCTCGACCCGGACACCGACGTCTGCCCGCTCGTCAGCGTCGAGGCGCGCGAGCGGCTCGTCGAGGCCGGCATGGGGCCCCGTCCGATCGGCGCCGCGTGCGACCCGCCGTACGTCACGAGGCCGGCGGCGACGCGACCGCTGCCGCCACGGCGACGCGTCCTCGCCCACCGGCCTTGGCGCGATAGAGCATCGCGTCCGCCGCCTGGTACAGGGCCACCAGATGGGCGCCGTCGTCGGGGTACTGCGCGACGCCGGCGCTGAAGGCGACGCCGAAGCGTGCCCCGTCCGCGCCCTCGAACTCCTCTCGCTCGAACGCTGCGAGCAGGTCGGCGAGGCGCTGCTGCGCATTGGCGCCCGACATCCCGTACATGCCGACGACGAACTCCTCGCCGCCCCAACGGCCGACGACGTCCTCGCCGCGGAAGGTCTCGAGCAGCCGTGTGCCGAAGCGGCGCAGGACCGCGTCGCCGGCGGCGTGCCCGTGCGTGTCGTTCACCTGCTTGAAGCGATCCAGGTCGAGCGTCGCGAGCGCGAGCGGCTGCTCGTAGCGGGCGGCGAGCCGCAGCAGCCGGTCGAGCCCCTGCGTCGAGGTGTGCCGGTTCGGCACCCCGGTGAGGTTGTCGGTCTCGGCGAGCGCCCGGTGCAGCGTCTGGCGCTCCACGCGGTTGCGCACGCGCGTGAGCAGCTCCCGCTCGATGACGGGCTTGGCGAGGTGGTCGTCGGCGCCCGCGGCGAAGATGCGCTCGATCGAGGCGGGATCGCGCCGTGCCGTGAGGACGAGCACGGGCACCGTCGCCCAGCGCGTCTCGTTGCGCAGGACGCGGCACAGCTCGATGCCGCTGACGCCGGGCATGTCGACGTCGAGCAGGATGACGTCGGGCCGCCGGCGGTCGAGTTCGTTCCAGAAGCGCAGCGGATCGCCGAGCGTGACGACGCGGATGCCGTGCGGCTCGAGCAGCGTCCGCACCGTGTCGAGCACGACCGGATCGTCGTCGACGGCCAGCAGCGTCGTCGCGGGCGCGTGCTCGCGCTCGATCAGCTGCGTCACCTGGTCGATCACCTGCTGCGGCGGGAGCGACTTCGTGACGAACCCGCGGCCGCCGCGTCGTACGACCTCGACGCGATCGGTGAGCGTGTCGCGCACCGTGGAGACGAGCACGGGCACCGGCGGCGTGGCGCCGGTCAGCTCGGACAGCAGCTCGTACGCGTCGGCTGTACCCGTCTCGAAGGTGAGGTCGAGCAGCACGCCGTCGGGTCGCGTGCGAGCGGCGATCGCACGCGCCTCGGCCGGCGACGCGGCGATCTCGACGCGCATGCCGCGCCGCGACGCCTCGGGGGCGAGGCGCTCGGCCAGCGGGACGTCGTCCTCGACGATCAGGAGCAGCGGGGCGGTCTCGTGCACGGTCGGAACGTCCTCGAATGTCGGCACGGCCGTCGGCGTGTCGCGAACGCCGTCGCGGACGGCGACGACGAGCTCCGACAGCCGCGGGACGGATGACGGCCCGAGCGCTGCGGTCCCGTCGAGGAGCCGTTCGAGCTCGCTCGCCTGCTCGGAGGCGCCCGCCAGCCCGAACGTGCCGAGCGAGCCGGCGAGCTTGTGCGCCTCGCGCCTTGCCTCCTCGCGCCGGGCGCCGTCGAGCTCGTCGCGCATGAGCGCGACGACGGCCTGCTCGAGCACGCCGACCTGACCGAGGATGCCGGCGTGGTGGCGCTCCCAGATCCCTGCGAGCGACGGCGGCACGGTGGAGGGCGCCGTGGTCAGCTGCTCGCTCATCGCGGCCACCCGAGCACCTCGGCGACCTCGCCCGCGAGCGCGCTGACGTCGAACGGCTTGGACAGCACGCCGTCGACCGCGAGCACCGCGAGCCGCGACCGCTCCTGCGGATCGTCGTGCCCGGTGAGGAAGACGATCGGAGTGGTCGCCGAGGCGGGGCGGGCTCGCAGCGCCGCGACGGTCGCAGGGCCGTCCATGTCCGGCATCTCGACGTCGAGCAGGATCGCGTCGGGGCGCGCGGACGCCGCCAGCTCGAGCGCCTCGACGCCGGACTCCGCGCTGCAGACGTCCCAGCCGGCCAGCGTCTCGAGCGCCATGCGCGCAAGCTCGTGCACAACTTTGGAGTCGTCTACGACCAGGATTCGGTAGCGGGGCATCGAAGCAGTCCGGTCAGCGTTCACAGTCCTATCGGCGCCGAACGCCTGCAACCCAACCCCCGGTCGGGGGACGATCACGTCTTTCGAAAGGCGCGCCCACGATGTCGACAACCCGCAGGTGGCTCGAGACACCCTCGCACCGGATCGCCGCGGTGGGTGGCGTCATCGTCGTCCTCTTCTGCGCCACGGTCGCGGTCGCGCTGTGGCGCTACGACAAGGCCGAGGCCGGCTATCGGGACACGATCGTCCACGGTGACGCCATCCGCGACGTCCAGGACGCCACGCAGGCGCTGCTCGATCGCGCGGTGCTCGTGAGCGAGGCGACGTTCAACGGCGTGCAGCCGAGCGTGTCGGCGCTTGCGACGCTCCAGACGCGCTATGGCTCCGCCGTCCGCCGCGCGCGCGTCATCGACAGCGCCGACCGCGCCGACTTCGACGTCGCGCTCAACCGCGCGGCTCGCCTGATCGCCGGCCCGGAGGCGGAGGTGCGGCGGGCGGCCGGCACGCCGGCGGCGCAGCCGGCGCTCGCGCGCTACGGCGCGGCTGTCCGCTCGCTGGAGAACGGCGTGCTCGGCCCGCTCGCGCAGCAGGCGATCCTCCGCGAGAACCAGACCGAGACGAGCGCGATCGCGACCGCGCACCGCGGCCGGATCCTCACGCTCGCGATCGGTGCGGTCGCGATCGTCGCGATGCTGCTGCTGATCGCCTACGCCGTGCGCCTGCTCGACCGCCTGCTCGACCGCATCAAGCGCACCGCCGGCACGCTCGCGACCGCGCTCGGTGACCTGCGCGCGACCGCGACCGAGACCGCCGCCGCCACGACGCAGCAGGCGGCCGCGATCAGCGAGGTCGCCACGACGATCGAGGAGCTCAGCGCGACCGCGGCGTCGATCGCGGAGAACGCGCAGTCGGCGACCTCCGCCGCCGATCAGACCGGTCAGACGATGAGCGAGATGCAGGACCACGTGCGCTCGATCTCCGAGCGCTCGCTCGCGCTCGGGGAGCGCAGCCAGAAGATCGGCGACGTGCTCCAGCTGCTCAACGACATCGCCGAGCGCACGAACCTGCTCGCGCTGAACGCGGCGATCGAGGCCGCGCGCGCCGGCGAGGCGGGGCGCGGCTTCGCCGTCGTGGCCAGCGAGGTGCGCAAGCTCGCCGAGCGCAGCGTGCGCTCGACCGACTCGATCCGCGAGATCGTCACCGCGATCCAGGACGAGACGAACGCGACGATCATGGCGACCGAGCAGGGCGCCCGGCAGGCGCGCGACGTCGGCGAGCTGATGCGCACGACCGCCGGCGTGCTCGATGACAGCATCCAGGCGACCGAGCAGCAGAAGGACGCTGCCAGCCAGGTCACGAGCACGATGCTCGAGATCCGCAAGGCGGCCGAGGAGCTCGCGGGCGAGCAGCGCCAGCGGGCGGTCGTCACCGAGCAGGTCGACGTGCTCGTGCGAGAGCTCGAGGAGACGCTCGCCCGGCATGGGCTGGGCGCCTCGAACGGCGCCGCGCCGTACGCGAGGGCCTGAGCATGCGCGCGACCGGCGCGAACCGTTCTCCCGCGCGGGAGCGGTGAGCCGCGTGCACGTGCACCTGCGCGTCGGCGACGAGCGCTATGCGCTCCCCGTCGAGGAGGTGCGCTCGATCGTCGACATGGAGGGCCTCGCGCCGGTGCTCGGTGCGCCGTCGTCCGTGCGCGGGCTGCGCGCCCTCGACGGAGCGCTGCTGCCCGTCTTCGACCTCGCCACGGTGCTCGGCATCGAGCGCGCCGAGCCGACCCGCATCGTGGTCGTCGACGGGGGCGTCGGCCTGGCCGTCGACGAGGTGCTCGACGTCGCGGAGCTTCCGCCGCTCGACGAGGCCTCCGCGTCGGGGCGGCTGCGCGGGACGCTGCTGCTCGACGGCGCGCTCGTCGGCGTGATCGACCTCGCGGCCGTCCTCGGCTCGCTGGAGACGGAGCTCGCCGCGTGAGCATCGACAGCGCACGACTGCTGGAGATCTTCCGCGAGGAGGCGAACGAGCGGCTCGACCGGCTCGTCGAGACGCTGCTGGCGCTCGACGCGGGCAAGGCGACGCCGGACGCCACCGACGCGCTGTTCCGCGACGTCCATTCGCTCAAGGGCGGCGCCGGCCTCGTCGGCCTCGACGAGCTGCGGACGATCGCCCACGCCGCCGAGGAGCTGCTGAGCGACGTGCGGCGCGCGCAGCAGCCGGTCCCCCGGAGCATGACCGGCCCGCTGCTGAGCGCTGCCGACGCGATGCGCCGCGCGGTCGCCGGCGAGGAGGGCCTTGCGCAGCAGGCGCTCGCCGAGCTCGAGGCCGCGGGCGGACCCGCCTCCGCGTCGGCGTCGCCGGACGCGGGCCCGTCCTCGGCGTCGAGATCCGCGCCGGAGGAGGCCGAATCGCCGGTGAGGCGACCGCCGCCCGCTCCTCCGCAGGACGCCGCAGCGGAGCCGCGTGCCCCGGTGACGCGGCTCGACCAGTCGATCCGCGTCTCGGCCGCGAAGGTCGACCGCGTCCTCGACACCGTCGGCGGCGCCGCGCTGCACCAGCGCAGCCTCGGCCATCTGCTCGGACCGCTCGTCGACGAGCACGTCGGCGAGGCGCTCGACCGCGGCGAGGTGCTGCTCGACGAGCTGCAGAACGCGGCGATCGAGCTGCGCGCGCTGCCGCTCTCGGCGATCACCGGGGCGCTGCCCCGCTACGCGCGCGATCTCGCCGTCGCGGAGGGCAAGGAGGTCGAGCTGTCGCTGCACGGCGTCGAGACGCAGCTCGACCGCACGATCCTCGACGGCCTCTCCGACATGCTCGTCCACCTGCTGCGCAACGCGATCGCGCACGGGATCGAGCCGCCGCACGAGCGCCTCGAAGCCGGGAAGCCCGCGCGCGGGCGCGTCGAGCTGCGCGCCGAGCAGCGCGGCGGACGGGTCGCGATCGAGATCGGCGACGACGGTCGCGGCGTCTCGGCCGAGCTGCTGCGCGAGGCCGGCGAGCACGACTCGCTCGTGGGCCTGCTCGCCCAGCCGGGCTTCTCGACGGCCGAGCGCGTGGACGGCGTCGCGGGCCGCGGCGTCGGCCTCGACGCCGTCAAGACGCACGTCGAGGCGCTCGGCGGCGCGCTCGAGGCGCGCAGCGAGCCGGGCCGCGGCACCACGATCACGCTGGTCCTGCCGCTCACGCTCGCCGTCCTGCACGTCCTGCTCGTCGAGCGCCTCGGTCAGGTCTTCGGCGTACCCGTCTCGCGCGTCGAGGAGGTGGTGATCGCCGAGCAGACGACGTCGCTCGCGGGACGGCCGTCGATCGTGGTGCGCGGCGAGCCGATCCCGCTCGGCGACCTCGCCGTGGCGCTGGGCGGCGCCGGCGCGCTGCCGCCCACCCCGCCCGCGCTCGTCCTCGGCCACGGGGGCACGACCGTCGCGCTCGCGTGCGACCGTCTGCTGGGCGAGGAGGAGGTGATCGTCAAGAGCCTCGGCCCGATCCTCGGCGGGCGTCGCGGCTACCTCGGCGGCGCGATCCTGGGCGACGGGCGGATCGCGCTCGTCGTCGACCCGGCGTTCGCGGTCGCGGGCGCTTTCGTGCGGCGCTCGGCCCCAGCGGAGGCCGCGCCGGCCGCGGTCCCGGACGCTCGCAAGGTGCTCGTCGTCGACGACCAGTTCACGGTGCGCGAGCTCCAGCGCAGCATCCTCGAGGCCGCCGGCTACCGCGTCGCGACCGCCGGCGACGGCGCCGTCGCGCTCCAGCAGCTCGCCGCGGATGCCGACATACAGCTCGTGGTGACCGACCTAGAGATGCCGGTGATGGGCGGCTTGGAGCTGCTGCGTCGCGTCCGCGACGAGCCGGCGCTCGCCTCGCTGCCGGTCGTCGTCGTCACCTCGCTGGCCAGCGAGGACGACCGCCGGCGCGGCTTGGAGGCGGGCGCCGACGCGTACGTCACGAAGGACCGCTTCGACCAGCGCGCGCTGCTCGACACGGTCGAGCAGCTGATCGGGCGATGAGCGCGGTCCTCGCCGGCCGATCCGGCGCGGAGGCCGAGCGGCCGGGACGGGCGATCGGCATCTGCACCTCGACCGGCGGCCCTGGCGTGCTGGCGGAGATCCTCCGCGAGCTGCCGGCCGACTTCATGCTGCCGATCCTGATCGTCCAGCACATCGCAGCCGGCTTCATCGACGGCCTCCGGCAGATGCTCGACGACGAGCTCGCCCTGCCCGTGGCGATGGCGCGGGACGGCGCCCCGCTGCGGCCGGGCGTCTGGCTCGCGCCCGAGGACGCCCACCTCACGCTGACGCCCTCGCGGCGCCTTGCGCTCGACCACCGCACCGTCGCCGGGCCGCATCGGCCCTCCGCCGACCTGCTGCTCGCGAGCCTCGCGGCGGTGCTCGGCGCTGGCGCCGTCGCGGTCGTCCTGACCGGCATGGGACGCGACGGCGCCCGCGGTGCGGCAGAGATCAAGGCCGCCGGCGGGCTGCTGCTCGCGCAGGACGAGGCGACCTCGCGCATCTACGGCATGCCGCGGGCCGCGGTGGAGGCCGGCGCGCGGCCGCTCTCGCCGGCGCAGATCGCGGCCGCACTGCACGAGCTGCGCCCCGCGCGCCGATGAGCGAGCGGCTCGAGCAGCTCGCCGACCTCGTCCGCGAGCGCAGCGGCATCGTCCTGCACGGTCCCCAGCGCATCAACTCGCTCAGCGCTGCGCTCGCGAAGCTCGACCCCCCGGTCGACGCCGCCGGCGCGCTGCGCGCGGCGCGCAACCCCACGACCGGCGAGGCGTTCGTCGCGTCGCTGCTCGAGGCCGTCGCCGTCCACGAGACGTTCTTCTTCCGCCAGCGTGAGGATCTCGACGCGATCGACTGGCCCACGCTGCTCGCGAACGCGCGTGCCGACGGGTCGGAGGGCGTCCGCGTGTGGGTCGCCGGCTGCTCCACCGGCGAGGAGGCCTGGACGCTGGCGATCCTCGCGAGCGAGGCGCTCGGCGCGAGCCCGCCGCTTGCGCTGCTCGCGACGGACCTGTCGGCCGCGGCGCTGCGGCGCGCCGAGCGCGGACGCTACGGAGGACGCTCCGTCCGCCAGGTCGAAGCGCCGCTGCGCGAGCGCCACTTCGGCCGCGACGGCGCGCACCTCCTCGTCGGCGAGCCGCTGCGGCGGCTCGCCGCCTTTCGCCGGCACAACCTGGTGACCGACGCGACGCCGGTCGAGCGCTTCGACCTCGTGCTGTGCCGCAACGTCCTGATCTACTTCGACCCGCCGACGGTGGAGCGCGTGGTGGAGCGGCTCGAGGGCACCCTGGCTCCCGGCGGCATGCTGCTGCTCGGGGCCGCCGACCGGCTCTGCCGCCTGCCCTCCTCACGGGTCTCGCGACATCCGGCGCAGGCCGGCGATCCCGCGCGACGGCAGGCCCCTGCGTCCCCCGCCGCCACGACCGCGACGCGCCGCTGGCGCGCGGTGCACCGCGACGACGAGCCGGTCGTGCTCGACGGCGCCATGGCGACCGCGCTCGCCGCCGCGGACGCGGGTCGGCTCGACGACGCGATCGCGGTGACCGAGCGCGTGCTCGCCGCGGACCCGCTCGACGCCGACGCGCACTTCGTCCGCGGCATCGCGCACCTCGGCTCCGGCGACGCGGCGACCGCCGCCGGGTCGCTGCGCCGCGCGCTCTACGTCGACCCGGGCTTCGCGCTCGCCGCCTTCCAGCTCGGCCGCGCCTACGATGCGCTCGGCGACGAGCCCGCCGCGCGACGCGCCTACCTGCAGGCGCTCCGCACGCTCGCGCCCGGCCACGACCGCCAGCAGCGCCTCGTCGCCGACATCGACCTCGCCGACGTCGCCGCGGCATGCGGCGCGCGGCTCGCCGCGCTCCCGCGGAGATGACGCCGGGACCGCCCTGCGGACGGCCGCGGCTGCTTCGTGCCGCCGAGGCCGATCGGCGGCGTCGAGGGCTGCGACAACCGCGGGCCGGTTGGGCATACGCAGCAGTGGCTCCCGATGTCCGCGCCGTCCGACCTCAGCGATCACGGTGGATCCTCGCTCAACGCACTGGCGTTCAGCGCGACGGTGCACTGCCTCACCGGCTGCGCGATCGGCGAGGTGCTGGGGATGGTCATCGGCACCGCGCTCGGCTTCGCCAACCTCGCGACGGTCGGCGTCTCGGTCGTGCTCGCGTTCTTCTTCGGCTACCTGCTGACGAGCTTGCCGCTGTTGCGTTCGGGCATGGCGCTCGCCGCCGTGGTCCCGATCGCGCTGGCCTCGGACACGATCTCGATCTCGATCATGGAGATCGTCGACAACACGATCATGCTCGTGATCCCCGGCGCGATGGACGCCGGCCTCCGCGATGCACTGTTCTGGGCGAGCCTCGCGGCCGCGCTGCTGATCGCGGGCGGCGCCGCCTACCCCGCCAATCGCTGGCTGATCCGACGCGGAAAGGGCCATGCGGTCATCCATCGGCACCACCAAGGGCCTCGTCCTGCCACACGGTCCCCATAAGTCGGAGCGTCCGCTACGGCGGAACGACGCCCGCAGCCGTGCCCTGCGCCTCCTCGGTGGTCAGCGGACCGCGGCGCTGCCCGAGGCCGAGCGCGACGCCGGCCCCGGCTGCGAGCCACGCGAGCAGCACGATCAGCGGCCCGGCGATCGAGGCGTCGGGGAAGTAGGCGAGGTTGCGGATCGCGGTGGTGGCGGCGCCGGTCGGGATCAGCTCGCCGACGACGCGCCACAGGCCTGGCAGGAGCACACCGGGGAACGGGCCGCCGGAGGCCGGGTTCCCGAGCACGACGAAGATCAGGATCGCGACGCCGGTGCCGACGATCCCGAATGCCGACTGCAGCGCGACCGTGACCGCGCCGACGCTGACGATCGTCAACGCCCCGATCAGTCCGATCGAGAAGGCGGCTTCGAAGTCGCCGATCGCGGCGGCGAGCACTGCGCCTCCGAAGCCGGCGATCAGACCCAGGACCGCGATGCCGCCGAGCCGCCAGACCGTGTGCAGGCGCCCCGGCCGGGTCCCGAAGATGATCCCGAGGAACGCCGCTCCGAGGTAGCCGGCCACGACCCAGCCGACCGCGGTGTAGAACCCGACCAGTCCTCGCGCGTCGCCTGCGGGCAGCGTGTGGACCTCGACCGTGCGGACCTTGGCGCCGGCGCGCTCGAGCTGCGGGACGAGGCTCTGCTCGAGCGCGCTCGCCACGGCCGGGCCGGCGGCGGGCGCGACCACGAGATCCACGCCCCGCGAGGTCGCCACCACCGCGCCGTAGACCTTGCGCTCGTCGATCTCGCGCAAGGCGGCCGCCCGGTCTGCGACGGTGCGGACCCGCGTCGCCTGCGAGCTCGCGAGCTGCTGGGCGATCTGCGCCGGGACCTGCGCCGTCACCGCGAGCGGGACCTCGTGCGCGCGCGGCTCGTGCAGCGCGCCGGCGTACGAGGCGATGAACAGCAGCGACACGGCGGAGATCGCAAGGATCGCCGCGATCGCCCGCAGCAGGACCGCGCGCTCGGGCGTCGCGACGCCGCCAGGGGCTGGCGGCGACTCACCCACGGTGCCGCCCTGGGGCGTCGACCGCCCGGTCGACCGGCGCCGCCGGATCGGCGCGCAGGGCGCCGGTCCAGCGCTCTTCGATGCGGCCGTAGCGCCACACGAGCAGCGCGACCACCCAGGTCGTGAAGAGCAGGCCGACGACGAAGAAGCCGACGAGGTTGAGGTCGACGCCCGCGACGAAGGACCAGACGCCGCCGCTCAGGTCGAGCCTGTGCGCGATCGCGGACGCCAGCTCGATCGTCCCGATCACCAGCGTGATCGCGACTGAGAGGCCCGTGATCGTGAGGTTGTAGTAGATCTTGCGCACCGGCCTGGTGAAGGCCCAGCCGTAGGCGAAGCTCATGAACGCTCCGTCGAGCGTGTCGAGCAGCGACATGCCGGCCGCGAACAGGATCGGCAGGCAGACGATCGCGTACGACGGCAGGCCGCCGAACGCCGCACCGGCGGCGAGGAGCAGCAGCGCGACCTCGGTGGCGGTGTCGAAGCCGAGACCGAAGAGCATGCCGATGGGATACATCTGCCATGGCTTCGTGACGGCCTTCGTGAAGCGCGCGTAGAAGCGGTTCATCGCCCCGCGCTGCTCGAGCCGGGCCTCGAGCTCCGCCTCGTCGAGCTGTCCGTCGCGCATGCGACGGAAGACGCGCACGATCCCGGCGAGCAGGACCAGGTTGAGCAGCCCGATCAGCAGCAGGAAGGTGCCGGAGACCAGCGTGCCGACGAGCCCGGTCACGTCGTGCAGCGTCGAGCCGTGGTTCGCCACCTGGCCGCCGAGGGCGCGCAGGCCGAAGGCGAGCAGCAGCGCGAGCGCGAAGACGATCGTCGAATGGCCGAGCGAGAAGAAGAAGCCGGCGCTGAGCGGCCGCTGGCCGTCGCCCATCAGCTTGCGGGTCGTGTTGTCGATCGCGGCGACGTGGTCGGCGTCGAAGGCGTGGCGCAACCCGAAGGTGTAGGCCGTCACGCCGACTCCGAGCCCGAACGCGCCACTGCTCCCGAGCGACAGGTCGCGCGGCACGACGAGCACGAGCAGGATGAGGAAGCCGAGCAGGTGCAGGCATGCGACGAAGCCGAGCATCAGCGCGACCCGGCGCCACTCGGCGGGGGTGAGCGACGCCTTCACGCGCGACCAGCGCGAGCCCGCCGTGGCAGCAGCCGGGCTGGGGGCGTGCATGGCGGGTCCTCCCTTCTGGGCGGATCGGGACAGCTCGAGCACCAGGTTCCGGTGCGAAGGTTTCGCGACCGTAGCGCGACCGTGCGGCTCCTGCAACCGGATCGCAGGAAGCTGGCAGGCCGACGCTGGCCGCAGGTGATTCGCCTCGATTAATTGCGAGGGCGTCGCTGTTACGGATCGAGCGCGGTAAGCATCAATGCGCCAATTGACGGTGTCAGGTGGCAGCCGCATCGCAAAGGCGGGTAGCACGCCAGCAGGGCGCCGGTGGGCCCTGCGACGACCGTTCGACGATCGAGGACGAGATCGATGAGCACCATTCACGGTGCCGCTGTGGGCGCGCCGCATCCGTGGCATGAGCAGCAGCCCGCGCTGTTCGCGATCGAGACGCTGCGCGGCATCGGGCAGGTCGACCTGCAGGCCAAGCTCGTCACCGGCGTCTTCATCACCGCGGCGCTCTTCTCGGCCGGCTGGAAGCCCGGCGTCTTCGGACTGCTGGGCGCGGCGACCGCCACCGCGACCGCGATGGCGCTCGGGGTCGAGCGCAGGCGCATCTACATGGGCCTGGAGGGCTACTGCGGCGCGCTGATCGGCATCGCCGCCGTGACCTATCTCGGGCTCCACCTGTCGTCGTGGCTGGTCGCGATCGCCGCGGGCAGCGTCGTCGGCACGCTCACGGCGCTGCTGCCGGGGGCTCCGGCCAGCCTGATCACGTCGGGCATCTATGGCTACAACGCGGTGCTCGTGATGATCGCGCTCGGCGCGACGTTCCTGGCGCCGACCGCGGTCAACATGCTCTACGCCGTCCTCGCGGCCGCCTTCTCGACGGCGATCACCGCCGCGCTCGCGAACTTCTTCGCCCCGTTCGGCGGGCACACGCTCACGTGGCCGTTCAACGTGACGACGTGGGCGTTCCTCGCGGCGATCCCGGTCTTCGCCGCGATCACGAAACCCCAACCGACGGAGGAGGGCGCCACATGAACCTCGCGCCGCGCGAGCAGGACAAGCTCTTCATCTACATCGTCGCCGACCTTGCACGCAAGCGGCGCGAGCGGGGCGTGCCGCTCAACTTCAGCGAGGCCGTCGCGCTGATCTCGGAGGCGATCCTCGAGGCAGCCCGCGACGGCAGAACCGTGGCCGAGTGCATGGAGCTCGGCAAGCAGGTCGTCGGCCCGAGAGACGTGATGGACGGCGTGCGGGAGATGGCGCGGCTGATCCAGGTCGAGGCGACGTTCCTCGACGGGACCAAGCTCGTCTCCTGCCACGATCCGGTGGGGGGCTGAGGCCGCGATGACCTCGGTGACCTCCGACCGTGCCCGGGCGCTGCTGCTCGTCGGCGGCCACGAGAGCGCCGACGGGCGTGCGCTGGCGCCGTTGCTGGAGCGACCCGAGCTGATGCGCCTGCGCCCGCGCGCCGTCGCGGCGGGGCGCGAGCTCCAGCGGGCGCTGCGCGCGGCGCTCGCCGAGGCCGGCACCGGCGGCCCAGTCGTCGTGCTGTCGATGACGCTCGGCCGCGACCCGCGCCTTGTCTCCGACACCGCGCGGACCGTGCGCTGGGCGACGCGTGACGAGGAGCCGGGACGCGTCGCGCTCGCCCCGCCGTTCGGCACGCCCGACCACCTCGTCGGCTGGCTGCGGGCCGCCTGCAGCCGCGTGCACGACGACGACGCCGCGGTGCTGATCGCCGCGGCGTCGGCCGATCCGTTCGACGACGCGGAGCTGCACCGCGTCGTCGCGCTCGTGCGCGCGCACGGTGGCGGCCGGCTCGTCGAGGTCGGCCTGCGCGGGCCGGGCGGCGAGCTGGACGCGGGCGTCGAGCGCTGTCGGCGGCTCGGCGCCGAGCGCGTCGCGGTCGTGCCGGCCGAGCTCGGGGCCGGCGGGGGCGTCGCCGCGCCGCTGCTGTCGCCCGCCGCTGTCGCCCGCGTCGTCGCCGCACGCGTCGCGACGGCGTGCCACCGGCTCGCCGAGCACGGCGACGACGGCGTCGCAGCTGCGCTCGGGGCCGACCACGCGCACGGCTTCTCGCACGCGCACTCGCACGCGGAAGCGCACGAGCAGGCCCACACCCACACCCACGACCGCGCGGCCGTCGGCTGAGCAAAGGAGCGAACATGGCAGACCCAGACCGGTACCAGCTCGCGCGCGGCGACATCGAGCTCAACGCCAACCGCGCGAAGAAGACCCTCACGGTCGCCAACACCGGCGACCGCGCCATCCAGGTCGGCTCGCATTACCACTTCTTCGAGGCGAATCGGGCGCTCGAGTTCGATCGCGTCGCGGCGCTCGGCATGCACCTCGACCTGCCCGCCGGCACCGCCGTGCGCTTCGAGCCCGGCGACATGCACGAGGTGCGGCTGTGCGCCTACGGCGGCCTCGGCTACCTCGCCGGCTTCAGCGGCCTCGTTCAGGGCGGCATCCGCTCCCGCGACAACCGCGCCCGCGCGATCCGCCGGCTGCACAAGCTCGGCTTCCGCGACACGGGGGAGACGGATGACGAGGCGCCGGGCAGCGGCAGACCCCGCCGCAGACGCACGAGCAGAAGAGGAGGCCGGCGATGACGACGATCACCCGCAAGCAGTACGCGGACCTGTTCGGCCCGACGACCGGGGACCGCGTGCGGCTGGCCGACACGAACCTCGTGATCGAGATCGAGCAGGACTACCACGAGGGCCGCTACGGCGACGAGGCCGTCTACGGCGGCGGGAAGACCGCGCGCGACGGGATGGCCGGTGACCCGTCCGGCGTCTCGGCCGAGGGCATGCTCGACACCGTCATCACGAACGCGATCGTGCTCGACCCGCTGCTCGGCGTCGTCAAGGGCGACATCGGCATCAAGGACGGATTGATCGCGGGCGTCGGCAAGGCCGGCAACCCGGGCATCCAGGACGACATCCATCCCGACCTGATCATGGGCGCGGGCACGGAGGTGATCGCCGGCGAGCACACGATCGTCACCGCCGGCGCGATCGACACGCACGTCCACTTCGTCTCGCCCCAGCAGGCCGAGCACGCGCTCACGAACGGCATCACGACGCTGTTCGGCGGCGGCACCGGTCCGGCCGCCGGCACGAACGGCGTGACGAGCACGCCGGGCCCGTGGAACATCGCGCGGCTGCTCGAGGCGTGTGAGGGGATGCCCGTGAACATGGGGATCATGGGCAAGGGCAACTCAAGCCTGCCGATCTCGCTCCGCGAGCAGCTCGAGGCGGGCGCGGCCGGCCTGAAGGTGCACGAGGACTGGGGCGCGACGCCGTCGGTGATCGACTGCGCGCTGTCGGTCGCCGACGCCTACGACGTGCAGGTGGCGATCCACACCGACAGCCTCAACGAGTCGGGCTACTTCGAGGACACGCGCTCGGCGATCGACGGCCGCGCGATCCACACGTTCCACAGCGAGGGGGCCGGCGGCGGCCACGCGCCGGACATCCTGCGCGTGACGGGCGAGCCGAACATCCTGCCCTCCTCGACCAACCCGACGCTGCCCTACGGCATCAACTCGGTCGACGAGCTGCTCGACATGGTGATGGTCTGCCATCACCTCAACCACGACATCCCCGAGGACGTCGCGTTCGCCGACAGCCGCGTGCGCGCGGAGACGATCGCCGCCGAGACGGTCCTGCACGACCTCGGGATCATCAGCATGGTCTCGTCGGACTCGCAGGCGATGGGCCGCGTCGGCGAGTCGGTCACGCGCGCGTTCCAGATCGCCCATCACTGCAAGGCGCTGCGCGGCGCGATGGAGGGCGACAGCGACCGCAACGACAACCAGCGCGTGCTGCGCTTCCTCGCGAAGGTCACGATCAACCCGGCGATCGTCAACGGCGTGAGCCACGCGATCGGGTCGATCGCGCGCGGCAAGGTGGCCGACCTCGTCCAGTGGCCGATCGCCTCGTTCGCCGCCAAGCCGCGGCTCGTCGTCAAGGGCGGCATCATCAACTGGGCGGCGATGGGCGACCCGAACGCGTCGCTGCCGACGCCGCAGCCGGTGCGCTTCCGGCACATGTTCGGCGCCTACGGCCGCGCGCGGCAGAGCACGGGCATCACGTTCATGTCGCAGGCCGGGGTGGCGGCCGGGGTGCCGGAGCAGCTCGACCTGCACCGCCGGATCGTCGAGGTGCGCAACTGCCGCTCGATCGGCAAGCAGCACATGGTCCGCAACGCGCGCGTCCCCGACATCCAGGTCGACCCGGAGACGTTCAGAGTGACGGTCGACGGCGAGCTGACGACGATCGAACCGGCGCAGGAGCTGCCGCTCACGCGCCTCTTCTTCATGGTCTGATGCTCGCCGCGGCGCTCGTCACGTGGCAGCTCGCCGACTCGGCCTTCCCGAGCGGGTCGTACACGCTCTCGCATGGGCTCGAGGGCTACGCGCAGGCGGGGGCGATCGACGCCGACGCGCTGCCCGATCTGCTGCGCGACCTGCTGCTGCACGCGATCGGCCCGGCCGACGCGACCGCGCTCGCGCTCGCGCACCGCGGCGCGCGCGAGGACGACTGGGAGCAGGTCCGGCAGGCCGACGAGCGGCTGCATGCGAGCAAGCTGACGCGCGAGCCGCGGCAGGCGTCGCTGCGGATCGGCCGGCAGCTGCTGTCGGTCTGCGGCGAGGTCTTCCCCTCGCCCCGGCTGCGGCACCTCGACGAGCTGGTGGCGCAGCGGCGCACGCTCGGGACGCAGGCGGTCGTGACGGGCGTCGTGTACGCCGGCATGGGCGTGCCGCGGGAGCAGGCGGTCGCCGCGGACCTGTTCGCCTTCTGCACGTCGTTCGCGGGTGCGGCGCTGCGGCTGCGGCTGGCCGACCACCGCAGCGCCCAGACGCTCGTGCGGGGGGCAGCCGCGCCGATCGCGCAGGCGACGCGCGCGGCGCTGCGGGCCGGCCTGGAGGACGTCGGCGGGTGCGCGCCGCTCGCCGACGTGATGTCGGCCAACCACGAACTGGCCGAGGCGAGGCTCTTCGCGAGCTGAGCGGGCGGCCGAGGTGTCGCGATGACCCAGCGAGACGAACCACTGCGGATCGGCGTCGGCGGCCCCGTCGGCTCGGGCAAGACGGCGCTGATCGAGGCGCTCGTGCCGCTGCTGATCGTCCGCGGGCACGCCCCGGCGGTGATCACGAACGACATCTACACGCAGGAGGACGCCGAGCACGTGCGGCGGACGCTCGACGGGCTGCTGGACCCCGCGGCCGTCGTCGGCGTCGAGACGGGCGCCTGCCCGCACACCGCGGTGCGCGACGACCCGACGATGAACCTCGCCGCGGGAGCCGAGCTGCTCGACGCCTTTCCGGACGTCGACACGCTGCTGTACGAGAGCGGCGGCGACAACCTGACGCTGACGTTCAGCCCGGCGCTCGTCGACCTCTTCCTGTTCGTGCTCGACACCGCCGAGGGCGACAAGATGCCGCGCAAGCGCGGGCCTGGGATCACCGAGTGCGACCTGCTCGTGATCAACAAGGTCGACATCGCCGAGTACGTGCTGTGCGACGTCGAGCGGATGCACCGCGACGCGCTCGCGGTGCGCGACGGCCGCCCGGTGCTGCTGACGAACTCGCTCGACGCGACCGGCGTGGCCGAGGTCGCGGACTTCCTCGAAGCGGCACGCGGGACGCTCGCGGCGCAGTGAGCCATGAGCGTCGCGCGATTGAGCAGCAGCCACTACGAGGTGCGGCCGCTGCCCGACACGGTCGCGGCGTACGCGTCGATCCCCGACACGCTGGCGGCCGGGCGTCCGGGCAAGGTGGCCGTGCTCGACCTCGCCTTCGGACCGGTGGACGGCCGCACCGAGCTGCTGCGGCGTTACCAGAAGTCCCCGCTCCAGATCATGCGGCCGCTCTACTTCGACCCCGCGCGCCCCGACATGGCGATCGTGCTCGCGATGTCGGCCGGAGCGGGCATGGTGCAGGGCGACCGCTACCGCATCGACGCCGTCTGCGAGCCCGGCAGCGCACTGCACCTGACGACCCAGGCGGCCACGAAGGTGATGCGGATGGACGCGGACTACGCGACGAGCGCGGTCAACCTGAGCGCAGCGGAGGACTGCCTGCTCGAGTACCTGCCCGACCCGATCATCCCGTGCGCGGGATCGCGCTCCTACCACCGCACGCGCGTCTCGATCGCGCGCGGCGCGACGGCGATCGTGGGCGAGACGGTGCGCGCGGGGCGGCTCGCGCACGGCGAGCGCCACGCCTACGACGTGCTCGCGACCGATCTGGAGATCCGGCGCCCGGACGGCGTCCCGCTCGTGCTGGACCGCATCCGCCTCGCGCCCGGCGAGAGGCCGGGCGGGCTCGACGGTCCCGGCGTGCTCGGCGGGGAGGACCAGCTCGCGTCGCTGCACGTCGTCAGCGATCGCGCGCCCGCCACCGGGATCGCCGATGCACTGCGGGCGGCGCTGCGGGACGCCGCGGTGCGCTGGGGCGTCAGCGTGCTGCCGGGCGACTGCGGCGCGTGGGTGCGGATCCTGGGCAGCTCCTCGCCGGCGGTCGACCGGGCGATGCGCGACGCCTGGGATGGGGCGCGGCGACTGCTCACCGGCACGCCCGCGCCACGGCTGCGGAAGTCGACCACGTTCCTGACCTGATCGAACGAAGGAGCTGACCATGCCTGCTGGCGTCGACTCGGGAGACACCGCTTGGCTGATGGCGAGCACCGCGATGGTGCTGCTGATGACGCCCGGCCTCGCCTTCTTCTACGGCGGGATGGTGCGCACGAGCCACGTGCTCGTGATGCTGCGGATGAGCTTCGCGTGCCTCTGCATCGTGACGGTGATCTGGTTCCTGTTCGGCTGGTCGCTCGCGTTCAGCGGCGACGTCGGCGGCGCCGGCCTGATCGGCAACCTCAAGCAGGTCGCGATGCACGGGATCGGCCCGGATGAATTGACCGGCCGCATCCCGACTCTCATCTTCTCCTGCTTCATGCTCTCGTTCGCGATCATCACGGTCGCGCTGATCAGCGGCTCGATCGCGGGCCGGACGCGCTTCGACGGCTGGATGGCGTTCGCGGCGATCTGGACGGTGCTCGTCTACATCCCGCTCGCGCACTGGGTCTTCTCGCCGCACGGGTGGGTGACGCAGAAGCTCGGCGCGCTCGACTTCGCGGGCGGCACGGTCGTCGAGCTGAACTCCGGGATGGCGGGCCTCGCCTGCGTGCTCGCGCTGCGGCGCCCCGGCGACCTCGCGCGCGGCGCGGAGCGCCCGCACTCGATCCCGCTCGTGGCGATCGGGCTCGGGCTGCTGTGGTTCGGCTGGTTCGGCTTCAACGCCGGCTCGGCGCTGCAGGACCAGGGCGCTGCGCCGTCGGCCTTCATCAACACGCAGCTCGGCGCGGCCGGCGCGATGGCCGGCTGGTGGGTGCTGGACCGGGTGCGCTTCGGCAAGGTCGACATGATCGGCGTGCTGACGTCGGCGGTCGCCGGCATGGTCGCGATCACGCCCGCCTGCGGCGAGGTCAACACGCTCGGCGCGATCTTGATCGGCCTCGCCGCCGGGATCGTCTGCTCGTTCGCGATCGGCTTCAAGTTCCGCCTCAAGATCGACGACACGCTCGACGTCGTCGGCGTCCACGGCTGGGGCGGGATCGTCGGGATGCTGGCGATCGGGCTGTTCGCGACCGGGACGTTCAGCGGCAAGGAGGGCCTCTTCTTCCACGGCGGCGCGGCGCTGCTCGGCAAGCAGGTCGTCGCCGTGCTCGCGTGCGGCGCCTACTCGTTCGTCCTCACGTGGCTGATCGCGAAGGCCGTCGACAAGACGGTCGGGTTCCGCGCCGCGGACGCGTACGCGGAGGTCCCGGGCGGCATGGAGGAGCGCGCGTACTCGTTCGACATGCTGGAGGAGCGCGGATGAGCGTCGTCGACGGGCGTCGGCGAGCTGCTCCTCTGAGTCACCGACGTGGATTCGCCGCCGCCTGCGCGCAGTCCGAGCAGAGCCCCGTGAGCGGGAAGTGCGTGAAGCGCGCCTCGTGGCCGAGCTCGCGCCGGATCACGTCGCGCACGGGGTCGAGCGCGGCCGGCTCGAGCGCCCGCACCGCGCCGCACTCGTCGCACAGCAGGTACTCGTGCTGCGGCCCGCCGGCGCGCGCGTACCGCCCCGGACCATGACCGAGGTGCACGTGCCGCACGAGCCCGGCGCGCTCGAGCACCTCGAGGTTGCGGTACACGGACGCCGGGTCCGAGCGCGGCAGGCGCCCGGCGAGGCCGCCCGCGATCTGCTCGGCGGTAAGCGGCGTGTCGACCGCGTACAGCGCTCCGAGCACGAGCCGGCGCGCCGCCGACGCTCGCATGCCCTGCTCGCGCAGCGCGTCGAGCGCGGAGTCGAGATCCGGCGCGTCGACGGGCGGTGCTCGGTGGGTGCGCGTCATGATGCCTGCGCTCCGCGGTCGGCTGCGCTCGCCCTCGCCAGGTGGGCGCCGGACTGGGGCGTCTCGGGACGCGTCTCTGCGGCCGTGCTCATGCGCGATCCCTTCGGACGCGATCGGGCGGCATGCTGCTCTGGGCGTTCCCACGGGCCGCTCCGGTGCAACCCGTCTCGGCCGGTTGGCGCTCACGAACGCGTGCGCGTGCAGGTGGCCTGCCCGCGGCACGCGGGGCGGCGATCGCTCGGCTTCCCGTGCAGCACGGTCAGCGAGAGCGGTGGGAGGACGATCCGGCCGCCGGGGCCGAGCGCCGCCGTCCAGCGCGCCGGGGGCTCGTCGGGCCCGGCGAAGCCGGCCGGGCCGCGCGGATGCCAGCGGTAGCGCGCCGGCGAGAGCTGCACGAGCCGCACGCGGCCGCGCAGCGGACGCTCGACGCCGCCGCGCACCGCCGCGAGCCGCACGGCGACCGGCCCGTGGGCCTTGTTCAGCAGCAGCAGGGCGAGGCTGCCGTCG
>DASRXW010000099.1:0-25788 GCA_035654055.1 Conexibacter sp.
CTTCGCGGGCGACTCCAGACCCTGGAAGCGGCGCTCGATGGCGATGCCGAGCGCGGTGCTGTCGCCGACGCCGTAGCGGCAGAAGTCCGTGCCGACGCAGGTCTTGCAGGTGCGGAAGGCCTTCGCGTACGCGTGCCCCGAGGGCATGCCGAGCTCGCGCCACACCTGCGGGAGGCTCTCCTTGCGGATGCCGAGGAGATCGATGCGCTGGCCGCCGGTGATCTTGATCATCTTGGCCTGGTGGCGCTCGGCGACGTCGGCGATGCGCCGCAGCTCGGCCGGCGTCGTCACCCCGCCGCGGATGCGCGGGATCACCGAGAAGGTGCCGTCGTTCTGGATGTTCGCGTGGACACGGTCGTTGATGAAGCGCGCGTGGCGCTCCTCGCGGTGGCGGTTGGCGGCGACCTCGGAGACGAGGTAGGCGAGCCCCGGCTTGCAGGCGCCGCAGTCGCGCCCCGCCCCGCACGCGGCGGTCAGCTCGGACACCGACGACAGCTCGCGCTCGCGCACGAGCGCCGCGAGCTGCTCGCGCGTCTGCTGACGGCAGGGACACAGGTAGGCGGGCTCCTCTGCGCCGCCGCCGGTCGCGAGCGCGACGAGGTCGAGCACGGTCGCCCTGCACGACCCGCAGCCGGTGCCGGCGCGCGTGCGCGCCATCACCTCGCGGCTGCTCGTGCAGCCGTCGACGCGCACCGCGTCGAGGATCTCGCCCTTGCGGACCCCGTTGCAGTTGCAGACCTGCGCCGCGTCGGGCAGGTCGGCCGCGGTCGCGGCGCTCGCCTCGACCAGCAGCGTGAGCGGGTCCTCGACGGCCTCGCCGCGCTTGACGACGTCGGTCAGCAGCTCGTGCCCGCGCGTGTCGCCGAGCAGCACGGTGCCAGCCGCGCGGCCGGCACCGTCGAGCACCACCTTGCGGTACGTGCCGGCCTCGCCGTCGGCCGCGACGACGGCGCGCGCGCCCTCGGCCGCACCCGCGGTGACGAGGTCGATCCCCATCACCTTCAGCTTCGCGGTGGGGATCGAGCCCGCGTACGCGGCGCCGTCGATCCCCAGCAGCGTGTCCGCCGCGACCGCCGCCTGCTCGTGGATCGGCGCGACGATCCCGTGCACGACGCCGCGGTGCTCGGCGCACTCGCCGACCGCGACGACGCGCTCGTGGGACGTGCGCAGGCGGTCGTCGACGACGATCCCGCGCGCCACGTCGAGCCCGGCGGCGCGCGCGAGGTCGGTGCGCGGGCGGATCCCGATCGAGACGACGACGAGGTCGGCCTGCTCCTGCGTGTCGTCGGCGAAGCGCACCGCGGTCACGCGCCCGTCCGCGCCCGCGCGCAGCTCCGCCGTCTGGCGCTCCAGCAGCACGCGCACGCCCAGCGACTCGATCGCGGGCAGCAGCAGGTCCGCTGCCGCCGCGTCGAGCTGGCGCTCCATCAGGCGGTCGACGAGGTGGACGACGGCGACGTGGACGCCGCGCTGGACGAGCCCGTATGCCGCCTCCAGCCCGAGCAGCCCGCCGCCGATCACGACCGCCCGCCGCGCCGCGGCGACGGCGATCGCGAGGCAGTCCTCCGGCGTGCGGAACGCGTGCACCCCGGGCAGGTCG
The DNA here is from genome assembly GCA_035654055.1 of Conexibacter sp. GTDB lineage: Bacteria > Actinomycetota > Thermoleophilia > Solirubrobacterales > Solirubrobacteraceae > Conexibacter. The sequence goes on from DASRXW010000099.1 coordinate 1,601, forward strand.
ATCCCCTTCAGCGGCGGCATCAGCGGGTCAGAGCCGGTGCACAGCGCCGCCTGGGTGAAGCGCAGCTCGCGCCCGTCGTCGAGCGTGCAGCGCCCCGCGTCGGCGTCGAGCGCGACGACCCGCCGGCCGAGCAGCAGCTCGACTCCGCGGTCGGCGTACCAGTCGTCCGGCCGCAGCGCGAGCGCGTCGGCGTCGGCCTCGCCGGCGAGCAGGTGGGAGAGGCGAACACGGTCGTAGGGCGCCGCCGCCTCGCCGCACACGAGCGTCAGCGGCGCCTCCGGGTCGCGCCGGCGGACCTCCTCGCAGACGGTCTGCCCGGCGATCCCGCCGCCGACGACGAGGATCCCCTGCGGGCCGCCCCCGCCGCCCGCGCGGCTGCTCGCGAGCGTGCTCATCCCCGCAGCTCCGCCGGTTGGGCGAGGCCGCTGCCGCCCGCGCCCGCCGCCGCCCGCGTCCGCATCGCCCCGCGCACGATCCGCACGATCAGCAGCGCCGAGGCCGCGATCGCCGCCAGCAGCGCCAGCCCGACGCCGTAGGAGCCGGCCGTCTGCTTCACGAGCCCGAGCGCGAACGGCAGCGCGAAGCCGCCGAGCCCGCCGGCCGCGCCGACGATCCCCGTCATCGCGCCGATGCGGTCGCCGAAGCGCAGCCCGACGAGCTGGAACACCGCCCCGTTTCCGAGCCCGAGCGCGCCCATCGTCAGCACGAACGCGACCGCCGTCACCGTGACGGCCGGCAGCCCCGAGACGAACAGCAGCCCGGCGCCGGCGACGCCGAGCACGCCCGACAGCACCGTCGTGCCGCCGACGCGGTCCGCGACGTGGCCGCCGACGGGCCGCAGCAGCGAGCCGAGCGCGCCGCCGCAGGCGGCGATCGTCGCGGCCTGCACCTTCGTGAGTCCGTACTGGTCGTGCAGCAGGATCGGCAGGAAGCTCGTGAGCCCGACGAAGCCGCCGAACGTGATCGCGTAGAGCCCCGCCATCCGGCGCGCATCCGGCTCGCGCAGCATCCGCGCCATGCCGCGGGCGCTCAGCGGCTGCGCCGCGCGCGGCGGCTCCTTCGCGAGCAGTGCGAACGCGCCGAACGCGAGCGCCACGGGCACGAGCGCCATCCCCATCACGGCGTGCCAGCCGGTGTGCTCCGCGATCCGCGGCGCCGCGAGCGTCGCGATCACGGTGCCGGAGTTGCCGGCGCCCGCGATCCCCATCGCGAGCCCCTGGAGGCGCGGCGGGTACCAGCGGCTGGCGAGCGGGAGTGCGACCGCGAACGAGGCTCCGGCGACGCCGAGCAGCAGGCCTACCCCGAGCACCTGCCCCAGCGACCCCGCCGCGAGCCAGCCCCACAGCAGCGGCAGCGCGACGAGCGCCATGCTGACCGTGCCGACGCGCTTGGGCCCGAGGCGGTCGCCGAGCAGGCCGAGCACGAGCCGCATGCCCGCCGCCGACAGCAGCGGCGTCGCGACGACGACGCCCTTCGCGAACGGGGACAGCGAGAGGGCCTCGGCGATGTAGGCGCCGAGTGCGCCCAGCAGCACCCAGCACATGAAGCTCACGTCGAAGTGGATCAGGGCGGCGGCGAGCGAGGGTGCGTGGCCGCTGCGGCGAAGCTCGTTCAGTCTCATGGCGGGACTCCGTGACGGCGTGTCGGTATCGGTGCGAACACGCTACGAACGGTCTGGAGGGGTGTCGTCCGCCCGCTGGACAAGATGCGCGGCGGCTCCTTTCGCCACCGGGTCAAAGCTGAACCGATCGGGCAAAGTGCCGATGGCGCTTAGAAGTTCGCAGCCTTGCAGATCGGTGCTTCAATCGTTACCGTTCGGTTCAGATGCGACGTGCCGAGATCGACATGCAGCGCCTCGTCGCGGCGTTCGCGGCCGACGGCCTGCATGGCGTCGGGATCGTCGAGCTGGCGCGCGCGGCGGGCGTCGCGAAGCCGACGCTCTACCGCGCCCATCCGTCGAAGGACGCCCTCTTCCTCGCGTGCGTGGAGGCGGAGGTGGAGCAGCTCCTCGAGCGCCTCTACGCTGTCTACGCGAAGACGCTCGACGCGCCGCTGTCCGCCGCGCTCACGGCGCTCGCCCGCGCGCTGCTGGCCCACGCCGACGAGCGTCCCGACGCGTCGCGGCTGCTGTTCGTCACGGCGGACCACCGCACGTCCGCGGTCGCCGCCGACGTCGCCGGCACGATCGACCGCGTCGTCGACCGGCTGGCCGAGCTGCTCGCGCGCCACCCCGCCTGGCACGCCGATCCGGCCGACGCCGAGCTCGTCGCGGGGCTGCTGCCGGCGGCCGCCGTCAACGCGGTGCGCCGGACGGTCGAGCCCTGGGATCGCGACGAGGTCGCCGCCCGCATCGCGGCGGTGCTGCACCCGCCGGCGTTCGCGGGCTGACCGGGGCGCCCAGGACGCGCATTGCTAGCGTGACCGGATGCCGGGATCGTGGACGCGCCGCGAGCTGCTCGCGGGCGCCGGCGGCGCCGCGGCGCTCGTGCTTGCGGGCTGCGGTGGTGCCGCGCGCCCGCTCCAGGACCGGCCGGCTGAGGCGACGCCGCCTGCCCGCATGCGCAAGGGCGTCTCGCTGATCGGCGACGTGAACGCGTACGACGACGTGCTCGGCGTGCGCCCCTACCTGCTCGGCGGTCCGCACCCGACGACGTTCGTCGCGCTGTGGCTGCGCTGGACCGACGTCCAGCCGCGAGCGCCAGACCCGTTCACGCGCGCCCAGGCGTTCGTCGACCTCGGCGACCCGAATGGACCCGCGGCGTCCACCTTCGCCGCGCTCGACGCGCAGATCGCCCGCGCGAACGCCGACGGCCGCGAGGTCGCGCTCACGCTCTACCAGTCGTTCCCCGCCTGGACGCACCCGAGCGCCGCGCTCGACCCCGCGCGCGACCCGGCGGCCGGCGGCGCCGGCCATCCGGAGCTGGGGCAGGACGGGCTCCCGCACGACGCGCGCATCCCCGACGACCCGACCGAGAACGGACCGTGGGCGTGGCTCGTCGCCTACCTGTGCGTGCGCTACGCGGACGCGGGCGGGGAGCCGACGCCGGGCGCCGGGACCGCCGGCGCCGCCGGCGGCAACCCGCAGGGCGCGCGGATCGACTGGCTCCAACCGATGAACGAGCCGAACCTGACGTGGTGGCCGCAGCGCGGCGCGGGCCTTCCGGACGGGACGATCGCCTCCGCCGTCGAGCAGCTTGTCCGCAGCGCGGAGGCCGTCGCCGCGCCCGCGCACGCCGCCGGCGGTCCCGGCCTGCTGCTGCCGGCGACCGCCGACGTCGTCAGCGCGGCGAGCGGCCGCGGCACGCCATGGGACGCCTTCAGCGACGAGCTGCTCGCGCGCCTGCGCGGCTGGCGCCCGCGGCTGCCGGTCGGCTGGGCGCAGCACAACTACGCCGACGTCAAGCACGGCCCGCAGGACGACGGCCGCTGGCGCGTCGAGCGCCTGCTCGAGCTGCAGCGCGCGCACGGCTGGCCGGAGCCGTCGGTGTGGCTCACGGAGGGCGGCTACCAGTTCGACGTGCGGCGCGACGGATGGACGGCGCCGGGCCTCGCCCGCTACGTCGTCGATCCCGCGCATACGGCGGATCCCGCGCAGCCGGACGCCTTCGCCGAGCAGGTCGCGGCGCTCGAACGCAACTGGGCCGCGATGCGGCAGCTTCCGGTCCGCTTGTGGACGCAGTACCAGGTCAACGACCGCGACGTGCGCTTCCAGTCGAGCCTGCGCGGCCCCGTCCGCGACACGCCGGCGGGCCGCATCCTCCACGACCCGCCGTATCCCGCGTACACCCTCTGGCCGGCGCTCGCCGCGGCGTGACCGCCGCCACGAGCACCGGCGCCGCTACGCCGCGCTGCCGCGCGCGATTCTGCGCAGGTCGAGCGCCTCGGCGAGCACCGACTCCGCGACGCCCTGCTCCAGCGCGACCTCGCGCAGCGTGCGGCCGGACGCGGTCGCCTCCTTGACGATCTCGGTCGCCTTGTCATAGCCGATGTACGGGTTCAGGGCGGTCGCGACGGCCAGGGTGCCCTCCGCCGAGCGCTCGCAGCCGGCGAGGTTGGCCTCGATCCCGTCCACGCACTTCTCGGCGAACAGCCGCGACGTCGAGGCGAGCAGGCGGATCGACTGCAGCAGGTTGCGCGCGATCAGCGGGATGCGCACGTTCAGCTCGAACTGCCCTTGCAGGCCGCCGACCGTGATCGCCGTGTCGTTGCCGATCACCTGCGCGCTCACCTGCAGCACGACCTCGGGGATCACCGGGTTGACCTTGCCCGGCATGATCGAGGAGCCCTTCTGCAGCTCGGGCAGGAACAGCTCGCCGATCCCGGCGCGCGGGCCGGAGCCCATCAGCGCGAGGTCGTTCGCGATCTTCGTGAGCGAGACGGCGATCACCTTCAGCGCGCCCGACAGCTCCACCAGCGCGTCGCGGTTCGCCTGCGCCTCGAACGGGTCCTCCGGCGGCAGGATCTGCAGGCCGCTCGCGTCGGCGAGCTTGCCGCGCACGCGCGCCGCGAACTCCGGGTGCGTGTTGAGCCCGGTGCCCGTCGCCGTGCCGCCGAGCGGGATCTGCGCGACCTGCGGCAGCGCGTTGCGCACGCGCTTGGCGCCGAGGCGGATCTGCGCGGCGTAGCCGGCGAACTCCTGCCCGAGCGTCACCGGGACGGCGTCCATCAGGTGCGTGCGGCCGGACTTGACGATGTCCTGGAAGGCGGCGGCCTTCGCCTCGAACGACGCCTCGAGCCGCTCGAGCGCCGGCAGCAGGTCGTGCGTCGCCTCGTCGAGCGCGGCGAGGTGGACGGCGCTCGGGAAGACGTCGTTCGACGACTGGCCCATGTTCACGTGGTCGTTCGCGTGCGCGCCGTCGCCGGCAAGGTTCGCGATCACCTCGTTCGCGTTCATGTTCGAGGAGGTGCCGGAGCCGGTCTGGAAGACGTCGATCGGGAACTGCTCGTCGTGCCGGCCCTCCGCGATCTCGTCGCCGGCGGCGGCGATCCGCTCGGCGATCGCGCCGTCGAGCAGGCCGAGCTCGCCGTTCACGCGCGCCGCGGCGCCCTTGATGCGGCCGAGCCAGCGCACCACCGGCACCGGCACGCGCTCACCGGACACCGGGAAGTTCGCGACCGCCTTCGTCGTCTCGCCGCCCCACAGCTGCTCTGTCTCCTGCACGCCCATGCGTCCTCCGCGTCGTGGCTCGCTCATCGCTTATCCACAGTAGGAAATCAGCTCTCGCGCAAGGCTCAGTGGGTGATCGCGCGAAATCATCCACAAAAGGAGATCAACTCTCGCGCGAGACCCACTGGATCGTCGTAGGCGAGCAGGAAACCGGCGCGGGTGAGCACCCGCAGCTGGGCGTCGGGGAGCAGGTCGAGCGCCTGTCGCGCGGTCGCCACCGGATACATCGGGTCTTCGTCCGCCCACAGCAGCAGCGTCGGCGCGGTCACGTGGCGGTAGGCGTCGAGCAGCTCGCGCTGCGGCTCGCTCGGCCAGTGCCGCGCGAACGCCGCCCACGAGCGCGCGCGGCCGCGGTTGCCGGGCATGTCGGCGAGCGCATGGCGGATGAGGTCGCGCGCGGCGGGGTTGCGCTGCACCGACAGCTTCTCGCCGAGCGCGGGACGGAAGACCAGCGGCGCGCCGCGCGCGAGCAGCCGGTCGAGGCCGGGGACCGCGGCCACCATCGCGGCTCCGCGCCACAGCGAGCGGCCGGTGCGGTGCTCGGCGCGGCGGTGCAGGCGGTTCGGCATCAGCACGAGCCGTCGCGGCGTCAGCTGCCCGTGGACGACGGCGCGCAGCAGCAGCTCGGCGCCGAGGTCGTGCCCGCCGACGAGCGGCCGCGGCCCGAGCACCTCCGCGCAGAAGCCGGCGACGACCTCGGCGAGCCAGTCGGGCGTGTACGGATGGCGCGGGCGGTCCTCGCTGTCGCCGTGCAGCGGAAGGTCCGGGAGCACGACGCGGAAGCGCCGCGCGAGCGGCTCGACGATCGGCTCCCACTCGCGGTGCGACAGGCCCAGCGAGTGGAACAGCGCCAGCCCCGGCCCCGCGCCCGTCTCGCGATACGCGACGCGCGCGCCGTCGCCGTGGTGGTAGAGCCGCAGCTTCATCGAGCGAGGATTCTTCCCGCTGCGGCGGCTGCGCTGCGCGCGCGAGTCGCTACGGGGACCCGCGCTGAGCGGCCGCGTGCGCTCACCCGCTCCGCCGTCCCGCCGCCCGCCCGCGCAGCAGCGCGGCGCGCGGGCCGCCGTCGATCCCGGCGGCCGTCCCGGCGATGCGGTTCGCCAGCTCTTCCTGCAGGCCGGCGGCCTGCTCGGCCCCGCGCGAGGTCGCGCCGATCAGGAAGCCGAGCTGGAAGGCGGCGGCGCGGCTGGAGCCCATCCGCCGCGCGAGCTCGTCGGCAGCGCCGGTGAGGGTGGCGCCGAGCGCCTGCAGGCGACTGTCGTCGATCGTGCGCCGCACGCACTGCGAGAGCGAGGTGCCGTCCGCGAGCGCGACGGCGCGCGGCGCGCGGGCGAGCGCATGCAGCACGTCTGCCGACTGTGCTTCGATGCATGCCTGCGGGACTGGCGCACGCCCGCCGCAGCCGCCGAGGGTGAGCAGCGCGAGCACGCAGACGACGCCGGACCGTCCCACGCTCCGCATCCTGCCAGTCCGCACCACTGCCGTCACGTTCTGAGCCGGAGGTTGTGCAAAACCTCCTCCTGTCCTTCACAGAAGGGCGCAAACCCTGCCTAATGGCCCCATGCCTTTGCAAATGCACGGGATGAACGCGCGGCCACTGGGGCTCTCCACCTCGCAGGCCGCGCGTGAGCTCGGGGTTTCGCTCGGCACCGTCCGCCGCTGGTCCGACATGGGCTACCTCCAGTCATACCGGACCCCAGGTGGGCAGCGCCGCTTCAGCGTCGAGCACATCGAACAGTTCGTGCGCTCCCTGCAGCAGAACAGCTTCGCGGTGCAGCAGCAGCGCGAGGACTCGTTCCTGCAGCGCGCCACGGGCTGATCCCGCAATCCCCCGAGCCGCAATCCCCCAAGCCGGGCACCATCGCGCGCCGCCCTCGCGGCGCGCTTCGTCGTTCTCAGCTGACCGCGGCCTCGTTGATGCGCCGTTCGAGGTCCAGCTCGCTGCCGAAGTCGGCGGCGTCGGCGTGCCGGTACGTGGCATCGCTGCCGGCGAGCACGCTCGCGAGCGCCTCGACGTACTCGGCGTCGAGCTGCGAGCCGGCGACGCGGCGCAGCTCCGTGAGCGCCTGGAAGGAGCTGACGGGCGTGCGGTATGTGTCCTTCGCGGTCAGCGTGTCGTAGACCTCGGCGACCGCGATGATCTTCGCCAGCTCGGGGATCGCGTCCCCCTTCAGCTTCTGGGGGTAGCCGCGCCCGTCGACGCGTTCGTGGTGCGCGTGCACGATCTCCGCGACCGGGCCGTAGAGGCCGAGGTCGCGCAGCATGTCGGCGCCGAGCGCCGGGTGCTGGCGGATCGCGTCCCAGTCCTCGTCCGTCAGCACGCGACCGCGCTCGAAGACGCGGTCCGAGAGGGCGAAGTTGCCGATGTCGTGCAGCAGGCCGGCTGTGTGCGCGAGCTCCTGCTGCTCTCCGCTCATGCCTGCCTCGCGCGCGATGTCGCGCGCGAACGCGGCGACGGCGGCGGCGTGTCGCGCCGCGCGCGGGTCGCGGATGCTGAGCGTTCGCAGCAGGCCCGACAGCACGCCCCATGACAGCGACGCATACTGCTTGCTGCGGTGCCGCGCGGTCGCCACGAGCCGCGCCATGTAGCTGAACGCGATCAACGTGAAGGCGGCGAACGCGGTGCCGCCGAGCCCCAGCTTGAGGCACAGCCCGGTGGCGGCGAGCGCGAGCAGCACGTTGATCACGATCGAGGCGAGCAGCGTCCCGAGCGCGCCCCAGATGGTGCTCCAGAAGGGGACGTCGTCGAACATCGAGGTGATGCCGACGACGATCAGCAGGTTGAGCGCGAACATCAGCGCGGCCGCGAGCGCGAGCGCGGCGTAGAAGCCGGCAGCGCCGTCCGCCGCAGGGCGCAGCGCTTCGAAGATCGTGCCGGCGACCAGCACCGGAGCGCCGCTGCCGAGCAGGTTCATCGCCATCCGCTCGGTGCGGTACCGCTCGACGAGCCACGTGATCAGCTCGGACGCGATGACGATGACGAACGCCCACGCCGGCCCGAAGAAGGCGAGCACGACGATCGCGGCGAGTGCTGAGCCGGAGACGTGAACGGCTTGCGCCCCGGTGCCCGTGCCGAACAAGTCGGCGCCGATGACACCGAGGGCAAGTACACCAAAAAGCCAGGACAGCCGACCAGGATCGGCGGCAACCATCGCCCAGCCGACACAACCGACCGTGCCGACGAGGGTGATCCCCCTCGCGAGGCTGTCTCTTCGCGGCCACGCGCGCAACACACGCATGCCCGCAAGGTAACGGTCCTAACGGACCTTTACGAGTAAGGGAACTGCTACTTGCCCTTGAAGAACATTCACAGCCTCCAGTCGAATCGCGCTGCCCATTCGGCCCACGCGCCCCGTCGAGGACGGCGCGGACCCGCTGCCCTGCGCGCCGAACTGTAGCCGTTCGATGGAGGTTTTGCACCCATTTCGTGCCCAAACCTGTGCAAATGCGCCAAGGGTGCCGATGAAGACGGGCGTAAACGCCGACCTTTTCCTGTGATGCGCTACCTGAAGACCAGCGAAGCCGCGGCATTGCTGAACGTCAGCCCGAACACGCTGCGCGCGTGGGAGCGCCGGTTCGGCTTCCCGCGGCCGCAGCGCTCGCCTGGTCGTCATCGCCTGTACACGCACGGGGAGATCGCTGCCCTCCGCGATGCGCTGCTCGACGGACTGTCGATCTCCTCCGCCGTCTCACGTGCGCGAGAGGGACTCGGCGCAGACACCAACGCACTCGTGGGCGCGCTCAACGCCTTCGACGGACCGCGCGCCGACAATGCGATCGAGGGAGCCCTCGCGCTGCGCTCGCTCGACCGCACGGTGCAGGAGGTGCTGCTCAACTCGCTCGACGAGATCGCGCGCCGGCACGGCACCGAGTCCGTGCAGTGGGCGTTCGCCGCGCGCTGGGGCAACAGCTGGCTGCGCCGCGCGCAGCGGCTCGTCACGCCGGGGATGCAGTCGTCGAGCACGATCGTGCTCGGCGACGCCACGCGCGACGAGCTCGACCCGGACGCAGCCTACGTGCGCGCGCTCGAGCTGCTCGCGATGCGTGCCGGCGCGCGCGTGCTCGGCCTGTCGGTGCGCGGCATCGCGAACATGTCGGAGGCGCTTGCGACGCACCGGCCGGATGGCGTGATCATCGCCGGCGGGGCGCTGTCGGACGACGCCGTCGCACGCTGGGCCTACGCCGTGCGGCTCGCGACAGGCCCGCTGCCCGTCGCGGTCTACCGCCGCGGTCCGCAACGGACGCGCGTGCGCACGACAGGAGCTACAATCCTTCCGGGCACGCCGGGAGAGGCAGCCCGCCAGATGATCGACCTCGTGAGCCATCCGGTCACGAGCTTCACGACAGGGACGTCGCCAGCTCGGCTCGTCGCCGACGGGGCGTAGGACAGGGAACGGCATGGAGGCTGCGGACTGATGGCTACAGATCGCTCGGGACCCGCGCTGCTGCGGCTCGTTCCGTCGACCGCCGAGGAGGCCTGCCCCTCCCAGTGGTTCTGCGGTCACTGCGGGTCGCCGCCGCCGAACAACGAGACGCCGGCCCCGCCCGCGCGCGTCTGCGGCGAATGCGGCCTCGGCCTGCTGCTCGAGGCGCGCGCGGACGTCGCGCCGAAGCCGGACGACCCGTTCGTGATCGTCGACGGCTCACTGCACGTGTGCGCGATGTCGTCCGCGAGCGAATCGCTGCTCGCGGTGGCCGAGACGGACGTCATCAATCGTCCGGTCACCGAGATCCTCACGCCGGCCGACGCCGAGGCGAACGGCCCCGAGAGCCTCGCCGGCGCGATCATGCACGCCGCCGGCGGCGAGGACGAGGTGCGCCGCCTGTTCGTACGCCCCGCGAACGTCTTCGGCGTGCGCATGCCGTTGCGCGTCGGCGCCTGCGGGCCGCCACGCGCCGCGCTCATCGTGCTCGAGGACTGAGCACGCCCCGGCGCTGCGCGCCGTTCGCGTTCGCAGCCCCGGCTCCTTCCTCCGTGGGACGCTGCACGTCGCCTTGCGCGGTGCAGCTTTCGTTGCGCCGGTTGCGCCGGGTTGGCGCAGCCGCGATAACAGTCCTGCGATGAGCGGGATTCGAACCAATGCCGCGGCCGTGATGCTGGGCGTCAGCCCCAACACGCTGCGCAGCTGGGAGCGCCGCTTCGGCTATCCCTCGCCGGCGCGCACCTCCGGCGGCCACCGCCAGTACGCGCTCGCCGACGTCGAGGCGCTCAAGCAGGCCTTCGAGGAGACGCAGAACGTGTCTTCGGCGATCGCGATCGCGCGCCAGCGCGGCGCGGGGCCGCCGTCCTCTAACCGCCTCGGACTTGCGCTCGCGCGCTTCGAGGAGGAGAAGGCCAGCCGCCTGCTGGAGGAGAGCCTCGCGCTGCGCTCGCTCGAGCGCACCGTGCAGGAGGTGCTGCTGCCGGCCGTCGCCGAGCTGCACGCGGAGGAGCCGGGCAGCCCCGAGCACGGCTTCGCCTGGCGCTTCGCGACCGATTGGCTCTCCGCGATGCGCCGCGTCGCGCCGCCCGCGACGCGCATCGAAGGCGTGCTGCTGTTCGACGCGACCGCTGCGGGCGACGACGCGGCCCTGCAGGTGCAGGCGCTCGAGCTGCTGCTGCGCCGCAGCGGCCTGCGGACGCTCACGCTGACCGCCGCGACGGAGCCCGCGCGGCTCGGCCGCGCGCTGCGCGCGCTGCACCCGGACGCGCTCGTGCTCGGCGGCACGCGCGCCTCGCTCGACACGATCGGCCGCCTCGTCTACGCCGTGCGCAGCGCTCGCGAGGGCATCGACGTGCTCGCCTTCGGCGGCGCGCTGCCCGACACCGGCGCGAGCACCGTCCAGCGGCTCGGCGACGAGCCGCTCGCCGCGCGCGACGCGCTGCTCGCGCGCCTCACGGCACTGTCGACGGCTGCGCTGGCGGGCGCCGCGCGCGCGTCGGTCGCTGCGACCGTCCCGACCACCGCCTTCGGCGGCGGTGCCCCAGACGGCGAGATCGTCGTCGCGCGCCGCCACACCGCCGCGCTGCCGTTCTGAAACCGGCCCGCCCGCCCGGCGTGGCGCGGCTGAGTCCGCGCGGACGCCCGTTCGCCGATCCCACCTAGAATCAGGCGCCCATGCCCGCGCCCCATCGTCCCGTCGACGCACAGCAGTCCTTCCCCGCCATCGAGGAGGCGGTGCTCGCGCGCTGGAGAGCGGACGACGTCTTCCACGAGACGGTCCGCCGCCGCAAGGGCAGACCGCCGTGGATCTTCTACGAGGGCCCGCCGACGGCGAACGGCAGACCGGGCACGCACCACGTGCTCGCGCGCATCTTCAAGGACATCTTCCCCCGCTACAAGACGATGCAGGGGTACTACGTCGAGCGCAAGGGCGGCTGGGACTGCCACGGCCTGCCGGTCGAGCTGGCGGTCGAGGAGGAGCTCGGCTTCACCTCGAAGGAGGACATCGAGCGCTACGGCATCGCAGAGTTCAACGCGAAGTGCCGCGAGTCGGTGTTCCGATACGTAGAGGACTTCGCGCGCCTGACCGAGCGGATCGGCTACTGGGTCGACATCGACGACGCGTACCGCACGCTCGACGACTCCTACATCGAGTCGGTCTGGTGGGCGCTGCGCACGATCTGGGACAAGGGCCTCCTGTACGAGGGTCACAAGGTCGTCCCGTACTGCCCGCGCTGCGGCACCGCGCTGTCCTCGCACGAGGTGGGCCAGCCGGGCGCCTACCAGGACGTGGTCGACCCGTCCGCGTTCGTGCGCCTTCCGGTGACGGAGCCGGTGGGGCCGCTGCACGCCCGCGACGAGCTGCTGATCTGGACGACGACGCCGTGGACGCTGCCGTCGAACGCGGCGGTCGCGGTCGACCCCGAGCTGACGTACGTGCGGGCACGGGGCGGGTCGCGCGCCGTCGAGTCTGGGACCGACGGCGCCGTGTTTGTGCTGGCGGAGGCGCTTGTGGAGCGCGTGCTGGGAGCGGGGGCGGAGATCATCGACACGTTCCCCGGCGAGGCTCTTGTCGGCACCGCCTACGAGCCGCCGTTCCCGTACATCGCCGGGTCGGCGTACGGCGAGAAGGGGCACACGGTGCTGCCGGCCGACTTCGTCACCGCCGACGACGGCACCGGCCTCGTCCACACGGCGCTCGCGTTCGGCGAGGACGACTACCGCCTCGGCGAGCAGCAGGAAATGACTGTTGTGAACCCGGTCAGGCTCGACGGCACGTACGACGAGCGGATCGGGCCCTACGCCGGCCGCGCCGTGCGCGCGACGAACGACGACCTGGTCGAGGACCTGCGCGCGCGTGGGCGCCTGCTCCGCGCCGAGGACTACGAGCACGCCTACCCGCACTGCTGGCGCTGCGGCACGGCGTTGCTCTACTACGCGAAGCCGTCCTGGTACATCCGCACGTCGGCGATCCGCGACAGGCTGCTGGCCTCCAACGAGACGGTCAACTGGCACCCGCCGCACGTCAAGCACGGGCGCTTCGGCAACTGGCTGGAGGGCAACGTCGACTGGGCGCTCTCGCGCGAGCGCTACTGGGGCACGCCGCTGCCCGTGTGGCGCTGCGAGCAGGGCCACGTCCACTGCGTCGGCTCGTTCGACGAGCTGGAGGAGCTGTCCGGCGTGCGCCTGGAGGACGCGCACCGCCCGTACGTCGACGAGGTGGGCTTTCCCTGCATCGAGTGCGGCGGGCGGATGCAGCGCGTGCCCGAGGTGATCGACGTGTGGTTCGACTCCGGCGCGATGCCGTTCGCGCAGTGGCACGCGCCGCACGAGAACGCCGAGCACTTCAGAGAGCGCTTCCCGGCCGACTACGTGTGCGAGGCGCTCGACCAGACGCGCGGCTGGTTCTACTCGCTGCTCGCCGTCTCGACGCTGCTGTTCGACATGTCCTCGTACCGCAACGTCGTCTGCCTCGGGCTGCTGCTCGGTCCCGACGGGCAGAAGATGTCGAAGTCGCGTGGCAACGTCGTCGACCCGTGGGAGGTCCTCGACCGCTACGGCGCCGACGCGCTGCGCTGGTACTTCTTCACCTCCAAGCAGCCGTGGGACGGCTACCGCTTCTCGATCGAGACGATCGGCGAGGCGGTGCGGCAGTTCCTGCTGCAGCTGTGGAACACGTACGGCTTCTACGTCCTCTACGCGAACGCGAACGGGGTCGTGCCGGGCGATCTGCCGGATGCGGGGGAATCGGAGCGCGAGCTGGACCGCTGGGCGCTGTCGCGGCTCAGCGCGACGATCGAGATCGCGCGCGAGCGGATGGACGACTACGACGCGACGGCCGCCGGCCGCGCGATCCAGGCGTTCGTCGACGACCTCTCCAACTGGTACGTGCGGCGCTCGCGACGGCGCTTCTGGAACGGTGACACGGCGGCGTTCGCGACGCTGCACCACTGCCTCGTGACCGTCGTGCAGCTGCTGGCGCCGTTCACCCCGTTCGTCGCCGACGAGATCTACCGCAACCTGGATCCCGGCGGCGAGGCGAGCGTCCACCTGTGCGACTACCCGGACCCAGACGTCGCTCGGTCGCGCGACGTCGCGCTCGAGGAGGCGATGGAGGTCGCGCGCGAGGCCGTCCAGCTCGGGCTCGCCGCGCGGGGACAGTCGAAGCTCAAGCTGCGCCAGCCGCTGCGCGCGGCGGTCGTGGTGGCGACCGGTCGCGAGCGCGAGGCGATCGAGCGGCTCGCAGAGATCGTGCAGGAGGAGTTGAATGTCAAGGAGCTGCGCTTCGTCTCCGCCGCCGAGGAGCTGGGCGAGCTGGAGGTCAAGCCGAACTACCGCGCGCTCGGGCCGCGCTTCGGCAAGCACATGCCGATGGTCGCCGACGCGGTCGCGGGCCTCGACGCGGCGCACGTCGCCGCGGCGTTGCGCGAGGGGCGGAGCGTCGGCGTGATGATCGACGGGCACGACCACGAGCTGCGCCCGGAGGACCTGCAGATCGCGATGCAGCCGCTCGACGGCTACCAGCTCGAGCGCGAGGGCTCGCACGCGGTGGCGCTGGAGCTGACCTTGGACGACGAGCTGCGCCGCGAGGGCCTCGCGCGCGAGGTCGTCCACGCGATCCAGGCGGCGCGCAAGGCGGCCGGCTTGGACGTCAGCGACCGCATCGCGCTCACGCTCGGCGGCGCCGACGAACTGCTCGCCGCCGCCCGCGAGCACGAGCCCTACGTGACCGGCGAGACGCTAACGACCGAGATCGCCTACGACGGCGCCGTGACCGGCAACGGCGACGGCGACGCGCACGCCGTCGAGATCGAGGGGCTGGCGTTGCGGATCGCCGTCGCGCGGGCCTGAGCGGCCGGGCGCGCTATGCGCGCGCGACGAACGTGAAGGCGTGGTCCCAGGCGCCGCGCGCCCGGCCGACCGCGACCCACAGCAGGCAGAGCGACTCGAGCTGACGCGACTGCTCGATCCCGCCGACGTCGAACGCGTCCCAGCCGAAGTCGGCGAGCACGCTGGTGACGGTCGTCTTGGCGTCTGCGTCGTCCCCGGCGATGAACATCGGCTGGCGGGCGGGTGGGGAGCCGAGTCTCGGGTCGACCATCAACTCGTTGTTGACGGTGTTGAACGCCTTCACGACGCGCGCATCGGGGATCGCGCGCTGCACGATCTCGCCGCCGGAGTCGGTGTGGCCGACGGTCATCGCCGGAGCGCTGCCGGAGTGGTCGAGCGGGTTGGTCGCGTCGATCACGACCTTACCGGCGAAGTGCTGCGGCCCGGCGGTCCGGATCGCCTCTTCGGTGGCGGTGCCCTTCGTCGCGAGCACGACGATCTCGCCGCCCTCGGTCGCGGCGGCGAACGAGCCGATCGCGACGCCGTCGTGCTGCGCAGCCCAGGCCTGGAGGTCGTCGTTCTCCTCGGGCTCGCGCGTGCCGATCGTCACCTCGTGCCCGCGCGCGGCGAAGCCGGCCGCGAGTGCGCGCCCGACCGCTCCGCTGCCGATGACGCCTACGCGTGTCGGCTCCATCGCGGAACGGTCCCGCTCAGGCCACGAGGGCCGGATCGAGCTCGGCCTCGAGCTTGCGCTTCGGGTAGGCGCCGACGACCTTCTTCGCGACCGCGCCGTTCTTGAAGAGGATCAGCGTCGGGATCGAGAGGACCTCGTAGGCCATCGCGGTCTGCTGGTTCTCGTCGACGTTGAGCTTGACGATCTTCAGCGCGTCGCCCTTCTCGGCGCCGATCTCCTCGAGCACGGGGGCGACCATCCGGCACGGCCCGCACCACGGCGCCCAGAAGTCGACGAGCACGGGCGTCTCCGACTCGATCACCTCGGCCTGGAAGTTGTGGTCGCTGACCTCGCTGATGGTGCCTGCCATGAGGGCTCCTTGGACGGATTCGACGTCTTTACTTCACAAAGTATAGCGACCGCTCGTGGTGCCGCGAACGCGCACGCCGCGTGCTCCGCGGGAACTGCGCAGATCCACCACTTCGTGCTGTAGACCGGGCGGTTGGCGGCCGGTTACCTCCACGGACATGCCCAGGGCCGCACACCTCCAGAACTGCCGGAGCTCCAACTCCGGCCGGGGCGCGAGCCCTGAGAAAGGAGGTGAATGCCATCGAGGTGTTCCTGGTCATGCTGCTGTTGCTGATCATCCTGCGGGACAACCCGTGACAGTGCGGGTCGGCGTCCATGCGGAGGCGCCGACCCGACCTTGGAACTACGAGAGGCCGGCGATGCGGCGCCGGCCTCTCTGAAGGTGAAATCCACCGGGATGTTCCTGGTCCTCTGGGAGGATAGCGGCCAGATTGCGCGGCGCAACAGCAGCTATGTGGCGTGATCACCGGAGCAGCGAAGCCAGCAGGTGGGGCGACATGTAGACCTCGATCAGCGCGGCGAGCACGAGTGCGGGGACGGCGATCGCGACGGTGACGACGGTCGCGGCGAGCAGCTCGTCCCAGCGGCCGCGGCGACTCGCGATCAGCCACGCAGCGAGCGGGAGGAACAGCGCCCACAGCTCGAGCAGGGCGTGCGGCAGCAGCGCGACGAGCAGGCGCCCGGGGGCGATCCCCAGCTCGGCGGAGACGGTCGAGGCGGTGCTGCCGATGATGTACGCCTGCGTCATCAGCGAGAACAGCGTCGCGGCGGTCACGAAGGCGATCGCGGCGGGCCCGGCGAAGTCGTGGACGCGGCGCCAGACGCCGCTGCGGCGCTGCGCCTCGCGCGGCAGCGAGCTGCCGGCGATGTAGCCGGCGACGCACGCGAACGCGTGCAGCGCGAGCACGAGCGCGTTGCGCTCGAGGATGCGGCCGACGTCGGCGAGGCTCGGCGGCGCAGTGATCCCGACGACCGCGATCGGCGTCGGGTCGGCCGGCGTGACGACCGCGACGATCCACACTGCCAGCAGCAGCAGCGCGGCGATCAGGAGGCTTCCGAGCGACCAGGCCCACAGCACCGGTCCCGGCCGCGCGTTCCAGCGCGCGAGCGTGACGCGGGTCGGCGCGATGCCGCGTGCGAGCGCGAGGTCGTCGACCTGCATCGCCTCACGATGGCACACGCGGCGCGGCGCGTCGGGTGATCTGGACGGACTGACGTGCGGTCGCCGGCATGGTGACCGGGCCGCGCCGCCGCCGGTCGTACGCTTGCGGAACCGCCCATGGCCGACCCCACGAACAGCCAGATCGCGGCCGCGCTCGACGAGCTCGGCGACCTCTACGAGCTCGACGGCGCGATCGTCCACCGCGTCGTCGCCTACCGCAACGCGGCGAAGGCGGTGCGCGACGCGTCCACCTCGATCGCGGCGCTCGTGCGCGCCGGCCGCGTCACCGAGCTGCCGGGGATCGGCGCGACGCTCGAGACGAAGCTGCTCGCGCTGCTCGAGCAGGGCGAGATCCCGCAGGCGGTCGTGCTGCGCGACAAGTTCCCCGCCGGGCTGGTGGAGATGACGCGCCTGCCCGGCCTCGGGCCGAAGCGCGCGCGGCGCCTCTATGAGGAGATGGGGATCGACTCGCTGCAAGCGCTCGCGACCGCTGCGCGGCAGCAGCGCATCCGCGACCTCAAGGGCTTCGGCGCGAGAGCGGAGGAGAAGCTGCTGGAGGCCGTCGAGCGGGCGGTCGCGGAGGACGGCGGGATTCGGGCGGGGACGGGTCACCGCGTCGTGCTCGACCGCGCCCTCGCGATCGGCGACGAGGTCGTCGCGGCGCTGCGCGCGCACCCGGCCGCGGTGCGCGTCGAGCTGGCCGGCTCGGCGCGCCGCTGGGCCGACTCGGTCAAGGACCTCGACGTCGTCGCGGCGTCGGAGGATCCGGGCGCGCTGATCGAGGCCTTCACCCGGCTCGACGCGATCGAGGCGGTCACGTCGAGCGGCGAGGCGAGTGCGCGCGCCCGCACGCACAGCGGCATGAGCCTCGACCTGAAGGTCGTCGCGCCCGACCAGTTCGGCAACCTGCTCCAGCACTTCACCGGCAACAAGCAGCACAACGTCGCGCTGCGCGAGGCGGCGGTGCGCAGAGGCCTGCACGTGTCGGAGTACGGGATCCTCGACGACGCGACCGGCGAGACGCTGCGCTGCGCGACCGAGCAGGAGGTCTATGCCGCGCTCGGCTACGCCTACGTCGAGCCGGAGCTGCGCGACGGGCGCGGCGAGCTGGCGGCCGCCGCGCTCGACGGCGGGGCCGGCCTCCCGCGGCTGATCACCGTCGACGACCTGCGCGGGGACCTCCATTGCCACACGACCGCGTCGGACGGCAAGGACGAGATCGAGGACATGGCGCACGCGGCGCTCGAGCTCGGCTACGAGTACCTCGCGATCACCGACCACTCCGCCTCGCACGGCTTCGGCGACGACGTCTCGCCCGAGCGGCTGGAGGAGCAGATCGAGCGGATTCACGCCGCCAACCTCGCGATCGACGGGATCGAGCTGCTCGCCGGCAGCGAGGTGAACATCCTCCCCGACGGCTCGCTCGACTACTCCGACGAGCTGATGGCGCGGCTCGACTGGGCGATCGCGAGCGTTCACACCTCGTTCGGGATGGACGAGCGCGCGATGACCGACCGCATCGTGGCCGCGGCCGAGCATCCCTCGATCGACGCGATCGGCCACCTGACCGGCCGCAAGATCGAGGCGCGCCCGCCGTACGCGGTCGACGTCGAGCGCGTGATCGAGGCGTGCGCGCGCACCGGCACGATGCTGGAGATCAACGGGAGCGCGAATCGCCGCGACCTCGACGACGTGCACGCGCGCGCGGCGGCGGACGCAGGCGTGTGGATCCTCGTCACGACCGACGCCCACCGCGTCGCCACGTTGGCGAGCACGCGCCCGTATGGAATCGCCACTGCGCGACGGGCGTGGCTGACGCCCGAGCGGGTGGCCAACACCCGTCCATGGCCGGAGTTCGCGACGCTGCGAAAAAGGGCACACCGTCGATAGCTCACGGTAGTTCACGGCTCCAACGGCGGCGCCGTCGCGTCGCCCGGCAACCGAGAGGTGTGGCGAATGCAAGACGCACTCAACGAGGGCCTGAAGCAGGGGCGGAAGTGGCTCATGATCTCGGGCTGGCTGGCGGTCATCGCGGGCACGGTCGCGATCGTCGTGCCGGCCGTCGCATCGGTGACGGTCGCGATCTTCATCGGCTGGATGCTGCTGGTCGGTGCGGTGTTCCTCTTGATCGACGCGTTCGCGGTGCGCGACGTCTGGCGGATGCTGATGCGCGTGCTGCTCGCGCTCATCGCCGGCGCGGCCGGCCTCTCGCTGCTGCTCGCGCCGCTGAGAGGCACGTACACGCTGACGGTGCTGCTCGTGCTGTGGTTCGCGATCACCGGCGTGATGCGGATCGCCGTGGCGGTCGCCGAGCGCGGCACGCCCGGCGCCGGCTGGATGGGTGCGAACGGCGTCGTCACGCTGCTGCTCGCGGTCCTGATCGGCGCGAGCCTGCCGAGCTCGGCGGACTGGGCGATCGGCCTGCTCGTCGGGATCGACTTCATCTTCTACGGCTTCGGCGCGGTCGCCGCGGCTTCGGCGCTGAAGCGCAGCGAGGCGACGAGTGGAGCGACCGGCTCGACCGGCTCGATGACGACTCCCGGCGGCGCGGCGACCGCGTAGCCGGATGCATCTGTGGCGGCGCGCCCGGCCGGGGCGCGCCGCTGCTCAGGCGCGCTCGGCGAGCAAGGCCGGCAGCACTCGCTCGCTCACCGTCGCGTCGAATGCGGCGCGCCGGTATGGCGCGAGCAGCGCGGCGGCGCGCTCGGCGTAGTCGTCTGGCGACGCGTCGAGCGCAGTGCGGATCGCGGTCGGGAGGTCGTCGGACACGAGTCGCGGGTCGAGCGCGCGCGCGAGCGCGAGCGCCGGATACGGGCCGCCGGCGGGCGCGCTGACGAGCCGGCAGCCGTCGGCGAGCGCCTCGAGCTGCGCGATCCCGAAGTCCTCGTGGCGCGGCGCGGCGACGAACACGCGCGCGCGGCGCAGCAGCGCGCGGTAGGCGTCCGGCGCGAGCAGGCCGGTGCCCTCGGCGCCCTCGCCGAGCGGCCCGGCAGGTTGGCCGGCGACGAGCAGCGTCTCGTCCGGCCGCCGCGCGCTCGCCCACGCGGCGAGGATGCGTGCCAGCCCCTTCTTCTCCGCGTCGGCGGCGTAGGCGAGTGCGGCGACGTCGCGCGTGGCGCCGGCCGCGGGCTCCGGCGGCCCCGACGGCTCGACCGGCACCGGCAGCACGACCTCCGGCGCGGCAGGCCGGGGGTCGAGTCCCGCGAGCCCGCCCTCGCTCATCGGCAGCAGCAGCGGCGCGCGCGCGACACGGCGGCGCTCGAGCGGACGCTGCCACAGGCCGTGGCGTCCGGGACGGTTCTCCGCCGCCGGCGAGTCGAACCAGATCGCCCCGGGGCGCGGGCCGAGCAGGCCCGCCGTCGCGGACGCGTAGACGAGCGCGCGCGGACGGTGCGCGGCGATCCCCGCGAGCGCGGCGGTGCGCGCCGCATGCGCCTGCACGAGGTCGGTCAGCACGAACGTGCGGACCTCGCGCACCGGCGCGGCGGCGGCGACCGCGACGCTCGCTCCGGCCCGCTCGATCGCAGCCGCGAGCGCGGGGACGGCGCCGCGCCAGCCGGCCGTCGTCGGCAGCGCGACCACGAGCACGTCGACCTGCCGGCTCACGCGGCAGGCCCGGATCGGGTCGTGCGCGAGGCGGCCGCGCGCGTCGCGGTCACGCCCGCCCGCGCCGCGCCGGGGTCGCCTCCGCCTCCTCGAATTGCCACGTGCTGGCCTTGAAGCCGGGCGTGCGCAGCAGCTGGATCGGCTTCAGCGGGGAGGTTCTCTCGATGTAGTAGCGCACGCCGTCGCGCTCCTCGATCGCGGTCACGGCCGCGTCCTGCCGGCGCCACGAGAGCGCCCAGATGATCGCGAAGCCGGTCGCGATCGCGGCGATCTGCGGCAGCAGGAGCGCGAGCCCGCCGGCGAGGACGGTGCACAGCAGCAGCGGCCACAGGCGATTCAGCAGGATGCGGCTCGGGTGGATCTCCGGCAGCGTCTTCGTCGATCTCGCACCTGCGAGCAGCCGCGCGATCGGCGGCGACGTCTCCGCGCGGCGGCCGAGCGCGATCCCGACGATCGCCGCGAGCAGCCACCAGCCGGCGGCGAACGGCACGAGCAGCGGGTCGTCGTGCGAGCCGGCGGACGCGACCGTGATCGCGCCCAGCAGCGTCGCGGCGGCCGCGCTCGTCATCACCGTCGCCTTGAGGAAGTCCGTGAAGCGCATCGACGGGCGGGCGGACGTCAGTCGGCGGCGGCGAGCAGGCCCTCGAGCAGCGCGCGCACGCCGTCGGGACCGTCGACGACGAGGTCGGCCTCCTGCGCAAGCTCCGACGGCCCCTCGTCGGAGCTGACGCAGACGCGCAGCGCGTATCTCAGACGGCCCTCGGCGAGCAGCTCGCCGAGCCCGCGGAAGGCGTCGGCGTCAGTCGCGTCGTCGCCGACATAGACGGCGGCGTCGAGCTCCATGTCGGACAGGAAGGAGACGATCCCCGCGCCCTTGTCCATCCGCACCGGCGGTCGCACCTCCAGCACCTTGCGGCCCCAGTGCGTGCGCAGGCCACCCTGCTCGGCCCGCGCCGCGATCGTGTCGATCGCGGCGCGGGCGGCCGCTTCGTCGGGCGCGCCGCGCCAGTGGAAGGCGACGATCGAGCCCTTGTCCTCGATCCGCACGCGCAGCTTGCGCAGCTCCGGCGCGTCGGCCTCGCGGCCGAACTCGTGGATCCGGCGACCCCAGTCGCGCACGGCCGGGTCGAGCGCGGGCTCGGCCCAGCCGGCGCGCAGCAGCTCCGTGCCGTGGCTGCCGAGGTAGGAGATCGTCCCGATCGCGACGATCCGCCGCGCGTCGGACGCGCGGCGGCCGCTGACGCACGCGACGACTGCGTAGCGGCGCGCGATCTCGATCAGCAGGCCGCGGGTCGCCTCCGGCACGTGCGCGTCCTCGGCGTAGCGCACGATCGGCGCGAGCGTGCCGTCGACGTCGAGCAGGACGGCGCTGCGGCTCGGGTCGGATCGGAGCGGGCTCAGCGCGTCGGCGAGACGGGCATCCGAGGCGCCCGCCGTAGGTCGGGCGGGAGTCACTCACCCAGTATTGCGCGCCGGGCACGCGGCCGTTGGGCGAGATCGTGCGCGGCGTGCGGATGCGGACGCGGTCAGGAGGGCGCGGGCTTCCCGCTCGGGCCGGGATCGCCGACCGCGTGGACGCGATCCGTCCTGTCCAGCCCGTCTAGATGGTTGATTCCACGATCTCGCGGCGCGAGGGTGACGCTGGGCGGCGCTGGGCGCCACGCGGCGTCTCGCCGATGCCACCGGCATCGCCTTCGACACCGCGCGTCGCCCAGCATCCGCCGTTCGCACCCCTCGCATCCACGAATCTCGTGGAATCAACCATCTAGAGCGCGAGTGCGCCGAGGACCTCCTCCCACCACGCGCGCTCGGCGTCGCCGCCGGCGGCGCGCGCCTTGCGGCGCACCCATTCGCTCAGCAGCCGCTCGCGGCCGAGCGCGAGCACGGGGCCGGTGACGGCGAAATATCCGTCGTCGAGCAGCACGAGCGCGCCCGGCACGTCGCGGCGCGTGCGCAAGCGGTCGACGACGGCGCGGCCGGCGACGTGCTCGGCGCGCGCCGGATCGCCGTCCGCGGCGTCCCAGCGGCGCACGTGGAAGATGGGCGCGTGGCCCTCCGGGATCCGCGGCTTGCGCGGCGGCGGGCCGACCGGCCCCTCGCGCCAGCGCTCCAGCAGCTCGCCCATCGTGCGCATCGCCTCGCGGCGGATCAGCACGTGGAGGCTGTCGCCCGCCTCGATCCGCGTCGAGCCGCGCGGCGGGATCGCCTGCCCGTCGCGCACGATCACGTTGACGACCGCGGCGCGCGGCAGGCCGAGGTCGCGGATGCGGTGGCCGACGAGCGCGTCGCCGGGCGCGGCGTCGACCTCGATCGCGTCGGCGCCGAGCTGGCGGATCGTGCCCGTCTCCGTGAGACCGCTCGTGGTCAGCGTCGCGCCGGAGGCGGTGACGCCGAGCCGCCGCGCGAACGGCTCGAACGTGGCGCCCTGCAAGACGGTCGAGACGAGCACGGCGAAGAAGACGATGTCGAAGAACTGCCCGCTGTGCGGGACGCCGGCGATCACGGGGAACGTCGCGAGCACGACCGGGACCGCGCCGCGCAGTCCCGCCCAGCCGAGCACGGCACGGTCGGCGGCGCTGAACGGTCCCCAGCTCGCGACGAACGCGGCGACCGGCCGCGCGACCAGCACCAGCACGAGCGCGAGCACCGTCCCCTGCACGGCGACGCCCGGCAGCTGGCTCGGGAACACGAGCAGGCCGAGCACGAGGAACATCCCGAGCTGGGCGATCCACGCCATCCCCTGGTGGAACGTGGTGATCGTGTGACGGGCGGGGATCGTCGCGCTGCCGAGCACGAGCCCGGCCAGGTACACCGCGAGGAAGCCGGAGCCGTGCAGCGTGTCGGCCGCGCCGAACGCGAGCGCGGCGGTCGCGATCGAGGCGACCGGGTAGAGGCCCGGCGTCGGGAGCTGCACGCGCTTGAACGCGGCCACGGCTGCGACGCCGACCGCGACCCCGATCGCCGTCCCGATCCCGACCTCGCGCACGAACAGCCACAGCATGTCGCCGAGGCCGTAGCCGGGCTGCTGGATCCAGTCGATGAAGCCGATCACGAGCAGCACCGCGACCGGGTCGTTCATGCCGGCCTCGCCCTCGAGCGTGCGCGTGAGCCGGCGCTTCAGCGAGGAGCCGCGCAGCATCGCGAAGATCGCGGCGCCGTCGGTCGAGCAGACGATCGCGCCGACCAACAGGCCCTCCAGCAGCGTGAAGTCGAACAGCCACGTGGCCGCCAGCCCGCAGATCGCCGCGGTGATCAGCGTGCCGAGGAAGGCGAGGCTGACGACCGGCTTCAGCACCGGCCGGATCTCGCCGAAGCCGGCGTTCAGCCCGCCCTCGAACAGGATCAGCGCGAGCGCGACGATCCCGATGTCGCGCGCGAGCCGGTAGTTGCCGAAGT
Source organism: Conexibacter sp. (assembly GCA_035654055.1). Lineage (GTDB taxonomy): Bacteria > Actinomycetota > Thermoleophilia > Solirubrobacterales > Solirubrobacteraceae > Conexibacter. Next base: position 25,228 of record DASRXW010000099.1, read on the forward strand.
CGACCCAGCCGAGCCCGTCGGTGCCGACGGCCATCCCGACGCCGAGGAACAGCACGAGGCTCGGCAGTCGCAGCCGACCGGCGAGCAGCGAAGCCGCGAGGGCCGCCGTGAGCAGCGCGCCCGCGACGAGCACGAGATGGCCGTCCGCCATGGCGGAACCATGCCAGGCGAGGGCGCGGCGTGCGTGTGGGGCGTGGGGGGCGGCGCGCGGGCGCCCGGCGCTACTCGTCGCCTGCCCCCCCGCCCGGCCCGTCGAGCGCGTCGAGGACGCGCTCGACGGCGACGTCGACCTCGAGGCAGCACAGCTCGACGTCGGGCGAGCGGGGCGGCTCGTACGGGTCGTCGACCCCGGTGAAGCCCCGCAGCTCGCCGGCCTTGGCGCGGGCGTACAAGCCCTTCGGGTCGCGCTGCACGCAGATCTCGATCGGCGTGTTGACGTACACCTCGATGAAGCGCAGGCCGTCGCGCTCGTGCACGTCGCGGGCGAACGCGCGCGCCTCGGCGTACGGCGAGACGACCGACACGAGCGCGACGAGCCCGGCGTCGGCGAACAGCCGCGCG
>DASRXW010000100.1:0-2503 GCA_035654055.1 Conexibacter sp.
CGACCTGTCGCAGGACAAGATGGCGCTCCAGCGGCTCTACGAGGCTGCGGAGAAGGCGAAGATCGAGCTGTCGTCGACGATGACGACGCAGATCAACCTGCCGTTCATCACGGCGACGCAGGACGGCCCGAAGCACCTCGATCTGCAGCTCACGCGGGCGAAGCTCGAGGAGATCACCGCCGACCTGCTTGCACGCACCGTCGGCCCGACGAAGCAGGCGCTCAAGGACGCCGGTCTCGACGCGACGAAGATCGACCACGTCGTGCTCGTCGGCGGCATGACGCGCATGCCCGCGGTGCAGGCGAAGGTCAAGGAGATCGTCGGCAAGGACCCGCACAAGGGCGTCAACCCGGACGAGGTCGTCGCAGTCGGCGCCGCGCTCCAGGCCGGCGTGCTGAAGGGCGAGGTCAAGGACATCCTCCTGCTCGACGTCACGCCCCTGTCGCTCGGCATCGAGACCAAGGGCGGCGTCATGACGAAGCTCATCGAGCGCAACACGACGATCCCGACGAAGAAGTCGGAGACGTTCACGACGGCGGAGGACAACCAGCCGTCCGTCGAGGTGCACGTGCTCCAGGGTGAGTCGGAGATGGCGACCTACAACAAGACGCTCGGCAAGTTCCAGCTCGTCGGCATTCCGCCGGCGCCGCGGGGCATGCCGCAGGTCGAAGTCACCTTCGACATCGACGCGAACGGGATCATCAACGTCTCGGCGAAGGATCTCGGCACGGGCAACGTGCAGCAGATCCAGATCCAGGGCGGCTCCGGTCTCTCCGAGACCGAGGTGCAGGAGATGATCCGCAACGCGGAGGCGCACGCCGACGAGGCGCGCACGCTCAAGGAGACCGTCGACGCGAAGAACCACGCGGAGTCGCTCGCCTACCAGACGGAGCGCTCGCTCAAGGACCACCGCGACAAGCTCGACGAGTCCGAGGCCTCGACGATCGAGGGCCGGATCATGGAGCTGCGCCAGGCGCTCGAGGGCGACGACATCGCGGACATCCGCGCGAAGACGGATGCGCTCCAGGAGGCGTCGCACAAGCTCGCCGAGGCGGTCTACGCCCAGGCGACCGCGCAGGCGCAGGCCTCAGGCGGCAACGGCGCGACCACCGCAGACGACGAGGTCGTCGAGGAGGGCGAGTACGAGGTCGTCGACGAGGAGGCGAAGACGTCGTAATGACGGACGAGCCCCAGGTTCGAGAGGAGAAGCAGGCCGAGCAGAGCGGCGAGGATCGACTCGCCGCTCTTGCGGCCGAACGCGATGAGGCGGTCGACCGCTGGAAGCGTTCGGCCGCAGACTTCGACAACTTCCGCAAGCGCGCGCAGCGCGAGCGGGAGGAGTACGTCACGCTTGCGAACGAGCGGCTCGTGAAGGAGCTGATCCCGGTCCTCGACGATCTCGAGCGTGCGCTCGTCGCCGCGTCGGAGCACGAGGAGGCCGCGCTGGAAGACGGCGTGCGCCTCGTGCACCAGTCGCTCGCGGGCCTGCTCGCCCGGGCGGGATTGAAGGAGATCGACGCGGCCGGCAAGTTCGACCCGCACGTCCACGAGGCGCTGCTCTCGCAGCCCTCCGAGGCAGAAGAGGGCTCGGTCATCGACGTCGTCCAGAAGGGATACAAGCTCGGGGACCGCGTCGTGCGGCCCGCGCGCGTCGTCGTCGCCGCGCCCTTGAACGGGAGCGATGGCTAAGTCTTTGTACGACACGCTCGGCGTCGCCAAGAATGCGTCGCCGGACGAGATCAAGAAGGCCTACCGCAAGCTCGCGCGGCAATACCACCCGGACAAGAACGCCGGCGACAAGGAGGCGGAGGAGCACTTCAAGGAAGTGCAGACCGCCTACGACGTCCTCGCCGACGAGGACAAGCGGAAGCAGTACGACCGCTTCGGCTCGCAGAACGGGCGGCCCGGCGCGTCGGCCGGTCCCGCGGACTTCAGTAACTTCGACTTCGGCGGCTTCGACGTGAGCGACCTGCTCGGCGGCATCTTCGGCGGCCGTGCCGGCGGCACCGCGTCGCGGCGGCAGCCGGTGCGCGGCAGTGACGTCGAGGCAGTCGTGCACCTCTCGTTTGAGGACTCGCTCCGCGGTGCGGAGGCAAAGATCCCCGTCGAGTTGACGGTTGCGTGTCGCGAGTGCGGCGGGACGGGCGCGCAGCCCGGCACCGCGCCGGTGATCTGCCCGGAGTGCAACGGACGCGGTGTGCGCTCGGAGAGCCAGGGGCTCTTCGCGCTGTCGCAGCCGTGCCCGCGCTGCCGCGGGAACGGCACCGTGATCGAGCAGCCGTGCCCGCACTGCAAGGGCTCCGGCCGCGAGCGCCGGCTGAAGACGTACACGGTGAAGATCAAGCCAGGCGTCAAGGACGGCACGAAGATCCGCCTCAAGGGCAAGGGTGAGGCCGGGGAGAACGGTGGGCCCGCGGGCGACCTGATCGTCGTCACGCACGTCGCCGACTCGCCGGTGTACGAGCGGCGCGGCGACGATTTGATCGTCCAGGTCCCGGTGTCG
>DASRXW010000101.1:0-3116 GCA_035654055.1 Conexibacter sp.
AGCGGGCGACGAGCACGGCTTGCACGAGCCTTGTTCGGTCCTCTCGCAGGTTCTCGGTCAGGTTCGCCGCCTTGGCTGGCAGGTCCGGCACGAACACCTGCAGACCGAGAGGGCTTGGGGGCGCCGCGAGCAGCGCGTCCATGGCCGGGAGGGCCGGCTCGGTCAGGTCGTTCCACGCCCGCACGTCGAAGCCGGCGTCGGCGGTGATGGAGCGCAGCTCGTGCGCGGTGACGAGATGGCTGAGCTCCGGCTCGACAGCCCACGGCACCGGGAGGCGGATCGGCTGCTCGGGTCCCGCGACCATGTCCCACAGGGCCAGGCGGCCCCCGGCGGCCAGGACCCGCCTGGCCTCGCGGTAGAGGCCGCCCTTGTCGGCGATGTTCATCTGCACGTGCTGGCTGACGACGACGTCGAAGCTCGCGTCCTCGAACGGGAGGTCGAGCACGTCCGCCTGCCGCACGTCGATCATGCCGTCGAGGCGGACGCACTCGTTGAGCCACGTCGCGGCCTCGCAGTACTCCGCCGTCACGTCCACAGCGGTCACCCGGCAGCCGATCTGGCCGGCGAGGAACCTCGCGGCGCCGCCGATACCGGCTCCCGCGTCCAGGACGCGATCCTCGGGTCCCACGCCCGCGAGATCCGCCAGCGCGGCGGTCGCGAAGCGGCCCAGCGTGTGGAAGTCCTCGAGCATCGCGAGGTCCGCGGGCTCGAGTGCTGCTGGGTCTTTGCCGGCGTCGATCAGGGCGCGTTCGATGTTCGGGCGCGTCAGGCCCGTCGAGTAGTGCTGCTCCACAGCGACCAGTCTGCTCATGCCTTCTCCGTTTGGTTGTCGTGTCAGCCCACGGTCCTCGGCACGGGGCCCGCGACCGGGTTCTCGGCGCCGTCGACGACCGCGACGATCCATTGCAACTGGTTGTTCCTCGCGTGCAGTTCCCGCACGAGCGTGGGGAGCGCGACGTTGACGATCGTCGTGTCGAGGTTGATGGCGAAGGCCGCGAGCAGCAGGGAGATGAGGATCAGCGGCCTGTTGTTCATGCGGCAACTATATAAAGCACCTCAATGAAAAAATCAAGTGAATAGACAAGCCTATCAACCACCTGGTTACAATGTGGTCATGCGCACCTATGGGCAGTACTGCGCCGTCGCGAAGGCGCTGGACCTGATCGGCGACCGCTGGACCCTGCTCGTCGTCCGCGAGCTCCTGGTCAGAGGTCCGTGCCGCTACACCGACCTCCGCAACGGCCTGCCGGGTATCGCGACCAACCTTCTGGCCGACCGCCTTCGCGACCTCGAGGAGGCCGGCATCGTGAGCCGCGAAGAGGCGCCGCCGCCGGTGGCTACGACGCTGTTCAGGCTCACCTCGCGCGGAGAGGAGCTCGCTCCGGTCCTGCGGGAGCTGCTGCGCTGGGGAATGCCCCTGATGGAGGCGGGACCCGCCCCCGGCGATGTCTTCCGCGGCCAGTGGATGACCTGGCCCGCCGAGATGAGCCTCACCGACCGCGACCCGGACGCCCCGCCCGTGACGATTCAGGTTCTCGCGGACGGGGAGCCCGCCTTCCTTCAGACCTCGGGCGGAAGCGTGCACGTCACGCTGGGGCGAGCCGACCATCCCGATGCCGTGTTGCGGGGTCCTGCGCACACCGTCCTGGGGCTCTTCACCGGCCACGTCGACCTTGACCTGGCCGCTGCGATGGGAGTCGAGTGCGAGGGCGACCGCGGCGCCCTCGAGCGGGTTCTACCCGACGCGGCCGCCGTCTGGGCCGCATCGGGCAGCGTGACGAGCACGAGATGAGCATCGCCCCGCACGCCGGCAGCAGGAAGGATGCGCCGCGCGCGAACGCCGCCGATCCGCACGACACCTGACCGGCGAGGACGCCGTCAGGCCGTTGGCGCATAGCGGTGGTGGAGCATCAGGTCGTTGCCGTCTGGGTCCGTGAAGAACGCCATGTGGCAGACCCCGGTGTCGAACGTGCCGTCCGCGAACGTGACGCCCTTGGCCTCCAGCTCGGTGCGCGCGGCGGCGACGTCGTCCACATGCAGCGCCAGGTGGGCGTTCTTCTGCGGTGCGAACGGCATGCCGAGTCTCTCGGGCTCCCAGATCCCCAGGCAGGTCTCGCCGACCCAGAACTCGTATCTCGCGTGCTGGTCGGGCCGCAGCCCGAGCGTCTCGCCGTAGAACTGCCGCGAGCGGTCGGAGTCCTGCGACGGGACTGCGACGAAGTCGAGCTTGGTGATGACGCTCATGTTGGCCTCCTTCGTTGAGTGGCGGATGCGATCATGGCATCGATTGCGGTCATGGACCGGCCGCAATGTCTGCGATTCGAACCGCACTCCGGAGGGGAGAAAGCCACGCATGGACGAACTGGCTCCCGGCCTGTGGCACTGGACCGCCTTCCGCGACACGATCAGACGCACGGTCCACTCGGCCTACGTCGAGGGCACGGGCACGCTGATCGATCCGATGCTCCCCGACGAGGGAACCGCCTGGTTCGCCGAGCACGGCCCACCGGAGCGGATCCTGCTCGTCAACCGTCACCACCTGCGCCACAGCGCTCACTTCGCCGACGCGTTTGGCGCGACGGTCCACTGCCACGAGACCGGTCTGTGGGATCTGCACGACGCGCCCGTCAGGGTGGAGGGCTTCCGCTTCGGCGACGAGCTGGCGCCAGGGATCGTCGCCTACAGAGTCGCCACGATCTGTCCGGAGGAGACGGCGCTGCACATCGCCGTCGGCCCCGGCGCGCTCGCCGTCGCCGACGGCGTGATCCGCGACGCCGACGGCCGGCTCGCGTTCGTGTCCGACTTCCTGCTCGGCAGCGATCCCGAGGCGGTCAAGCGCGGGCTCGCCAACGCCTATCTCCAGCTCGCCGAGACGCTCGAGTTCGACGTGCTGCTGCTCGCGCACGGCGACCCGTGGATCGGCGGTGCCCGTGAGGCGCTGCGCGCGTTCGCGGGGCAACACGCCGGCGCCGGCGGCGCCGTCGGCGACCCGACCTGACTCGCGCAGATGCCAGACGCCGCTGGCGCAAGCGCGGGTTCGGCCGCGAACGCGCCGCTATCGTCCTGGCGATGGATCGCAAGTGGTGGACGCTGGTGGCCGTGAGCGTCGGGATCTT
>DASRXW010000102.1:0-3599 GCA_035654055.1 Conexibacter sp.
AACAACCATCCGGCGCCTGCCGCTCAGACTGAGCGCGGCGTTAGCGTGCAACTTCATCCGGTGTCCTCCCTTGGGACTGGCGGCCTCGAGAACCACCAGCCTCCAAGGAGGCCCGGATGAACAACGTGCTCAGGAACTACACCTAGGCCGGTTTGCGCGACGACAGGCTGGTCGCGCCCTACGTCATGCCCTACACTGTTTGGCATGCGCAAGACGAGCGTCTACCTCGATGACCAGCAAGCTGAGCGCCTGGCCACGTTGGCGCGCAATGAGGGTCGTCCCCAGGCTGAGATCCTGCGCGAGGCAATCGCGGCCTACCGACCCCGCTCCTCGCACGACCGTAGCTTCGCCTTGGCTGCCGGTTTCGCGCGCATCGACGACGACCCGCGCCCGATCTCCGAGATCCCTGAGCACGAGCTGCTCGACGGTTTCGGCGCGTGACGCTCCTCATCGACGCTGGTCCGCTCGTCGCACTCGCAGACGCCGGCGAACCGCAGCGGGACGCAATCCTCACTGCGATCAACGACGAGGCCGCGTCGCTCGTCGTCCCCGCACCGACGACCGCCGAAGTCGACTACCTCCTCGGACAACGCCTCGGCGACCCGGCACGCCGTGCCTTCCTCACCGACCTTGCCGCCGGCCGCTTCACGGTCGCATGCCTCGAACGCGAGGACTACTCGACCATCGCCGACCTCGAGACGCGCTACGCCGACCTGAGGCTGGGTCTCGCCGACTGCGCCCTTGTCGTGCTCGCCCATCGGTACGAGACGACGCGAATCCTCAGCTTCGACGAGCGGCACTTCTGCACTGTCACGCCCCTCGGCGGCGGAAGCTTCACGCTCCTGCCCTCAGACCGATAGGCGCGTTCGTCGGCTCGCGGCAAGGCTGACATCGCCAACACCGCTCTGCGGATCTTCCTGCAAGAGATGGGCGCCGCGTACGACGAGGAGCGCGGTCTCCCGCCGTAACGGCAACACGGACTTCACGGTCGTCCGGGAGCTCTTCGGCGAGCGGTGCTGCTACTGCGACGTCGACTTGGCCAGAGGCCGTACCGCGCAGGACCATCTCATCCCCATGAACAAGACCAGCCTCGCTTCATGCCTGGGGGAACGTCGCGACTTGCACACGCGCATCGGTCCGCTCGTTCGAGGCCTGCCTGACGGGCTCGGTCGCAAGCCGAGAGGCGGCGACACCGAGCGCTCCGAGGACGTCTGGGATTAAGCTGCGGCGATGGCTCACATGGAATCGCTCTGGCCGCGGCTGGCGGAGCTGCCGCTCGTCGTCGAGTCGTGCGAGTACGAGCGGCTGCACGCCGTCCTCGCCCACGAGTTCCAGCGCGTGACGACGCACGTGCGGTTGGTCGGCGCCGGCGCCGACGGGCTCGGGGAGGACATCTCGGTCCACGTCGAGGACGGCAGCTCGCTGCACGAGACGCAGCCCGCGCTGCCGCTCGCGGGCGAGTGGACGCTCGCCGGCTTCTGCGATCATCTCGCGACGCTCGATCCGTGGCCCAAGCCGCCGGAGTGGGAGGCGGCGCGGCACTTTCGCAACTGGGCGTTCGAGTCGGCAGCGCTGGACCTCGCGTTGCGCCAGGCCGGCCGTGCCCTGCACGACGTGCTCGGCCTCGAGCCGCGGCCGGTGCGCTTCGTCAACTCGCTGGGCCTCGGCGAGCAGCCCTCGATCGAGCACGTGCGGCGGCGGCTCGCCCGCTCGCCGGGCGTGCGCTTCAAGCTCGACGCGGAGGCGAGCTGGTCGCCCGCGCTCGTCGACGAGGTCGCGGCGACCGACGCGGTCGACACGATCGACTTCAAAGGCCAGTACAGCTTCGAGGTGAAGGATCCGGAGGCGCTGGGCGCGCTGTACGACCGCGTGCTCGCGGCGTTCCCGGACGCGTACCTGGAGGATCCGCACGACCTGCCCGAGATCGCGCGGCGGCTCGGCGATCACGTCGAGCGCGTCTCCTACGACGCGCCGATCCGCAGCGCCGAGGACATCGGCGCGACGCCGCTTCCGGCGCACGTGGTGAACGTCAAGCCGTCGCGCATCGGCAGCCTGCGTGCGCTGTTCGAGGTGTACGCGCGCTGCGCGCGGGAGCGGCGGCCGATGTACGGCGGCGGGATGGGGGAGCTGGGCGTCGGCCGCGGGCAGATCGAGCTGCTGGCCGCGCTGTTCCACGCCGACGCGCCCAACGACGTGGCGCCGAGCGCCTACAACGAGGACGACCCGACGGGCGAGCTGCCGGCCAGCCCGCTGGCGCCGCGCCCCGACGCGGTCGGCTTCCGCTGGACGACGTAGCGTCGCCCCGGGCGACGGTCGTCGTCGCTCGCGGCGCCGTCGATCGGCGAACTGGGGAGGACGCGCCGGACAGGCCTTCGACCCCCGGCCGACGCCGCGTCCGCGCCCGCCTGCCGGCCCGCCACTCATGACCCTGGCTCGGCGGCTTCCTCCGAGTGCATCTCGCGCCTAGATGGTTGAGAGAACTCGTCTCACGGTCCGCGAGGGCCTTGGTCAGGTGCCGACGTAGGCCGCGAGGTGCTCGCCGGTGAGGGATGGGCGGGCCATGACAAGGTCGGCGGGTGTGCCCTCGAAGACGATCCGGCCGCCGTCGTGGCCGGCGCCGGGGCCGAGGTCGATGATCCAGTCGGCGTGCGCCATGACCGCCTGGTGGTGCTCGATGACGATGACCGACTTGCCGGAGTCGACGAGCCGGTCGAGCAGGCCGAGCAGCTGCACGACGTCGGCGAGGTGGAGGCCGGTGGTCGGCTCGTCGAGGACGTAGACGCCGGGTGGGTGGGACGGTTTCGCCATACGGGTGGCCAGCTTGAGCCGCTGCCGCTCGCCGCCGGACAGCGTGGTGAGCGGCTGGCCGAGGCTGAGGTAGCCGAGCCCGACGTCGGCGAGCCGGTCGAGGATCTTGTGCGCGGCCGGCGTCTTCGCCTCGCCGGCGCCGAAGAACTCCTCGGCCTCGGCGACCGGCATCGCGAGCACCTCGCTGATGTCCTTCCCGCCGAACGTGTACTCCAGGACCTCGGCCTGGAAGCGCTTCCCCTCGCACTCTTCGCAGATGGTGGCGACGCCCGCCATCATCGCCAGGTCGGTGTAGATGACGCCGGCGCCGTTGCAGTTGGGGCAGGCGCCCTCGGAGTTGGCGCTGAACAGCGCCGGCTTCACGCCGTTGGCCTTCGCGAACGCCTTGCGGATCGGGTCGAGCAGTCCGGTGTACGTCGCCGGGTTGCTGCGCCGCGAGCCGCGGATGGCCCGCTGGTCGACGGAGACGACGCCCGCGCCCCTCGGCACCGACCCGTGGATGAGGGAGCTCTTGCCCGACCCGGCCACCCCGGTGACGACGCACAGCACCCCGAGCGGCACGTCGACGCTCACGTCCCGCAGGTTGTGCGTGGTGGCGTGCCGGATCTCCAGCTTGCCCGCCGGCGCCCGCACCGTCTCCTTCAGCGCGTCCCGGTCGTCGAGGTGCCGGCCGGTGACGGTGCCGCTGGCCCGCAGGCCCTCGACGCCGCCCTCGAAGCAGACGCTGCCGCCCGCGGTGCCGGCGCCGGGCCCGAGGTCGACGACGTGATCGGCGATCGCGATCATCTCCG
>DASRXW010000103.1:0-2912 GCA_035654055.1 Conexibacter sp.
GATGGAGATCGATCCCGAGCTGGTCGTGCCGGACCCGACGCTGTCGATCGCCGAGGGCGCGATCGCGCCGTGGTCGGCGAGCGCCTCGAACTACTACGAGCAGCTGACCCAGGCGATCACGGAGAGATACGACGTCGATCCCGCCACGCCCTGGCAGGACCTCCCGCAGGAGCAGCGCGACTTCTTCCTCTACGGCACGAACGGCGACAAGGTCACCGTCCAGTACCGCAACCGCTTCGGTCGCAAGCGCACGTACACGACGGGCTTCGAGGGGATCGTCACGAACCTCGAGCGCCGTTACAAGGAGACGGACTCGGACTGGGCGCGCGAGAAGATCGAGGAGTACATGTCGGTCGTGCCGTGCCCGGAGTGCGAGGGCGCGCGCCTGCGGCCGGAGTCGCGCGCGGTGCTCGTCGGCGGCACGGCGATCCACGAGTACACGGCGATGCCGGCACGCCGCGCGCTCGACTGGATCCGCGCCCTCGAGCTGTCTGAGCAGGAGCGGCGGATCGCGCGGCTCGTGCTGCGCGAGATCGAGGAGCGGCTCGCGTTCCTCGAGAACGTCGGCGTCGGCTACCTGTCGATGAACCGCGCGGCGGCGACGCTGTCGGGTGGCGAGGCGCAGCGGATCCGCCTCGCGACGCAGATCGGCTCCTCGCTCGTCGGCGTCCTCTACATCCTCGACGAGCCGTCGATCGGCCTGCACCAGCGCGACAACGAGAAGCTGATCGGCACGCTCAAGCGGCTGCGCGACCTCGGCAACACGGTGCTGGTGGTCGAGCACGACGAGGGCACGATGCGCGCGGCCGACCACGTGATCGACATGGGCCCGGGCGCGGGCGAGCACGGCGGCTACGTCGTCGCGCAGGGGACCGCGGCCGAGGTCGAGGCGAACCCGGATTCCGCCACCGGGCAGTTCCTCGCCGGCACGCGGCGGATCGAGGTGCCGGCGAGACGCCGCAGACCGTCGGGCTACGTCGGCGTCGAGGGCGCGACGCAGCACAACCTCAAGGACGTCGACGTGCGGGTCCCGCTCGGCGTCTTCTGCTGCGTGACCGGCGTCTCGGGCTCGGGCAAGTCGACGCTCGTCAACGACGTCCTCTACAAGTCGGTCGCGAACAGGCTGCACCGCGCGAAGCAGCGTCCAGGGGCGCACCGCCGCATCACCGGGCTCGACCAGCTCGACAAGATCATCGCCGTCGATCAGTCGCCGATCGGGCGCACGCCGCGCTCGAACCCGGCGACGTACATCGGCCTGTTCGACCAGGTCCGCGACCTGTTCGCGAAGACGCCGGAGGCGAAGGCGCGCGGCTACAAGGCGGGCCGCTTCTCGTTCAACGTCAAGGGCGGGCGCTGCGAGGTGTGCCGCGGCGACGGGCAGATCAAGATCGAGATGCACTTCCTGCCCGACGTCTACGTTCCGTGCGAGCAGTGCCACGGCAAGCGCTACAACCGCGAGACGCTCGAGGTCCGCTTCAAGGGCAAGAACATCTCGGACGTGCTGGAGATGGGGATCGAGGAGGCGTTGCACTTCTTCGAGCACATCCCGAAGATCCGCCGCCGCATCCAGACGCTCCACGACGTCGGTCTCGACTACATGCGGCTCGGGCAGCCGGCGACGACGCTGTCCGGCGGCGAGGCGCAGCGCGTGAAGCTCGCCTCCGAGCTGTGCAAGGTCGCGACCGGCAGAACGCTCTACATCCTCGACGAGCCGACGACCGGCTTGCACTTCGCCGACATCCAGCGGCTGCTCGAAGTGCTGCAGACGCTGGTGGACCAGGGCAACTCGGTCGTCGTGATCGAGCACAACCTCGACGTCATCAAGACGGCCGACCGGCTCGTCGACATGGGCCCCGAGGGCGGCGACGAGGGCGGCTACGTGATGGGCACGGGGACCCCGGAGGAGATCGCCGCGACGCCCGGCTCCGTCACCGGGGATTTCCTGCGCGCGTTGCTGCCGGCGCCGGCCAAGCGGCGCGGCGGGCGCAAGGTCGCCGCGGCCGCCTGACGGCCGCCGGGCGCGCGGCACCCCGCGTGACGCGGTCGGGCGCTACGCGCCATGCGGATGCGTCGCCGCCCACGCGGCGAGCGCGGCGAGCCCGGCGACGAACAGGAGGATCCCGGCGAACGGGCCGACGAGCAGCCAGAGCGCGAGCGCAAGCCCAGCGAGGATCGCGATCAGGCGGACCGCCAGCCGTCCGTCGTCTCCGTGCGCAGCAGGGGTGCGGTGCGGGAGCCTCGGTCGAGGCATGGGTCTGGGCAGCGCGGACATGAGACCTCCTTTTCGTGCAGCCCGTTATGCCCAATTTGCGAGAAAGCGACGCGGTTGCGGTGTAGCGTGTGCGCGCGATGAGCGACCCCGCGCGCCAGGCCCGCCTGTGGACTCAGAAGTGGCGCTGGTACGAGCGCAACGCGCTGCCCTGGAACCGCGCGCGGATCCACTGGGAGTTCCTGCGCCGCGAGGCGTTCGTGCGCTGGCCGGTCGAGGGCAATGTGCTCGAGGCGTTCGCGGACGGCCGCCTCGAGGTCGGCGCGCACGCGCTGCTCGAGCCGGGGGTGTGGCTCACCGCGCCGGCGCCCGCACGGATCCGCATCGGCGGCGGGACGTTCCTCAACCGCGGCGTGATGGTCGCCGCCGTCGAGCTGGTGGAGATCGGGGCCCACTGCATGCTCGCGAACGGCTGCTTCGTGACCGACGCCAACCACCGCTTCGACGACCTGGAGCAGCCGGTGCCGTGGCAGGGCTTCACGAGCAAGGGCCCGACGCGCATCGGCGACAACGTCTGGTGCGGGGCGAACGTCGTCGTCACGAGCGGCGTGACGATCGGCGAGCGCGCCGTGATCGGTGCCAACAGCGTCGTCACGAGCGACATCCCGGCGCGTGCGATCGCCGCCGGCGCGCCCGCACGCGT
>DASRXW010000104.1:0-74379 GCA_035654055.1 Conexibacter sp.
CGCCGTAGGACTGCGTGAAGGCCTGCTGGAAGCGCTCGCGCTCACCGGTCTGCATGCCGAGCTTGTCGAGCCCGATCTGCACCGCCTGCTTGTCGAGGATGCGCATCACGAGCGACTCGCCGTGGACGCTCGGCAGCGTCACGACGCGGATGTCGACGTGGCGCCCGTCGATCGTGAGGCTCACGCGGCCGTCCTGCGGGACGCGCTTCTCGGCGATGTCGAGCTCGGCCATGATCTTCATGCGCGACACGACGCCGGCGACCATCCGCTGCGGGATCGTCGTCGAGACGTTCATCACGCCGTCGATGCGGAAGCGCACGCGCAGCTCGCGCCCGTCGGGCTCGAAGTGGATGTCGGACGCGCCGCGCTCGGCAGCCTGGGCGATGATCGAGTTCACGAGCTTGACGATCGGCGCGTCGTCGGCCGTCTCGTGCAGCTCGACGACCTCGCCGTCGGACTGCTCGTCCTCCTCGTCGACCGCTTCGCGGACCGAGTCGCCGAAGCGGTCGAGCCGCGCCACGAGCGTCGCGATGTCCTCGCGCGAGGCGACCGCCGGCTTGACGTCGAGGCGCGTGAGCATCGCGATGTCGTCGACCGCGAGCACGTTCGCCGGATCCGCCATCGCGACGACCAGCCCGCGCTTGTCGCCGGTGAACGCGACCGGTACGGCTTCGTAGCGCTTCGCCGCAGCCGAGTCGATCAGGTTCGCGGCCGCCATGTCGATCGGGAAGGCGGTCAGGTCGAGGTGCTCGAGCCCGTAACGCTCGCCGATCGCACGTGCGAGCTGGTCCTCGCTGATCGCCTCCTGCTCGAGCAGGACCTTCTCCGGCGGCCGACCGGACAGGCGCGCCGCCTCGACCGCCACCTCGACGCGCGCGGCCTCGACGAAGCCGAGGTCGACGAGCACGTCGGTCAGGAAGCGGCCGGAGCCGCCGCGGCGGCTCGGCGGGGTGACGCCGTTCCACTCCGCCTGCTGAGGCGCCTTGGCGAGCGCGCCGTCGGTCGGCGCGTCGTCATCGGGGCCGAGGGCGCGGAGGTGCGTCGTCCCGCCGGCGCGGGTGGTGGGCGCGGGGGTGGGTGTGGGCTTGGCCGCCGGCGGACGCGCAGGCGGCTCGGGCTCGGGCTCGCGCGCCGCCGGCGACTCCTCGACAGCCGGCCGCCCGGGCGACGGCATCGAGGGAGGCACCTCAGCCGACTGGCGCTCAGCGGCATCCGCCCCCCGCATCGCCGACCACTCCGGCGGCAGCTCGGCGTCGGCCGAGCGGGCGAACGGGTCGAACACCGGCGACTCAGGTGGAGCCCCGTCAACTTGTGGGCGTATGACGCCCACAGATTGCCGGGGATCGACCGGCGGTGGCTCAGGCGGCGGCGGACTTCCCGCGGGCGGCGGAGCGGAGGACGTCGAGCGGGGCGGGGCGCCCGGTCCATCGTTCGAAGCTGCGGGCTCCTTGTCGAACCAGGATCTCAAGGCCGTCCACCACCTCGACGCCGGCGGCGCGCGCGGCGCTCACCAGCCCGGTCGGGGCGCTTCCGTATGCGAGATCGACGAGGCATGGGTACCCGCGAAGGTCATCGGCGTCGAGCGGAAGCGCCTTGAACGGGTCTTCACCCCATTGCAACCCGACGGACGTTGTGTTAATGAGCAGATCCGCCGTCTGCGGCGGATCGTCGACGACCCGCCCGCCGATCTCGGCGCACAGCCGCTCTGCACGGGCGCGTGTCCGATTCCAGACCAGCACGTCGGCGGCGCCCGCGTCGAGCAAGGCCCACACCACGGCGCGCGCGCTCCCGCCGGCGCCGAGCACGACCGCCGTCGTCCCCGCCGGATCGCGTGGGAGCGCGTCGATCAAGCCCGGCGCGTCGGTGTTGTCGGCGTGGATCCGACCGCCCGGCTGGAACGTGAGCGTGTTGGCAGCGCCGATCGCGCGCGCGGACGGCGTCGCCTGGTCGGCGAGCGCGAGCGCCGCCTGCTTGTGCGGGATCGTCACGTTCGCGCCCGCGAAGCCGGCTGCGGGCAGCGCGCGCACCGTCTCGCCGAGCAGCTCCGGCGGGACCGGCAGCAGCTGGTAGCGCCAGTCGTCGAGCCCCAGCGCCGCATAGCCGGCCTCGTGCATCGCCGGCGAGCGGCTGTGGCGCACCGGCCAGCCGAGCACGCCGCAGATCGGCATCAGGCGATCCTGCTCAGCACTTCGTCGGTGACTTGCCGCCGGCCGCGTTGCGCGCCTGGTCGTAGCGCGCGACGTCCTGCTGGAACTGCGCGTCGGTCGAGGAGAAGGCGTGCTGCCCGCACGTCCCGGGCTTGACGACGTAGAAGAGGTAGGGGACCTTCGCCGGATGCGCGGCCGCCTCGATCGACGCGAGGCCGGGATTGCCGATCGGGCCGGGCGGCAGGGCCGGGTGGTTGCGGGTGTTGTAGGGCGTCGGGCTCGCGAGCTGGGAGACGGTCAGCGGGCGCGTCCAGTCGTTCAGCGCGAAGCGCAGCGTCGCGTCGATGCCGAGATTCATACGGGCTCTCAGGCGGTTGTAGATGACCGCCGCCACGAGCGGCCGCTCTCTCGCGACCATCACCTCGCGCTCGACCATCGCGGCGATCGTGACCACGTCGTACACGCTCAGATGCTTGCTTCTCGCGTAAGACAGGTCGACCTTTGCGAGGTTCTGACTGAACGCAGCGACCTGCTCGCTCACGAGCTGTCTCGCGGTCGCCCCCCGTCTGAGCTCGTAGGTCGCCGGGAACAGGAAGCCCTCGAGCGTCGCGCCCCGCGGAGCGCCGTAGCGGCTCGGGTCGAGCTGCCGCGAGCTGCGCGAGGCCGCGAGGTAGTCGCCGCTCAGCCCGGCCTGGCGCGCCAGCGGAACGACCTCGCGACGGCTCCGGCCCTCCGGGATCGTGATGCGGACGACCGGGGGCGGCGGCGGGTTCTTCGACAGCGCCGT
The DNA here is from genome assembly GCA_035654055.1 of Conexibacter sp. GTDB lineage: Bacteria > Actinomycetota > Thermoleophilia > Solirubrobacterales > Solirubrobacteraceae > Conexibacter. Next base: position 2,935 of record DASRXW010000104.1, read on the forward strand.
GAGCGCCGCGCCGTAGCTCATGCCGTTGCGCAGCGTGAACGTGCCCGACTTGAGGTCGGCCCCACTGCCCGACAGCTTCGCCCGCAGGCGGAAGAAGAACGACGAGTCGATCACGCCTCTGCTCGCCAGCAGGTCGCCGATCTGCCCGACGCTCGCCCCGCGCGGAACCACCACGACGACGCGGCCGCTGCCGTCGCCGGCGCCCGGCTGGTAGATCGACCATAGGAACCAGCCGGCCACGACGACGACGGCGAGCGCGAGCAGTGCGCCGACGCGGCGCCCCCAGCGCCGGCCACCGGAGCGAGGCGCGCCGCCGAGTGCTGCGCCGCGCAGCGGAGCCGGCGGGCCGGGCGGGCGACCTCGGCCGCCGGAGGCGCGCTCATGCCGCCCGACGCGGCGCGTGCCGAGTGGGATCTCGGGCTCCAGCGTGAACGGTGCCGCGGCGGCCGGCGCGGGCGCAGGCGCTGCTTCGGGCGCGAACGTCGGCTCGACCGCCGCGTGCGGCTCGGGCTCAGCCGGCGCCGCCACGGTCGCGTGCTCGTCGGTCCAGTGCGTCGTCACGTCGAACATCTGCGTCGGCTGCGGGTCGTGCGCCGGCTCCGCCCGAGCAGCGTGCAGCTGCTCCTGCTCGACGGGCGCGGGTTCGCGGTGCTCGAGCGGGGACACGGCGGCGGCGGGCGGGTCGGGCTCCGGCGAAAGCGGCCGTCCCTCGCGGGCGGCGCGCTTGCGTTCGCGCGCCAGCCTCGCGGCCTCGCGCTCCTCGGGGGTGCGGCTCATCGCGCGCCTCCGGCGTCGGCGCTCGCCTGCGATCCGTGCAGCGCCAGCCAGTCCTCCAGCAGCACCGCGGCCGCGCGCGAGTCCTCCGACGCGCGGCCGCCGCTGCGCTCGGCGATGCGCGTCGTGAAGCGCTCGTCGTAGAGCTCCACCGGCACGCCGACGACGTCCCCGAGCCGCGCGGCGAACTCGCGCGTCTCGCGGGTCTGCGCGGTGTCCTCGCCGGACAGGCCGAGCGGCAGGCCGACCACGATCCGCGCCACCTCACGCTCGCGGACGAGCGCGGTGAGGCGCGCCATGCCCTTCCTCGTCGCCGGCCGCTCGACCGGCGAGACGGGCGTCGCGAGCGTGCCCGTCGGGTCGCTGACCGCACAGCCGCAGCGGGCGCTGCCGTAGTCGAGCGCGAGCACGCGCATCAGCCCGCGAGGGCTGCCTCGATCGCCGCGCGCGCGGCGGCGATCGCCTCGGGCAGCTTGTCCGGGTCGCGGCCTCCAGCGCGCGCCATCGTGTCGCGGCCGCCCCCGCCGCCGCCCGTCACCTCGGCCGCGACTCTGACGATCGCCCCGGCCTTCACGCCGCGCGCGACGAGCGCCGGAGCGACCGTGGCCACCAGGTGCACCTTGCCGTCCGCGACCGCTCCGAGCACCACGGCCGCGTCGCCGAGCCTCGCCTTGAGCTTGTCGGCGAGGTCGGGGAGCGCCTTCGCGTCCCCCACCTCGACGACCGATGCCAGCACCGGGGCGCCACCGACGGCCTCGGCCGAGGCCATGAGGGCATCGAGATCGAGCGAACCGTTCGACCCTCCCCCCTTCCTCGCCGCCTGCTCGAGCCCGCGCACCCGCTCGCGCAACTCGGACACGGCATGCGGGACCTGCTCGGGCACGACCCGCAGCTCCTCGGCCACCGCCCGCAGCGCGACGTCGTGCTCGCGCAGCAGCGACACCGCCGCCGGCCCCGTCAGCGCCTCGATGCGCCGCACGTTCGCCGCGCTCGACGTCTCCGACAGGATCCGGAAGAGGCCGATCTCGGCGGTCGAGTGGACGTGCGTGCCGCCGCACAGCTCGCGCGAGAAGGAGCCGTCGCCGACCTCGACCATCCGCACGACGTCGCCGTACTTCTCGCCGAACAGCGCCATCGCGCCGCGCGACTTGGCCTCGTCCAGCGTCGTCGTCAACGCCCGCACCGAGTGGTTCTCGAGGATCCACGCGTTCACGTCGCCCTCGACCGCCGCCAGCTCTTCGGGCGTGAGCGCCTTGCCGTGCGTGAAGTCGAAGCGCAGCTTGTCCGGCTGCACCGCCGAGCCGGCCTGTCGCACGTGCGTGCCGAGCCGCGCGCGCAGCGCGGCGTGCAGCAGGTGCGTCGCGGTGTGGTTGCACTGCGTCGCGTGGCGGGCACGATGGTCGACGACGGCGCGCACCGCCTCGCCCGGCTTCAGCTCGCCCGTCTCGGGCGCGAGCACGAGCACCTGGTCCTCCCCGCCCGCGAGGCGGAAGACCTGCTCGACGCGCGCGCGACAGTCGCCGTCGGCGCACTCGACGTAGCCCGAGTCCGACACCTGGCCGCCCCCGGCCGCGTAGAAGGGGGACTCGACGAGCTTCACGAGCAGCCGCCCGTCCTCGCGCTCCAACGCGCCGACGGACGTCGCCTGCTCGGTCGTCTCGTAGCCCGTGAACGCGCTCGCGAAGTCGGACGCCCCCGCGAGCTGCTGCGCCCGCGCGCGCAGCACGTCGGCGACCGCGGCGCGGCCTCCGCCCGCGCGCGCCCGCGCGCGCTGCTCCTCCATCAGCCGCTCGAAGCCCGGCTCGTCGACGCCGAGGTCGTGCTCGGCCGCGATCTCGCGGGTCAGGTCGATCGGGAAGCCGTACGTGTCGTGCAGTTGGAAGACGTCGGCCGAGCCGAGGCCCTCCTCGCCCTGCTCCCGCGCCTGCGCGATCAGATCGTCGAGCAGCTTCGTGCCCTGCTCGAGCGTGCGGCCGAACGACTCCTCCTCGGCGGCGAGCCACTTGCGGATCGCGTCGCGCTGCTCGCCCAGCTCCGGGTACGCGCCACCCATCGTCTCCTCGACGACCTGCGCGAAGCGCGGCAGGAAGCCCGGCTCGACGCCGAGTGCGCGGCCGTGCTGGATCGCGCGCCGCATCACGCGCCGCAGGATGTAGCCGCGGTCCTCGTTCGACGGCACGACGCCGTCGGCGATCAGGAACGTCATCGCGCGCGTGTGGTCGGCGAGGATTCTCAACGAGCGCGTCTGCTCGAGATCCTGCCCGTAGCGCGCGCCCGACAGCCGCTCGCCCAGCTCGATCAGCGGCTGGAACTGGTCGGTCTCGAAGACCGACTCCTTGTCCTGCAGGATCGCCGCGAGGCGGTTGAGTCCGAGGCCGGTGTCGATGTTGCGCGCCGGCAGCGGCGTGAGCGTGTCGGGCGGACCTTGCTTGAACGTCATGAAGACGAGGTTCCAGAACTCGAGGAAGCGCTCGTTCTCGCCACCGGGCAGGTCGTCCACGGTGCCGAAGTCGAGCCCGCGATCGAGGTACAGCTCGCTGCACGGACCGCACGGGCCGATCGGCCCTGCCTGCCAGAAGTTCTCCGAGCGCGGGCACTCGACGATTCGCTCGCGCGGGACGCCGATCGCCTGCCACAGCCCGATCGCCTCCTCGTCGGGACCGAGCCCGAGCATGTCGTCGCCGCCGAAGACGGTGACCCAGATCCGCTCGGGATCGAACCCGAAGCCCTGCGTCGAGAGCTCCCAGGCGAACGCGATCGCGTCCTGCTTGAAGTAGTCGCCGATCGAGAAGTTGCCGAGCATCTCGAAGAACGTGAGGTGCCGCTGCGTCGTGCCGATGATGTCGATGTCGACGCTGCGGAAGCACTTCTGGCAGCTCGTCAGGCGCGGGTGCGGCGGGCGCTCCTGGCCGACGAAGTACGGCATCAGCGGGTGCATGCCCGCCGTCGTGAGCAGCACCGAGGGATCGAACGCCGCCGGCACGAGGGACGCGGAGGGCAGCCGCTTGTGGTCGCGCTGCTCGAAGAACGACACGTATGTGTCGCGGATCTCGTCCGATGTCATCGCCATGGGTCTGCGCAGTGTAGAGACGAGATCGCTAGCGTCGTCGCCGCATGCCAGGCCACTTCGCGACTCGCGCGACGCGAACCCCGTCACCTGCGACGCACTCGCTCGGCGGCGCGCCGGCGCGCTTCCCCGGCGGCCTGCGCGAGGTCGCCCCGCGCACGTGGACCTGGCTGCAGCCGAACGGCGGCCTCGGCGAGTCGAACGCGGGCCTGATCGCCGGCGACGGCGCATCGGTGCTCGTCGACACGCTGTGGGACGAGCGGCTCACGCGCGCGATGCTCGCCGCGATGGCGTCGCAGCTCGCCACCGCCCCGCTGCGCCAGGCGTTCGTCACGCATCCCGACGGCGATCACTGGTGGGGCAACGCCGCGCTCGATCCTGCCGTGGAGATCCTCGCGCTGCCGGCCTGCGACCGCGCGATGCGCAGCGAGGCGCCGCCGCGCACGCTCGCCGGCATGGCGCGCCTTGCGGCGCTGCTGCGCCACGCCCCCGGCCGCACCGGCGGCGTCGCGCAGCGTGCCCACGAGCAGCTCGCGCCGTTCCACTTCGGGGGCGTGCGGCGCCGCTACGCCGACCGCACGCTCGCCGACGGCGACACGCTCCACGTCGGCGGCCGCGCCGTGCGTGTGCTCGACGTCGGCCCGACGCACACGGCAGCGGACGCGATCGTGCACGTGCCCGACGAGGGCGTCGTATTCGCAGCCGACATCCTCTTCGTCGGGGTCGTGCCGGTGATGTGGCACGGACCGGTCGAGACGTGGCTCGCGGCGCTCGACACGCTGCTGGCGCTCGACGCGGGCGTCTACGTCCCCGGCCACGGGCCGCCGTGCGGGCGGGCGGAGATCGAGGAGCTGGCCGCCTACTGGCGCTGGCTGCGCGAGGGCGCCGGCGAGCAGCGCGCCGCCGGCCGCTCGGCGGGCGAGGCCGCGCGGCTGCTCGTGCGGTCCGCCGAGCACGCGCGCTGGGCCGCGTGGGAGAATCCGGAGCGGATCGTCGTCAACGTCGCGACGCTCTACCGCAGGCTCGACGGCGGGCCGGCCGAGGTCGCGCCGGCGGTGCGCGCGCGGCTGCTCATGCAGACGATCGCGCTCGGGCACGAGCTGGCGAGCGGCTGAGGCGGCACGCCGTGTCACCGGGCGGCGAGCGGATCGGCGCGACCTCGGGCGTCAGGCGGACTCACCGACCGAGACGACGGCGAGCACGGGCGCGGGATCGCCGTCCGCCCGGTCCGGCGCGGTGATCGTGCCCCAGCCGACGATCGCGTCACCGTCCATCAGGCATGCCAACTGGCCGGGCGCCGCGCCGTCGACCGGCTCGCCGAGAGCGATCTCCAGCACGCGGTGACTGCCAGCGCCGGCGTCGCCGACCACGCGCGCCGGCAGCGGCTTCGTGCGGTAGCGCAGCTTCACGCGGTCGACGCGCGCGCCGTCACGGTGGAGCCGCGCGCCGCGCACGCTCACGCGCGTCGTCGCAAGCTCGTCTCTCGTGCCCGCTATGACGCGGTTGCTGCGCGCGTCGGTGCCGAGCACGTACAGCGGCTCGTTCGAGGCGACGCCGAGCCCTCTGCGCTGGCCGACGGTGAAGCCGTGGTGACCGCGGTGGCGGCCGATCACGCGCCCGGCGCGGTCGACGATGTCCCCCGGCCGCTCGCGGATCCCGCCGTGGCGGGCGAGGAACGCAGCGCGGCTCGTGCCGGCGAGGAAGCAGAGGTCCTGCGAGTCGGCCTTGCTCGCGACGGGCAGCTCGGCCTCGGCGGCGATGCGGCGCGCCTCGGGCTTCGTCAGGCCGCCGAGCGGGAAGCGCATGCGCAGGAGCGAGTCCGGATGGAGCGCCGCGAGCATGTACGTCTGGTCCTTCCAGGCATCGGCGGCGGCGGCGAGCAGCGGCCCGTTCGGATGGTCCTGCTCCTCGACGCGCGCGTAGTGGCCGGTCGCGAGCGCGTGGGCGCCGAGCCGGTCGGCCAGCTCCAGCATCGCGTCGAGGCGGACGTTGCCGTTGCAGCGGATGCACGGGTTCGGCGTGAGGCCGGCGTCCCAGTCGGCCAGGAAGGGATCGACGACGCCGCTGCGGAACTGCGCGCGCAGGTCGAGCGTGAAGTGCGGGAGCCCCATACGGTGGGCGAGCCCACGCGCGAGGCGCACGGCGGAGGCTGAGCAGCACGAGCGCTCGGCGTCGTTCTGCTCGTCGGCCCACAGCTCGAGCGTGACGGCGACGACGTCGCCCGGGCCGGCCGCCACGGACGCCACCGCGCCGTCACCGCTCGCGGATGCCGGCTCGCCGTCCACGCCCCCACGCGCGCACAGCAGCGCCGCGACCGCGCTGTCGACCCCGCCCGACATCGCCACGAGCGTGCGCTCCGCCGCGCCGCCGCCCGGCGCCGCGAGCCGCGCGCCCTCGTACGCGGCCGTGCCGAGCGCGCGCGCAAGCGCGTCGGCGACCAGCTCCGCAGCGTGGAGCTTGCCGGCGCTCAGCCCGCCCAGCTCGTCGGCCACCTGATGCGCGCCGATCCGCGCGACGTCGAGCAGCGACTCGCCGACCACCAGCTCCACCGCGGCACTGGCGGCCGCCACGGTCGCGCCGCAGCCGTCCGCCTCCCAGCCTGCGTCGGCCACACGGGTGCCGTCCTCGGACAGCACGACGCCGAAGCGCACGACGTCGCCGCACGCTCTCGTGCCGGCCACGCCGCTCGCGCCATCCCCCGGCACCCTCCCCCGACCGCGCGGCGAGGTCAGATGATGCTCGAACCGCTCCGAGTCCACATGGCGAGTCTAGACCGGCCGCGCGCGCCGGTCGGTCACTCGCACGGCCCGGCGCCGAGGTCCGCGACCCCGACCTCCTCGGCGAGCACGCGCCAGCCGTCGAGGAAATGGGCGCGCGCGTCCGGCGAGAGGCGATCGAGGGCGCGCCGCACCGGCGCGATGCGCTGCTGCATCCAGGCCGAGACCTCGGCGTCGTGGTCTCCGTGCAGGCGCACGAGCGTGCGACGGCGGTCGCGTGCGTCCTCGGTCCGCTCCAGCAGGCCGGCGCGGCTCAGCTCGCCGACCATCAGGCTGACGGTCGAGACGCTGAGGCCGAGGCGGGCGGCGAGCTCGCTCACGCTGCGGTCGCGCTCGAGTGCGACCATCAGCAGCAGCGGCACGTGGCGCGGACCGAGCCCGCCGTGGCCCGGATCGGCCTCCAGCCGAGCGGCCGCCTCGGCGAAGGCGGCCGGCGGCGGACCGCCCGCCTGCTTGAGCCCGTGGATGACGCTGCTCATCAGGGTCAACAGCTGATGCAGGTCGCCGCCGACCTCCGACGGGTCAGCAGGCGGCGCAGAAGCCTTGACACCCATGTCATCTCCACTATGGTTTGAACTTCAAAGCTTTGAACTTCGAAGCATCCCTTCAAGCATAGCGTCACGATCGGAGCCTGCGCGTGAGTACCCCGACCCACACCGCCGCACCTCGAGCCGAGGGCCTCGTCGCGCGCCTCGCGCGCTGGGTCGTGCATCACCGCGCGCTCGCGATCGGCGGCTGGGTCGCGCTGCTCGTCGCGCTGACCGCGATCTCCGGGGCGGCCGGCACGCGCTACGCAGAGACGTTCTCGTTGCCGAACACCGACTCGCAGCGCGCGTACGACCAGCTCAAGCACAGCTTCGCGGGGCAGTCGGGCGACAGCGACCAGATCGTCCTGCACGCGACGCAGGGCCGCATCGGCGACGCCGCCCACCGCTCGCAGATCGAGGCGATGCTCGTGCGCGTCGCGAGACTCCCCCACGTCAGCCACGTCACGAGCCCGGTGGTGTCGAAGGACGGCACGATCGCGTTCGCGACCGTCTCGTTCGACGAGCGCGCCAACGTGCTGCCCAGAGCGGCGGCCAAGGGGCTCATCTCGACGGCGCAGGGGATCGACTCGCCGCGGTTGCAGGTCGAGCTGGGCGGTCAGGCGATCGAGCAGGCGCAGCAGCAGAGCTTCGGCACCGCCGGCGCGATCGGGCTGCTGGCGGCCGTGATCGTGCTGCTGATGACGTTCGGCTCGCTCGTCGCGATGGGCATGCCGATCCTCACCGCCGTGCTCGGGCTCGGCACCGCGTTCGGGCTGATCGGCCTGCTGTCGCACGTGCTCGACACGCCCTCGGTGTCGACCGAGCTGGCGGCGATGGTCGGCCTCGGCGTCGGGATCGACTACGCGCTCTTCATCGTGACGCGCTACCGCGAGGCGTACCGCCACGGCGCGTCGGTCGAGGACGCGGTCGTGACGGCGATGGACACCGCCGGCCGCGCCGTGCTGTTCGCCGGCGTGACGGTGATCATCGCGGTGCTCGGGATGTGCCTGCTCGGCGTCAGCTTCCTCTACGGGCTGTCGATCGCGACCGCGCTCGGCGTGCTGATGACGATGCTCGCCTCGCTGACGCTGCTGCCGGCGCTGCTGTCGCGCTTCGGCGACCGCGTCGGCAGGCTCGGCCGCCGCGCCGTGCGACGCGAGCAGGACGGCCGTCCGCACGACCGCATGTGGACCGCGTGGGCGCACCTGATCAGCCGCCGCCCATGGCCGGCGATGCTCGCCGGGCTCGCGATCGTGCTGGCGCTCGCGGTGCCGGCGCTGTCGATGCGCCTCGGCCAGAGCGACGCCGGCAACGACGTCACGAGCAACACGACGCGCAAGGCGTACGACCTGCTGGCGGAGGGCTTCGGCAAGGGCTTCAACGGCCCGCTGCTCGTCGTCGCGCAGCTGCCGCAGGAGCAGGCGGCGGCGAGAGCCGCGCTCGTGAGGGTCAGAACGACGCTGGGCGGCGCGCCCGGGATCGCGTCCGTCGGCGCGCCCGTCGTCAGCCCGAACGGCCGCATCGCGACGCTGCAGGCGTTCCCCACCTCCGCGCCGCAGGACGCCGCGACCACGGATCTCGTGCACCGCCTGCGCGACCACACGCTGCCGCCGGTGGAGAGGGCGACCGGGACGACGCTGCTCGTCGCCGGCTCGACGGCGGTCGGGATCGACTTCTCGAACGTGCTGAGCCAGAAGCTGCCGCTGTTCATCGGCGTCGTCGTCGTGCTCGCGGCGCTGCTGCTGCTCGTCGTCTTCCGCTCGCTCGTGATCCCGTTCCAGGCGGCGGTCATGAACCTGCTGTCGATCGGCGCGTCGCTCGGCGTCGCGGTGATGGTCTTCCAATACGGCTGGCTCGGGGGGCTGATCGGCGTCGAGGCCGGCCCGATCGACGCGTTCATCCCGGTGATGCTGTTCTCGATCGTGTTCGGCCTCTCGATGGACTACGAGGTCTTCCTGGTGTCGCGCATCCACGAGGAGTGGGTGCGCCGGCGCGACGCTCAGGGCGCCGTCGTCGACGGCCTCGCGAAGACGGGGCGCGTGATCACCGCGGCCGCGACGATCATGATCTGCGTCTTCCTGTCGTTCGCGCTCAACGACGACCGCGCGGTGAAGCTGTTCGGCCTCAGCTTCGCGATAGCCGTCTTCATCGACGCGTTCGTCGTGCGCTCGCTGCTGCTGCCCGCGACGCTCCGGCTGCTCGGCAGCCGCACGTGGTGGCTGCCCACGTGGCTCGACCGCCGCCTCCCCCACCTCGCGATCGAGCCGCCGCTGCCGGCGGAGCCGGCCGAGGCGGAGCCGGCCGAGGCGGAGCCGGCCGCCGAGCCGGCACCCCTCACGCGCTGAGATCCTGGCGCGCTGCCGCGCGTGAGGCGGCGCAGCGCTGCATTGCACTTGCATAAGGTGCGGCGCTTCGTGCGCACGACCGAGGGAGGCCGCTCAATGCGCCATCGCCGCACACTGCTCGCCGGCATCGCCGCCTGCACGACCGCACTCGCCGCTTCAGCCGCGGCATCCGCGGACACCGTGACCTACACGACGCCCGGGTTGACGACGGTGACGCTCCCCGCGGGCGTGACAAGCGTGCACGTCGTCGCCGTCGGTGGTCGCGGCGGTGGGGTCCAAGGCGGCCACGCGGCGGTCGTGACCGCCGACCTGAGTCTCGCCACCCCGACCGGGCCGGCGAACGCGATCCGCGTCTTCGTCGGGGGCAACGGCGCGATCGGCGCCGCCGGCGCCAACGGCGGTGGCGGGACCCCGACTCCGTCGCTCGCCGCGGGCGGCGGCGGCTGGTCGGGTGCCAGCCCGTGCACCCAGATGCTCGACGGCAGATGCAGCCTGTTCGTGCGGGAGCTGGTCGCAGGCGGGGGTGGCGGAGCCGGCGCCGACGGCCTCCCCGGCACCGGCGGCGCCGGCGGGTCGGCCGGCGCGACCGGCGGGTCGGGCTCGACGACGCCACTGCTCGCGGCCGCCGACGGCGGCAGCATCGGCAGCGGTGGCAGCGGCGGCGTCTCCGGCGATCCCAACTGCGGCGACGGCGGTCCCGGCGGAGATCCGACCACCGGCCTCAACACAACCGGCGGCACCGGCGGCGTCACCGGCTCGCTCGACGGCCATGGCGACGGCGGCGGTGGCGGTGGCGGCAGCCCCAGCGGGTCCGGCGGCGGCGGCGGGGCCGGTGCCTGGTGCACCGGCAACACCGGCGCGTCGGGCGCCGGCGGCGGCGGGGGCGCCAGCGTCGTGCCCGCCGGCGGACAGCTCGCGCTCGACACGACGGGCGTTCCGTCCGTGACGCTCACCTACACGCCGGAGCAGCCGACGGTGACGATCGCCACACCGGCCGACGGCAACGTCTACGCCCAGGGCAGCGCCGTGAGCGCGAGCTACGCATGCGCCGCGTCCTCGCCGGCCTTCCCGATCGCGTCATGCGACGGTCCGGTCGCGGCCGGCGATGCGATCGACACCGCGACGCTCGGTCTCCACACGTTCGCCGTCAGCGCGACCGACGCGATCGGGATGACCGCCGGCATGACGGTCCAGTACCGCGTGACCGACCAGACCGCCCCGCGCGTCAGCGGACTGCGGATCGCGCCGCGATCGATCGACGCGACGAGGCGGGCTGCCCACGCGACGGTCCGCTTCAAGCTCTCCGAGCGGGCCAGCGTGCGCGTCACGATCGTTCCGGTGCGCCGCGCGAAGGGACGCAGAGCCCGTGCCGTCACGGAGACCGTGGCCGGTCACGCCGGCTCGAACAGCTTCAGGCTCCAGCCCCGCGTCGGCAGACGGACGCTCGCCGCGGGCACCTACCGCTTGACGCTCGTCGCGACGGACCCGTTCGGGAACCGATCGAGAGCAGTGGGGCAGCGCTTCACGATCGTCGGCTGACCGCGGGCGGCTCTATCGCTTCGGCGTGACCGCGAGCGCGTCGGCGAGCCGCTGCTCGATCTCGCCGCGGTCGGCGAAGCCGACGATCGTGCTGGCGCGCCCGCGCCGGTCGACGATGACGATGGTCGGAGCGACGGTCACCTCGACGGCGTTTGTGATGAACGGGTAGTCGGACAGCTTCGCGAGCGGGACGGCGAGCACGACGGCGCGGCCGTCGAAGCGCGAGACGTGCGCCAGCTCCTGCGCGACCGCGCGCGCGTCGGCGGTGCTCGTATCGACGAACGCGATCGCGACCGCCTCGTGGCGGCGCAGCGCGGCCCGCACGGCGGCGACCTGCCCGCTCGCGGGCGGCGCGGCAGCCGGCGAGCCGGTGCCGGCGCCTGCCGTGGCCGACCCGCCGGCGCCCGCTGTCCCCGTTGCGGCGCCTGCGCCCCCCGGCGCGGCGCCCGACGTTCCGGCGCCCCCCGCGCCCGTCCCGTCCGCGCTGCTCTGCGCCGCGCGCTGCGCGTCGCCGCTGGCAGTCGCGACGGCCCCCTGAGCCTTGTCGATCGCGCGCTTCAGGCCCTGCACGCCGGGCGCCGCCGGCGTGGTCTGCGCGGACGCAGCCGCCGGCGCAGAGGCGCCGCCATCGCCCGACTTCGGCCGCAGCGCGACGAACCACACCGCGCCGAACAGCAGCGTCACGGCGAGCAGGATCTGCACGGGGCGGGAGACCTGTGACATCCCCCTCGTATTCGGCAGAACCGGCGCGTGGCGTTAGCGCGACGCGTCAGACGCGCGGCGGGCGCGGCGGGACCTGGATCCCGAGCTCGCGCAGCTGGCGCGGGTCGACCGCCGCGGGAGCGCCGGTGAGCGGGTCGGCTCCGGAGGCGGTCTTCGGGAAGGCGATCACGTCGCGGATCGTCTCGCGGCCGGCGAGCAGCGTGACGATGCGGTCGATGCCCATCGCGATCCCGCCGTGCGGCGGCGCGCCATATCCGAGCGCGTCGAGCAGGAAGCCGAAGCGCGCCTGCGCCTCCGCGGCGGACATGCCGAGCAGCTCGAGCACGCGCTGCTGGACCTCGGTGCGGTTGATGCGGATCGAGCCGCCGCCGATCTCGCTGCCGTCGAGCACGAGGTCGTACGCGCGCGAGCGCAGCGCGCCCGGGTCGCCGTCGAGGTCGCCCTCGGGCGCCGTGAACGGGTGGTGCAGCGCAGTCCAAGTGCCCTCCTCCTCGCCCGCCTCGAACATCGGGAAGTCGACGATCCAGAGGATGTCGTGGGGGTGGGCGGGATCGATCAGCCCGAAGCGCTCGGCAAGCTCGAGCCGCAAGGCGCCGAGTACGGCAGCCGCCACCTTCGCCGCGTCCGCGACGATCAGCAGCAGGTCGCCCGGTCTGCCGGCGAGCCGCTCCGTCACGGCGGCCAGCTCGCCCTCCGAGAGGAACTTCGCGATCGGCGAGCGCCATGTGCCGTCCTCCTGCACGAACGCCCACACGAGCCCCTTGGCGCCGTGCTGTCTCGCCAGCTCGGTCAGCGCATCCAGCTCCGAGCGCGGCAGCTCGCGCGCGCCCGCGTTGATCCCGCGCACGACGCCACCGGACGCCAGCGCACCCGAGAAGACCTTGAACTCGGAGTCCGCGAGCGCCTCCCCCAGCTCCTGGATCTCCAGCCCGAAGCGCGTGTCGGGGCGGTCGACGCCGAAGCGCAGGACGGCCTCGTCGTAGCCCATGCGCCGCCACGGCGGCGGCGCGACGTCGAACCCGGCCGCCGCGAAGACGGCGCCCATCACGGCCTCCATCGTCTCGATCACGTCGTCCTCGGCGACGAAGCTCATCTCGAGGTCGAGCTGCGTGAACTCCGGCTGACGGTCGGCGCGCGTGTCCTCGTCGCGGAAGCAGCGGGCGATCTGGTAGTAGCGCTCGTACCCGCCGACCATCAGCAGCTGCTTGAACAACTGCGGCGACTGCGGGAGCGCGAAGAACGCACCCGGGTCTATCCGCGCCGGCACCAGGTAGTCGCGCGCGCCCTCGGGCGTCGAGCGCGTGAGGATCGGCGTCTCGATCTCCAGAAAGTCGCGCTCGTCGAGCACGCCGCGCATCGTCTTGATGACCGTGTGCCGCAGCGCGAGCGCCTCCTGCAACGGGCGGCGGCGCAGGTCGAGCGTGCGGTGGCGCAGGCGGATCAGCTCGTCGACCGGGCCGTCCTCGTCGATCGGGAAGGGCGGCGTCTCGGCGTCGGCGTGCAGCACCAGCTCGGCGACCGCCAGCTCGATCTCGCCGGTCGGGAGGCTCGGGTTGACGTTGCCCTCGTCGCGGCGCACGACCTGGCCCGCGGCGGTCAGCACGTCCTCGGAGCGGAGCGCGTGCGCGGCGGCGTGCGCCTCGGGCGCGCGGTCCGGGTGAAAGACGAGCTGGACGATCCCGGAGCGGTCGCGCAGGTCGATGAAGATCAGGCCGCCGTGATCGCGGCGGCGGTGGACCCAGCCGGCGACGCGCGCCGGCGTGTCGGCCCGCGCGCCCGTCAGCTCGTCGGCCCACGCGTCGCGGTAGGCGTTCGCGCGCGGCGAGCGCTTCACGACAGCTTCCTTCCGCGCAAGATCGACGCGATCACCGCGTCGGGCGCGAGCTCGTCCTGCTCGCCGGACTCTCGATCCTTCACCGTCACACCCTCCTCGCCGACGAGCGCGACAAAGCGCGCGCCGATCCGATCGGCCTGCTTGAGCTGGCCCTTCAACGACCGCCCGGCCAGCTCGAGCTGAGCCACCAGCCCCGCCCGCCGCGCGCGGTGGGCGATGCGGAACCCGGCTGAGCGTCCCTCCGGCGTGTCGTAGGCGACGAACAGGTCGACGACCGGTGGCGCGACGGCAAGCTCGCCGGCCGCGAGCAGCATCCGCTCGACCCCCGCTGCCCAGCCGACGCCCGGCGTGGCCGGGCCGCCGAGCTGCTCGACGAGCCCGTCGTAGCGGCCCCCGCCGCCGACGCCCGACTGCGCGCCGAGCGCGTCGCTCGTGAACTCGAAGACGGTGCGCGCGTAGTAGTCGAGCCCGCGCACGAGCGTCGGGTCGAGCTCGTAGGCGAGGTCGGCGGCGTCGAGCAGCGCGCGCACCTGCGCGAAGTGCTCGGCGTCCTCGCCGGACAGGCGGTCGAGCAGCAGCGGCGCGCGCGCCATCACGGCGCGTGTGCCGGGGTGGTCGGCGTCGAACGCACGCAGCGGATTGACGTCGATCCGCCCGCGCACCTCGTCCGACAGCTCGTCCTCGTGCGCGCGCAGGTAGGCCTGCAGCTCCTCGCGATAGGCGGCGCGCGTCTGCGGCGTGCCGAGGCTGGAGAGGCGCAGGCGCACGTCGCGCACGCCGAGCGCGTCGAGCAGCTCGGCCAGCAGCACGATCGACTCGGCGTCGACGGCCGGGTCGGCGGAGCCGATCGCCTCCGTCCCGACCTGCCAGAACTGGCGATAGCGGCCGGCCTGCGCGCGCTCGTAGCGGAAGAACGACGACAGGTACCACAGCTTCACCGGCTGCGCCAGCTTGTGCATGCCGTGCTCGAGGTAGGCGCGCGCGACGGGCGCGGTCCCCTCCGGCCGCAGCGTGATCGAGCGTCCGCCGCCGTCCTCGAACGTGTACATCTCCTTCTGGACGATGTCGGTCGACGCGCCGACGCCGCGCGCGAACAGCTCGGTCGCCTCGAACGCCGGCGTCTCGATGCGGCGGTAGCCGGCCGCCCCGAGGATGCGGCGCGCCGCGTCCTCGACCGTCTCGCGGCGGGTCGCGTCGTCGGGCAGCACGTCGTACGTGCCGCGGGGGGCCTGGAGCTTCGGGCTGCTCACGGGGGCCGGAGGCTACCGGGCGAGCGCCTGGAGGAATGGGTTGCTCGCGCGCTCGGCGCCGAGCGTCGTGATCCCCATGTGGCCCGGGTGGACGACGGCCTCGTCCGGGTACGCGTCGAGCAGCTCTGCGATCGACTGCAGCAGGCGCGCGTGGTCGCCGCCGGGCAGGTCGGTGCGGCCGATCGAGCCTTGGAAGAGGACGTCGCCGGAGAACAGCGCGGGCGCGGCCTCGCGGTCGTCGTCGGCGACGACCGCGTAGGTGACGTGGCCGGGGCTGTGGCCGGGCGTGAAGGCGACGTCGAACGTCATCCCCGCGAGCTGGAGCGTCTCGCCGCCGGCGAGCAGGTGGTCGGCCTCGTAGCTCTCGAACGGGCCGAAGCCGGGCCACGGCACCCATCTCATGATGTCCGCGAGCACCGGGCGCTCGATCTCCGGGCACCACACGGGCGCGCCCGTCGCCTGCGCGACCGGCGCCACGGCGCCGACGTGGTCGAAGTGCGTGTGAGTGAGCAGGATCGCCTCGACGGTCACGCCGAGCTCGTCCAGCGCCGCGAGCAGCCGCGGCGCCTCCTCCCCCGGGTCCACGATCACCGCTCTGTCCCCGCCCGCCGCCCGCACGACATAGCAGTTCTCCTGCACCGGCCCGACGGTGAACATGCGCGCGTCGATCATCAGCCGGCGTCCCGCTGCTTGCGCGCCTGCTGCTCGCGCGCTCTTCTCGCTTGGCGGCGGCGGTAGATGAAGAGGTCGGTGTAGTAGCCCATCGGGACGTAGACCGCGAGCATGAAGACGGCGATCCCGAGCTTCGGGCCGAGCTGCTGTCTGCGGAAGAAGAACAGCAGCAGCACGAGGAACAGGCCGGCGGCGATCAGCGCGCGGTTGAGCGCCCCGCGCCACGTCGGCGGCTGGTCGAGCCGGGCGGCGCGCAGCTCTCTCGGTGACGGCTTGCGCTCGCCGTCGGTCGGTCTGCGGCCCGTGCGCCCGCGCGCCTCGACCTGGCCCGCGGCGTTGCCGCGGTGCTTCGTCTGCCGCTTCTTCTTGGTCTGCGCCATCGCTGCCTGGAGCTTAGATGGTGCTCGAACCCTAGGAGGCGTTCCCGGCGTTCCCGTCCGGTTCGGCGCGCAGGCGCGCGAGCGCCCGCTCGATCAGGTGCACGTCGGGTTCGAAGCCGGGGATCGGCAGATCCTCCGGGAAGCCGTCGAACGCCGCCTCGGGCGCGAGCCCGACCAGCTCAGCCGTCGCGACGGGCGCGTGACCGGCGATCGCGGCGACGACGTCGCGCAACGAGGTCAGGTCCGGGCGCTCGACGTTCATAGAAACCTGAACCTCCTGCTGGCGCGCGAGCTGGAGGCCGATCGCCTTGAGCCCCGGGAGGCCCTCGGCGCCGCCCTCGCGGATGCGCGCGGCGATCCCGCGCGCCTGCTCCAGCGTCGCCGGCGGGCGCAGCGTGACGTTGAAGGCGACGAGCGGCGGGCGCGCGGCGAGGAGCGTCGAGCCGGCGGACGGGTGCGCGCGCGACGGACCGAAGTCGGGCTGCAGCTCTGCGCCGGCCAGGCGCCGTGCCAGCTCCGCCGGCCCGCCACGGCGCAGCTCCGCGCGCGTGCGCCCCTCCGCGAGCGCGCCGTAGAGCAGGACCGGCAGGTCGAGGTGGCGCGCGAGCAGGTCGGCGGTCACGAGCGCCTCGGCGCAGGCGGCGCCGCGGTCGGCGTCCGTCAGGTGGACGAGCGGCGCGACGTCGAGCGCCCCGACGTGCGGGTGGACGCCTTCGTGCGTGCGCAGGTCGATCCGCTCGACCGCAACCCGTGCCCCAGCGAGCAGCGCCGGCGCAAGCGCACCCGGCTCGCCGGCGAGCGTGAAGACGCAGCGGTTGTGGTCGGGATCGTGGTGGGTGGCGAGCAGGTACACGCCCGGCTCGCCGGCCGTGAGCGCCTGACCGATCGCGTCGATCGTCGCGTCGTCGCGACCCTCGGAGAAGTTGGGGACGGCGAGCAGCACCGGCGCGGCGGCCCGTCGGGCCTAGAGCACCCAGCGGCCCGCGTCGAGCACGCGCGTGCCGCCGACGTCGAGCGTCGGGTCCACGACGACGACGTCGAGGTGGACCGGGACGGAGACGGTTCCCCCGATGCCCGCGCTCGCGCCGAACGCGACGTGGACGGTGCCGAGGATCTTCTCGTCCTCGAGCACGTTGCCGGTGAGGACGGCCGCGTCGTTCGTGCCGACGCCCAGCTCGGCGACGTTCGTGCCGTTCGGCCCGTGGCGCTGGAGCAGGTCGAGGAAGTCCGGGCCGAGCGCGCCGTTCGCCGCGGTCAGGTGGCCGTCCTCGACGGTCAGCAGGACCGGCTCGGGCGAGATGCCAAGCGGCGCGAGGCTCGTCGCGGCGAGCGTGCCGTGGCCGCCGAACGGCGCGACGAAGCCCTCGCCGGCGGGCAGGTTGCCGAACGACCCGCGGCCGCTGATCTCGCCGTAGTCGGCGAGGCCTCTGCGGCCGCGGATGTCGAGCGTCAGGTCGGAGCCGTTCGGGCACGCGACGTGGACGCTGTCGGCGGCGTCGAGCAGCTCGGTGATCAGGAGCGTGCGCGCCTTCAGCGCGTCGAAGTCGATCGCCATCATGCGCGCGAGCATGTCGGCCGTGACGCCCGGGAGCGTCGCCCCGCGCGCGCCGGCCTCGGTCGCCGCGCGGCGGGCGGCGGTGTGCGAGAGCGAGCGCGTCGTCGGGCAGATGTAGACGTCGCAGGCGGCGAGCGCGGCGGCGACGTGGGGCGGCGGCTCGGCGCCGTCGTTCGCGCGTTCGTCCATCAGCGCGAGGACTGCGTCGGCGCCGCAGCGGGCGGCGGTGTCGCGCATCGCCTCGGCGAGCACGCGGGAGTCGGACCTGCCCGAATCCCCGATCACGAGCACGTTCTCGCCGCCGCGGACGTCGAGGCAGCGCGCGACGACGGTGTCCAGGGCGCGGTCGAGCTGCTCGGTCGTCGCGGTCATGTGGCGGACCGTACCGCTTCCCGCCCGGCCGGTGGGCGGCGCTTCCGGCATCGGGCCGGCTGGACGCCGTTTCCTGCTGCGAGGCGAGCGCCGTGCGAGCCTCGCGGCTACACTTCCCGTCCCCCGCCGGAGTAGCTCAGTCGGTTAGAGCAGCGGAATCATAATCCGCGTGTCGGGGGTTCGAGTCCCTCCTCCGGCATCGCATTTCCGCTGCATATCGACTCCTTTTGGGTCCTGTTGCTCTCTCGGAAATTTCCTAGGAATTTCCTATATGGCCGAAAACCCCGAAGTACCGGAACACCTGCTATCTGCCCGGATACAGATGCTTACCCACCTCCAACTTCAAAAGAGGCTCCGTATTCAGGAAGCATAGCCTCATCGTGTGTACACTGTCCGGACATGGCTGCTACCACTCGCCCTCATCGCATCGACGTGCGCGTCAGCGCCGAGCAGGACGCAATGATCCGCGAGGCCGCGACGCTGGCAGGACAAACCGTCACCGGCTTCTTGCTCGACGCTGCACAAGATCGCGCACGCGAGGTCATCGACGAACGCCGCGACCTCGTCATGAGCAAGGCCACCTTCGCCCGCTTCGCCGAAGCCCTCGACGCACCCGGCCAGCCGGTGCCCGAGCTCGTCGAGATCTTCCGCCTGCCGCGCATCCCGGAGGCGTGACTCACCTCCGCCTCGCTCTGCTCGCCGCAGAGCACGACCTCACCGGCTTCGACTGCGGCAACGATCAGCTCACCAACTGGCTCATCCGTCACGCCCTCGCCAGCCAACGCGCCGACCTCGCCCGCACCTACCTCGTGCTGGACGACGACACCGTCGCCGGCTACGTCAGCCTCACCACCGGATCTGTCCGCCACGACGAAGCACCCAAGCGCTACACCCGCGGCATGCCCCGCTACCCCATCCCCGCCATCCTCATCGCCCGCCTCGCCGTCGACCACCGCAGCCAAGGCCAACAACTCGGTAGCCGCCTACTTGCCGAGGCTCTCCGCCTCACGGTCACCGCCAGCGGAGCCGCAGCCGCACGCCTAGTTGTTGTTGATGCAATCGACGAGCGCGCGGCAGCCTTCTATCGGAAGCGCGGTTTTATCGACGTTCCCGAGAACCCATTCCGGCTCTACCGCAAGATCTCCGAGATTCGGTGCTCATTGGCGGCGCCAGCTAACCAGCTGAGCGTGACTCCTCATCGCTGTCAATAGCCGCCGATAGGGTGCATGCATGGACAGAGCCACGCGGATTCGAACCATCCAGCGCATCGGGAAAGCCTTGTCTGACTTGGACTGGGCCGATGCTGGTCTGATCCTGAGCGAGTACGGCATTCCCTACGCTGGCAGCTTTGAGGACTACGACACCCCCTACCAATACATGTTGGAACGGTTGCGCCAGGGCGACGATCCCACACTGGCTGAAATCGACCGTTCGCTGCATGAGGTAGGCATCGAGCATCCGGTCGCAGCCGACGTGGACGGCGGACCTTGGAGAGCCGGTGTGTTCCGGCTTTTCCTCAGCCACACGAGCAAACACAAGAAACGCGTCAAGAACTTGGCGAGAGTCTTTGCTCCGTATGGGGTCGAAGCATTCGTTGCGCACCATACGATTCAGCCAACACGCGAGTGGGAACTCGAAATCGTCAGCGCGCTGCGTACGTGTGAGGCGCTGTGCGCCATCCTCACAGACGACTTCGTTGGAAGTTTGTGGTGTGACCAAGAGGTCGGATACGTACTTGCTCGTCGCAAGCTCGTGATCCCCTTGAAGGTTGACGTCGACCCACACGGTTTTATGGGAAAGGTGCAGGCCGTCACGTTTTCCTCAGGGTGCGCACGCGGGCCAGGTAGGCGATGAGATCTTGAGCGCGTTGATTCGCAGTCCGATGACGGCAGAGTCCATTGCCCCAGCAATCGTGCGTAGGTTTGTCCAGAGTTCATCCCTTGCACCAGCTGAAGTGGGATTCGAGATGTTGCGAGCAATTCCGAAAGGCGCATGGACGCCCGACATGGTTTTGCAGATTCAACAGACCCTGTCCGGCGGCGAGCTGTCACCGGCGCCTGTGCTTCCGGACGGCACCCCGCTGTCGAGCGCCATCAGAGAGCTCTTGGCCGACATAGCTCCCCCAGCCGTCGCGAGCACCTCGACTCCCGCCGATGACGATATCCCCTTCTAGGGACAGCTCGGCGAGGGACATCTCGGCGAATTTCCCAGGAATTTCCGAATCGGCCGCCAGAGCCCGACGCAAGCGGACCTCATACGCCGCAACCGTGGGCAATTTCGCGCAACCAGACCCCTGAGCTGAAATCATAATCCGCGTGTCGGGGGTTCGAGTCCCTCCTCCGGCATCAAAAGCTCCTGCAAATTGGGTCGTTTCTGCGCGAGCGCCGACAGAAAAGTTTCCCAAAAGTTTCCCTGTGTGTCGGATCAGGGCATATGCGGGACCGACGCGCCGCGGCCAGGGACTTCTGGAGCATTGCTGGAAGCCCGCTGACACACGGCATTTTGTGCCTGCACAAGCGGCCGCGAATCCGCGCGAACCTGAAGTGGCGGAACGGCAATCCGGTAGCAGAACACGCGCTTGCGCCCTTGCTGGTGAGCATCGAACGGAACGCCATGTAGACGCCCGACACCGTCCGCCTGCGCAGCGCCCACGCAATGATTCCGCGGGTCTCCGACGCCTCGAGCGGACACGCATCGGCGCCCGGCAAGCGCCGGCCTCACACCGGCGCGAAGCCCATCGATACGTACCGCGCATGGACGTCCTCTGGAACGGAATCTGTCAATGCGACGGCGCAATACCGACGAGCACGGGTAAGCGCGACAAACCCGATTCGCACGACCTCCCGTTCGCGGAGGTCGCCCCCAGACCCCAGGTCCGTCAACAGCTGCGCCGGGACTCCACGCTTCGATCTTTCCTCAACAACGAGAAGCACCGCATCGACCGAGCGCCCCTTCACGGCGTGGACCGTCTGCGCATAGAGCGCAGGCCGTTCAGTTCCGAACGCCTCGGCCGCTTTGATCGTCTCGAACTCTTTCCGCGTCTTGAGAGCATCCGACGGGCGATGGGCGAGCGGACGTCCATCAGCGAGCTCCGCCACTGCCTCTGTCACGACCGGCCGCGTGGCTGAGACCCACTGCGCCATCGTGCCGTCGAGGGCTGGAAGCTCCGTCAGCAACCTCGCGACCGTTGCGCGGACACGGCGACGCTCCGCAGGGGTCAGATCGCGCAGATGCGCGCTGTCCGTCACACACCACAGGAGCGCTTCCTCCGCCCTCACGATCTCATCCGCGCGCAGTGTCCGTCGGAGCCGTCGCGCCCCAGCAAGGCCCCCGATAATGCGGGTCAGGCGGTTGAATCTGATGCCGGCTTCGCCATTCAGCTTGTCCCGCAGCCCGCGCGTGCGAGTGAGGACGGCGACGTCCGTCTCGGAGACTCCGTGGAGTCGCAGCCGCTGCGAAAAGGTGTCTACCGCCGTCTCAGGGCGCCGTGCGTCAAACCGGAGCACCTCTGGATCGATCTCGCATGCGGCATGTTCGCCAACCGCCTCGTCGGCCGTCTCACGCGAGGTGAAGTGCTGTGCGACATCGCAGATGCGTTGCGAACTGCGGAAGTTCCTCGTGATGTCGAGGGGTTCGAGTGCGCAGTCCGCAATGAGTCTCTGGCAGCCCGTCGGGTCAGCGCCTTGGAACCCATAGATCGACTGCTCGAGATCCGCCACGAGCACGAGAGATCTCAAGGCCCTGGTGTCTCGAATCAAACGCAGGCACGCCAACTGCACGTCCGACGTGTCCTGGGCCTCGTCGACGATCAGTTCGTCAAACCGTCCTGCCAACGCCGTAGCAAGGCGCTCATGTCTCCGAAGGAGCCGCCAGGCGACGAACATTGCATCGGCCTGGGACATGATGCCCCGACGCTTGATGCATTGAATCTTCTTTGCTCTAGCGTCGGCGGCGCCGCGTTCGGTGATCCATTCCGTGGATCGAAACCTAAACCATTCGGGGCGCCGCCGACAGACGACTGTTCCGTCCAGTTGCCAGTCGAAATAGGAGACCGGCACCCGCTCCCTACCATCCTCATCCAACACGACCTCAGGCCACTTGGGTCCTCTGCTGCCGTGCCCCCAATCGTCATGGCGAAGCCTGAGATCTCTGCGACTGTCGACAACAAGATGGCCGTGAGGTCGGACTACGTAGTCGAGCAAGAAGCTATGCAGCGTGCCGACGAAGTGCGTCGACCCGAGGGTGATGCCAGCGTTCTTGACTACCTCGTGCACCTCGTTGACCGCGACGTTGGTATACGACGTCACCGCAACACGCCTTCTGGCGACTGCGCCGCGGGCCAGGCGGAGTCCAACAACTCTGGTCTTCCCCGAACCAGGGCGGGCGAGAAGCGACGCGTTCCCGTCGTGCTCTACTGCCGCCCGCTGCTCCGGCGTAAGTGCGTCGATTGCCCTTTTGAGAACTGTCGTCACGTACGGCACGCGAATCGGATGCTGTCGGCGATGTATCTCGGAGGCGTAAGCGTGGCTCCGTCGTCGAGGACCTTTGCGAGTGCCTGGGCGAACCGACCCTTGCTCCGATTTCTCTCGAGGACATCCAGCAGCGCTGCGCCCCGCGCCGCGGGATCGGGAGGTGGCGACTCAGAGAGCTCGGTGGCGCGCCGTCTATGGACTTTCTTCAGAGCGTCCATGAGAACCGACCATTCGCCGGCTTCGGCAAGCTCGGATTCGAATGTCGTCATCCCGTTGAAGACATCCACGTTCGCCCAGCTAGCGACGCGTTCCTTCAATGCCATCGTCGACGCCGAGAGTGTGAGGTCCTCCCCGTCGAGTCCTTCACGCGCATCCCCATCCGTGACAAGCGCACATCGTTGCGGCAAGCGGTCGCTGCCGAACAACTCCACGAATGGCCCAAACGCAAGGCCTTCAACGTTCACTACCGTCACGCCGAACTCATGGAGAGGAAGATCGATGCGACGGGCGATCGCAGGAAGAACAAGTTGCTCCGCGATACCCTCGACCAAGATCACTCCGCGCGCGAAGAGGAGGGCTGCCTTGGTCACGTCGAGATAGCGTCGAAGGTGGTCAAGATCACGCGCTTCGAGCCCAAATCGCGCGGGCGATCTCGCGATCAATCTCAGATTTGCTCTTGCCATCACGGTCATCCGCTCGGCTCCGGCCGCCGCCGCGAAGTTCGGCGAGTGCGAGGTGACGATTGACTGCACTCTTGTCTGCTGCTCGCCGGACTCGCTCGGGGTCGCGACGGATCCCCCGCCTCTTCTGCCCTCCACGATGTTCGCGAGGGCACGATCAGGTGCTTCCAGGAAACGCATCAGAAGATCCTGAATCTGGGGATGCAAGTGTGCTTCCGGCTCCTCGACAAGAAGTACCGTCAAGCGTGATTCGCTTCCGACTCGGAGAGAAGAGAGCAAGACAGCCATGAAGAGGAGGTTGTGCATTCCCAGGCCCGTAGACTCAAGGGGCAGCTCCGCGATCTCCCCGATGTGACCTCGAAGGGTTCGGACGATCGCTTCGAACTCCGCGGGCGCGAAGCGCAGATCGGTCGGCAGCGCGTAGTGGTCGGAAACCATCGCGAGCAGGTGATGCTCGATGCTCCTCTCGGCGTCGCGCATCGATCTGACCTGCTCGAGCTCCCGATTCGCAGCTCCGACGATGCGCTCCATCTCCGTTCGATCATCATCCCCCTCGGGCGCGAGTGCACGGAGGAGCGTCGCCACCCGATTGCCACGACCTGGCGCGAGATCCCGAGCGGCATCGCGCAGCGGAGGTAGGTAGACGTACTCGACCGCCTCTCGCGCAAAGCGATCGACCTGGGGAGTCTCGGCATCACCGCCGATGAATTGCTGATCGACACGTCCGCGCCGATCGACGCTAGCGCGCAACCGCAATCTCGCCATGCCGTCTTCGAGCGAGGGAGAAAGGCACGTCACGAGCGAAGCCTCGTCTGCTGGCGTCAGATCCTCGAAGACGACGTCAATCTCAAACTGGTCCGTGGCTCGCTTCCCGTCGGCCCCGTGCGAGAAGTCCTCAATGCGAATCCAGCGACGCCCTTGGGGACCGTCAGCGGGCCACAGGATCGATCGAAGGGCGTCCACGACCGCGCTCTTTCCACTGTTGTTTTCACCGACGACCACAGAGAGCGGGCTTGTGAGATCGACCGTGCATGACAAGCCGCGAAAACCCTCAAGCCGAACTGAGCGCAAAAACACGCGAGTACCTTAGGACGGACGCCCGACGGAGCATCTATGCGAGGCCATTGCCGTCGTCGCGGCGACCGCTCTGCCGATTAGCAGCGAGGACATGGCCGCTAGCTACTAGGTCAAGCTGCGCGGCCTGTTCGCACGGTGTATACGCCGCGATCGAGCCGTTCCGGTACTGGAGAACAGGTCGCTGCCCACAAAGTACACCACTTCCACCATCTCTCCTAGGTTGCTACTCTCGACCTCGAAAGGAGATCGTGATGGCGCAGCTGATGCAGGTTCGACAGGCGGCCCAGGCTCTCGGGGTCCACGAGAACACGATCCGTCGCTGGGAGCAACGTGGGCTCCTGCAAGCCGTCCGGCTGCCCAGCGGTGTCCGGCGCTTTCGGCCCGAGGACATTGAGCAGATGCGCGAGCAGATGTTCAGCGGGTTCGCCCCACTGAGCGCAGATGACGACGTGACGCCGGTGCGCGCGCGCTCCGTCGACTGACCCGGTTCCCGCCGCCACGCCGACTACGCTTCGGCACGAACGCACGTTCGGCACAGCATGGGACCCGGAGAACATCGGCCACACGACGAGGAGTACTGGCAGCGCCCGTGGGCGCGCGCACTCTTCGCCGGCGATCTATTCGAGGCGATCCCGTTCGGCGAGCAGCCGACCATCCTCTACACACCGGTGAAGGGGGAAGCGTCGGGCAAGCACTTCCTCGGCGAGATCGCCTTCGGCTACGGCCTGCTCATCACGCCGACGTGCGACATGACCGAGCAGCACGGCGAGCGCTCGGCCGCGCATCCGTTCCGCACGCTTGTTCCAGTCGTGCCGCTCGAGACCGTCGTCACGCAGACCGGAGCGATCGAGAGAAGCCTCGGCCTCCTGCGCAGCCGCGACGCGATCACGCCCTATATGTACCTCCCGCCCCTCGCCGGCGCCCTCGACGGCGAGCACGTCGCCTGCCTCTTCCGCCCCACCCTCGTCTCAGACGGGCTCCTGCGCGAGCCGCCGCGGCGCGTCGCGCAGCTCCAAGCGCCCGCCCGTCGCCACCTCAAGGTCAAGCTCGCCGCCTACTGGGGCCGCGCCGCGATCGACTCCAACGACCTCCGGCTCCACGAACGTGATGAGCACGACCTCCTCGCCGAGGGCTGGCCGCCGAGCCCGTATGACCCGGCCGACGTCAGCGCCTCCCGCCCAGGCAAGACCTGAGAAAAGTTTCCCAACTCGCCGCTGGCAGCCTCGCGTAACGACTCGTACTGCCAGCAGACTCGGGCAATCTCACCCAACCTGAGCCCCCTCGCCAGCAATCATAATCCGCGTGTCGGGGGTTCGAGTCCCTCCTCCGGCATCGCGGCTTCCTCCTGCGTATCGCGCACTTCTCCGACGTTCGGAGGCTTTGTGCCTGTCCATGAGGCACTTCGGAGTACCGCCCGAAAGTACCGTTACGGGGAAGACGGGTATCACCCCCGTGCCACCCCTTCTCCCCGTCCCCACCGCGCCATAGGCTCCACCGCCATGGCGATCGAGCACTTCACCTGGACCGCGCACGCGCAGTTGCGCCTCGCACAGCGCCACCTCGACCGCCTGGAAGTCGAGCGAGCGATCCGCGAAGGCCACGACGCTCGCGAGGTCAACGACGGCCGCGCACAGTGGCTCGTGCGAGGCACGACCGAGACCGGCGCACCCTTCGAGGTCATCCACGACCACCCGCACGGCGACGACATCGAGACGGTGCGCATCGTCTCGATGTGGCGGATCGGCTGAGCCGGCCACGCAGAACACGTAGTCGGACTACGTGATCACGACCCTCCGGCCGGCTATGCTCGCCCCGTGAGCTTCGCCTACTACGACCCAGACGCTGACATCGCCTGGTTCCCCACGGGCGATTCCGACGACGTCGTCAGCGAGCGCGTGCCGGGCGGGCTGCGCGACTACGACCGCGCAACGCACCAGCTCGTCGCGATCGAGGTGTGGGACGCCAGCACCCGCCTCCCAGCGAACCTGCTCGAAGCCCTCCCCGCGCCCGAGCTGCCGCACTCCGCCGCCGCCTGAGCGAGGCCTCCGGCCTCTCCCCACGACGCGCGCCGGCCCAACGCAGCATCCCTGGCGCATCGAGCATGCGCCCAGGGTCAACAGGGCCCGAATGGTCACCGCAAAGTCAGCGCAGACCAGATGCACGGATGCCATGTGTGACAGTTGGTGACCTCTCGGCTCGGGCCGGTTTCCAGGTAAGCCGTTGTCTTCAAGTACGGGATATATCCATGCCCGCGTGCCGGTGGAGCGGCGGCGATGCGAGCGCCCGGCACTCCCCCAGCCGGGCGCTCCCTATTTCTCAGCCTGGCCCTGGCGCTCGGAGAGCCGCACGCCGAGCACGTCGGCGATGCTCAGCAACGTGGCGTAGGAGGCGTTCTGCTCGCCCCGCTCGATCCCGCTGTAGTACGCCCGATCGATCCCCGCATCGAGCGCCACCTGCTCCTGAGAGCGCCCCAGCTCCATGCGCCGCCGCCGCATCGCCTCGCCCAACGCGAGATGCCTGGAAGAACGCGGCCGCACCGCGCCAGCACGCTGCCCGACAGGGCGCTAGCGCTCTACGGGATATATGTCGAATGCCAGGACTTCGCACGCGCTACGGTGCCGCGCTCCTTATGGACGTGCTGTCCGCGAGGTTGGCGCTCCGCCGACTGCCCGGCAGCGCATCGAAGCTGACGAACAAGCGGCTTGCCGCAATGGCCGAAGTTGTCGGCCGGGTCCTCGGCGATGTCATTAGCCGTCTGATCCATCACTAACGCTCGATCACACGTCGCGGAGCGTCTACCGGTCGGCCGGAGGTGAATGCCTGCGTCAGGCGTGCCGCATCGTCGGCGTGCGGCATGAAGTGGACGTAGACCATCGTGGTCGTGATGTCGGCGTGACCCATCCAGGCCTGGATGAGGCGAGTGGGACGCCGGCGGCGGCGCAGCGGGAGCCGAAGCAGTGGCGGAGGCCGTGGAACGTGAGGCGGGGCAGCTCGTCACCCTCCTTGGCGGCGGCCTCGAGGACGGTGTCGCGGGCGCTGGCGTAGGCACGCCGGAGCGTTGACGGGTCGGTGTGGTCGCCGAGTTCGTCGGCGAGTACGAGATCGCCGCGACCGGTGAAGTGCTCGCGGCGCGAGATGCGATCCAGCACCGCTATTCCGGCGGGCATCGCGTGACCTACGATCCAATCATAATCCGCGTGTCGGGGGTTCGAGTCCCTCCTCCGGCATCGCAGGAAATCCCTGGAGCTGTGTCGTTTCGCTCGATCGGCTCGCCTTTCTCGTTCAGAAAAGTTGCCAGGAAACGTTGCCCCGTGTGTCGCTCGCTGTGCGCCGCCCAGCGTCAGCCGCGCGCAATCGGTAGATCGCTGCGCCCGACACATCCGCGCGCGTCAGCGGCGCCGCTACCGCGCCGTCTCGGGCGATTCGACGACCTCGGTGGACCCCGCGTCGAGCGCGGTCCTTGAAGTGGCCGGCGTCGCCCGCGAGCACCCAGCCGGGGCCGCAGGCCTCGCGGAAGAACCCCTCCCAGCGCAGCATCCCGAAGATCCTTCCGACCCGGCGCGCGCTCGACAGCGCCTGTGCCACCGGCCGGCAGCTCCGCGCGTACTCCATGAAGCTGCCCTCCAGATCTCCCCTGAAGCGAGCGAGCTCGCGCAGGTCCGGTGCCACGATGACCTGATACAGCCCGCCGTCGGCAGGGTTCGCGATCACGATCCGGTCGCCCCAGTGATGCAGGATGGACGCCGGATCGGAGCCCGGCTCGGCTCCCTCGAAGAAGGACCAGTAGACGAAGCGCTGGTTCGGCGTGAGGTTGTACTTGCGCGCTCCGACGAGGCGCGCGACCGTCGAGTTGCGGCCGTCGGCGCCGATCACCAGTCGCGCCTGGAGCGTCGTGTCCGTGCCGTTCTGCGTGACCCGCACGCCGGTCACCCGACCACGATCCTCCACCAGCTCCGTCACCTTGCTCGCCATGCGCAGATCGGCGCCCGCCTCCACGGCAGCCTGCGCCAGGATCGGATCGAGCAGCGAGCGACGCACCGACGCGAAGCCACCGACGTCGCCCGCCTGCTGGGGGATCGGGGTCGAGTACTCCAGGTCCTCCTGACGCGTGTCGAAGCGGGTGACGAGCGGCGCGCCGGTCGCGCGGATCTGCTCCATCACCCCGAGGCGGTCGAGGAACGCCAGCGCCTGCGCATGGATGAGGTGCGTCGAGAGGGTGTCGCGCGGAAACGTGGCCTGCTCCACCACCGCGACGCGCACTCCACGACGGGCGAGCAACGTCGCCAGCGGCGACCCCGCGCAGCGCGCGCCGACGATCACGCAGTCAAGCGGTTCCATTGGTCGCATCATCGGCGCTGGCCGTGTGCACCGGCGTGTGCGGCTGGGAATCGCCGACGAGCGCGGTCAGCACGGGGTTGTCGATCTCGCCCACGAGCATGCGCGCCGAGTCGAGTGCGCCGGCCTGCCCGATCCGCGCGGCGTGGACGAGGCCTCGGATCACGAGCTCGCGCATCTCGGCCCGCGCCGCCAGCGCGCCGAGCGCGCGGATCAGGTCATGCCTCTGCTCGTGCTCCGCCTCGTCGAGGCTGAGCAGGATTGCCGTGTCGAGCACGTGGCCCTGCATCCAGACGTAGCGGTCGGGCAACCGCGTGCAACGGGCGCGCGCCTCGTCGACCCACCCGCGCGCGGAGCCCATCTGACCGCGCGCGCGATGCAGCAGACCGAGGTTGCGCGCGGCAAGGCCCTCCCAGCAGGGATCCCGCAGCTCGCACGCCAGGGCGAACGCCCGCTCGAAGCGCTCAGATGCGCGAGCGGTGTCGCATGCTGCCAGGTCGACCTCGCGGCGCAGCGCCTCGGGGAGCGGCAGGAAGGCCAGCCAGCGCTCGGCCTCGACGAGCGCCAGCGCACGATCCAGCTCGCCGATCGCCTCACTCGCCTCGCCGCGCAGCAACTGTGCGCGCCCGATCAGCGTCAGCGAGAACGCGGCCTGGCGGCGATCGCCGCAGCGCTCCGCGCGGTCGACCGCGCCGCGCAGAGCCGTGAAGGCGCCAGCGTAGTCGCCCATGTCCGAGCGGTTCATGCCCTGCACGGCAAGGATCGCCGCGTGCTCGGCGTCGCTGCCGGCAAGCTCGGCGGCGCGGGCGAGTCGACGCTCGACCGCTGCGCGGCGACCCGCCTGGACGTCCGTATAGGCCAGCTCGCGCAGCGCCGCGACCAGCGTCTCGCGGTGACCGGCCGCCTCGGCCACGGCGAGCGCCTCGTGCAGCACCGCTGCGCCCTCCTCGTCGCGTCCGCGCACCGCGTGCACGAGCGCGGTGCCCAGCGCGACCAGCGCACACGCGTGCAGCGCGTCGTCGCCGCACGCGGCAGCCACGGCGCGCGCCTGCCGCAGGCAACTCAGCCCGTGCTCCAGCGCGCCGGCCGCCACCGCCGCCTCGCCGGCCTCGAGGTGACCTCGCGCCGCGCCGCGGCCGCCGACGGCCACCGCCTCGCCGTGGAGCCCGGGGGCCGGTGCGGCGGCCCGCCGCACCGCCGGCGAGGGCTCGCAGCCGAGCTCCTGGCGGAACAGCCGCCGGCACGCCGCGACCTGCGCCAGTGCGCCGGCGCGGTCGCCGCCGGAGGCGAGGCCGCGGATCAGCAGCTCGTGGTGGCCCTCGTCGAACGGGTCCAGCGCCACCAGGCGCGCGGCCAGCTCGACCGCCCGGTCCGGGCGCCCGGCCGCCAGCTCGGCCAGCGCCGTCTCGCGCAAGCGGGCCTCGGCGCGGCCGACGTACCGGCGGCGCGCCACCAGCAGCCAGGACTCGAAGGCGGGGCTCGCGGCGAGCTCCCTGCCCTCCAGCAAGACTCCCTCCGCGGGGTCCGTCTCGCGGACGTCGACGACGACGCCCGCGGCGAGCACGAGCTCAACGGGATCGCCCTGCAATGCCGCGGCGGGGCCGAGCGCCCGGCGCAGTTGCGCGAGGTTCCAGCGCAGCGCGCCGAGCGGGTCGGCGGCGCCGGCGAACAGCAGCTCAGCGAGCTGTCGGCGGCTCGCCGGCCGCTCGCTCAGCAGCAGATACGTCAGCAGCGCCCACGCCTTGCGACCCCGCGGCGGCGGCGCCGGGACGCCATCGCGCACGATCGCCGGCACCCCGAGCAACCGGATAGTGGTCACCACGGGATCACCTTGACATTCTCGGCTCAGACCGATGCCGCGCTTCCTGATCCGCCGCATGCTTGGCGACGCCACCGACGACGAGCTCGAGGCGGCCGCCGAAACCTCCCGCCGCGTCCGCGCCGAGCGCTTCCCGGAGATCGACTGGGAGCACTCGCACGTCGTGCGCACCGAGCACGGCCTCACCTCCTACTGCGTCTACGCCGCGCCCAGCGCCCAACACGTCCGCGACCACGCCGCAGCCGCCGGACTGCCCGCCGACGACGTCCACGAGATCAAGCTGGACCTGCTGCCGTAGGGGTAGAGCCCCGCCCAGGCACGAATGGGCGCGGCAAGCCACCTGCTACCTTTATGTACATGACGACCGTCGGCGTCGCGGAGCTGCGGCAGAACCTCAGCAAGTACCTCCAGCTCGTCGGCCGCGGCGAGCGCCTCGTCGTGACCGACCGCAACCGGCCGGTCGCCGAGCTCGGCCCCCCCTCGAGCACCGGCGAGGCGCTCGACCGCTTGATCGCCGAAGGGCGCGTCTCGCGTCCCTCCCGCCGCAGCCTGCCCGAGCCGCTGCAGATGACCGGCGACCCGCACGCGCTCAGCCGCGCACTCGACGAGATCCGCAGCGACCGCTGACGTGGCCCTCTTCTACCTCGACGCCTCCGCGCTCGTAAAGCTGGTGCGGGTCGAGCCGGAGAGCGCGGCCCTTCACGCGTACCTCGACGACGCCGGGCTCGTGTCCAGCGAGCTCGCCCTGACCGAAGTTCCGCGCGCAATCCGTCGCGCCGCCGCACACGATCCCACGCTCCCATCCGAACTGCTCATCGAACGGACCGCC
The DNA here is from genome assembly GCA_035654055.1 of Conexibacter sp. Classification (GTDB taxonomy): domain Bacteria; phylum Actinomycetota; class Thermoleophilia; order Solirubrobacterales; family Solirubrobacteraceae; genus Conexibacter. The sequence continues at coordinate 33,962 of DASRXW010000104.1, forward strand.
GAGCTGCTGGAAGCCGTCGCGCTCCTACCGGTCGACCGGCCCCTGCTCGCCGCCGCCGGCGCCCTCGCAGAGCCAGCGCTTCGCGCGCTCGACGCCATCCATGTCGCCGCCGCGATCGACCTCGCGCCGATCGACGCGTTCGTCAGCTACGACGAGCGCCAGAGCGCCGCTGCGCGCCTCGCCGGTCTGCGCACCGCAGCACCCTCAGGCTGACCCTTCGAGACGGCAGCATAATCCGCGTGTCGGGAGGTTCGAGTCCCTCCTCCGGCATAGAAAGCCCTGCAAAAGCGGCCTGGTAGTCGACTCTACCCAGGCCGCTCGAGACGAACCATCGCCCACGCCCAGGCGGTCTACCGACCGAGCGCCTACGCGATCGTCTCGCTGCGAACGACCGTCCCCTGGTCGTCGCGATAGCGCACCGCGATGCCGTCGGGGCCGATGTCGAGGATCGCGAAGCCGAAGCGCGCCCAGCGCTCGCCCCGCTCCGCGAGGCAGCCCCGCTCCTCCCACGCGCCCGGCGGCGCGATCCGGTCGTCGGCCGCGTGCTCCATCAGCACCGGGACGCCGCCGTGGCCGATGCAGCGGGGGAAGTTCACGCCCCCGGCCGCCTCGAACCCCATGCAGCGGTGCTCGTGGCCCCACAGCCAGGCCGTCACGCGCCCGCTGTCGAGCACCGGGGCGAGCTTCGAGGCCAGCGTCGGGCCGAGGTCCCCGGGGTCGTAGACGGACAGGAGCTGGTGGTGACTGAGCAGCACGAGCTTGCGGTCGGACTCCGCTGCGACCTTCGCGACGAACTCGGCTTGGGGGTCCTGCAGCACGCCGACGTGCCCCTGCGCCAGGACGTCGGGGTCCCATGAGGTGTCGAGCGCGACGAAGTCCCACGATGGCGAGGTCAGCCGGAAGAAGCTCGTCGGCTTGCCGTCCGGCGAGCGCTGTGCCGCGAACCGCTCGTCGCCCAGCAACGTGCCGAAGTACCCCCACCCGCCGCCGTACATGTCGTGGTTGCCGTTGAGCGACCACGACGTGACGCCGGCGCGCGCCTGCTCCGCGCTCACCGGCCACAGACCCGGCGCCAGCACGTGGCGCTCGACCTCCTCATCCAGCCCCGAGTAGTACACGTCGCCGAGGTGCACGACGTGGACCTGCCGTCCCTGCGCGAGCGCGTCGGCGACCTCCTCCGCCATGTAGCGCGCCACCTCCCGCGCGCGCGGCACCCCGGTCCCCCAGTCGCCGACGATCACGATGCGCGCATCGTCGGCGATCGCGTGCGTCGCCGGCTGCGGGTTGAAGGGGTGGTTTCCCCTCGCGAGGCGGTCGAGCGTCGCCGCGCCGATCTTCGTCACCCAGTCGACGTCCGTGGGCCCGAAGCGGACGGGATGAAGCACGGCGCGGATCCAATGGAGGATCCGCTCGAGCAAGGTGCGGTGCCCTGGCGCCTCGTCGCGCACGCCCTGCTCGCGAAGCCCGCTCTCCAGCGTGCTCTGGAGGAGGCTCACCATCGGGTCGCGCGCGAGGAACGGCGCATCGGGCGCCGCGGCGCCGTCCGCGGATGCCGGCGCGACGGCGACGGTCGGCAGCGCGGCACGCAGCGCCGCGGCGGGATCCCCGGCGCCGTCGACCTGCTGCGCGGCGCGAGCGGCCGCGTCCTGCAGCTTGGGCGCGCCGAGGTTCACGCGCAGCGCCTCGACGTAGCGCGCCAGCTCCCGCCGGTCGAATGCCCGCTTGATCATCGGCTCGCCTCCAATCTGCGCGATCGGCGTCTACGTCGCATCGAGGTGCCGAACGATGTGCGGGTAGACGTCGCGTGCGGCGTCGCGCCCGAAGATGCAGTCGATGTGCCCGTAGGCGGGGATCTCGTGGCGCGTGTAGAGCTCGGCGCCGTTCGCCGTCGACAGTCGATCGACCGTCCGCTCGATGCTCTCCGACAGGAAGCAAGCGTTCTCGGCGCCGTGCACGAATGCGATCGGGATTGCCATGCGGTCGACGTGCGGCAGGTAGCGATCGTCCCCGTCGGCGCCGACGACGTGCTGGGCGCGGACCATGCGCGCGAGGTGCTTGAACGAGTCGACGTTCGCCACGCCGAACAGCTCGTGCAGCGCGTCGTGCGTGGCCTGGTTGAGCTGCTCGTGCCGGTAGAGCGGCGCGTACATGAACGTGATCCGCTGACAGACCGCGCTGTCGCATGGCTGCTTGCCCCGGGCGGGAGCCAGGCCGGCGAAGGTATCGAAGACCTTCCCCTTCCAGCCGGTGTGCTTGTCCGCGTCCGCGTCGAGGCTCGCGATGCCGACGTCCGCGAGCACGTCGGGCAGGTGCAGCCCCGCCTTCAGCCGCGACCCGAGCGGCGCGACGACGTCCCGTCGAGATCTGCGAGATCACCGCCGAGCGCACGTCCCGCAGCCCCGCGAGCATCGCGCACGTGAACGTCGTCGCGCCGAAGCAGTGCGCGACGACCTGGATCGTGTCCGCGCCGGTGACCGCGCGGACCTTCTCGACGGCCGCTGGATAGTCGCGCGTGGCCACGTCGTCGGCGGTGAACTCCGTGTTCGAGCTCGGCAGCTCGATGCTCGCGCGGTAGTCGAGCAGCCACACGTCGTACCCGTGCGCGAACAGGTACTCGAGCAGGTTCGTCTCGATCGTGTCGATCGTGAAGATCGCGCTGGAGACGCCGAGGCCGTGCGCGACCAGCACCGGGCCCTTCCCCTCCTGCCCGCGGTAGCGGGTCAAGCGCAGCTCGACGCCGTCGTCGGTCATGACAGTGTGAACCTCGGGTGCGGACGCCCGCAGCTCGCGCTGCTTGCGCGGCGGGGCGTCGTGGTCGAGCTCGCTCTCGCCCCCGAAGATCCCACCGTAGACGTCGAACAGCGTGCCCGCGAAGAACCTGCCGAACTCGACGATCGCCTCGATCCGCTCCCGGCGGTCGCGCGCGTCGGTCGCGCGCATCGTCGTCATCTGACGCAGGAAGTCCGCCGGCGAGATCCGCAGGATGCCCTTCCCCAGCACCGGGCTGTGCGCGTCGGGCCCGTCGTGGAGCGTCACGTAGAGCGTCGTCGTGTCCGGCCACACGTCGAGGCGTCCGTCGTCGCGGATTACCTTGAAGCCCTCGAACCAGTAGGCGCGGCCGTGCTCGTCGGTCAGCCGCATGCGGTAGCGCATGTTCTTCGTGTTCGCCTCGTCACGATCGTCCACGAACAGGTTGAACGCGCCGTCGGTGACGGTCAGCGGCGTGGGCGACAGCGCCGGCGCGGTCACGGTCCCACCCATCGGCGCCTCGTGCTCGGGTTGCGCCACGAAGCGCTCGACGTCCGTCGCGTGGATCGTGAGGACGAACGCGAACGGCTGGCCGGCCTGCTCGGCGGCCTTCGCGGCCGCGGCGTAGTCGTCCGTGACCGCGGTCGAGACGAACCCGCTCATCCGCTCGGTGAACTCGATCCCGAGAGTCGGAGCGGGCGGCTCCGGCGGCGGCCCCGAGGGCAGCCGGTAATCGATCGTCCAGCCGCGATCCTCTGCGATCAGCGCGACGCAGCGCTCGGCGAGCGCGGAGATCGTCAGCAGCGGGTTGACGCCGAGCGAGCGCGGGATGACCGATCCGTCGGAGACGTAGAGCCCCTCGTGCACATCCGTCCCTTCGGCGCCGGCGAAGACGCAGCCCTTGTGGTCGACGGCGCCGCTGGCCGCGTCGGCGCCCATCGGGCAGCCGCCGAGCGGGTGGACCGTGATCAGTCTCTCGCCGAGCGGCTCGGTCCAGATCGGGTCGCGCACCGCGGTCGCCTCCAACGCCGCGCTGGCCGTGTCGAGGTTGCGATCGACGTGCTCGAAGATCTCCTCTCTGCCGACCCCGGGCCACACGATGCGCAGGTGGTCGTCCTCGAGCTGCAGCGTGCCGGCGCTCCCATCGTGGGTCATCGCGAGGAAGGTCTGGGTGTTGTGGACGGCGCCGTGGCGAGGACCGAGCAGCAGGCTCTCCGCCTCGCGCCCCTCGGCCGTCGCCCGGTCCCAGCGCCGCACATCGGGCGGATCGCCCTCGAGGTGCGCCGCGGCGGCGAGCAGCGCCGGCATGAACCCGCCGATGCCGCCCGGCACCGACCCCTCCTCGATCACCATCCCCTGCTCGAGCTCCGGCCCGTCGCGCAGGTCGATGATCCCGGTGATGCAGGGGCCGACCGGCTCCATCCCGGCCGGTCGGCGGCTGCCGTAGCCGATCCCGTTGATCTCGTGCTCCGCGTTGTAGGCGAACGCGAGCACGTCGCCGTTGCCGCTGAAGCGACTGCCGACGCGGTCTGAGACGGCGAGCCCCCGCTGCTTGGAACGCAGCAGGATCTCGGTGGAGCCGAGGGCGCCGGCCGCGAGGATCACGACCTTCGCGCGGACTGACTCGGGCGGCGCGTCGAACGCCTCACGGCCGGTCTCCAGCGGCTGGTAGAAGACGACCCATTCGTCGCCCGAGCGCTCGACCGCGCGGACCGCGGCGCAGGTGAAGATCTGCACCCCGTGGCTCCGCGCGTCGGGCAGGTAGTTCATCAGCAGCGTGTTCTTCGCGCCGTAGTTGCATCCCCCGACGCAGTCGCCGCACAGCACGCACGCGTGCTGCTCGACGCCGACGTGGTTGACGCCGTCCTCGAAGGTCACGTTGATCGGCGGACGGTAGAAGCGACCGCCGCCGTCGATCGCCCGGGCCGAGCGCTCGAGCGCCTCGAGCTTCGGCAGCTTCGGAGCGTCGTCCGGGTAGGGCTGCGGCTTGAGCATCTCCTCGGCGCACCGATAGCCCTCCGCCAGGCGCGTCGGCACGTCGGCGCGCAGCTCCTGCGGCCACGCAGGGTCGTCGAAGACGCGCTCGTCGGGGCGCAGTGAGACGTTCGCGTTGACGAGCGAGGTGCCGCCGAGCCCGCAGCCCATGAAGACGTTGAGGTCGTCGTTGACGCGGAAGTCGTAGAGCCCCGTGCGCGAGCCCTTGTGGCCGACGGGCCGCGGGGCGTCGATCTGAACCGACTCGAGCATCTCGAGCGTCTTGTCGGGGAACTCGCCCGGCTGGCGCTCTGCACCGCGCTCGAGCACGCAGACCCGGCGCCCCGCCCGTGCCAGGCGCGAAGCGGCGATCGCGCCACCGTATCCCGTGCCCACGACGACGACGTCGTAGTGCTCTTCGATGCTCTCGCGCGCCGACGACAGACGGTTCATCCCGGTCCTTTCGGTTCGCAGCGGCGCGGGCGAACCGCACCGGAACATATGGTAAGGGAAAGCTACGCAATCAGTCACACTTTCCAGAGCAATGGGATCGGTGCATGCCAGCACCCCCGGACTACCGCTGTGGCCGCTGTTCGGCCGCGCGACCCCCTGGGCGCTGCGGCTCGGGCTGCTGAGCCGGCCGCTTCGGCTCCCGTGGCGTCGCACGCCCGACCCCGATCGCACCACGTTCCTGTTCGCGATCACGACCAGCCATAGTTCCCCGTGTGAGTGCAGGCTCCACACGCCACGACATCGCCACCCGCGCCGACTGCGAGCGGCTCGTGCGGGCGTTCTACGGGAAGGCGCTCGCCGACCCGGTGATCGGGTGGATCTTCGTGGACGTCGCGAGACTGGACCTCGAGGAGCACGTGCCGGCGATCACGTCGTTCTGGGAGACGGTGCTGCTCGGGGCGAAGTCCTACTCCGGCACGCCGTTCGAGCCGCACGCCCGCCTGCACGCGAAGGTGAACCTGCGTGCCGGGCACTTCGGCCGCTGGCTCGCGCTGTGGACCGAGACCGTCGACGAGCTGTTCGCCGGCGAGGTCGCCGAGCTGGCGAAGGCGCACGCGCTGCGCGTCGCGCAGGCGTTCCACGCGCGGCTCCAGTCCCACCCCTCCCCCGCGTCGGCCGAGGCGACCGCGACGCCGCCTGCGGGCGGGCTCGCCGTCACCCGGCACGGGCCGGGGACGCTCAGCGAGCGGTGAAGCCGAGGATCAGCTCCGCCGTCTCGAGCGGGACGTCGAGCTGCGGGCAGTGGCCGACGCCCTCCAGCTCGACCCAGTCCGCCTGCGGCAGCCAGTCCGTGCGGAAGCGCGCCGCTGCCGACGGCCACAGCAGCAGCCTGTCCTCCGTCCCCCACACGACGCGCACCGGGCAGTCGATCCGCTCCGCGTCGAGGCTCCAGCCCTCGCGCAGCGCGTGCTCGACGAGCGGCGCCGCCGCCGCGCAGCTCGCGGCACCGCGCATCTGGTGGGCGAGCAGCTCGGACGGGATGTGCTCGAAGCGCTCGGCCGTGTACTGCGTCGCGCGGCGCCGGCCCTCGGGCGTCGACACGATCGCGTCCGCATGCGGCGCAGCGGTTCTCAACAGCGCCTGCATCGTCGTGAAGTAGGCGAGCACGTCCCTGAACGACTCGTCGCCCACGGCCCAGCCGCCGGCCGGCGCGAGCGCGACGACCGTCTGCGCCCGGCCGCGCGCGGCGAGCTGGAGCGCGATGTAGCCGCCGAGCGAGTTGCCGACGACGTGCGCCGTCGCGAAGCCCGCCTCGTCCATCGCGCGCTCGACCGCGTCGGCGATCGCCGCCTCGCCGATCTCCCCGTCGATCCCCGGGCCGCCGGCGTGCCCGGCAAGCGTCAGCGCCAGCACGTCGTGTCTGCGCTCGAGCGCCGGCAGCACCAGCTCCCACGTGCGCCACGTGTCGGTGAAGCCGTGCAGGCATACGAGCGGCGGCCCCGAGCCGCCGCGGTGGAAGGGAACGAACGTGGAGTCCACGGAGGGCATGCCGCGCGGTCGCTCAAGCCGGCGCGAAGCGCGCGAAGTAGCCGAGCGGGCTGCCGACGCGGTGCTCGAAGCGCAGGCCGCCGCGCTCGGCGCGCGCCTGCAGGCGCGACGGGCTGACCCAGTGCGGGTCGACGGCCAGCTCGCCGACGACGACGCGGCCGCCGGGCTTGACGACGCGTGCCAGCTCGCGCAACGCGGCCTCCTGGTCGGGGATCTCGCCGAGCACCGTGACCAGGTAGGCGGCGTCGAACGTCGCGTCGTCGTAGGGCAGGTCGCACGCGTCGCCCTGGCTGGCGACGACGTTCGCGATGCCGCGCTCGCCGGCCCGGCGCAACGTGTGGTCGAGCATCTCCTGCTGCAGGTCGAAGACGTCGAGCCGTCCCTCGGGCGCGATCCAGCTCGCGACCTCCAGCGCGTAGTAGCCGGTGCCAGGCCCGACCTCGAGCAGCCGCTGACCGGGTGCCGGCGCGAGCGCTTCGCGCAGTCGCGGGCGCGTGATCAGCGGGTGCGGCGCCTCGACCCAGAAGCGCTGGTTGTACGGGCAGGCCGACGGGTTGCGACGCCACCACAGCGCAGCGCCGAGGGCCGCCGTCGCGGCGAGCGCTCCAGCGCGCTTGGCCGTGATGCGCATGAAGCTCAGTGTTGCAGCCGGGGCGGTGTGTGAGCGGCGGTGGAGCGGTGCGCGAGCGGTGCCATCGATGCGACCGGCCGCGCTCCGGTACGGTCGGCCGACCATGCCCGCCTCGCGCGATGACGCCGACGCGCTGCGCGGCCTCGAGGCCGCGCCGCTGTCGCTGCCGGCCGGGCTGGAGCTGGAGTGGCTCGGCGTCTCCGGCTACCGCATGACGTGCGAGGGCGTCTCGCTGTTCATCGACCCCTACGTCTCGCGCGTGCCGCTGCGCAGCTTGCTGCTGCGGCGTCGCGCGCTGCCCGATCCGGCGCTGCTCGATCGCTGGGTCCATGCGGCGGGCGACGTGGCGGGCGTGCTCGTCGGGCACACGCACTTCGACCACGCGCTCGACGCGCCCGCGATCGCGCGGCGCTTCCGCGCACCCGCCTACGGCTCCGCGTCGCTCGTGCAGCTGATGCGGCTGCACGGGCTCGGCGGGCTCGCGGTCGAGGTCGAGCCCTATCGCCGCTACGAGCTGGGCCCGTTCGTCGTCTCCTTCACGCCGAGCGCGCACTCGAAGCTGATCCTCGGCCGGCGCGTCCCGTTCGACGGCGAGCTGAGCTGCGACCATCTCCACGGCCTCACCCCCGGGGCCTACCGCTGCGGGCAGGTGTGGGGGATCCGCATCGAGGTCGCCGGCATGAGCTTCTACCACCAGGGCAGCGCGAACCTCGTCGATGACGCGCTGCGCGCGGAGCCGGTCGACGTGTTCCTCGCCGGCGTCGCCGGGCGTGCCGTGACGCCGCGCTACTGGCAGCGGGTGCTGCCGCGGCTCGACCCGCGCGTCGTCGTCCCGACGCACTACGACGACTTCTTCAAGCCGCTCGGCGGCGAGCTCGACTTCATCCGCAAGGTGCGGCTGGAGGCGCTGCCGGCGGAGATCGGCGCCGTCAGCCGCGACGCGACGCTGGCGGCGCTGCCGCGGACGGATACGGCCGCGGCACGCTGATCAGCGGCGCGTGCGCCGCGGCGTGGGCGCGGCGAGCGTCAGCTTCGCAGCGAACGTCCTGCCGCCGACCTGGATCGTCACCGTGACGGTCGCGCGATGCAGCGCGCGCAGCCGCCGCAGCGCGGTCCCGCGCAGCGTCAGCACGACGCGCACGTGGCCGCCGTTCGTGGTCGTGAAGCGGGCGCCGCCGAGCGTCAGCGCCCGCACGCGGCCGCGCCGGGGCAGCACGAACCGGACCGTGCCGTTGAGGCCAGCGGGGATCGCGTCGAAGGCGAACGCGAAGCGGCCGCGGCCGTCGAGCGTGGCGCGACCGGTGAGATGGGAGACGACCCGCGCTGCGGGCTTCGAGCTGGATCCGCCGGAGGCGGAGCCGGAGCCACCGCCAGAGCCGGAGCCCGCACCACCCCCGCCCCCTCCCGCGCCGCCGCCACCAAGGCCGCTGGTCGTCGTGAAGCTGCGGTCGTCGCCGACCGCGACGACCGAGCCGTTGCGCAGGGCGACGAGCCGGAAATGATAGGTCGTGGCGGGCGCGAGGCCGGCGACGGCGACGCTGACCGGAACCGCGCCCGCGGGCCCGCTCGTCACGCCCGCGTCGACCGTCTGACCGTACGCCGCCGTGGTGCCGTACTGGAACTGGAACTGCGTCGACTCGCCGCCGTCGTCGCGGGTGCCGTTGAGGGTCGCGCCGCCGACGCCGACGCCGCTTGCGTCGCTCGTCGCCGTCGTCGGCAGGACGCCGGTCTCCGAGCAGGCCGGCTGCTCCGTGTCGATGCTCCAGCCGTTGAGCGTCCCGCCGTCGGGCGTCGCGCTGTCGGTGACGCGCAGCGTCCAGGTGCCGGCGCGATCCTCCCCGGCGAAGCGGGCGAGCGGCTCGTCCGGCGCGAACGAGCTCGACAGGGTGCTGTTGTCGCCGATGTCCTGGATCGAGGACAGCGAGGCGTCGTCGAACATGATGCTGCCGGCCCAGTGGTCGTTGGAGCCGAAGGGGCCGAAGCCCGGCCGCTCGAGCAGGTCGATCGTCGTCCCGCCGGGCGACGTCAGGCTCGCCGTCAGGTCCCCCACGAACGTATGCGAGACGTTCATCAGCACCCGCAGGTGGTCGACGCGACCCGACGTCGGGACGGTGACCGTCGAGGTGGTGCCGCTCGCCGGGCTCCCGTCGGGTATCGCGTGCGCCGGGTCCGTCGAGGCGAAGGTCGTGCGCCCGCTGCCGAGCGCCACCGTGAGCGGCAGGTCGATGGCGCCCTGATCGCTGGTGACGTGCGCCGTGAGCGCGACCAGCGTTCCGCACCCGACCGAGCTGGGGACCGTGATCGCCAGCGCGGTCTGGTTCTGCTTCGCGTCGCCCGCGGCGATGGTGCCGTAGTCGGCTTGTGGGGAGCCGACGAGCACGCCCGGCGTCGTGCTGGTGAGCGTCGTGCCCACGTGCGTCAGGCTCACCGAGCCCGGATTGGTGAGCACGATCGTCAGGTGCATCGCCTCGCCCGGCTCCGGGATGAGGTCACCGTCGCCGAGCCCGCCGCCGTCGTCGACCGCCGTGATTCTCGCCGAGGCCAGCGCCGGCGTCGCGAAGGAGGCGACGGCGCGCGTGGCGTTCGCGCTCGTCGTGCGCGCGCCGTAGCCCATCCCGCGCGCCGCGAACACCTGCCAGATCTGGTCGTGATGGGCGCCGCCGTCGTCGGCCTGGTCGGCCGCGAGGATCGCGTCGCGCTCGTCGAGGAAGGACGGGGCGAGCGGCGACAGGCGCATGGCGTCGGTGATGAGCGCACGCGCGAGCGGCGCGCCGAGCGCCCTGCGCAGGTCCCACAACGTCTCCGACCAGATCTCGCCGTCGTCGTGGACCTCGAAGCGCGGCGTGCTCGCGTCCCAGCCGCCCACGCGGCCGAGGTCGGCGTACGTGAAGCCGCCGGCGTGCCCGGCGTTCGCGCTGCCGCCGCAGTTCGGGCTGCTGGACCCCACCGAGCAGTCGAGCGCCTGGTTGCGGATGCCGTGCAGCGGGTCGCCGGTCGCGTACGCGCCGACGACGACCTCGCCGTCGGCGCCGGTGTCGGTCGCGAAGCCGTGCGCGACGAGGTAGTCCATCGCGTACCAGTCGCTCCAGGCCTCCCCCATCGCGCCGGACTGCGCCGCGTCGAGGCCGCTCCCGTTCCCGATCAGGCGGTTCGAGAGCCCGTGCGTGTACTCGTGGAAGACGATGCTCGCGTCGTCGCCGCCGTTGACCGCCGGGAAGGGGGCATCGAACAGGTACATCTGCATCGTCGGCGACTGGCCGTCGGGCGGCGTCGACATGTTCGCGTTGTTCACCTGGGGATTCGCGCCGAGGATCGAGTCGTCCGTCTCGGCGTGCAGCGGGTCGCTTGCCCCTCTGCCGCCGACCTCGAAGTTCCCGGAGGCGTCGTCGAAGCCGATCGGCGCCTGCTTCAGCCAGTCGTGGAAGGTGTTGACGTCGTAGAAGACCTGCGTCGTCACCTGGTCGCGGTTCGTCAGCTCGCTTCTGGTCGTGGTGCCGTCCCACGTGCAGATGCCGCCGCCGAACGGCGAGCAGGACTGGCCCGATCCGGGTGAGACGAGCGTCTGCGGGTACTCCCAGTCGGTGCCGGAGCTGGGCGGCACCTCGACCGGCGCGCCGTCGGTGCCGTTCCCGTTGTCGTTCGGGTCGGCGTAGGCGTGCGCGTTCGTCCCGCTGAGCGTCGTGGCCGAGGTCAGCCACGGGGCGAGGTCGACCTGGGTCGCCGTTCCCCCGGCCGCCGCGCCCGGGTGGTAGAAGAACACGTGGGCGCTCGACGCGAAGTCCGTCAGCGAGTGGCGCACGAGCACCTGTCCCGTGCGCGCGTCGACGACCTCGTCGTACAGGTACGGCCCCTGCCCGGCGACCGTCAGGCGCCAGGCGAGCCGGTCCCCACTCGGCGCGGCGAGCGCGACGAGGCTCGCGCGGTCGCCGTTCGCGAACGTCGTCGGCCGCTGCGCGCCGGGGTGCGTGCGCGCCGCGGGAAGGCCGGCCGGCGCGCCGACGTCGCCCTGCGCCACCCCGAGCGCCTCGGAGGCGGTCAGCCGCGGAGCCGCTGACGCGATCGACAGGCCGCCCAGCGGCGGCCCCGAGGCCGCCACGACGCGGCCGGCGGCGCTGACGTGGACGCTCAGCTGGCTGTCGTAGGCGGCGATCCCGTGACTCACCGGCACCCAGGTGAGGTGCGTGACGCCGTCGAGCGCACGGTAGCGGCGCGTGAGGCGCAGCGCCGCGAGGTCGGCGTCGGTGAGCCCGAACGCGACCGCGTGCGCGCGCACGAAGGCGAGCGCGACGGCGGCCGGGTCGCCGGCACGCGGGCCGCTGAGGAAGCCGTCGGCGCGCACCAGCGACCGCACCCCGCCGCCGACCGGGTCCGTCGCGACCTGCGACTCGAGGCCGAGTCGCTGCGCGAGCGCACCACGAGCGGCACGGGTCGCCGCGGGAACGGGCGTGCGCTCGCCGGCGCGCGCGTCGAGCTCAGGGCGGCCGCCGGCGGGGCGCCGGAGCGGCGCCGCGGCCGCGCGCGCCGGCGAGCTCGCGAGCGTCAGCGCGCAGAGCGCCAGCAGCAGCGCGAGCGTCCCACGCCCGATGATCGCTCCGATATCTGGCCGATCGCCCATCCGCCGGTGGAAGCCTAATGCACGCCGGACGCCTGCACGACCGGCCCGGGGTATGCTCGCGCACGTGGTGCCAGGACGGGGCGATTCGCTGACCCACCGGTTCGCACGAGCCCGCGGGGACGCGAGCCTGGCGACCCTGGAAGGCTTCCACGCGCTCAAGCACGCGCTGCGCTTCGGCGCCACGGTCGTGGTGGTCGCCGCGGTGGACCCGGACGCGCTCGAGCGGATGGCGGCGGAGCTTGCGCCGGACCTCGCGGGCCGCTTTCGCGCACTCGCCGGAGAGCCGGTGACGCCGGAGGTGCTGAGCACGCTCGTGCCGTACGTCCCGCGCACGCAGGTGGTCGCGCTCGCGACGCGCCCGCCGTTCGATGCGACGCGGCTGCGCGCCGCACGCGAGGCCGGCCCGGTCGTCTTGCTGGAGGACCCTCGCGACCTCGGCAACGTCGGCTCGTCCGTGCGCGCCGCGGCCGGCGCCGGCGCGGCCGGCGTCGTGACGACGGGTATGCACGACCCGTGGGACCCGGCCGCCCTGCGCGGCTCTGCCGGCCTGCACTACGCGCTCCCGGTCGGACGCGACGACGCCTTCGCGCTGGACACCGGCGGACGCCCGCTGCTCGCACTCGATCCAGAGGGCGACGTGCTCGACCCAGCCACCGTGCCGCCCGACGCCGTGCTCGCGTTCGGCACCGAGCGCCAGGGCCTCAGCGACGCGCTGCTCGCGCGCGCCGACGCGCGTCTGCGGCTGCCGATGCGCCCCGGCGTCTCGAGCCTCAACCTCGCCACGGCGGTGTCGGCAGTGCTGTTCGCTTGGCGGCTCGCGCACGGGTGACGGTCGATTCCCAGCCTGCTCTCAGGATGACCTGGTCCCATGGAGCGCGTCCTTCCGTCGTCGACCGAGGAGCACGCACATCGTGGACCCCAGACGCAAGCGCACCGTCGCGATCGGGGCCGTCGCCGCGCTGGCAGCGGCCGGAGGCGGGGTCGCCTACGGCGCCGCCGCCGGGAACGGCCGCAGCGACGCGCTGGTGAACGACGCCGCCCAGCGCCTGAAGGTGAGCCCGGGCCAGCTGCGCTCCGCGCTCGAGGGCGCCTTCGGCGACCAGCTCGACCAAGCCGTCAAGAGCGGCAAGCTCACGCAGCAGCAGGCCGACCGCATGAAGCAGGAGATCAGAGATCGCGGCCTGCCGCTCGGAGGTCCGCTGGGCGGACCGGGCGGCCGCCACGGTGGCTTCGGCGGACCGATGGGCCATGACGGCGGCCCCTTCGGCGTCGGGCTCGACGCCGCTGCGACCTACCTCGGCCTCACGAGAGCCGCACTCGCGAGACAGCTCATGAACGGCAAGACGCTCGCCGACGTCGCGAAGGCCGAGGGCAAGTCGGTCGACGGCCTCAAGCAGGCGCTCGTGGACGCGGCGAAGACGCGGCTCGACAGAGCCGTCGCGGACGGCAAGCTGACCGCCAGCCAGCGCGACGAGATCCTCAGACGGCTGCAGGAGCGCGTCGGCGCGATCGTCAACGGCACGGGCCCCGGCCGGCACGACGGCCCAGGCGGCTTCGGCGGCCCGGGCGGGCCGCCGCCGTGGAGCGGCGAGCGCGACCACCCCTGACGACGCCGATCGTGTGAACCCGTCTCCCGCGCACGTGGCAGGTGTGCGAGGCTCCGTCGATGCGGCGGATCACCTGGCTGGGCCACGCGACCGTCCTGCTGGAGGTCGCAGGTGTGCGCCTGCTGACGGACCCCGTGCTGCGCGGGCGCGTCGCGCACCTGCGCCGGCAGGCGCCACGCGTCGGCGGCTCGATCGCGGTCGAGCCGGTCGACGGCGTGCTGATCTCGCACGCCCACCAGGACCATCTCGACCGCCCGTCGCTGCGGCCGCTCGCGCGCGCGGGGACGGAGGCCGTCGTCCCGCACGGTGCGGCACCGCTGGTGCGCGGCCTCGGCTTCGGAGGCGTGCGCGAGATGCGCGCCGGCGAGACGACCTCGATCGGCGCCGCGGAGGTGGAGGCGGTTCCGGCGTGGCACCCGACGCGCCGCTGGCCGCACTGCGCGACGCTCGACGCGCTCGGCTTCCTCGTCGAGCGCGTGTGGTTCGCCGGCGACACCGACTTCGACGCCGGAATGGAGGCGCTGCGCGGCCGCGTCGACGTCGCGCTGCTGCCGATCTGGGGCTGGGGCCCGACGCTCGGGCCCGGCCATCTCGACCCCTGCTCGGCCGCACGCGCGGCGGCGCTCGTCGCGCCGCAGGTCGTCGTGCCGATCCACTGGGGAACCTTCCTCCCCGTCGGCACGCGCTGGCGCCACGGCGCCGTGCTGAGCGCGCCGGCGCAGGCGTTCGCGGCTCAGGTCGCGCGCAGCACCCCGGCGGTGCGCGTCGCGACGCTCGCCGTCGGCGAGGCGCTGTCCTCGTAGCCCTTCCGTCCGGTCCCGCGAGCACTGTGTGGATCATGCGTCTGCTCCACACCGCCGACTGGCATCTCGGCCGCACGTTCCACGGCGAGGACCTGCTCGACGCGCAGGCGACGTTCGTCGACTTCGTCGTCGCGGTCGCGCGCGAGCAGCAGGTCGACGGCGTCCTGATCGCAGGCGACCTCTACGACCGCGCGCTGCCGCCGGTCGACGCCGTGCGGCTCGCGAGCGACGCGCTCGCGCGGCTGGCCGAGCACGCGCCCGTCGTCGCGATCTCCGGCAACCACGACTCGGCCGCGCGGCTCGGCTTCGGCGCCGAGCTGCTCGCACGCGCGGGCGTGCACGTGCGGACGGACGTCGCGCAGATCGGGGCGCCGATCGCCCTCGGCGACGGGCTCGTCTACCCGATCCCCTACCTCGAGCCGGATCTCGTGCGCGAGTCGCTGGGCGTCGAGGAGCGCTCGCACGCGGCGGCGCTCGGCGCGGCGATGGGGCGCGTGCGGGCCGACGTGGCGGCACGCGGCGGCGATGTCGCAGCAGGCGGGGTCCCGATCGTCGCGATGGCGCACGCGTTCGTCGCGGGCGGCGCGCCGAGCGAGAGCGAACGCGACCTCGCGGTCGGCGGCGCCTCAAACGTGCCGGCGTCCGCGTTCGACGGCGCCGACTACGTTGCGCTCGGCCATCTGCACGGGCCGCAGGTCGCCGGCGGCGGCATCGGCCGCTACGCGGGCTCCCCGCTCGCCTTCTCGTTCTCGGAAGCAGGGCAGGCGAAGTCGCTCGCGGTCATCGACGCGACGGCCGGCGCGCTGCCGCTCGTGGAGCTGCTGCCGTGCCCGCTGCCGCGTCCGCTCGCGATGCTCCGCGGAACGCTCGACGAGCTGCTCGCGGATCCGAGGCTGACGGAGCACGAGGGCGCGTGGCTGCAGGCGACGCTCACCGACCCCGTGCGTCCGGCCGACGCGATGGAGCGCCTGCGTCGCCGCTTTCCCCACGCCGTCGCGCTCGCCTTCGACCCGCAGGGCGCGGGCGCCGCGGCGGGCGACTCCTACCAGCGCCTGCGCGGGCTGGACGACGACGAGCTGGTGCAGCGCTTCGTCGCCGACACGCGTGGGCAGGCGGCGGACGACGAAGAGCTGGCGCTGCTGCGCGACGCGCTGACGGCGCGGCGGGTCGCCGAGCTCGCCGCGTAGGCCGGTCGCGGTGCGCCTCCACCACCTGCGCCTCGCCGCCTTCCAGGCGTTCGCCGGCAGCGAGCAGGTCGACTTCGACACGCTCGGCGAGGCCGGCCTGTTCCTCCTGCACGGCGACACCGGCGCCGGCAAGACCACGCTGCTCGACGCCGTCTGCTTCGCGCTCTACGGCCAGGTCCCGGGCGCCCGTGCGCGCGACGCGCGCCTGCGCTCCGACCACGCCGACGCCGCCACGCGCACGGAGGTCGAGCTGGAGGTGACGCTGCGCGAGCGGCGAGTGCGAATCGTGCGCCGCCCGCGTCAGGCGCGCCCGAAGCTGCGCGGCGAGGGCACGACCGAGGAGCCGCCCACCTGCACGGTCCAGGAGCTGGACGCCGCCGGCGAATGGGTCACGCTCGCCGCGCGGCGCGAGGAGGCCGACAGCGAGCTGGCCGACCTGCTCGGGATGTCCTGCGACCAGTTCTGCCAGGTCGTCCTGCTGCCGCAGGGCGAGTTCGCGACGTTCCTGCGCGCCGACAGCGGCGAGCGCCAGGCAGTCCTGGAACGGCTCTTCGGCACCGACCGCTTCACGCGCGTCGAGCGCTGGCTCAACGAGCGCCGCAAGTCCGCGTGGGCCGAGCTGCAGGCCGCGTCGCAGGTCGTGCGCGACCTCGTCTCGCGCGTCGCCGAGGTCGCCGGCGAGACGTCGCCCGAGGAGCGCGACCTGCACGCCGAGTGGGTCGCCGGCCTCGACGTGCGCGCCGACGCCGAGCTGGTGAGCGCCGCCGCCGCGTGCAGCGTCGCCGGCGCTGCACGCACGACCGCCGAACAGGCGCTCGCCGCGGCGCGCTTGCTCGCGGAGCGCCGCGAGCGCCATGCGACCGCAGTCGCCGAGCTGTCCAGCTGGCGCAACCGCCGGCCGGCGCGCGACGCGACCGATGCCCAGCTCGCCGCTGCGCGCCGTGCGGCGCCGCTCGGTCCGCTGTTCGATGCCTCCGAGCACGCAGGAGCGGACATTCGTGCCGCGCGCTCGGGCATGAGCGTCCACTCGTCGCCCGCCGAGCTGCGCGCGCACGCGGCGAGCGCACGCGGCGAGGCCGGCGCGCTCGACGCGCTGGTGGCAGTCGAGCAGCGGCTGGCGCGGGCCGACGCGGAGCTGGGCGTGCTGGCGGAGGCCGCGGACGCGGCGGCCGCAAGAGCCCGCGCCGCCACCGCTGGCCTCGAAGCGGCCGCCGCCGAGCGGTCCTCGCTCGATGCCACCGCGACTGCCGCCCGCGCAGCCGGCGAGCGGGCGGAGCGCCTCGCCGGCGAGGCCGTGACGGGGCGCGAGCGCGCCGAGCGCGCGATCGAGCGGGACCGCCTGGCCAGTGAGCTGGCAACCGCTCACGAGCGACGACGGGCGGCTGTCGACGCCGAGCAGAGCGCCCACGCCGCGTGGCTCTCCCTGCGGGAGCAGCGACTCGCCGGGATGGCGGCCGAGCTGGCCAGCGGGCTTCGGCCCGGCGAGCCGTGCGTCGTCTGCGGCGCGACCGAGCACCCCGCACCGGCGCCTGCTCCCGCTTCGCCTTCGCTCGACGCACCTGCACGCGCGGCGGCGAACGAGGCCGCCCGAGCAGGCCACTCCATGGCCGAGCGCGAGCAGGCTGCGGGGCGCATCCATGACGAGCGCGCAGCGCAGCGCGCACGCAGCGAACGTGAGGTCGCCGAGCTGGAGGCCGCGCTCGCCGCCACCCGCGCCATCGCGGGCGAGGAACTCGCCGGGCGGCTGCGCGACACGGCGGCTCGGCTGGATGCGGACCTGACGGCCGCGCGCACGACGGCAAACGGGCTCGTCCCCGCCGAGCAGGCGCTGGCGGCGCTCGCCGAGCAGGTCGCGGTCTACGAGCAGGCCCACCGCGAGGCCGTCCAGGCCGAGGCGGCCGCGCGCGCGACGCACGCGGAGCGAAGCGCAGCGCTCGCCGCCGACCGCATCCGACTTGAGGAGGCGCGCAGCGACGCCCCGTCAGTCGCGGAGCGCGCCGCCACGCTGCGCGCGCAGGCCGCCGCCGCCGAGCAGGAGGCCGCCGCGCGCGAAGCCGGCTTCGCCGACGCGACCGCCGCGCGCGCCGCGCTGCTCGACGAGGACGCCCAAACCGCGCTCGGTCAACGGATCGAGGCCTACGACGCCGGGCTCGCCGAGCGCCGAGCACGCGCGGAGGATCCGGAGCTGCTCGCCGCCGCGGCGGCAGCCGCGCCGGATCTCGCGGCTGCGCAGGCCGCAGCCTCCGCGGCCGTCACCGCCGACGAGAGCGCGACGCGCCGACACGGCCTCGCCGAGCAGCGCCTCACCGCGCTGCGCCGCCTCGGCCTCGAGCTGGACGAGGCGCTGACCGCGCTCGCCCCGGTCGCCGAGCGCGAGCGCACCGTGCGCGAGCTGGCGGGGCTGGTCGACGGCTCGGCCGCGTCGAACCGGCTGCACATGCGGCTCTCCGCGTACGTGCTGGCGGCGCGGCTGGAGGAGGTCGCCGCGGCGGCGACGATCCGTCTCGAACGGATGTCGAGCGGTCGCTACCAGCTGATCCACACCGACGAGCGCGCACGCGGCGAGCGGCGAGCGGGGCTGGAGCTGCGCGTCGTCGACGGCTGGACGGGACAGGAGCGCCCACCCGCGACGTTGTCCGGCGGCGAGACGTTCCTGGCGAGCCTCGCGCTCGCGCTCGGCCTCGCCGACGTCGTCGCGGCCGAGGCCGGCGGCAGCCGCCTGGAGACCCTGTTCGTCGACGAGGGCTTCGGCTCGCTCGACGAGCGCACGCTCGACGAGGTGCTCGACGTGCTCGACACCCTGCGCGAGGGCGGCCGCACCGTGGGAATCGTCTCCCACGTCGCCGAGCTGCGCCAGCGCATCCCCGCCCGTCTGCGCGTCGTCAAGGGCCGCAGCGGCTCGCGCGTCGAGCAGCAGGCCGCAGCGTCGCTGCTCACCTAGTGCACGTCGGGACAGAGCAGCCGGAGCGGCCGCTCGGCCAGGTCGAGGCGGCATCGCGCGCCCGCCGCTGCTCGACCGTCTAGCGTTGGCGCGGTGCCCGAGGGACACGGCGATCATGTGGACGGTCTCTCGGCGCGCGACCTGCACCTCCTGCGCGGCGAGCGGCCCGTGCTGCGCGACGTCTCGTTCGATGCGCCGAAGGGATCCGTTTCGGTCGTCGTCGCGCCGTCGGGCGCCGGCAAGAGCACGCTGCTGCGCTGCCTCAACCGACTGCTCGTGCCGCAGGCGGGGACGATCCTGCTCGACGGCGTGGACGTCGAGGCGATCGAGCCCTGCCTGCTGCGGCGCCGCGTGGGGCTCGTGGGCCAGGTCCCGGTGATGCTGCCGGGCAGCGTCCGCGAGAACCTCCTCTATGCGCTCGCCGCCATTCCGGAGGACACGCGGCTCGTGCGCGCGCTCGCCGACGCCGGCCTCGACGCCTCGTTCCTCGAGCGACCGGCCGGCGAGCTGTCCGGCGGGGAGCGGGCCCGCGTCGCGCTGGCGCGCGCGCTCGTGCGCGATCCCGAGGTGCTGCTGCTCGACGAGCCGACCGCCGCGCTCGACGCGGACGTGGCGGCTCGCGTCGGGACCACGCTCGTCGCACTCGCCGGCGCCGGGATCGCCATCGTGCTCGCGACGCACGACCTCGCCTTCGCGGCGGGCGTCGCAGACCGCGTCGTGACCCTGCGCGACGGCGTCGCCGTCAGCGGCTCGCCGGCCGACCTCCTGACGTCTGCGCGCACGGAGCCGCCCGCATGAGCCAGCCGCTCGCCCAGGTGCTCGCCAGCGCCGCGTTCGTGCTCGCCGCCGCGTGGCTCGCCCACCGTCAGCGACTCGGCCTCACGCGCCCGCTGCTGATCGCCGCCCTGCGCGCGGCGGTCCAGCTCGCGGTCGTGGGACTGCTGATCGCGCTGGTCTTCCGCGTCCCGGCGCTCGCGGTCGCCTTCCTCGCCGTGATGGTGCTGACCGCGTCGCTGACCTCGGGCGCGCGGATGCGCCCGCTGCCGGGCGCGCGGCGCATCGCGGTCGGCGCGATCGCGCTGCCGGCGCTCGGCGCGACGGGCGCCCTGCTGGCAGTCGGCGCGTTCACCGCGACGCCGCGCGCGACGATTCCCACGGCGGGGATCCTGATCGGCGGCGCGATGCTCGCGACGACGCTCACCGGCCGGCGGCTCGTGGAGGGGCTCGCCGACGGCGCCGAGGAGATCGAAGCGCGGCTGTCGCTCGGCGACCGCGCGCGCGACGCGCTCGCGCCGCTCGCGCGGCGGGCGATCACGGGCGCGCTCGTGCCGCTGATCGACCAGACGCGCAGCGCCGGGCTCGTGACGCTGCCCGGCACGTTCGTCGGGCTGGTGCTCGGCGGCGCGTCCCCCGAGACCGCGGCGCGCGTCCAGCTCACGGTCCTGTTGACGCTGCTGCTCGTGCAGCTGCTGAGCGCGCTGCTGACGGCGGAGCTGGTGACGCGCGCGGCGACGCTGCCGGGCGAGCGCGTGCGGGTGGTGGAGGGCACGGCATGAGGCTGCTCGCCGTCTTCGGCGTCGGCGCACTTGCGCTCGGCGGCTACGCCGTCTACCGGACGCTGGTGCACGAGTCCTCCACGCCGGCGTCCGTGGCCGATGCGATCGACCGCTTCCGCTCGCAGGGAGGCACCGAGAGCGAGCTGCCAGCGACGCTGCGCGGCCGCGTGCCGGCTCCGGGCGTCTACGTCTACGCCGCGCGCGGCTTCGAGGAATCGCACGCGCTCGGGGCGCGACGCCATGCGTATCCACCGCACACGACGATCACGGTCGCCGCGACGCCGGCCAGCTGCCTGCGGATCCGTTGGGACGTGCTCGCGACGCGCTGGGACGCGGTCCTCACCTGCCCGCGTGCGAGCGGAGGCTGGCGCCTCGTGACGCAGAGCGAGAGCCACGAGTTCGCCGGGCACCTCGATCGGCGCACGTACGGCTGCACGCGCGGGTCGACCTACCTGCCGGCGAGGCTTGCCGCCGGCGCGACGTGGACGAGCCGCTGCGCGATCGAACGCACGACCACAGCCGACCGCGGCGTCGTGCTCGGCTCGCGCACGCTCAGACTCGACGGCCGCAGCGTGCAGACCGTGCTGCTGCGCACGACCACGCGCGTGAGCGGCGAGACGACCGGCGCCGGCACGACGTTCACGTGGGTCCTTCCGCGCACGCGCCTGATCGTCCGCCGCGCGATCGCGAATGCGAGCCGCACGGAGACGATCATCGGGTCCGTGCCCTACCAGGAGCGCGCGACGCTCGCGCTCACCTCGCCGCAGCCGCGCCGCTGATCGACGGGCTACCCGGCGAGCCGCGCGACGATCTCCAGCCGCACCCAGTGCAGCTCGTGGTTCGGCATGCGCGCGGTCACCTCGCGGATCAGCGCCGGGCCGGCCTCGGGGCCCAGATCCGTGGCGTAGGTGCGCAGCGCGACGGTCGTGAGGAAGCGCTCGAGCTCGTCCGGCTCGAAGCGCGAGACGCGCGGCACGAGCCGCACGTCCAGCTCCTCGAAGCCGGCCGCACGCAAGCGCGCCTGCGTCTCCTCCACGCCCGCGTACGTCCACGGGTGATCGGCGTGGCCCAGCTCGGCGAGGATGCCCAGCACCGCGGCTATGTTGCCCGCGCCGCCGCACTCGACGACGAGCTGTCCGCCCGGCCGCAGCACCGCCGCGAGGTGGCGGAAGAGCGGGCCGTGGTCGCGGATCCAGTGGAACGTCGAGGTCGAGACGATCGCGTCGACCGGCCCCTCCAGCGGGAGCGCCTGCTCCAGGTCCGCGTGCACGAACGCGACGCGCGCGTCGCCCGCGAAGCGCGCGCGGGCGCTGTCGAGCATTTGATGGGAGCCGTCGAGCGCGATCACGCGGCCGTGCGGCAGGCGCTCCAGCAGCGTGGCGGTGACCTGGCCGGTGCCGCAGCCGGCGTCGAGGACCGTCTCGTCGCCGCGCAGCGCCAGGCGCGCGACGGCGTCGTTTCCACGCTCGGTCATCGGCGCGTTGAGCGTGTCGTACGCGGGAGCGTCCCACTCCCGCCGATCTTGGGTGTCTGTCATAGCTTACAAGCGTATATGATCACAGTCGCCCTGTCATGCGCGTGCCGCGATCCGGGATGGCCGAAAGCCGTCAAGTCGGTACGCCCGCCGGCCGATATGGGAACGTGAACCGTGATGGAAGCCGTCCGCAGGTGACACCGAAAGGCCTGCTCGCGCGAAGGCTCCTCTTCGCCGGAGCCGCCATCGCGCTGGGTGCGGAGCTGCTGCACACGCTCGCCGGCTTCGGCGGTCGCTCGCTCGACCGCTTCTTCTCCGACCAGCTCTACCTCGCGATCGAGCTGGCCGGCGTGCTGCTGTGCGGCGCGCGCGCCGCGTTCGTGCGCGAGCAGCGCGCGGCGTGGTGGTGCATCACGGCGGCGTTCGGGTTCTGGACGGCCGGAGACGTGGTGTGGATAGCGGTCCCCGGCTCGGCTGATGGCTTTCTCACCGACGCGCTCTACCTCGCGTTCTATCCGCTCTGCTGTGCCGGCATGGCGCTGCTGGCCTCTCACGGCCGCGAGCACGTCGCCGCGCGCATGTGGGTCGACGGCCTGCTCGCCGCGCTGACCGTCTCGGCGCTCGTCGTCGCGCTCGCGTTCAATCCGATCCTCGGCGCCACGCACGGCGACGCCTCGAAGACGGCGATCAACCTCGCCTATCCGGTCGGCGATCTTGTTGTGATCGGCTTCGTGCTGATGGCCTTCGCGACCCAGGCCTGGCGTCCGGGGCGCGGCTGGGCGCTGTTCGGCTTCGGCGTCGCGCTGTCGGCTGTCGCCGACACGCTGTTCGTCTACCAGGACGCCGTCGGCAGCTACCACGCGGGCTCGCTGATCGACGCGCTGTGGCCGGCGGCGGTGCTGTGCTGCGGCTGGGCCGCGTGGCAGCCGTGGCACTCCGCGCGACCGGCATCGGGCTACGGGCGCCAGACGTTCCTCTACCCGAGCGCGTTCGCGGTGCTCGCGCTCGGCCTGCTCGCCTACGACCACTTCGTGCCGATCTCCGATGCCGCCGCGGTGCTCGCCACGACCGCGCTCGTCGTGGCGATCGTGCGCGCCGGGATCACCTTCCGCGACAACACGAACCTGCTGCGCGCCACGCGTGTCGAGGCGCTTACGGACGGCCTCACCGGCCTGTCCAACCGCCGGCGCCTGATGCGGGACCTCGAGCAGGCGCTGGGCGGGGACGAGGACCATCCGCGCCACCGACACCGGCATCGCGTGCGGCCGTCGACGTTCGCCTTCTTCGACCTCGACGGCTTCAAGGGCTACAACGACACCTTCGGCCATGCCGCGGGCGACATGCTGCTCGACCGCCTCGCGGGACGGCTGGCGGCGGCCGCCGAGGGGCACGGGCGCGCCTACCGGCTGGGCGGCGACGAGTTCTGCGTCCTGCTCGACGGCCATGTCGACGCCCAGGACCCGCGCATGGTCGCCTGCAGCGCCGCGCTCGAGGAGCAGGGCGAGGGCTTCCGCGTCGGCGCCTCCTGCGGCGCGGTGACGCTCCCCGACGAGGCCGACAACGCGACGCACGCGCTCCAGCTCGCCGACCAGCGCATGTACGCGGCCAAGCGCGACACGCGCACGTCGACCCGCCGCCAGACGCGCGACGTGCTGCTGCAGGTGCTGCGCGAACGCGAGCCCGACCTGCATCACCACCTGCACGGCGTCGCCGCGCTCGCGGTCGCCGTCGGCCGCCGCCTCGCGCTCAGCGCCGAGCAGCTCGACGAGGTCGCGCGCGCGGCCGAGCTGCACGACGTCGGCAAGATCGCGATCCCCGACGAGATCCTCCACAAGGCCGCGGCGCTCGACGCCGGCGAGTGGGACCTGATGCGCCAGCACACGATCATCGGCGACCGCATCCTCGGCGCCGCGCCGGCGATGCGCCCGGTCGCCGAGATCGTGCGCGCGAGCCACGAGCGCTGGGACGGCAAGGGCTACCCCGACGGGCTCGCCGACGAGCAGATCCCGCTCGGCGCGCGGATCGTCAGCGTCTGCGACGCCTTCCACGCGATGACGACGCCGCGCGCCTACCAGCGCACGCTCGAGCGCGACGCCGCGCTCGCGGAGCTGCGCAGATGCGCCGGCACGCAGTTCGACCCGGCCGTCGTCGAGGCGTTCTGCGCACTCGCCGCCGAGGAGACGCCGCGCGTTCGCGCGACAGACGGCGCGGCGCAGCGTTCGCACTCGCACGACCGCAGTTGACAGGATGCGCCTGATTCAGGTCTGCTTAGCAGCGGGAGGCGCCCGCGCATGGACTGCGGGGCGCGGTCGCCTCCACTCTCGCGACGGCCGGCGACAGGCGCAACGCGCAACTGACCTCGAGGCGAGCCGGCCGCGTCACCAGGCGGCCGTCACCAGCGGTACCAGCCGCGCCGTCCGCCGGCGTCTGCCGCGCCGCCGATGAAGAAGCCGATCAGCCACACGATCACGGCGGCGATCAGGATGAACCACAGCACGTGCGCGGCAAAGCCGAGGCCGCCGAGCACGGCGAGCAGGAGCAGCAGAACGATGAGCGCAACCATCGCGGTCCCCTCTCAGTCGGGAATAAGGCCGGGTGGATCGCTCTCCACCTTTCCCGCTCGCGCGGTGCTCCATGCTCGCAATCCGCCAGATGGAGCATCGCCCGGTGCCGAATCCTCGACGCCGGGCCCAGGGAAGATCGTCCGCGATCGCCGACCATCCTGTCCATGCAGAGCACTTCACCCATTCGCCGCTACGTGTTGCTGCGTCAGCGGGGGCACGACGTGACGGCGTCGCGCTGGAGCATGGAGCGCATCGCTCCCACTCCGCGCGGAGCCGGCCGCGCTCCGGCCGCCGCCGAGCAGCCCGCGAAGCGTGCGGACGCCGGCGCATAGCGCAGGCGGTCACCGACTCCCATCCGGCGCGTCCGGCCCATGGCCACTCCTCTTCGGGTCTCTCCTCCTCGTCGAGAACATTGGCAGGCCGGGCGCGCCGGGCGGGCCGCTGTGATGTCGCCCGGAGGCAATCGCTCGCGATTGCCAGAGGGCGAAACCGCTCTCGGCACGCGCTTGCGATTGCCGTAGGGCGAAACGCCTCTCGGCACTCGCCTGCCATTGCCGCAGGGCGAAATCGCCCTCTCAGCCGGCCGCCAACGACTCGGGCACCGGCACATCCGGCGTCCGCGCCACGTTCAGCGCCAGCACGAGCAGGTGCAGGCCGGCGGACAGCACGCGGCCGGGCGCAGGAGCGGCCGCAAGGCGCTCGGAGGCGTCCAGCAGCTCGAGAATCACCCGGCAGTGGGCGGCCTGCGGCGCGTCGGCCGGCACCGCGCAGGCGAGCCGTGCGAGCGCACGCATCTCCTCGCCCGACTGGCCACGGACCATCTGCGCGAACGCGCCGACGAGGAACGTCGCGACGCGGTCGAGCAGCACGTCGACTGCGACCCGTTCGGTCCGCGGCGCGGGTCCGCCGTCCGCCGGCTCCTCGCCGTCGAGCAGGCGCGCGAGCTGCCCGCCCAGCACGAGCCGCAGCTGCGCGTCGTCCAACCCGACCTGGCGTCCCGAGCGCGACGCCAGCAGCATGGCGGTCGGGATGCGGCCGTACGGCGCGTCGCTCGCGAACAGGATCTGGCCGGGCGGGACGGTCGCGAACAGCGCGAGCAGGTCGCTCGGCGCCCACCACGAGGTGTCGAAGCAGAGGTTCGGCAGCTCCTGCGCGCAGCGTCCGATCCACGCGAGGTCGCTGATCGCCGCATGCGCGAGGATCAGCCGCACGCCCGGGTAGCGCGTGCAGATCTCGACCGCGTGCGCCCCGAGCGCCGGGATCCCGCGCCCGGCGTGGACGAGCACCGGCAGCTGCCGCTCGTGCGCGAGCGCCCACACCGCGTCGAGCGCCGGGTCGTCGAGCTCGTGGCTGTCGCCGCGCGGGTGCAGCTTGAGCCCGCGCGCGCCTGCATCAAGTGAGCGCCGCGCCTCCTCGGCAGGCCCGTCGCGCGGGTCGAGGCGGGCGAACGCGACGAGCCGTCCCCCCGACGCCTCCGCAGCCGCGATCACGGCGGCGTTCGGCGCGCGGTAGCCGCCGGGCTCCTGCAACGGGAAGACGGCGGCGCGCGCGTCCGCCTGCTCGACGGCGGCGAGCAGCTCGGCGGGTGAGCAGCGCATCGTGTCGGGGTCGTGCTGCCCGACGTGGGTGTGGACGTCGAAGACGTCCGCGTCGTTCCGCGCACGCTCCTGCGCGTACCAGCGCAGCAGCGGCGGATCGACCTCCAGCACGTGGCTCAGCCGCGGTTGCGGTGGCGGCGGTGCAGGAGCGCCGCGAGCGCGGCGCCGAGGGCGGTGGCCGCGGCTGCCAGGCGGCGCCGCGAGGGGCCGTGCGGCGCCACCGGCGGCGGCGCGAAGACGACGTGCCGAGGCGGCGCCGGCATCGCGAACTGCTCCGCGGCGAGCACGTCGTGCGGCTCGTCGGACGCATTGGGCTCCGGCGGCAGCTCGACCGGACGGTCGTGCCACACGGCTTCGGGCCCGGGCATCGCGAACTCTTCGGCGGCGAGCACGTCGTGGGGCTCGTCGGACGCATTCGGCTCGGGCGGAATCCCAGCCGGAGCGTGCTCGTGATCGCTCATGCGCCCATCTTCGCAGATTCCCGCAGAGCGCTCGGGAGAATCGCGACCAGCTACCCTGTGGCGACGGAAATCTGATGCTCTACCGCTGAGATCTGCTTCGGTTCCTATACTCAGCTCAAGGCATGGGCACGCCACCAGTGCACCGCCGCCCGAACGAAAGCGAAACCCCACCATGAGCAGACTGCTGCTGGTCCCCCTCGAGGACGTCGTCGTCTTCCCGACGATGACGGTGACGCTGACCGTGGACGTCGGCGAGGAGCAGCGCGTCCTGCTCGTCCCGCGCCACGAGAGCGCGTTCGCCAACGTCGGCACCGTCGCCGACGTGAGCGACCGTGTGCGCCTGCCCGGCGGCGGCCACGCCGTCGTCCTCACCGGACTGCACCGCGGCGTCGCCGGCGCCGCCACCACCGCACCCGACGGGAAGCTGTACGTCGAGGTCGAGGACCATCCCGACGCCGTGCCGGTCGACGGCCGCACGCGCGAGCTGGAGCGCGAGTACCGCGCGATCGTCGAGGAGCTGCTCGAGCTGCGCGGCGACGACGGCCGCATCCAGGCGTTCGTGCGCGCGATCAGCGAGCCCGGCACGCTCGCCGACACGGCCGGCTACTCCCCTGACTTCGGCTTCGAGCAGAAGGTCGAGCTGCTGTCCACGCTCGAGGTGACCGAGCGGCTCGAGCTGGCCGTGCGCCTCCAGCGCGAGCGGCTCGCCGAGCTGCAGGTGCGCAAGCGCATCCGCGACGACGTCGAGTCGGGCGCGGAGCAGCAGCAGCGCGAGTGGTTCCTGCGCAGACAGATGGACTCGATCCGCAAGGAGCTCGGCGAGGACGACGCGTCCGTCGTCGAGGAGTACCGCGCGAAGATCGCCGACGCCGGCATGCCGGACGACGTGCGCCAGCAGGCCGAGAAGGAGCTGGGCCGGCTCGAGCGCATGGGCGAGCAGTCGGGCGAGGCGAGCACGATCCGCAGCTACCTCGACTGGCTGATCGCCGTGCCGTGGTCGAAGCGCTCGGAGGAGCGGCTCGACCCCGTCCACGCGCGCGAGGTGCTCGACGCCGACCACGCGGGCCTCGACGACGTCAAGGAGCGCATCACCGAGTACCTGGCGGTGCGCAAGCTGCGGGCCGATCGCGGGCTCGACCCCGTGCCGGCTCCCGGCGGCGACGCCGCAGAGGGCGGCGACGATCGCCCGCAGCCGCGCGGCGATGGCGAGGCTTCGCCCTCCGGCGATCGCAAGCGGCCGCCTTCGCGCGACGTCGCCGCAGCCGGTGCGATCCTCACCCTGATCGGCCCCCCGGGCACCGGCAAGACCTCGATCGGCGAGTCGATCGCGCGGGCGACCGGGCGCGAGTTCGTGCGCATGTCGCTCGGCGGCGTGCGCGACGAGGCCGAGATCCGCGGCCACCGGCGCACGTACATCGGCGCCCTCCCCGGCCGCCTGGTCCGGGCGCTGCGCGACGCCGGCACGATGAACCCGGTGATCATGCTCGACGAGGTCGACAAGGTCGGCGCCGACTGGCGCGGCGACCCGAGCGCGGCCCTGCTCGAGGTGCTCGACCCGGCGCAGAACCACTCGTTCCGCGACCACTACCTCGACGTCGAGATCGACCTCTCCGGCGTGCTGTTCATCGCCACGGCGAACGTCGCCGAGTCGATCCCCGGCCCGCTGCTCGACCGCATGGAGGTCATCCGCTTCGACGGCTACACGACGGCCGAGAAGACGGCGATCGCGCGCGACTACCTGTGGCCGCGCCAGCTCGAGCGCAACGGCCTGCGGCCCGACGAGGTCACGATCGGCGACGAGCTGCTGGAGACGGTCGCGCGCGAGTACACGCGCGAGGCCGGCGTGCGCCAGCTCGAGCGCGAGCTCGGCACGCTGCTGCGGAAGACCGCGACGAAGATCGCCGCGGGCAGCGCGCAGGCGCCGGTGGCGATCGACCTCGAGGCGGTGCGCGAGGGGCTCGGGCGCCAGAAGCACTTCCAGGAGGCCGCGATCCGCACGGCGGTGCCGGGCGTCGCGACCGGCCTGGCGGTCACCGGCACCGGCGGCGACGTGCTGTTCGTCGAGGCCGTGCGGATGCCCGGCGAGCGCAAGGACGCGCTCGTGCTGACCGGCCAGCTCGGCGACGTGATGAAGGAGTCGGCGCGGATCGCGCTCTCCTACGTGCGCGGCCATGCCGAGGAGCTGGGGATCGCGGTGGAGACGGCCGAGGGCGAGTTCCACGTGCACGTCCCCGCGGGCGCGATCCCGAAGGACGGGCCGAGCGCCGGCGTCACGATGGTCACCGCGCTCGCGTCGCTGCTGTCGGGCCGCCCGGTCAGGCACACGGTCGGCATGACCGGCGAGGTCACGCTGCAAGGCCGCGTGCTGCCGATCGGCGGGCTGAAGCAGAAGGTCCTCGCGGCGCACGCCGCCGGGCTCACCGACGTGATCCTGCCGGAGCGCAACCGCGGCGACCTCGACGACGTGCCCGCCGACGTGCGCGAGCAGATGGCGTTCCACTTCGCGATGTCGGTCGACGAGGTGCTCGCCGTCGCGCTCGAGCCGTCGCGGACCCCGGCCGCGATGTGACGTCGCCCGCAGGTCGGCCGCTTGCGGTGATGTGACGTCGCCCACAGGTCGGCCGCTCGCGGCGACCGGAGGGCGAACCCCCAATCCCCATGCTTGACCGCCGGCACGACGCTCCGTCATTCTGAGCGTCGAGCCGGCCGGCAGGGGGCCGCCGGCCTGACCAAGGGGGAACCACATGTCCGGCGTACGCCGGCTGCTCGCCGCCGCCGCAGCGGCGCTCTGTCTCGTCGCGCTCGCCGCACCGGCTGCGCTCGCCGTCTTCCCGAACTCGATGGCGGCCACGGGCGACTCGATCACGCGCGCGTTCAACACGTGCAGAACGGCCTTCACCGACTGCCCGGCCAACTCATGGGCGACGGGCACGGAAGTGGCCGTCAACAGCTTCTACCTGCGCATCCTCGAAAGAAACGCCGCGATCAGAGGCAACCTATTCAACGACGCCGTCTCCGGCGCGAAGATGACGAACCTGTCCGGTCAGGTGACGAACGTCGTCAGCCAGAGAGTCGACTACCTGACGATCGAGCTGGGCGCCAACGACGTCTGCACCAGCAGCGAGGAAACGATGACGTCCGTCGCGAGCTTCAGAACGAGCTTCGAAAGCGCGATCAGAACGCTGAGAGAAAGACTCCCCGGCGCGCGCATCTCGGTCGGCTCGATCCCGAACATCTACAACCTGTGGAGCGTCCTCCACACGAACAGCTCGGCGACCGCCACCTGGAGCCTGTTCTCGATCTGCCAGTCGATGCTCAGAAACCCGACCTCCACGTCGAGAGAAGACGAAGAACGGCGCCTGCGCGTGCAGAGACGCGAGGTCGAATTCAACACGGTGCTCGAAAGCGTGTGCGCGACGTACGAACAGTGCAAGTTCGACAGAAACACCGGCTACGAATACAGATTCGAAGCCGGCGAGGTCTCGACGAACGACTACTTCCACCCGAGCGTGAGAGGTCAGGCGACGATCGCGAGAATCGAGTGGGGCGTCACGTGGGTCTTCTGACCTGACGGTTCGGCGAACGCACGGCGCCGTGATCGGACGATTCGCTCCGGTCACGGCGCGGTAGCGTGAGCACATGAGCACGATCTCCCCCACGCACGAGCAGGACGTCGTCACGCGCGTCCCGAAGGGCCTCTTCATCGGCGGCGGCTGGCGCGACGCCACCGGCGGGCGCACGCTCGCCGTCGAGGACCCGTCCACCACCGCGTCGCTGTGCGAGGTCGCGGACGCGACGCCGGAGGATGCGATGGCCGCGCTCGACGCGGCCGTCGCGGCCCAGGCCGACTGGGCGCAGGTTCCGCCGCGCGAGCGCGGGGAGATCCTGCGGCGGGCGTACGAGGCGGTCACCGCGCGCGCGGAGGAGCTGGCGTTGCTGATGACGCTCGAGATGGGCAAGCCGCTCGCGGAGTCGAGAGCGGAGGTGCTCTACGCGGCGGACTTCCTGCGCTGGTTCGGTGAGGAGGCCGTGCGGATCGAGGGCCGCTTCGCAGTCGCGCCGAACGGCGGCAGCCGCATGCTCACGATGCGCCAGCCGGTCGGCCCGTGCCTGCTGATCACGCCGTGGAACTTCCCGCTCGCGATGGGCACGCGCAAGATCGGCCCGGCGATCGCGGCCGGCTGCACGATGGTCGTCAAGCCCGCCAAGCAGACGCCACTGTCGATGCTCGCGCTCGCCCAGATCCTCGCCCACGCAGGCCTGCCCGGCGGGGTGCTGAACGTCTTCACCGCGAGATCCGCGGGCGACACGACCGGCCCACTGATCGACGACCCACGGCTGCGCAAGCTGTCGTTCACCGGCTCGACGGAGGTCGGGCGCACGCTGATGGCGCAGGCGTCGAAGCACGTCCTGCGCGTGTCGATGGAGCTGGGCGGCAACGCCCCGTTCGTCGTCTTCGAGGACGCCGACCTCGACGCCGCGGTCGAGGGCGCGATGGTCGCGAAGATGCGCAACATCGGCGAGGCCTGCACGGCCGCGAACCGCTTCCACGTGCACGCGTCCGTCGCCGACGCGTTCACGCAGAAGCTCGCCGCACGCATGGGTGCGCTGAAGGTCGGGCGCGGCGTCGAGGACGGCGTGCAGGTCGGCCCGCTGATCGACGACACGCAGCGCGACAAGGTGCGCGAGCTGGTCGAGGACGCCGTCGCGAAGGGCGCCCGCCGCGTCGTCGGCGGCCCGGAGGCGATCCCCGACGAGCCGGGACACTGGTTCCCGCCGACGGTTCTCGCCAGCGTGCCGGACGACGCGAGGCTGCTGCGCGAGGAGATCTTCGGTCCCGTCGCCCCGATCGCGGCGTTCGACAGCGAGGAGGAGGCGATCGCCGCCGCCAACCGCACCGAGTACGGCCTCGTCGCCTACGTCTACACGCGCGACCTCGACCGCGCGCTGCGCGTGATCGAGCGGCTCGAGACCGGGATGGTCGGGCTCAACCAGGGCCTCGTGTCCAACGCCGCCGCCCCCTTCGGCGGCGTCAAGCAGTCCGGCTTCGGCCGCGAGGGCGGCCGCGAGGGCATCGACGAGTACCTGTCGGTGAAGTACGCGGCGATCAGAGCCTGAGCCTGACAGCCGGAAACATATGTATATTTCCCGGCCCACCTCAGAAGAAGGGGTGGATTTTTACGGGTGGGTGGGCGGATCGACGACCTGGCCACCGCCTTCCTTGCGTGGCGTTGCTATCGCGCACGCTCCGGACGGCCGAATCCTGCAGCCCAGCGCAAGGTCTACTTCGTCGACCCGTTGATCGCCCAGCTCGTGCACCTGCGCACCGACGCCGTGCCGGCACCGGATCTCTCGCTGCTGAACGAGCAGCAGATCGGACTGCACCTCTCGCGGGCGACATCGCTGGACCGCCCCTCAGCGTTCGTGGAGTCCGACACCGTCATGTTCGAGCGCACCAGCACCGGGGCCGAGATCGACTTCGTGGGACCAGCCCTCGACATCCCGTTCGAATGCAAGTACGAGGACAAGCCATGGAAGCGCGCGACGCTCACCATGCGGGCGCGATACGGCCGCGGCGTGCTCGCCACGCGAACGCCGCTCGAGACATCCTTCGATCACAGCGAGCCTTCCGTATGGGCAATCCCGGCCGGCATGCTGGCTTGGCTGATCGACCGAGTCACAGACTCACCCACGGGCACCGCGTCCTAGCCTCCTTCAGGTCGATCAGCCTGGGCCGGCTCGAAGCCGCGGCACTCCATGACCGGGATCCGCGGGTAGCGCGGGAAGGACGGATCGGTCTTCGAGCGGCGGCAGAGCGAGAAGACGGAGCCGCGGCGGTTCGGCACGAGCTGCTGGTGGACGCAGGCGTTGCAGAGCCCGGCGGGCGGCGGCGGGGCCGCGGGGCGGGGCGGCTCGTCGGGCTGCGGCGGAGCGGCCATCGAACGCCACTATACTTTCTGAAGCATGCAGACGTTCACCCGGCTCCTCGGCTTCCTGCGCCCCCATCGCCGCGGCGTGATCGTCTCGTTCCTGTTCGCCGCCGCCGCGATGGCCGCGGGCGTCGCGATCCCGTGGCTGACCGGCCAGGCGATCGGCGCGATCACCCACCACGACCGCAGCAAGCTCGTCTGGTTCGCGGTCGCCGTCGGCGCCGCCGGCGCGCTGCGCCTCGGCCTCAGCGTCGGCCGCCGGCTCGTCGCCGGCCGCGTCTCGCTCGCCGTCGAGTACGACCTGCGCGCGCGCCTCTACTCGCACCTGCAGTCGCTCGAGCTCGGCTTCTTCGACCGCCAGCAGACCGGCCAGCTGATGTCGCGCGTGACGGTCGACCTGCAGGCGGTGCGCTTCTTCCTCGGCTACGGCCTGATCTTCATCGGCCAGTCGTTCTTCACGCTCGCGCTCGCCGCGGTCGCGATGTTCATCATCCAGCCGGTGCTGGCGCTGATCGCGCTCGCGCCCGTCCCCTTCGTCGTGCTCGTCGCGTTCCGCTACGGCCGCCGCTCACGCCCGGCGATGCAGGAGGTCCAGCAGCGGATCGCCGAGCTGACGGCGGTCGCGCAGGAGAACGTCTCGGGCGTGCGCGTCGTGAAGGCGTTCGCGCGCGAGCAGCTCCAGCTCGCGCGCTTCCGCCACCAGACCAGACGCGTCTTCGACCAGTCGATGTACACGACGCGGCTGCAGGCGCGCTACGCGCCGATGATCGGCTTCCTCCCCTACCTCGGCCTCGCCGCGATCCTGCTCGTCGGCGGGCGGGCGGCGATCGACGGCTCGATCGACATCGCCGTCTTCACCGCCTTCTACGGCTACGTGCTGATGCTGACGGGGCCGATGCGCACGCTCGGCTACATGCTCGGCGCCGCCCAGCGCGCGACCGCCTCCGGCGCGCGCATCTTCCAGGTGCTCGACCGTGCACCCGGGATCGTCGCGCCGGCAGGCGCACCGCCGCTGCCGGACGGACGCGGGCGCATCGAGCTGCGCGACGTGTCCCTCACGTACGAGGGCGCGAGCCGCCCGGCACTCGAGGACGTCGACCTGACCGTCATGGCGGGCAGCACCGTCGCGCTCGTCGGCGGGACCGGCTCCGGCAAGACGTCGCTCGTCTCGCTGCTGCCGCGCCTCTACGACGTCACCGGCGGGGCGGTGCTGATCGACGGCGTCGACGTGCGCACGGTCGACCCCGCCTCGCTGCGCCGCGAGATCGCGGTCGTCACGGACGACCCGTTCCTGTTCTCCGCCACCGTCCACGACAACATCGCCTACGCGCGTGGCGGACAGGGCGCCGTCTCGCGCGCGGAGGTCGAGGAGGCGGCGCGGCGCGCGCACGCCGACGGCTTCGTGCGCGAGCTGCCCGACGGCTACGACACGATGATCGGCGAGCGCGGCCTGACGCTCTCCGGCGGCCAGCGCCAGCGGATCGCGATCGCGCGCGCGCTGCTCGCAAACCCGCGCATCCTCGTGCTCGACGACGCGACGTCGTCCGTCGACGCCTCGACCGAGCAGGAGATCAAGCTCGCGCTCGGCGAGGTGATGGAGGGCCGCACGACGTTCGTGATCGCCCACCGCCTGTCGACGATCGCGCTCGCCGACGAGATCGTCGTGCTGGAGCGCGGCCGCATCGTCGCGCACGGCACGCACGACGAGCTGCTCGCGCAGGAGGGGCTCTACCGCGAGATCGTCGAGAAGGGGCTGCCCGACCAGGTCTTCCTGACACGTAAGCCGATCGAGGAGGACGTGGATCCGGCGACGAACGGACGTGGACCTCGTCCCGCGGTCGCTGCCGCGGCACCCACCCCGGCCGCCGCGGAGACGGGTTTCGCCCGCCGGTCATCGCAAGCGACGACCTTCGGGCGACGTCACGGCGACGAGGGCGTCAGCGCCTTGGCGAGCGGCGCGCTCGGCTCGCTCACGACGGCCGGCCGCGAGCAGGACCGCCTCGCCGAGCTGCGCCGCCGCCTGCGCCAGACGAGCGGCCGCGGGCGCAAGGTGCGCGGACTGATCGAGCTGCTGCGGCCCTACCGCGGCCGCGTCGCGCTGATGTTCGGCACGCTGATCGTCGCGACCGGCGCGACGCTCGCGCCGATCCCGCTCGCGACGCAGGCGATCGACAAGGGCATCCAGCAGCACGACGTCGCGGCGCTCGACGTGATCGTGCTCGTGTTCCTCGCCGCCGCGCTCGTGTCGTGGGGCGCCTCCGCCGCGCAGACCTACCTGACCGGCTGGGTCGGCCAGCGCGCGCTGCAGGACCTGCGCGTGCAGCTCTTCCGCCATCTCCAGTCGCTGTCGCTCAGCTTCTACTCGCGCGTGCGGTCCGGCGTCGTGATCTCGCGCATCACGAACGACGTCGAGGCGCTCGACTCGCTCGTCAGCGACGGGATCGTGACGCTCTTCCAGTCGACGCTGACGCTGCTCGGCGTCGTCGTGATCCTCGTCGCGATGGACGCCCAGCTGGCGCTCTACACGTTCCTCGCGATCCCGCTGCTGGCCGCCGCCGCGCTCGCCTTCCGGATCGCCTCGGCCGACGCCTTCCGCCGCACGCGCGAGCGGATCGCCGCGATCACCGGCTATCTCCAGGAGACGCTGTCGGGCATCCGCGTCGTGCGCTCGTTCGGCCAGGAGCAGCGCCACGTCAGCCGCTTCGCCGACCTCAACACGGCCAACCGCGACGCGAACATGACGACCGTCTACCTCAACGCCGCCTACTTCCCCGGCGTCGAGCTGCTGTCTTCGCTCGTGACCGTCGGGATCCTCGTGATCGGCGGCTTCGAGGTCATCGGCGGGCACACGCAGACAGGCATCGTGTTCGGCTTCATCGCCGCGCTCAACCAGTTCTTCGACCCGATCCAGCAGCTCTCCCAGCTCTACACGACCTACCAGTCCGGGATGGCGGCGCTCGACAAGATCTTCGAGCTGCTCGACGAGGAGCCGGAGCTGGTGGACCGCCCGGGCGCCGTCGAGCTTGAGGCATTGCGCGGGGAGCTGAGCTTCGAGCACGTGTCGTTCCGCTACGGGGACGACGACGCGGGGCCGTGGGCGCTGCGCGACGTCGACCTGCACGTCGCTCCCGGGCAGACGGTCGCCCTGGTCGGCGAGACCGGCGCCGGCAAGTCGACGCTCGCCAAGCTCGTCGCGCGCTTCTACGACCCGACCACCGGCGTGGTGCGGGTCGACGGCCACGACCTGCGCGACGTCGCCGCCGGCTCGCTGCGCGCGCGCATGGGAATCGTGCCGCAGGAGGGCTTCCTGTTCAGCGGCACGATCGGCGAGAACATCGCGTTCGGGCGCCCCGACGCGACGCCCGAGGAGATCGCCGCCGCCGCTGCCGCCGTCGGCGCCGACGTGTTCGTGGACGAGCTGCCGCTCGCCTACGACACCGAGGTCGGCGAGCGCGGCGTGCAGCTGTCCGCCGGCCAGCGCCAGCTGATCGCGTTCGCGCGCGCGCTGATCGCCGACCCGCGCATCCTCGTGCTCGACGAGGCGACCTCGAACGTCGACATCCAGACCGAGACGCGCATCGAGCTGGGCCTGCGCCGCCTGCTCGCCGGCCGCACCGCGATCGTCATCGCCCACCGCCTCTCCACCATCCGCCACGCCGGCCTGATCGTCGTCCTCGACGGCGGCCGCATCGTCGAGCAGGGCACGCACGACGAGCTGATCGCGGCCGAGGGCGCGTACTGGGCCCTCTACCAGGACTGGGCCGAGCAGGCAGTTGCGTAGGGATCCGTCTCGCGGCGCCGGGCGTGAGGCGATCCCGTTCACAGGCACCCAGCCTGCTCTCGGGATCGCCTCACGCCCGGCATCCACGATCCGGACGCCCTACGCAACCGCCTGCACGTGTAGCTTGCGCCGCATGCGAGACGAGTTCGCGCTCCTGCGGGGAGTGGCGGAGGAGGACGTCGCCGAGCTGCTGGAGCGGGCGCGGCGGCGGAGCTTCGCGGCGGGCGAGGTCGTCTTCCATGCCGGCGACCCGGCGGACACGCTGCACCTCGTGCGCTCCGGGCGCTTCGCGGTGCGCGTCACGACCGAGTTCGGCAGCACCGCGACGCTCAACGTCGTCGGGCCGGGCGGGGCGTTCGGGGAGCTGGCGCTGCTGACGCGGGACGCCACGCGCGCGGCGCCGCGCAGCGCGACGGTCGCGGCGCTCGAGCAGGCGGAGACGCTGTCGATCCACCAGCTCGACTTCAAGCGCCTGCGCACGCGCCGCCCGCAGATTGACGCGCTGCTCGTCGAGATCCTCGCCACGCGCGTGCGCGAGCTGTCCGAGCAGTTGGTCGAGGCGCTCCACATCCCCGCCGACACGCGCGTGCGGCGGCGGCTGCTCGACGTCGTCTGCGCCTACGGTCCCGCCGAGGCGGGCGCCGTCGTGCCGCTCACGCAGGAGGAGCTCGCGTCGCTCGCCGGCACCTCGCGCGCGACGGTCAACAGAGTGCTGCGCGACGAGCAGCAGCGAGGCACGCTGACGCTCTCGCGCGGGCGCACGACGCTCGTCGACCCCGACGCGCTCGCCGCGCGTGCGCGTGGCGCCTTCGGCTGAGGCCGGCCGGACTCAGGGCCGTCGCGCCGGCGCCAGGAAGCGCGCGCCGGCCGGCACGAGCACCGTCTTGCGCAGCACGAACGAGCGCACGGCGACGAGCCCCTTCGAGACGATCACGAGCGTGCCGGGCCGCACGTCGTCGGGGCAGCGGTCGACGATCGTCCAGCGGGTGCCGCGGACGGTCGCCGCGCCGTAGCGGCCGCGGGTGCGGATGCGGCCGCGCGCGCGGACCTGCAGTCGGCGGCCGTGCTTCGCGCGCTTGGCCGCGTGAGCGCGCGGGGGCCCCGCAACGGCCGCGGCCGCGGCCGCGGCCCGCCGCTTCCCCGACGCCGGCCCGCATCCGCGCAGGCGGCCGGACAGCCGCAGCTCTCCGGGCCGCTGGCCGAGGTCGTACGCGGACGGCTGGTCGACGATGAAGCTGCCGCCGGTCGCGATCGCCTTCGCGCGCTTCCCCGTGGGAGTGGTCGTGAAGTAGACGACGACGCTGCCGTCGCCGGCATCGAGCTCGCTGCCCATCGGCAGGTTGACGATCGACGCCAGCGGCACGAATCTGCGCGTGCCCGGCAGCCGCACGAGCACGCGGCCGACGCGCTGCTTGACGACGACGCTCCTGCCGAGCACCGGCGGCGAGATGCCGAGTGGCGGCGTCGGGTCGAGCGAGTTGTCGGGCGGCGTCGTCTGCGCGGCGATCGAGCGCACGCGGTGGTTGAACGCGTCGGCGATCAGCAGCCGGGCGCCGTCCTGCGCGATCCCGCGCGGATGCGACAGCTGCGCGGCGGCCGGGTCGCCGCCGTCGCCGCCGAAGCCGAGCGTGCCCGTGCCCGCGAGCGTGCGGATCGTCCCGTCGGTGCCGACGAGTCGCACGCGCTCGTTCGCCGAGTCGGCGATCGCGATCGAGCCGTCGGCCAGCGCCGCGACGCCCTCGGGGCCGTTCAGCAGCGCCTTGCCGGCGGGGCCGCCGTCGCCGCCGAACCCTGCGGTCGAAGAGGCGCCCGCGACCGTACGGATCGTCCCGTCGGCGTCGACGCGGCGGATCCGGTCGTTGCCCGTGTCGGCGATCAGGAAGCCGCCGCCGGCGAGCGGCGCGACGGCTGTCGGCGCGCTGAGCGCGGCCGAGGTCGCGAGCCCGCCGTCGCCGGCGAAGGCGGCGGCGCCGGTCCCGGCGACCGTCGTCACGATGCTGCTCGCAGAGACGCGGCGGATGCGGTTGTTGCCCGTGTCGGCGATCAGGAAGCTCCCGTCCGCAAGTGCCGCGACGCCGGCCGGCTGGTTGAGCTGCGCGCCCTGCGCGCCGTCGCCGTCGCCGCCGAAGCCCGGCGCGCCGTTGCCGGCGACGCTCGTGATGACGCCGTCGGCGGAGACGCGGCGGATGCGGTTGTTGCCGGTGTCGGCGATCAGGAACCCGCCGCCCGCGCCGACGAGCGGCGACACGCCGCGCGGCTGGTTCAAGCGCGCGGCGGGATCCGTCGCGGGAAGGCCGTCGCCCCCGAACGCCCCGCTCGCACCGACGGCCGGGCCCGCGCCCGCGACGGTCGTGATCGTCCCGGCTGCGTCGACCCGGCGGATGCGGTGGTTCGAGGTGTCGGCGATCAGGTAGGCGCCGCCGCCGAGCGACGCCACGTCCGACGGGCTCGTCAGCAGCGCGCTCGTCGCGGAGCCGCCGTCGCCCGCGAAGCCGCCGTTCCCGCTGCCCGCGGCCGTCTGGATCGTCTGCCCTGCGGCGCCGTGCACGACGCCGGTCGTGCCGACGCCGACGAGCGCAAGCAGCGCGAGCGTCGCGAGCAGGCGGAGGACGGCGGTGCGGGTACGTGCGGGCATCGAGAGGGAATGTCGCGCGTTTCGCGCCACGGGACTGTCGCAGAGGTGACGCACACGGTGTCGAATGCGCCACACTCCCGCCCATGCCGCGGCGCCCCCCAGCCCGCCTCGCGCGCGCTCTCGTCGTGGGCCTCGTGGCGCCGGCCGCGGCCGGCCTGCTCCTCGTGAGCGGCGTGCTCGGCGGCTTCGAGCGCAACCTCGTCGACGAGCGCTACCAGCTGCGCGGCACCCATCCGACGCCGGACGTCGTCGTCGTCGGCATCGACGAGGACACGGTCGCCAACCTCGACTTTCCGTTCCACCGCGCCCTGCACGCGCGCGCGATCCGAGCGCTCCTTGCCGCGGGTGCCCGCGCAGTCGCATACGACGTGCAGTTCGCGGCCGGCTCCTCCCACCCGGCCGACGACCGCGAGCTGCTGCGCAGCGCTGCCGATCCCCGCGTCGTGCTGGCAACGGCGGAGGTCTACGCGTACGACCACCTGCCGGGCGTCGTCGGCGCACGCTGGCTGCTCGCACACGGCGGGCGGATCGGATCCGTCCTGCTGCCGCTCGACGCCGACGGCGTGTGGCGGCGGATGGACGCGCGGGTCCAGGGGCTGCCGGCGCTCTCGGTGCTCGCCGCCAGCGGCAACCCGTCCGCGGGCGAGCATCCGATCGACTTCGCCGGGCCGCCGGGCACCGTCCGCGAGATCCCGTTCCTCGACGTCCTCGCCCGCCGCTTCGACATCGCTGCGGTCCGCAACCGCGTGGTCGTCGTCGGTGCGACCGCCTTGACGCTGAAGGACAGCTGGCCGACCGCCGCCGGCGGCGGATTGATGCCCGGCCCCGAGATTCATGCCAACGCGATCCAGACCGTCCTCGACGGCTATCCGCTGCGCGACGCGTCGTCGTTCGTCGCCGTCCTGCTCGTGCTCGCGGCCGGGCTGCTCGCGCCGCTCGCGACGCTCGCCGGCTCGCCGAGTCGCGCGCTTGCGCAGGCGCTCGGCGCGGGCGTGCTCGGCGTGCTCGTGCTGCTCGGCGGCGCGCAGCTCGCGTTCGACGCGGGCACGATCGTCCCGGTCGCGGCGCCGCTGCTCGCGCTCGCGCTCGGGACCGTCGGCGCGGTCGCGCTCACGTACGTCTTCGAGGTGCGTGCGCGCCAGCGGCTGCGCGCGACGTTCGAGCGCTTCGTGCCGCCGAACGTCGCCGCCGAACTGCTGCCCGGCGACGGCGCCCTCCCCCGGCTGGAGAGCCGCCGCCTCGAGGCGACGGTGCTGTTCTGCGACCTGCGCGGCTTCACCTCGCTCGCGGAGCGGCTCGAGGCCGAGCAGGTGATCGCCGTGCTCAACCGCTACCTGGACCTCGTCTCCGCCGCGGTCTTCGCGCACGGCGGCACGGTCGTCTCCTTCCAGGGCGACGGCGTGCTGGCCGTCTTCGGCGCGCCACTGCCGCAGCCCGACCATGCGGCGCGCGCGCTCGCCGCGGCGCGCGAGATCCTCGACGACGCGCTGCCGCGCTTCAACGCCTGGCTGCTGGAGGAGCGGCTCGCCGACGGTCCGCTCGACGCCGGCATCGGGCTCAACACCGGCAACGTGATGTCGGGGCTCGTCGGCTCCGCGCGGCGGGTCGAGTACGCCGCGGTCGGCGATGCGACGAACGTCGCGGCCCGCCTGCAGGCGCTCGGGAAAGACGCGCCCGGCCGGCTGTTCCTGTCGGACAGCACGCACATGCAGCTCGGCGCCGCAGCCGAGGGGCTGCGGCGCCATGGAGCCGTGGAGCTGCGCGGCCGCCGCGAGGCGGTGACCGTGTACGTCGCCGACTGAGCGACTACGGCTGCGCCGTCTTCGGGACGCAGATCGCGTAGGCGCGGAGCACGCGGTCGGCACCCGTGCGGTTGATGCCCGCGGCGCGCCAGCCCGTGATGTCGGCGGAG
>DASRXW010000105.1:0-2005 GCA_035654055.1 Conexibacter sp.
CAGGGAGGTACCGAGCCAGATCGCGGCGCCACCGGACCAGCCCTCGCCCGACCAGCCGCCGCGGGCCTGCTCGTCGGTGAGCCAGGCGCGGATCTCCGTGTTGAACCGCCAGGTGAAGAAGACGACAGAAGCGACCTGGGCCTCCTCGACGGCGGCGACCAGCTTGTCCGCCTCGTCGGCAGAAAGCGCGACCGGCTTCTCGAGCAGCAGGTGCTTCCCCGCCTGCGCCGCGCGCACGGCGAGCCGGGCCTGCACGTGCGGTGGCACAGAGAACGCGACCGCGTCCACGCTGTTGAGGAACGTGCCGAAG
Source organism: Conexibacter sp. (assembly GCA_035654055.1). Classification (GTDB taxonomy): domain Bacteria; phylum Actinomycetota; class Thermoleophilia; order Solirubrobacterales; family Solirubrobacteraceae; genus Conexibacter. Next base: position 311 of record DASRXW010000105.1, read on the forward strand.
TCCGCGTGGGCGATCGCGCCGTGCTCGGCCGCGAGCGCCGCGGCGGCGGCCTGGTCGCGCCCCCAGACCGCGACAAGCTCGGCGCCCGGGGTGCTTGCGAGCGCCGGCGCGTGCGTGGTCTTCGCCCAGTAACCGGTACCAACGAGGCCGAAACGCATGGCTCTGATCGTACGTCAGGCAACTTCTTGAATCCGGTTCGCGTAAGGTTGGGCCACGTGCGTGTCGTTCTCGCTTCAGCGTCCCCCGCCAGGCTCGCCGTGCTGCGCGGCGCCGGCATCGATCCCGAGGTCATCGTCAGCGGCGTCGATGAGGACGTGTACTCCGCGCCTAGTACCGGCGACCTGACGCAGGTCCTGGCGTCGGCGAAGGCATCGGCCGTCGCTTCCAGGCTGACTGACGGCCTGGTGATCGGCTGCGACTCGATGCTCGACCTGGACGGGCGGGCGTACGGCAAGCCCGCGTCGCCCGGCGAGGCCGAGTCGCGCTGGCGCGAGATGTCCGGTAAGACCGGCACGCTGTTCACCGGGCACTGCGTGATCGACGTGGCCACCGGGAAGTGCGAGGCGGCGGTGGCCGCCACGACGGTGCGGTTCGGCACCCCCACGGATGCGGAAATCTCGGCTTATGTCGCGACGGGCGAGCCGCTGAACATGGCCGGCGGCTTCACGATCGAGGGTCTTGGCGGCTGGTTCGTCGACTCGATCGACGGCGACCACAACAACGTGATCGGTATCTCGATCCCGCTGCTCCGCCACCTCTTCCGCGACCTGGGCGTCTCGATACCTGAACTGTGGGCCCAGTACCGGTAGGTTTCAGTACAGGAGCCTCGAGTAGTTCGCCTCGGCGTAATGCGCCTCTAGCTCCGCCAGCGTCTCCGGCGTGTCCTGCACCGCCTTGGTCAGCTCCGCGACCGACGGCATCTCGTCGGTGGACGGCCACTGGTCAGGCTCCCACAGGTACGACCGCAGGAACGCCTTCGGGCAGTGCGAGAAGACCTGCTCGATCTCGACCACCAGCGCGAGGATCGGGCGCTTGCCCTTCACCGCCAGGTCGTCGAACCACTGGGCGTCCCTGACCAGCCGCGCCCGCCCGTTGATGCGCAGCGTGTCATTGCGCCCGGGGATCAACGCGATGACGCCGACATGCGGGTTGGACAGGACGTTCAGGTACCCGTCGGCCCGCTTGTTGCCCGGCCGCTCCGCGATCACGATCGTGTGCGGGTCGAGCACGTGAATGAGCTGCCCCGCCGGGTCGCCCTTGGGCGACGCGTCGCAGTTCCCGTTCGCGTCAGAGGTCGCGATCACGCAGAACGGCGACGACTGCAGCCACTCGATCTGCAGTTGGTGCAGCGACGGCCGGACCTTCGTCACCGAGCGGCCCGAGGCGTAGCCGCCAAGCACCTCGCGCAACTCGGCCTCGGAAGTGATCTCGCTGACCTCGGTCTCCTTAACGTCCAAAGCACCCTCACAACCTGGTGAACGACTGGATCGGCGTCTTCTCTGAAAGCAGCGCCGACGGTCCGATGATCTTCCTGTCCGGCTTGCCGACGACCTCCTCGTCCTTGCCGTCGTAGTCGAACTGCTCAAGGACGTGCCTGATCGCCTCAAGCCGGGCGCGCTTCTTGTCGTTGGACTTCACCACCGTCCACGGCGCGTCCGCCGTGTCGGTATAGAAGAACATCGCTTCCTTAGCCTC
>DASRXW010000106.1:0-37969 GCA_035654055.1 Conexibacter sp.
ATCCGGCGCCTGCCGCTCAGACTGAGCGCGGCGTTAGCGTGCAACTTCATCCGGTGTCCTCCCTTGGGACTGGCGGCCTCGAGAACCACCAGCCTCCAAGGAGGCCCGGATGAACAACGTGCTCAGGAACTACAACTAGGCCGCCTGGCGCACCACGCGAACGCCGCCGGTCGCGGCCGCGGGGCTACGCCGCCTGGCGCACCACGCGAACGCCGCGACCGGGCACGATCGTCACGCCGGTCGCGCGCACCGGCTCGGGCCGGCGCACGGCGAGCTGCACGGGGCTGTTCGCGAGCACGCGCAGGATCGTCGCCATCTCGAACTGCGCGAAGCTCGCGCCGATGCAGCGGCGCACGCCGCCGCCGAACGGCAGCCAGCCGTACGACGGCACCTCGCCGCCCGCGAGGAAGCGCTCGGGGCGGAAGCGCGACGGCTCTGGGAACACGTCCTCACGGTGGTGGGTGATGATCATCGCGACGGCGAGGTCGATGCCGGCCGGCACGTCGTGCTCGCCGATCCGCACCGGCTCGGTCACCGTGCGCCCGACCATCGGCACGACCGGCCGGATCCGCAGCACCTCTCTGCAGACGGCGTCGAGGTACTCGTCGTCGTCGGCAGCGCCGGCTCGCAGTCTCGCGAGCACCTCGCCGTTGCGGTGCAGCAGGTCCATGGCCCAGCTGAGCGCGGTCGCGGTCGTCTCGTGGCCCGCGAGCACGAGCGTCAGCAGCTCGTCGCGGATCTCCGCGTCGCCCATCCCCGTTCCGTCCTCGTGCTCGGCCTCGACGAGCATCGAGAGGATGTCGCAGCGTCGTTCCAGCGCTGCACGGTCCATCGCTCGGCGCTCGGCGATCTCCGCGTGCAGCAGGGCGTCGACCGCGCCGCGGCGCGCCGCGAAGGTCGCCTGCGGGCGCAGCGGGCCGAGGTCGCGGCGCAGCACGGCGCCCCAGAAGACGAGCATGCGGCTGCTCTGCACGAGCAGCGGCAGCAGGCGCCGCAGCTCGTCCCTGCGCGCCTCGTCGGTGATGCCGAAGACGACGGCGAGGATCACCTCGAGCGTCAGGCGCTCCATCCGCTCGTGCAGCGGGAAGGGCGTGCCGAGCGGCCAGCTCAGCACCTCGCGCTGCGCGAGCTCGGCGATCAGCCCGGCGTAGGAGCGCAGCCGCTCGCCGTGGAACGGCGGCAGCAGAAGCTTGCGCTGCTGCATGTGCGGCGCGCGGTCGAGGATCAGCAGCGACCACGGGCCCACGACCGGCTTCAGCGGCGAGTTCGCGAGGCCGGCGTGGAAGACCTGCGGGTCGCCGGTGACGATCGGCTTGACGAGCTCCGGCGAGCTGAAGACCATCGAGGTCCCGAAGCCGGGGCTCTCCATCTTGAACGGCTCGCCGTAGCGGCGGTGGACCGCGAGCCCGTAGCGGATCGGGTCGCGTGACATTCGCAGCGCCTGCCACAGGCCGGGGGCATACGGGCCGGGCGGCAGCGCGGAGCGCGGTGGCCGCGGCGGGGGGAGGATCGTGGGGTCGAGCGCGGTCGCAGTCATCTGGCTGGTCAGCCAGTCAGTCTACGGCACCTCGCGCAGCCGGCCCGTCTCGACGTCGTAGACGAAGCCACGCACCGCGTCGACGTGGGGGAGGAAGGGGCTGCTGCGGACGCGCTCGACCGCGCGCCGCACGTCGACGTCGATCTCGCCGTGGAACTCCGTCGTCTCCCACGCGGGATGCGTGCCCGTCTCGGCCTCCAGCTCGGCGAGGAGGTCATCCTCGGCGAACGTCCGCATGCCGCAGTCGGTGTGGAGGATCACGACGATCTCGCGTGTCCCGAGCTTGCGCTGCGAGACGACGAGCGAGCGGATCGCGTCGTCGTTCGCGACCCCGCCGGCGTTGCGGATCACGTGCGCGTCGCCCTCTGCGAGGCCGAGCATGCGGTGGGGGTCGATGCGCGCGTCCATGCAGGTGAGCACCGCGACCGGCTTGCGCGGCGGAGCCGGCAACGCGCCGTGCGCGTACGCGGCCGCGTAGGCCGCGTTGTTGCGCAGCATCTCGTCGACGGCGCTCACGCCCGGCAACCTAGCGAGCGAAGCGGCGCGCGAGTCGCGCCGCGGCCGTCTTCGCGCCCCACTGCATCCACAGCAGGCTCACGTCGATCGTGCCGGCGAGGAGGAATGCGAGCGGTCCCGTGACCGCTCGACCCACAAGTCGTGAGCGCACCTTGCCACGGTATCGTTCGCCGCCCGTGATGGCCTCCGCCTTGAAGACCAACGTCACCGAGCTGCCCGAGTCGCGCGTGCGCGTCGACGCCGAGGTCCCCGCGGCCGAGGTCGAGAAGAGCGTCGCGCAGACCGCCCGCCGTCTCGCGCGCGACACGCGCGTGCCCGGCTTCCGCAAGGGCAAGGTGCCGCCGCAGGTCTTCATCCGCCGCGTGGGGCGCGAGTACGTGCTCGACGAGGCGGTGCGCAGCTCGATCGGCAACTGGTACGCGGACGCGATCGGCGCCGCCGGCATCGCGCCGATCGGCGAGCCGAGGCTCGACCTCGGCGACCTGCCGCCCGCGGGCAAGCCGCTCGCGTTCTCGATCGAGATCGGCGTGCGCCCCGTCGCGACGCTCGGCGACTACGCCGGGCTCGAGGTCGGTCGCCGCGAGACCGAGGTCGACGAGGAGCGCATCGCGCAGGAGCTCGAGCAGCTGCGCGAGCACCTGGCGAAGCTCGAGACGGCCGAGCGCGGCGCCGCCGAGGGGGACTTCGTCGTCGTCGACTACAAGGGCTCGATCGACGGCGAGCCGTTCGAGGGCGGGGAGGGCCACGACCAGCTGATCGAGCTGGGCGGCGGGCGTCTGATCCCCGGCTTCGAGGAGCAGCTGCTCGGCGCGAGCGCCGGCGACGAGCGCACGATCGACGTCACCTTCCCCGACGACTACGGCGCCGAGCACCTCGCCGGCAAGCCGGCCCAGTTCGCGATCGCCGTCAAGGAGGTCCGCGAGAGAGTCCTGCCCGAGCTCGACGACGAGCTCGCCTCCGACGCCGCCGGCTTCGACACGCTCGACGAGCTGCGCGAGGACGTCCGCAGACGCATCGTCGAGCAGGAGGAGAGAGCCGTCGACGCCGACTTCCGTGAGGCGGTGCTGGACGCGGCCGTCGAGCGCGCGACGGTTGCGGTCCCGGACGCGCTCGTCGAGGCGCGTGCGGTCGAGCTGTGGGACCAGATGCTCCACTCGCTGAGCCATCGCGGGCTGTCGAAGGAGGCCTACCTGCAGATCTCCGGGAGAACCGAGACGGAGATCCTCGCCGAGGCGAAGCCCGACGCCGAGCGCGCGCTGAAGCGCGAGGCGGTGCTCGCCGCCGTCGTCGTCGCCGAGGGGATCGACCCGAGCGATGCGGAGCTTGCCGAGGCGCTCGCCTCGACCGCCGAGCGCGAGGGCGTGAGACCCGAGAAGCTGCTCGAGCGCGTCCGCAAGGCCGGCTCGCTCGACGCGCTGCGCGAGGACGTCGCGACGCGCAAGGCGATGGACCTGCTGGCCGAGCGCGCGAAGCCGATCTCGCTCGCGCAGGCCGAGGAGCGCGAGAAGTTGTGGGTGCCCGACAGCGCCAAGGGCGACAGACCTGCGAGACCCGCCAGAGCGGCCGGTGCCGCGAGACCCGCCAGAGCGGCCAGAGCCGCGAGCGCGGCCGCCAGAAGACCCGCTGCGAGAGCCGCCGCCAGAGGCAGAGCGAGAGCTGCTGCCAGAGACAGGGCCAGAGCGGCTTCCAGAAGAGCCTGACGCTCGGCGTCGGACGCCGCTCCAGGCCCGCGTCGCCCTGCCTCTCGGGGCATCGCCGTGCCTCGACTCCCGGTGCGCCGAGCCGCGCGCCGACCCCTCCGACCGCCACAGGGCGGTTGCTAGACTCGCCCCACCGGTCGGGCGCTGAATGCACTCGGCTCCGCCGGAAGGATTCGAGCCGAGGAAGCGAAACAAAGCGAGGACTATGAGCCCCCTGGTACCGATGGTCGTGGAGCAGACGTCGCGCGGGGAGCGTGCGTTCGACATCTACTCGCGTCTGCTGAACGAGCGCATCGTCTTCCTCGGCACGCCCGTCGATGACCAGATCGCGAACCTGATCGTCGCCCAGCTCCTCCACCTCGAGTCGGAGGACCCGGACAAGGACATCTCGCTGTACATCAACTCGCCGGGCGGCTCGGTCTACGCCGGGCTGGCGATCTACGACACGATGCAGTTCATCAAGCCCGACGTGCAGACGATCTGCGTCGGGATCGCGATGTCGATGGGCGCGCTGCTGCTGTCGGGCGGCGCGAGAGGCAAGCGCATGGCGCTGCCGAACGCGAAGATCCTGATCCACCAGGTGTCGTCGTCCTTCCAGGGTCAGGCGACCGACATCGAGATCCACGCGAGAGAGATCATCGACATCCGCCGCCGCCTCGACGAGATCATCGCCCACCACACGGGCAAGCCCGTGGAGGACGTGAAGGGCGACACGGAGCGCGACTACTTCATGAGCTCCGAGGAGGCCAAGGACTACGGCATCATCGACCGGGTGATCACCCAGCACTAAGGTCGAGGCCGGCTGCTGCCGACCACTTGGAGAGCACGATGGCACGCCCCACGGATTCCAACGAACAGCTTCTCTGCAGCTTCTGCGGGAAGTCCCAGCGTCAGGTCAAGAAGCTGATCGCCGGTCCCGGCGTCTACATCTGCGACGAGTGCATCGATCTCTGCAACGAGATCATCGACGAGGAGCTGACGGCGCCGCCGTCGTTCGACCTCGAACACCTGCCGAAGCCGCGCCAGATCTACGACGTGCTGAACGAGTACGTCGTCGGCCAGGAGGCCGCAAAGCGCACGCTCTCCGTGGCGGTCTACAACCACTACAAGCGCGTCCAGATGCTGCAGTCGGACGAAGACGACATCGAGCTGCAGAAGTCGAACATCCTGCTGCTCGGACCGACCGGCTGCGGCAAGACGCTGCTCGCGCAGACGCTCGCGAAGATCCTCAACGTGCCGTTCGCGATCGCCGACGCGACCGCGCTCACCGAGGCCGGCTACGTCGGCGAGGACGTCGAGAACATCCTCCTGAAGCTGATCCAGGCTGCCGACTACGACGTCAAGAAGGCCGAGACGGGGATCATCTACATCGACGAGGTCGACAAGATCGCGCGCAAGGCCGACAACCCGTCGATCACGCGTGACGTCTCCGGCGAGGGCGTGCAGCAGGCGCTGCTGAAGATCCTGGAGGGGACCAGCGCCTCGGTGCCTCCGCAAGGCGGGCGCAAGCACCCGCACCAGGAGTTCCTCACGATCGACACGACGAACGTGCTCTTCATCTGCGGCGGCGCGTTCGCCGCGCTCGACCAGGTGATCGAGCGGCGCATCGGCAAGCAGGGGATCGGCTTCGGCGCGGCGATGGAGGAGGTCGTCGAGTTCGACCCGGGCAGCATCTTCGAGAACTGCCTGCCGGAGGATCTCGTCAAGTACGGCCTGATCCCCGAGTTCATCGGCCGCCTGCCGGTGATGTCGGCGGTCCACCAGCTGTCGCGTGGCGAGCTGATGACGATCCTGACGGAGCCGCGCAACGCGCTCGTCAAGCAGTTCCAACGCTTCTTCCAGTTCGACGGGATCGAGCTCGTCTTCGCCGACGAGGCGCTTGTGTCGGTCGCCGACAAGGCGCTTGAGCGCGAGACCGGCGCCCGCGGCCTGCGCTCGATCATCGAGGAGGTCCTGCTCGAAGTGCAGTTCGAACTGCCCTCGCGCCGCGACGTCAAGAAGTGCGTCGTCACGAAGGAGACGATCGAGAAGGGCCTCGCCCCGACGCTCGTCACGGAGGCCGCCCCGCCCGAGGCCGACGAGGAGGCCGACCTCCGCGAGGAGTCGGCCTAGCCGTCCTGCAGTCGCGCGCGAAGGCGCGCGATCGCCGTCAGCTCCTCGATGTCGCCGAGGTCCTTGGCGCGCCCGGCGGCGCGCTTCATCGCGAGCAGGTCCTCCACCGACGCTACGAGGACCGCGAACGCCCCGAGGTCGTAGCGGTCGGCGTTCTGCCGGAGCCGCGCATAAGGCGGTGCGCCGTCCGGTCGTGCAAGGACATCGAAGTCGCCGGCGCTCGTTTCCAAGGTGAGGACCTCCACCCGACGCAGGCTGTCGCGATCGGGTGCGAACGGGATGTCATCCGGGACGCCGCGGAGACGCGCGTCCAACTCGGTGAGGACCTTGCCGAGCGCATCGAGGTTCGCGTTGTCGGTGGCGAAACAGACGTCGAGATCCTGTGTGGTCCTGGGGGAGCCGTGCAGCACGGCCGCAATGCCTCCGATGACGACGAAGTCGACGCCACGCGCTGTGAGCAGTCCGAGGATCCGTTGTGGGTCGAAATCATCTCCGGGCATCGCTGCTCCGCTGTGCGGCACGGACGAGCGCGTTGACGTTGCGGTTCGACGCTGTGAACACGGCGAGCCGCTGCGCTGGCGTCCAGCGGAGGCGCTCGAGGATCTGGGACTCATCGACGTCCGATTGTCGCTTCGGCACGGCTCGCAGTTCGAGCAGGTAACCGGCTGCCTCGAGTGCTCGCTCGAGCGTTGCGAGCGTGGGATTCGAGTCGAGCCGCTCCAGGCGGGCGATCACCGGCTGTGTGGTCCCGAGCCGGTCTGCGAGCTCGGCCTGAGTGAGCTTCGCGTCACGCCGCGCAGCTCGGATGAGAAGTGGGGAGGCCATGCCGGTCAACATAGGAGATAGAGCATATTGCGTCTACAGCATATGCATGGTCAGTCGATCTCTGGCGGCAACCCACGGTCGCCTGCGTTAGCCCTCGCGTGAATCGCCAATACACTTGCGGCTCATGTCCACGCTGGAGGCCAAGACGCGTTACGACGCCGCGGAGGTGGAGCCGCGCGTGCTGCGGCGGTGGCTCGACTCCGGCCTGTTCCACGCGGACCCCGAGGGCGATGACGGGGAGAGCTACTCGATCGCGGTGCCGCCGCCGAACGTCACGGGTGCGCTGCACATGGGCCATGCGCTCAACGGCTCGATCCAGGACGTGCTGATCCGCTTCCACCGCGCCCGCGGGAAGCGCACCAAGTGGATCGCCGGCACCGACCATGCCGGCATCGCGACGCAGAAGCAGGTCGAGAAGCAGCTCGCCGAGGAGGGCACGAGCCGCCAGGCGATCGGGCGCGAGGCGTTCGAACGGCGCGTGTGGCGGTGGCGAGAGCAGTACGGCTCGACGATCATCGAGCAGTTCCAGCGCCTCGGCGCCTCGCTCGACTACGACGACGAGCGCTTCACGCTCGACGCCGGCTACCACGAGGCGGTCGTGAAGGTCTTCGTCGACCTCTACGAGAAGGGCCTCATCTACCGCGACAACTACATGGTCAACTGGGATCCCGGCAGCGGCTCGGCGATCTCCGACCTGGAGGTCGAGGACCGCGAGGTCGTCGACACGCTCACCTACGTCGCGTACCCGATCGCCGGCGCCGATGGCCAGGCGAGCGACGAGACGATCACGGTCGCGACCGTGCGCCCGGAGACGATGCTCGCCGACACCGCGATCGCCGTGAACCCGCAGGACGAGCGCTACGCCCAGCTCGTCGGGCGGACGGCGATCCTGCCGCTCGTCGGCCGCGAGCTGCCGATCATCGCCGACGACTACGTCAAGCCCGAGTTCGGCACCGGCGCGCTGAAGATCACGCCCGGCCACGACCCGAACGACTTCGAGATCGGCCGCCGCCACGGGCTGCCCGAGCTGTCGGTGATCGGCGAGGACGGCCGCATGACCGGCGAGGCCGGCGAGCGCTTCGCCGGCCTCACGGTGAAGGAGGCGCAGGCGGCGGTCGTCGCCGCGCTGGAGGCCGAGGGGCGGATCGTCAGAAGCGAGGAGCACCCGCACGTCGTGCCCTTCTCGCACCGCTCCGGCGAACGGATCGAGCCGCTCATCTCGCTGCAGTGGTTCATGCGGATGGACGAGCTGGCGAAGCCGGCGATCGACGCGGTGAAGGACGGCCGCGTGAGGATCCACCCGGAGCGCTGGGCGCGCGTCTACCTCGACTGGATGAAGGACATCCGCCCCTGGTGCGTCTCGCGCCAGCTGTGGTGGGGGCACCGGCTGCCGGTCTGGTACCGCGACGACGAGACGTACGCCGGCGCGCAGCCACCGGAGGGCGAGGGCTGGGAGCAGGACCCCGACGTGCTCGACACGTGGTTCTCCTCCGCGCTGTGGCCGTTCGCGACGCTCGGCTGGCCGCAGCAGACGCCCGAGCTGAAGGCCTTCTACCCGACGAACGTGCTCTCGACCGCGCGCGACATCCTCTTCCTGTGGGTCGCGCGGATGATCATGATGGGGCTCGAGTTCGCCGGCGACGTCCCGTTCGGCGACGTCTACATCCACTCCGTCATCCAGGCGCCCGACGGCCGCCGCATGTCGAAGTCGCTCGGCACCGGGATCGACCCGCTCGACGAGATCGAGAAGCACGGCGCCGACGGCGTGCGCTTCGGCCTGCTCGCGATGTCTTCCTCGCAGGACGTGCGCTACTCGGCCGAGAAGGTGCAGCAGGGCGAGCAGCTGACGAACAAGCTGTGGAACGCCTCGCGCCTGATCCTCACGCGCGTCGACCCCGACGCGCGGGCGGCGGCGAAGCCGCGCGCGATCGAGGACCGCTGGATCCTCTCGCGCCTCGCCGCCGCGCGCACGACGTTCGACGAGCACGTCGCCGCGTTCGACTTCTCGCACGCCGCGCTCGCCCTGTACGACTTCGTCTACGGCGAGCTGTGCGACTGGTACCTGGAGCTCGTCAAGCCGCGCCTCTACGAAGCCGAGGGCGAGGAGCGCGCCGACCTCGACGCGACACTGCTGCACGTGCTCACCGAGACGTTGCAGCTCGCGCACCCGGTGATCCCGTTCGTCACCGAGGAGATCTGGTCGTTCGTCCCCGGCGCGGAAGGGCTGCTCGGTGCGCGTCGGGAGACCGCGTCGGGCGCTGCCCGCGACGCGGAGGCCGAGCGGGCGCTCGCCGACGCGATCGGCGCCGTGCAGGCGCTGCGCGGCTGGCGCGACGGAGTGGGGGTGGCCGCCGGCGCCCGCATCCCCGCGCGACTGGAGGCCGACGGCTACGAGCAGACGGCTGCGCACGTCGCGCGCCTCGCGCGCTTCGAGCTCGGACCGCCGAACGGCGCCGTCGACGCCGCCACGATCGCGATCCCCGGCGGCACGGTCGTCGTGCACGCGAGCGACGCCGTCGACCTCGGCGCTGCGGGGCGCAAGCTGGCGGAGCGGCGTGCGACGCTGGAGGCCGAGATCGCCCGCTGCGATGGCAAGCTCTCCAACCAGGGCTTCGTCGCGAAGGCGCCGGAGGCGGTCATCGCGGCGGAGCGCGAGAAGCTCGCGCGGCTGCGCGAGGAGCTGAGCGGACTGTGAGCGCGCAGCACTGGAGCGTCGAAGACGCCGAGCGCTACCTGCGCTCGCTCGAGCTGTTCGGCATGCGCTTCGGGCTCGACCGCATGCACCGCCTGATGACCACGCTCGACCAGCCCGAGCGCCGCTACGAGACGATCCACGTCGTCGGGACGAACGGCAAGTCCTCGACGACGCGGATGATCGCCGCGATCCTGCAGCGCCACGACCTGCGCGTCGGCGCCTACCTCTCGCCGCACCTCGTGTCGTTCGCCGAACGCATCCGCGTCGCGGACCGCGACGTCGAGCCACGTGCGTTCGCGCGCGCCGTCGAGCGCGCCGCGCACGCCGCCGCGCTCGTCGACCGCAGCCAGCACGCGGACGACCGCGTGACGCAGTTCGAGGCGCTCACGGCCGCCGCCTTCTCCGAGCTGGCCGCGCGCGAGGTCGACGTCGCCGTGATCGAGGCCGGGCTCGGCGGTCGCTGGGACGCGACGAACGTGCTGCCCTCGAAGGTCCAGGTGCTGACGACCGTCGGCCTGGAGCACACGCGCTGGCTCGGCCCGACCGTGCGCGACATCGCGCGCGAGAAGCTCGCGGTCGTGCGCGACGGCGCCACGCTCGTGATCGGCCCGGGGCTCCATCCCGACGCGGAGGAGGAGGCGCGCGCCGCCGCAGAGCGCCACGGCGCCAAGCTCGTGCAGGCGTCGGCCGACCCGGGCGTCGAGGTTGCCGCGCCTGGAGGCTTCCAGCAGCGCAACTTCGCGCTCGCGCGCGCCGCGGCGGAGGCGTATCTCGGCACGCTGGAGCTCGAACGCGTGCGCGCTGCGGCCGCGACGGTGACGGTGCCGGGCCGGCTGCAGGTCGTCGCGCACGAGCCGCTGACGGCGCTCGACGGCGCCCACAACGCCGAGGGCGTCGCTGCGCTCGCGGAGTCGCTGCCGCAGCTCACCGCCGGTCGCCGGCTCGTCGCGGTCGTCTCGATCCTCGAGGACAAGGACGCCGCCGGCATGCTGCGGGAGCTGCTGCCGCACGTCGAGCACGTCGTCTTCACCCGCAACCAGAGCCCGCGCGCACTGCCGCCGGCGACGCTCGCGTCGCTGTGCGCGCAGCTCGACGGGTCGGGCGGGGTGAGGTCCGAGCTGGAGTCGGACCCGCGCCGCGCGCTCGCGCGAGCCCGCGAGCTGGCCGGCGCCGGCGGCGTCGTGCTCGCGACCGGCTCGATCTACCTCGTCGCCGACCTGCTGGCGCCCGCCGGGCAGCGCAGCGCCTCGATGCTGTGATGGAACCCGACGACGGACCGCGCTTCCTGCCGATGCTGGGCCTCGTGGCGGCGATCGTCGCCGTCGTGATCCTCGTCTTCTTCGCGATCGGCTACCTCTTCGGCCGCATGTTCCTGTAGGCCGCGAACCCGGTCGCGACGCCGCCCACGCGGCATCCCGGCGCCGCCCGAACCACTACACTCGCCCCCCGATGCTCCCGTTCGCCATCTTCGGGATCGACAGCAGCGGCCTCAACCTCGCCGTGAACCTGGTGATCCTCTCGCTCGTCGTCGTCTGGATCGCGCTCATCTACTGGACGTACGCCGACGCCCGTCGCCGCGTCGAGGACTCGATGCTCGTCGCCTGCGCGACCGCCGCGTCGCTGTTCCCGTTCGTCGGCACGTTCGTCTACGTGATCGTGCGCCCGCCCGAGTACCTCGAGGACGTGCGCGAGCGCGAGCTCGAGATGCAGGCGGCCGAGGCGCGCCTCGCCGAGTACGGCTTCCACCTCTGCCCGCACTGCGACGCCGAGGTCGAGAAGGACTTCCTGCGCTGCCCGAGCTGCCTGCGCAAGCTGAAGGACCCTTGCACGCAGTGCGGCAGACCGCTCGACCCGACGTGGAAGATCTGCCCGTACTGCGAGGCCGAGGTCGCGGGTCAGTCGACCGCCTCGCGGCGGCGCCGTCGGCGCACGAGCGAGAGCTCCGCCGAGAGCGCGGCCGAGCCGACCTCCTAGACGCTCCCGCGCCGCGCCGCCAAGTCGTCTCACCCTCAACCTGAACCTCAAGGAGAACCGCCGTGGACCGGACCCTCATCCTGGTCAAGCCGGACGCCTTCGCGCGTGGCCTGACCGGCGAGATCCTCGCCCGCTTCGAGCGCAAGGGCCTCACGATCGTTGCGCTGGAGCGCCAGCAGATCTCGCGCGAGACGGCCGAGACGCACTACGCGGAGCACAAGGCGCGCCCGTTCTTCGGCGAGCTCGTCGACTTCATCACGTCCGGTCCGCTCGTCGCTGCGGTGCTCGAGGGCCACGAGGCCGTCAAGGCCGCCCGCCAGGTGATCGGTGCCACGAACCCGCTCGAGGCCGCGACCGGCTCGATCCGCGGCGACTTCGCGCTCGAGGTCGGCCAGAACCTGGTCCACGGCTCCGACGCGGACGAGTCGGCCGCACGCGAGGCGGCGATCTTCTTCCCCAACCTGGGCTGAGGCCCTGCCGAACCGGCTCGTCCTCGCCTCGCGCTCGCCACAGCGGCGCGCGATCCTCGCACAGCTGGGGATCCCGTTCGACGTGGTCGTCGCGGACGTGGACGAGCTGATGTCCGGCGACCCCGTCACGGTCGCCGTGTCGAACGCCGCGCTGAAGGCCCAGGCCGTGTGGCGGGCGGGTCCTGAATCGGCCCCGCCCACCCGCGCGCACGCCGGACCTTCGGCCGGCGCACGTGCGTCCTCATCGCCACCCGCCCGATCGGCGCGTGTGGTGCTCGGCGTCGACACCGTCGTGGTGCTGGACGGCGTCATCCATGGGAAGCCGGCAGGCTCGGCTGACGCGCGTGAGGTGCTTGAACGGCTCTCGGGTCGCGTGCACGAGGTCGTGAGCGGGATCGCCGTCGTAGATGAGGATGGGGTGCGCACGGCGTCGGCGACGACGCGCGTGACGTTTCGGGGCTTGGACGCCGCGACGCTCGACTGGTACATCGCCACCGAGGAGTGGCGGGAGCGCGCCGGCGGGTATGCGATCCAGGGTCGCGGGGCGGCGCTGGTGGCGGGGATCGCGGGGGATTACCTCAACGTCGTGGGGCTGCCGGTGACGGCGCTGCTCGAGTTGTTGCCGGGAATCGTGCACGGCGCTTCGTGAGCCGGCGATTTGCAGCGTCTTCGCGCCGGCGACAGCGGCCTTGCAGGCTGGCGCGGGGGATGGCGTCCGCTACACTCCGGCGCTGAGCGAAGGCCCCCGCTGAGCGCGCATGCCATGACGCGCTTCGACCCCTCGCTCGCCTCCCCTCTCCACTACGAATGGGCTTCTTCAGCTACCTGACCGGGTTCGGCGGCCGCGACATGGCGGTCGACCTCGGAACCGCGAACACGCTCGTGTACGTGCGTGGGCGCGGCATCGTGCTGTCCGAGCCGTCCGTCGTCGCCGTCGACTCGCGCAGCGGCGAGGTGCACGCGGTCGGGATCGAGGCCAAGCGGATGCTGGGCCGCACGCCCGGCACGATCTCCGCGATCCGCCCGCTGAAGGACGGCGTGATCGCCGACTTCGAGGTCACCGAGGAGATGCTGCGCCACTTCATCCAGAAGGTGCACCAGAACCGCTGGGCGCACCCGAGGGTCGTCGTCTGCGTGCCCTCCGGGGTCACGGGCGTCGAGAAGCGCGCGGTCGAGGAGGCGTGCCTGTCGGCGGGCGCGCGCCAGGCCTACCTGATCGAGGAGCCGATGGCCGCTGCGATCGGGGCCGGCCTGCCGGTCGGCGAGCCGACGGGCTCGATGGTCGTCGACATCGGCGGCGGCACGTCCGAGGTCGCCGTCATCTCGCTCGGCGGGATCGTCGTCTCGCAGTCGATCCGCGTCGGCGGGGACGAGCTCGACGAGGCGATCATCAACTACGTCAAGCGCGAGTACAAGCTGCTGATCGGGCAGCAGACGGCCGAGGAGGTCAAGCTCGAGATCGGCTCCGCCTACGAGATGGACGAAGAGGTCCAGGCGGAGATCCGCGGCCGCGACATGGTCTCCGGCCTGCCGAAGACCGTCGTGCTCACGAGCGAGGAGATCCGCACCGCGCTCGAGGAGCCGATCTCGCAGATCATCGACGCCGTCAAGGAGACGCTGGACCGCACGCCGCCGGAGCTCGCCTCCGACATCATGGACCGCGGCATCATGCTCGCGGGCGGCGGCGCACTGCTGCAGGGGCTCGACGAGCGCCTGCGGCACGAGACGCAGATGCCGGCGCACCTGGCGGAGTCTCCGCTGACGTGCGTCGCGGTCGGGTCGGGTCGCTCGCTCGAGGAGTTCGAGGCGATCCACCGCTCGCACAAGAATGCAAGGAACAACCGGCGCCGCCGCTACTGATGGCCACCCAGCCGTCCAGCGCTGCGCAGGAGCACCGAGCTTTGGAGCCACTCCAACCGTGTACGACAAGCAAGTTCGCCGTCGCCGAGCAGTCCTCGTGCTGCTCGTCGTCGTCTCCCTGATCCTGCTGACCGCCTACTTCGGCGAGTCCGCCAGCAGCCCGCTGCACAGCGTGCAGCGCGGCGTGATCACGGTGCTCTCGCCGATCCAGGAGGGCGCGAGCCGCGCGCTCAAGCCGGTGCGCGACCTGTTCGGCTGGTTCGGCGACACGGCGCGCGCGACGACGGAGCGCGACCAGCTCAAGGCGCAGCGCGACAAGCTCTTGCAGGAGGTCGTCGGCTACAAGGTTGCGCTCCAGGAGAACCAGAAGCTGCGCGGGATCCTCGCGGTCGACGACTCGAACGGGCTCAGCTCCTACGACAAGCGCACGGTGCGGATCACCGGCCGCGCGCCGAACAACCTGCTGCGCGACACGCTGCAGGTCGACGCCGGCAGCGGCGACGGCGTGCGCGTCGGCGACCCGGTGATCGCGGGCGGCGGGCTCGTCGGCCACATCAGCTTCGTCGCGTCCAACTCGTCGTTCGTCACGCTCGTGACCGACCCCAGCTCGAGCGTCTCCGTGCGCGTGCTGAACACGGCCGGCGACTTCGGCCTGCTGAAGCCCTCGGTCGGCGATCCGCTCGACCTGCTCGTGCAATTGCTGCCGCGGCGTGCGCAGATCAGCCCGGACGACATCGTCGTGACGGCCGGCTCGCGCTCGAGCAGACTCGAGTCGCTCTACCCGCCGAACATCCCGATCGGCCGCGTCACGAAGGCCGACCCGCAGGAGCTCGCGACCGATCAGCAGATCCACGTCGCCCCGATCGCGGACCTGCGCCATCTCGACTTCGTGCAGATCCTGATCGGCCCCTCGGGATCGGATCCCGCCCGCCAGCGGGCGCAGGTGGGTCCGTGAGCCTGGGGAACGGCTACCAGCTCCCGCTGCGGCTGGCTGCGCTCGGCTTCCTGACGGTCGTGATCCAGATCGCGGCCATCTCGCAGGTCACCGTCTTCGGCGTCAGCGCCGACCTCTCGCCGCTCGTCGTGGCGTCGGTCGGCCTGCTCGCGGGCTCGCTGCCGGGCGCCGTCTTCGGCTTCGCGGTCGGGCTGTTCGTCGACGTCGCACTCGTGCAGACGCTGGGCGTGACGTCGCTGCTGTACATCGCGATCGGCTACGGCGCGGGGCGCCTGCGCGAGCTGCGCGACCCGGCGCACGGGCTCGTGCCGCTCGCGGTCGGCGCCGCCGCGACGGCGATCGCGACGATCGGCTTCTCGCTGATGCAGTTCCTGCTCGGCGTGCGGGCACCCGTGAGCTGGCTGCTGCCGCGCCAGATCCTCGTCACGATCCTGCTCGGCACGCTGCTTGCGCTGCCGACCTACGCGCTCGTCAAGCGGATCGTGCAGGGCTCGCTGCCGGACGACCCGCGCCGACGCCGGCGTCGCGCCTACACGACCGGCGGCCTCTCGCCGTTGCAACGGCCGTCCGCGCGATGAGCTCGCTCACGCCGCCCGAGGACCGCCGGCCGCCGATCACGCCGCAGCTCGCCATGCGCGTCGCGATCCTGGGCGGCGTCGCACTGGCGATGTTCGCGATCGTCTTCTTCCGCCTGTGGTTCCTGCAGGTGCTGTCGGGCGAGCAGTACCTCGCGCAGGCCTCGACCAACCGCGTGCGCGACGTCATGATCCAGGCGCCGCGCGGAGAGATGATCGACCGCACCGGAACGCCCCTCGTCGAGAACCGTCGCGCGGTCGCGGTCGTCGTCTCACCGCCGAAGCTGCCCCAGGGGGCAGCCGCGCGCGTGCACGAGCTGGCGCGCCTGAGCGGCGTGCTCGGCATGTCGACGCAGCCGCGGCGCTGCAAGGTCGGCAGACAGGTCATGCACGTGATGGAGGTCGACTGCCTCGTGCGCAGAGGCGTCTGGATCCTGCCGTACGCGGACGTGACGGTGAGGACGGACGTCCCGTCCGACGTCGCCTTCTACCTCGCCGAGCGCCAGCAGGAGTTCCCCGGCGTCACGATCCCGCAGGTGTTCCTGCGCTCCTATCCCTACAGAGAGGTCGGCGCGCAGCTGTTCGGGACGATCGGGCAGGTCGACCCGGGGCAGCTCAAGCAGGACCACTACCGCGGCGTGAGAGGCGGCACGCTCGTCGGCCAGTCCGGTCTCGAGTACACGTACGACCGCTACCTGCGCGGCGCCGACGGCGCCCAGCGCGTGCAGGTCGACGCGCTCGGCAACGCGAAGGGCTACCTGCGCCAGCGCGCGCCGGTGCCGGGAGCGAACCTGCGCCTGTCGCTCGACCTCAGACTGCAGAAGGCCGGCCAGGCGGCGCTCGCGACGGGCATCGGGCTCGCGAACCAGATCGGGCACCCGTCGCAGGGGGGCGCGTTCGTCGCGCTCGACCCGCGCAACGGCGAGGTGCTCGCGATGGGCTCGGCGCCGACGTACGACGCGAACCTGTTCGCGAAGCCGCTCAGCCAGCAGCAGTACGACGCCCACTTCGGTCCGGGCCACGACGACCCGCTGATCAACCGCGCGATCGCCGCCGACTACCCGGTCGGCTCGACGTTCAAGGTCGTCACGGCGGCGGCGGCGCTGGCGAACGCGATCATCACGCCCGACACCCCGTACACCGACACCGGCGAGTTCCGGCTCGGCGCGCAGGTGCGCCACAACGCGGGCGGCTCAAGCTACGGCACGGTCACGCTGCGCAACGCGATCAGCTACTCGGTCGACACGTTCTTCTACTGGCTCGGCGACAAGCTCAACGCCGACCCCGCGTCGCATCCCGACGGCGGCGAGTTGCAGGCGTGGGCGCGCAAGCTCGGCTTCGGCAGCCCGACGGGGATCGACCTCGGCGGCGAGCACAAGGGCACGATCCCGACGCCGCGCCGGCGCGACGACCTCAACCGCACGCAGGCCAGATGCGTTGCCCTGCGCGCGACGAGCGCCAGACGCGCCAGGCGCCTCTACCCGTCCGGCTGCGTCTTCGCGGACGGCACCAACCGTCCCTGGACCGTCGGCGACAACGTCAGCCTCGCGATCGGTCAGGGCGACTTCCTGGCGACGCCGCTGCAGCTCGCGGTCGCCTACGCTGCGATCGAGAACGGCGGCACCGTCGTGCGTCCGCACCTCGGGCTCGAGATCGCGGACCCGAACGGCAGAGTGCTGCAGCAGATCGACCCGAAGGCCGCCCGCCACGTCGACATCCCCAACGTGCAGACGATCCAGGACGGCCTCTACGCCGCCGCGAACAGCACCGGCGGCACGTCGGTCGACGTCTTCGCGGGCTTTCCGTCGCAGTACCGCGTCCACGGCAAGACCGGAACCGCGTCGTTCTCGAACAGAGCCGACCAGTCCTGGTACGTCGCCTACGTGCCCGACGCGCAGCGGCCGATCGTCGTCGCGGCGACGATCGAGTCCGGCGGCTTCGGCGCGCAGTCGGCGGCGCCGACGGTGCGGCTGATCCTGTCGCAGTGGTTCGGCGTCAAGAAGCAGGTCGTCACCGGGAGCTCGCACACGCTGTGAGCGCGACCCCGATCCAGCGCAGCGTCGACGAGGTCACGACCCGCCGCGGGCCGCAGCTGCTGCTCGACCCGTGGCTGCTGCTCGCGTCGATCGGCGTGATCGCCTGCTCGCTCATCACGATCAAGGGCGCGACGGGCACGACCGTGCCCGGTGCGCCGCTCTACTACTTCGAGCGCCAGCTCGCCTACGCGGTCGTCGGCCTCGTCGTCTGCTTCGCGCTCATGCGCTTCGACTACTCGCGCCTGCGCGAGTTCAAGCTCGGCATCTACGGCACCCTGATCGCGCTGAACGTGATCGTGCTCGTCATCGGCAGCGTGGCGCGCGGCTCGCGTCGCTGGATCCCGCTGCCGTTCTTCAACTTCCAGCCCTCCGAGTTCGGCAAGGTGCTGCTGATCCTCGCGCTGTCGGCGTTCATCGTCGACCGCGCGCGGCGGCTGCACGAGCGCGACACGACCGCGCGGGTGATGCTGCTCGCGCTGGGCGCCGCCGTGCTCGTGATCGTCCAGCCGGACCTCGGGACGGGGCTCGTCTACATCGCGATCGCGATGACGCTGCTGTTCGTGGCGGGCACGCCGCTGCGCCAGCTGGGCGGCGTCGCCGGGCTGTTCGTGGCGGCGACGCTGATCGTGCTCGTGGTCGCGCCGGCCGCCGGCGTCCATCTGCTGCACAGCTATCAGGTCGACCGACTCGTCGGGTTCGTGAACCCGTCTCACGATCCCAACAAGGCGACCTACCACATCAACCAGTCGCTGATCGCGATCGGCTCCGGCGAGAAGACCGGCCGGGGCGTCGCGCACGCGACCCAGACGGGGCTGCACTTCCTCCCGGAGGAGCGCACCGACTTCATCTTCTCGGTCGTGGGCGAGACCTACGGCTTCGCAGGCGCCGCGATCGTGCTGTCGTTGTACGCGCTCATGATCTGGCGGATCCTGCGCATCATCACCCTGGCGAAGAACCTGTTCGGTGTGCTGATCGCCGGCGGCATCCTTGCGATGCTGATGTTCCAGGTCTTCGTCAACGTCGGCATGACGATCGGGATCATGCCGGTCACCGGCGTCCCGTTGCCGCTCATGAGCTTCGGCGGCGCCTCAGTCTTGACAACGTTCATCGCGCTCGGCCTCCTGCAGTCGATCCACATCCAGGGTCGGCTCGCGCAGGGATCGAAGGGCCGCGCGCTCGTCCTCTCCTGAAGAAGGCAACCATCGTGAAGAAGCAAGTGCTTGTGAGCGTCGACCGCGGGGAGACCCGCGTCGCGCTGCTCGAGGCGACCGGACAGGTCGCCGCCGCCCCCAGAGCCGGCAGACGCCGTCGCAGAAAGCCGGCGAACCCGGCTGCGGGCTATCGTGTCGCCGAGCTGTACCTGGAGCGCCGCGGCGGTCGCTCGATCGTCGGCAACATCTACAAGGGCAAGGTCGACAACGTGCTGGCGGGCCTCGAGGCCGCCTTCGTCGACATCGGCCTGGAGAAGAACGGCTTCCTGCACGTCGACGAGATCGTGCTGCCCGGCGTCGAGACGCCGAAGCGCGGCCGCGGCGCCGGCGGCAAGGAGAGCCAGAAGATCCACGACCTGCTCAGACCTGGGCAGGAGATCACGGTCCAGGTCGTCAAGGACCCGCTGAAGACGAAGGGCGCACGGCTCTCGATGGAGCTCGCGATCCCCGGCCGCTACATGGTCTACTCGCCGCAGGGCGAGGGCGTAGGCGTCTCGCGCAGACTGCCCGACAAGGAGCGCGACCGCCTGCGCAAGGAGGCGGCGAGACTCGACCTCGACGGCGGCGGCGCGATCATCCGCACGGCCGCCTTCGGCGCCAGACGCGAGGACTTCGAGCGCGAGCTGCAGTACCTCTTCAAGCTCCACGAGGTGCTCGACAAGCGCGTCGAGGCCACGCAGGCGCCCGACCTCGTCTTCCAGGAGGCCGACCTGTCGGTGCGCGTCGTGCGCGACATCTTCTCCGAGCACTTCGAGCGCGCGATCGTCGACGACCCGCAGCAGCACCAGCGGTTGATCTCGTTCTTCACGCGCACCGCGCCCGAGCTCGTCGACCGCGTCGAGCTGTGGGACGAGGACACCCCGCTGTTCGAGCGGTACGACGTCGAGAGAGAGATCGACGGGACGCTCTCGCGCCGCGTCGACCTGCCGAGCGGCGGCTATCTCGTGATCGACTACGGCGAGGCGCTGACCGTCATCGACGTCAACACGGGCTCGTTCATCGGCCGCGGCAGAGGCGCCCGGCTCGAGGACACGATCACGAGAACGAACCTCGAGGCGGCCGAGGAGGCCGTCCGCCAGCTGCGCCTGCGCGACATCGGCGGCATCATCGTCATCGACTTCATCGACATGGCGCGCGCGCGCAACCGCGATGCGGTCCTCAAGACGCTGCGCAGATCGCTCGACGAGGACCGCACGAAGACGTTCGTCGTCGAGATCTCGCCGCTCGGGCTCGTCGAGATGACGCGCCAGAACGTGACGGAGGGCGTGCGCGAGATAATGACCCGGCACTGCCCGACGTGCGACGGCGAGGGCGTGATCCGCTCCGAGGAGACGATCGCGATCTCGTTCGAGCGCCGGCTGCGCGACATCTGCAGGGAGAAGGACGCCGAGGCGCTGCTGCTGCAGATCAACCCGCGCGTGTCGGCCGTCTTCACGCGCGACGGCGCGAAGATCCTGCGCCAGCTCGAGCAGCAGACGGGCAAGTGGTTCCACTTCGAAGGCTCCGAGGGGCTCCCGCTCGACCACTTCGCGATCACGATGGAGGGCACGCGCGACGCCGTCGCCGAGCGGGCGCTGCCGTTCCGCGAAGGCGACGAGGTGCTCGTCACGATCGTCGAGCCGCACATGTACAACGTCGACGACGCGGTCGCGAAGATCGACGGCTACATCGTCTCCGTCACCGGCGGCGGTCGCCACGTCGGCGAGAAGCGGCTCGTGCGGATCGACGAGGTCGGCCGCACGGCGGCCGTGGCGACGCTCGTCGACAACGGCAACGGGCCCGCCGGGTCGCTGAACGGCAGCGACAGCGACGAGGACGCCGCGGACGGCGAGGATGGCGTAGAATCTCCTGCTCGGCGCCGAGGCCGCAGGGGCGGACGGCGCCGTTCCCGTGCCAAGGTGGATACGACCGCCGGCACGACCGACGACTGACGAGAGACACCACCACCATGTACGCGATCGTGAAGACCGGCGGCAAGCAGTACCGGGTCGAGGAGGGCCAGTACCTCCTCGTCGAGAAGCTTGCCGTCGAGGAGGGCGCGAACGTCTCGCTCCAGCCGCTGCTGTACCGCGGCGACGACGAGATCGTCGACGGCGCCGACCTCGCGAAGGTGAAGGTCGAGGCGAGAGTGCTCGCGCACGAGCGCGGGCCGAAGCTGCGCGTCGTGAAGTTCAAGCCGAAGCGCGGATACAAGCGCCGCAACGGCCACCGCCAGGACCTCACGCGCATCCAGATCACGACGATCAGACTCGGCGCGAGAAGAGCTGCGGCGAGAGCGAGAGCGACCGACGAGGAGGGCACGGGCGATGGCGCATAAGAAGGGGCTCGGCTCCTCCCGCAACGGCCGCGACTCGAACGCCAAGCGCCTCGGCGTCAAGGTGTTCGCGGGCCAGACGGTCGCCGGCGGCGAGATCATCGTGCGCCAGCGCGGCACGCGCTTCAAGCCCGGCGACGGCGTCGGCATCGGCAAGGACGACACGATCTTCGCGAAGGCGGCCGGCACGGTCGACTTCAGAACCGGCCGCCGCGGCCGCGTCATCTCGGTCACGCCCGCCGCGACCGAGTAGCACAGCCGGCGCTCAGCTCGGCTGCAGGATCGGGCGGACCATGATGTCGGAGACGTCGACTGTCTTCGGCTGGCTGACGGCGTACATGACCGCGTCCGCAACGGCCTCGGGCGGCAGGGCCCAGGCGGAGACGTCGTTCTCGAAGAACGGCGTCGCGACCATCCCGGGCTCGATCAACGTGACGCGCACGCCACTCATGTCGTCGAGCTCGCCGCGTGCCGCCTGCGCCATCGCCGTCACGGCCCACTTCGTGCACGAGTAGAGCGAGCCGGGCAGCGCGACGCGGCCGGCGACCGAGCCGGTCAGCAGCAGATGGCCGCGCGCCTCGCGCAGCGTCGGGATCGTCGCGCGCAGCGTCAGCGCGGCGCCGTAGACGTTCGTCAGCACCATCGCCTTCCAGTGCTCGGGCGACTCCTCGAGGAAGCCGCGCGTCGCGCCGAAGCCGGCGTTCGCGAAGACGACGTCGAGCTGGCCGAAGGCGTCGAGTGCGGCGGCGACCATCGCCTGCTGCTGCTCCCACTCGGTCACGTCGCAGGCGACCGCGAGCGCCCGCTGCGGTCCGCCCAGCTCGTCCGCGAGCGCCTCCAGCCTGTCGGTCGAGCGCGCTGCCAGCACGACGCGGTGCCCGGCCTGCGCGGCCTGCCGCGCCGTTGCGGCGCCGATGCCGGACGACGCGCCGGTGATGAGGAAGACGGGGTCGGACACGGGGCGCTCCCTTGCTCGCTGTCAGGATGTGGCCCACATGCTCTCCGATCGTGCACGCATCCATGTCCAGGCCGGTGGCGGCGGCGACGGCTGCATGTCGTTCCGGCGCGAGTCGCGCGTGCCGAAGGGCGGCCCGGACGGCGGTGACGGCGGGCGCGGCGGCGACGTCGTGCTCGTCTGCGACGACTCGCTGCGCGACCTGCAGTTCTTCCGCCGCACCGCGCACTTCAAGGCCAGACGCGGCGGCCACGGCAGAGGCGCGCTGCGCTTCGGGCCGGAGGGGGAGCTGCTGGAGGTCCATGTCCCGCCGGGCACGGTCGCCGAGCTCGAGGACGGCACGCGCCATGACCTCGTGACGCCCGGCCAGCGCGCCACCGTGGTGAGAGGCGGCTCCGGCGGGCGCGGCAACAAGCACTTCGCGACGCCGACGCGCCAGGCGCCGCGCTTCGCCGAGCGGGGGCTGCCGGGCGAGGAGGGCTGGATCGAGCTGCGGCTCAAGCTGCTCGCCGACGTCGGGCTCGTCGGGCTGCCGAACGCCGGCAAGTCGTCGCTGCTCTCGCGTCTCACGCGCGCGCAGCCGAAGATCGCCGACTACCCGTTCACGACGCTCGAGCCGGTGCTCGGCACGATCGAGGCCGACGACCGCCAGCTCGTGCTCGCCGACATCCCCGGGCTGATCGAGGGCGCGAGCGACGGCGCCGGGCTCGGCCACGACTTCCTCGCGCACGTCGAGCGCACGCGCCTGCTCGTGCACGTGCTCGACCTCGCGCCGGTCGACGGGAGCGACCCGGTCGAGAACCACGCGACGATCGAGCGCGAGCTGGCGGCGCACGACGCGCGCCTCGCCGCGCTTCCCCGCGTCCTCGCGCTGTCGAAGGTCGACCTCGTGACGCCCGAGGCGGCGGCGCAGGCCGCGGCGGAATGGCGCGAGCGGCTGGGGGAGGCGGCTCCGGTCCTGCTCACCTCCAGCGCGACCGGCGACGGCCTCGACACGCTGCGCCGTGCGCTGCTGGAGCACGTCCCGCTCGCGTCGCCGCTCGACGTGCCGGAGGTCGAGGGGCTCGCCGAGCACCAGGTCTTCCGCCCGGCCGCCGAGCGCGGCTTCCGCGTCGAGCAGCTCGAGGATGGCCGCTTCCGCGTCCTCGGCAGCGGTGTGGACCGGCTCGTGCTGCGCTACGACGTCGACAACGAGGAGGCGATGGCCCACCTCGAGCGGCGCCTCAAGCGCATCGGCGTGATCCAGGCGCTCGAGGACGCCGGCTTCGAGGCGGGCGACGACGTCGAGATCGGCGGGATCGAGTTCGAGCTGGACCCGTCGTGAGGGGCGGGCCGGTGCGCGCGCGCCGCCGCGGTCGACGCGGGAGCAGCCCGCCCGCGTAACCTCCCTGCCCTCATGGGCTCCGTCGTGATCAAGCTCGGCTCCTCGATCGTCGCCGACGACGTGGGGCAACCGCGCATGGACGTGCTCGCGCACGTCTGCGAGGAGGCGGCTGCGCTGCACCGCGCCGGCCATGACGTCGTGGTCGTCACGAGCGGCGCGATCGCCCGCGGCATCGGCGTCATGGGCCTCGCCGCGCGTCCGACCGAGATCGAGGAGCTGCAGGCGGCCAGCGCCGTGGGGCAGGGCAAGCTGTACCGCGTCTACGACGAGCTGCTCGGCGGCCAGGGGATCGCGAGCGCACAGGTGCTGCTCACCTTCCACGACGTCAGCGGCGAGCGCTCGCACTACCTCAATGCCCGCCGCACGCTGCACAAGCTGCTCGACTGGCGCAT
This sequence comes from Conexibacter sp., assembly GCA_035654055.1. GTDB lineage: Bacteria > Actinomycetota > Thermoleophilia > Solirubrobacterales > Solirubrobacteraceae > Conexibacter. Next base: position 23,512 of record DASRXW010000106.1, read on the forward strand.
CGTGCCGGTGATCAACGAGAACGACACGACGGCGACGGACGAGATCACGTTCGGCGACAACGACTTCCTCGCCGCGCAGGTGTCGATCCTGATCGGCGCCGAGCTGCTCGTGCTGCTGACCTCGACCGACGGCCTCTACACGGCCGATCCCCGCCTCGATCACGGCGCCGAGCTGGTCCCGTTGGTCGAGGACTTCGCCGCGCTCGACGCGCTCGACATCCGCCAGACGACGACGACGCTCGGCTCGGGCGGCATGCGCTCGAAGGTCGTCGCCGCCGAGATGGCGACCGCGGCCGGCATCCCCGCGGTCGTCGCGAACGGCCGCACGCCGGGCGCGATCGCCGCCGCGGTCGCCGGGGAGCCGATCGGCACGCGCTTCCCGGCGGGCGAGCCGCGTCACTCGAGCTTCAAGCTGTGGCTCAAGTACGCGAAGCCCACGCGCGGGACGATCGCCGTCGACGCGGGCGCCGCGCGCGCGCTGCGCGAGGGCGGCACGAGCCTGCTGCCGGTCGGCGTCGTCGACGTCGGCGGGCGCTTCGAGGCCGGCGACGCCGTCGAGGTGCGGCACGATGGCTTCGAGGTGGGGAAGGGGATCACCAACTACACCGCGGGCGAGCTGCGCGCCGTCAAGGGCATGAAGTCGGCCGAGGTGCGGGAGCTGCTGCCGGACCACGGCGAAGAGGCGATTCATCGCGATTACTTCGTGCTGGCGTAGGGCAGCGCCCGCGGCGGCCCTGCAGTTCCCGCCATGACGCGGGCGTTGATCGACGAGCTGCGCGAGCTCGTCGACACGGCGGGGATCGCCGACGTGGGCGATCGCCGCTTCGAGCGCGACGCGACCGAGTTCGCGTGCGAAGCCCGCCACACCGGCCGCCGGCTTCGCCGGCGGTGCCCCGTCCTTGCCAGGCACGCCGATGCGCTCGTCAGGTGGCCGGTACCCTGTTCCGCATGGCCCTGAGTCCCGTCGCCGACGCTGCCGACGACACGACGTCGGTCGTCGCCGACGCCTGCCGCGCCGCCAAGGCTGCCGCCGCGCCGCTCGCCGCGCTCGACACGCGCGTGAAGGACGCGGCGCTGCACGCGATCGCCGACGCGCTCGTCGCGCGCACGCCGGAGATCCTCGCCGCCAACGCCCAGGACCTCGAGGCCGGTCGCGCGAGCGACATCGGCGCCGCGCTGCTGGACCGCCTCGCGCTCGACCCCGTCCGCATCGCCGCGATCGCCGACGGTGCGCGCGCGATCGCCGCACTGCCCGACCCGGTCGGCGAGACGATCGACGGACACCGCCTGCCGAACGGCGTCGACGTGCGCCGCGTGCGCGTGCCGTTCGGCGTCGTCGCCGTCGTCTACGAGGCGCGCCCGAACGTGACGATCGACGCCGCCGCGCTGTGCCTCAAGTCCGGCAACGCGATCGTGCTGCGCGGCTCCTCGACGGCGGCCCACTCGAACGCCGTCCTCGCGGCGATCGCCTCCGAGGCGGCGACGGCCGCGGGCGTCCCCTACGGCGCGATCCAGCTCGTCTCCGGCGGCGGGCGCGCGGAGCTGGCGGAGCTGGCGACGCAGGACGGCGTCGTCGACCTGATCTTCCCGCGCGGCGGCGAGGGACTGAAGCACGCGCTGAAGGCCGTCGCGACCGTGCCGGTCATCTACGCCGCCTCCGGCAACTGCCACGTCTACGTCGACGCCGACGCCGACCTCGACGCGGCCGAGGCGATCGCGCTCAACGCGAAGGTCCACCGCCCCGGCGTCTGCAACGCGGCCGAGACGCTGCTCGTGCACGCCGACGTGGCGCCCGAGTTCCTGCCGCGCGCGCTGCGCACGCTCCACACCGTCGGCGTCGAGCTGCGCGGTGACGAGCGCACGCGCGCCCACGCGCGCGACCACGAGGGCGAGATCCCGGTGTCGGAGGCGACGGAGGAGGACTGGGCGACCGAGTACCTGGCGCTGATTCTCGCGGTGCGCGTCGTCGACTCGGCCGAGGAGGCGATCGCGCATGTGAACCGGTATGGCAGCGGCCACTCCGAGGCGGTCGTGACCGAGGACCTCGGCGTCGCTCGCGCCTTCCAGCTCGGCGTCGACGCCGCCTGCGTCTACGTCAACGCCTCGACCCGCTTCACCGACGGCGGCGAGTTCGGGATGGGCGCGGAGATCGGCAACTCGACGCAGAAGCTGCACGCGCGCGGCCCGATCGGCCTGCGCGAGCTGTGCACCTTCAAGTACCTGATCGAGGGCACCGGCCAGGTGCGCACGTGACCCGCGCGAGCGGGCGACGGCGAACTCGCGCATGCGCATCGGCATCCTCGGCGGCACGTTCAACCCGCCGCATCTCGGTCACCTCGTCTGCGCCCAGGAAGCGCACGAGCAGCTTGCGCTCGACCGCGTCGTGCTGATGCCGGCCGGGATCCCACCGCACAAGCAGGTCGCCGCGGACCCCGGTGCGGAGGTGCGCTACGAACTGTGCCAGCTCGCCGTCGCGAGCGACGAGCGCTTTGACGTCTCGCGCCTGGAGCTCGATCGGCCGGGGAGGTCCTGGACGGTCGATACGCTGAGGGCGTTGCACGACTTGAATCCGCAGGACGACCTGACCTTCATCGTGGGGGGTGACATGGCCCGCAGCCTGCCGACGTGGCGGGAGCCCGAGACCGTGCTCGAGCTGGCGACGCTCGCCGTGGCCGAGCGCGCCGGATCGGAGCGCGAGGACATCCGCGGCGAGCTGCGCGCGCTTCGGGGCGCCACCAGAGAGCGCGTGCGCTTCTTCGACATGCCGCGGATCGACGTCTCCTCGTCGCTCGTGCGCGAGCGCGTCGCGACGGGGCGCCCGATCCGCTACCTCGTGCCCGAGGCAGTCGCCGGCGCGATCGCCGCGCACGGCTGGTACGACGCATGAGCGGGCACGACGAGCTGGCGGGAGCCGCGATGGCCGAGGCGATCGCCGGCTACGCCGCCGACAAGAAGGCGATCGAGATCGTCGAGCTCGACCTGCGCGGCGTGCTCGGCTACGCCGACTACTTCGTGATCTGCTCCGGCAACACCGATCGTCAGGTGAAGGCGATCCACGACGGCATCCACGCGGGCATGAAGCAGGAGCACGGACTGCACCCGCGCCGCGTCGAGGGACTGCCGCAGGCGCACTGGGTGCTGATGGACTACCTCGACGTGGTCGTCCACGTCTTCACGCCCGAGACGCGCGAGTTCTACCGGCTCGAGCAGCTGTGGGGCGAGGCTCCGGCGCGCGTGCTCGACTCGGGCGTGGCGTAGCGCACGGCGACCCTGCGCTGCACGTGGCGCCCGACCCCGGCGTCAATTAGGCTGATGGCCACGTATCTCGGAGAGAGCCGTCGAACCTAGGAGGAGCGATCGTCATGGGGCGCAACCTCGCGAGCCTGCTGACCGACTCGGCCGCACGCCTGCCCGGGCGCACGGCGATCAAGCTCGATGACGCGGAGCTGACGTTCGCGCAGCTGGACGGCGCCTCCGCGCACCTCGCCGGGCTGCTTCCCGAGCACGGCTTCAAGCCAGGCGACCGCGTCGGCGTGATGCTGCCCAACGTGCCGTACTTCCCGGTCGTCTACTACGGGATCCTGCGCGCCGGCGGCGTCGTCGTGCCGATGAACGTGCTGCTGAAGGAGCGCGAGGTTGCGTACTACCTGGGCGACTCCGGCGCGAAGCTGCTGTTCGCCTGGCACGACTTCGGCGACGACGCGCGGCCCGGGGCAGAGGCGGCCGGCGCCGAGCTGATCGACGTCGTGCCGGGCGCGTTCGAGCAGCAGGTCGGGGCCGCGGCGCCGGTCACGCACCTGCACGCGGTCGCCGACGACGACACGGCCGTGATCCTCTACACGTCTGGAACGACCGGCAAGCCGAAGGGCGCCGAGCTGACGCACGCCAACCTGGCCGGCAACGCCCTGACGAAGGTCGAGACGCTGATCCGCCTGTCCGAGGACGACGTGATCCTCGGCGCGCTGCCGCTGTTCCACTCGTTCGGCCAGACGGCCGCGATGAACGCCGGGATCCTCGCCGGCGCGTGCCTCACGCTGCTGCCGCGCTTCGACGCGGCGAAGGCGCTCGGCATCATGGAGCGCGACCGCGTGACGGTCTTCCTCGGGGTGCCGACGATGTACAACGGGATGCTGGCGGTGCCGCAGGGCGAGCGCCCCGACACCTCCTCGCTGCGCACGTGCATCTCCGGCGGCGCGTCGCTGCCGGTCGAGGTGCTGCGCGCGTTCGAGGGCCAGTTCGGCACGCAGATCCTCGAGGGCTACGGGCTGTCGGAGACGTCGCCCGTCGCGTCCTTCAACCACCCCGACCGCGAGCGCAAGCCGGGCTCGATCGGCACGCCGATCCGCGACGTCGAGATGAAGGTCGTCGACGAGCAGGGCGCCGACGTGCCGGCCGGCGAGGTGGGGGAGATCGTGATCAGAGGCCCGAACGTGATGAAGGGCTACTGGCAGCGCCCGGACGCGACCGCCGAGGCGATGCGCGGCGGCTGGTTCCACTCCGGCGACCTCGCGAAGGTCGACGAGGACGGCTACTTCTTCATCGTCGACCGCAAGAAGGACCTCATCATCCGCGGCGGCTACAACGTCTATCCGCGCGAGGTCGAGGAGGTGCTCTACGAGCACCCGGCCGTCGCCGAGGCCGCGGTGGTCGGGATCCCCGATGCGCAGCTGGGCGAGGAGGTCGGCGCAGCGGTCGCGCTGAAGGCCGGCGCCGATGCCAGCTGCGAGGAGCTGCAGGGATGGGTGAAGGAGCGGATCGCCGCCTACAAGTACCCCCGCCATGTCTGGCTCGTGCCCGAGCTGCCGAAGGGCCCCACCGGCAAGATCCTCAAGCGCGAGATCGCGCTGCCGGTGCGCGAGCAGACGTAGTCGGCTTCGCCCTCCGCTCGTCGCAAGCGCCGAGCTGCGGGCGACGTCACGTCCCGTCCGTCAGCACCAGAGGGCACGCGCGGCATGCCGCGGCGCCCTCCTGGCGGTACCAGCGGCAGCCGCTGCGGATCGCGCAGCGCGGCAGCTTCGCCGACTGGTCCTCGCCGCTGCCGGCGCCACCGGCCAGCACGCGCTCGATCACGCCGCAGGACGAGCCGGTCCAGTGCGCGCAGCCCTCCTGCAGGCATGGCGCCGTGAAGCGCATGCGCGCCTCCGGGGCGCCGTGCCGCGAGGCAGCCGCGACGAACGCCTCGTCCACCGGGATCGGCGGCGAGAGGTGCGCGAGGCGGCCGTCGCTGCCGACGATCGCGAGCAGCGACGAGCCCGGCTGCGCGGGTGCGCTCGGGCACGCCAGCGGCTCGTCGCGCCGCTGTTCCTCAGGCTCCGGCGTCGGCGACGTCATGCCCGACCTACCGGACGACACGGAACTCGGCCACGTTGTACCCCTTTCCTGTGTAAAGGCGAGTCGGGGGACGACCGTAGCTGCTCCCGCAGGCACCGGTCAAGGAATCCCGTGGAATCCGCGCAGGCGTGGCCGACCTCGGCGCGCCCGCGCTGATCCGCGCCCGCGCGGCTACGCTTCCTCGTAGAGCTCGAAGCGGAGAGAGGCCACGTCGACGCCGGCCTTCTGCATCGCCGCTCTCAGGTCGGGATCCTGGAAGAACGCCCGCGCCGCGTCGGCCGTCGCGAAGCGGTGCATCACGAGCACGTTGCTCGGGTCGTCGGCGGCGCGGTACACCGCCTTGTCGGTGACGCCGCCCTCGCGCTGGAGGTCGGCGACGTCGTCGTAGACGCGGCGCCACGCGTCGTAGTCGGCGACGCGGTGCAGGACGAACGTCGTGGCCATGTGAGCCTCCTGAATGCGGAGTGGGTCGTGCGCTCACTCTCACCGATCGACGTGCGCGCGTCCAGTGGTCGGCGTCGGCCCGCCATCGGCGCTTGACGCGCCGCTCCAACTCATAGAGCATCGCTCCATGTACGACTACGTGATCGTCGGCGCCGGCTCGGCCGGCTGCGTGCTCGCGGCGCGCCTCACGGAGAACCCGGACGTCACGGTCCTCCTGCTCGAGGCGGGGCCGCCGGACGCGAACCAGAACATCCACGTCCCGCTCGGCTACCTGAAGCTCGCGGGCACGGAGCTCGACTGGGGCTACTTCAGCGCGCCCGAGCCGAACTGCGGCGGACGCCGCATCCCGCTGCCGCGCGGGCGCGTGCTCGGCGGCTCGTCGTCGATCAACGCGATGGTCTACATCCGCGGCAATCGCCGCGACTACGACGACTGGGGGATCCCCGGCTGGGCGTGGGACGACCTGCTGCCGTACTTCCTCAAGGCCGAGGACAACGAGCGCGGCGCCTCGGCGTGGCACGGCGTGGGCGGGCCGCTGCCGGTCGCCGAGCAGCGCTCCGGCAACCGCATCTCGCAGGCGTGGGTCGAGGCGGCGGCCCAGGCCGGGCTGCCGCGCAACGACGACTTCAACGGGCCCGAGCAGGACGGCGCCGGGATGTACCAGGTGACCCAGCGCGGGGGGCTGCGTGCGAGCGCCGCGGCGGCGTACCTGCACCCGGCGACCTCGCGCCCCAACCTGACCGTGCTCACGCACATGCTCGTCCACCGCGTGCTGTTCGAGGGCACGCGCGCCGTCGGCGTCGAGGCCTCGCAGCTCGGCCACGTGCAGGAGCTGCGGGCCGAGCGCGAGGTGATCGTGTGCGCTGGCGCCTACAACTCGCCGCAGCTGCTGATGCTCTCGGGCGTCGGCCCGGCGGAGCATCTGACGATGCGCGAGATCGAGCCGCTGCTCGACCAGCCGGCGATGGGGGAGGGCCTCACCGACCATGCCGCGACGTACGGCGTGTGGGGGACCGACGAGCCCGAGAGCCTGCTGCTCGCCGCCGAGCCGGCGGCGCTCGAGCAGTTCATGGCGACCCAGACCGGCCCGTTCGCCTCGAACCTCGCCGAGAGCGGCGCGTTCGTGCGCGTCGAGGCGGGCGCCCCGGCCCCGGACGTGCAGTTCCACGTGATCCCGGTGCAGATCCTCGACGAGGGCACGGCCGACCCGGAGGGGCACGGCCTGGTCGTGACGCCGTGCCTGCTGACGCCCGAGAGCCGCGGCTCGGTGCGGCTCGCCTCGAACGACCCGACCGCGAAGCCGATCGTGCGCAACGGCTTCTACGCGGGCGAGCGCGACCTCGAGCGGATGGTCGCGGCGCTGCGGCTGATGCTGGAGATCTCCGCCCAGCCGGCGATGGCGCCGTATTGCACGACCGGCATGACCGTGCCCGACGGCGACTCCGACGACGCCCTGCGCGCGCACGCCCGCCGCACGACGTTCCCGATCTACCACCCGGTCGGCACGTGCGCGATCGGGGCGGTCGTGGACGACGAGCTGCGCGTGAACGGGCTCGACGGCCTGCGCGTCGTCGACGCGTCCGTGATGCCGCTCGTCCCGCGCGGCAACACGAACGCGCCCGTGATCGCGATCGCCGAGCGCGCCGCCGACCTGCTCAAGGGCGTCACGCCGCTGCGGGCCGGCGCCGCGCCGCCCGCGCACGCCGTGTGAGCGCGGCCGCCGCGGTCGGTGCGCCCGCTAGGCTGCGCGCCGGCATGGCGATCACGGTCTACGAGAAGCGCACCTGCACGACCTGCCGCAAGCTCGCCGAGCTGCTGACCGGGCAGGGCATCGACTTCGAGCGCGTCGAGTATCAGGTCGAGGGACTGGACGAGCGGCAGATCCGCGCGCTGCTCGCGAAGGCGGGGATCCGCGCGAGCGCGGCGCTGCGGATGCGCGAGGAGGGCGCCGCTGAGCTGGCGGCGGCAGGCGACGAGGACGCGATCGTCGCGGCGATGGTCGCGCGCCCCGAGCTGCTCCAGCGACCGTTCGTCGTCAATGGCGACCGCGCCGTGCTTGCACGGCCCGTCGAGCGCGTGCTCGAGATCCTCTGACGCACCGCGGCAGCCCGGCGTGCACGGCCGGGGCGCGGCGCCCTGCTCGCCTCGGGCGCGCAATCGATCGGACTCGGCGCTGGTCAACGTGACGCGTTGCAGGGGTCGAGGAATCGCGGCGGCGCGCCGAAGAGCAGTCTGAGGCCATGCGACTGCACGGGATCCCGATGCCGACGATCGACAGCCGGCCCGCGGCGGTGCGCGTCGGTGCGCGCGGCCGCGGACCGGGCGTGCCGGCGCCGCCCGGGCGCTGGAGCGGCATCGGGCTGTTCGCCGCGACCGCGGCCGGGGCGGGCGTCACCGTGCTGGTGGCGTCGGCACCGAGCCTGCGCTTCGGTCCGCAGCGCCCCGCCCTGCACGTGCAGATCGCGACCACGGCCGCGCTGGTCGCGCTGCTCGTGTCACTGCTGGCGGCGGGCCGCTACCGCCGTCAACCGCTCGCCGGCGACCTGCTGCTCGCGCTGTCGTTCGCGGTGCTCGGCGTCTCCAACCTGCTCACGAGCGGGATCCAGGGGGCGACGGGGGAGAGCCCGCACGGCCCGCTCGCGTGGATGCCGGTGTCGGGACGGCTCGTCGCCGCGGCCCTGCTGGCAGGCGCGGCCCTCGGCTCGGCGTGGGCTCCGGCGCGGCCGCGCCACGCGGCGCGCGTGCTCGCCGTCGCGAGCATCGCAGCCGTCGCGCTGTTGGCGCTGGCACTGGCGGCGCTCGACCGGCAGCTGCCGCTGCCGGTCGACGCGAGCGCCCCGGCCGCCAACTCCCCGTACGGCCCGCTCGCCGGCAGCCCCGCCTCGATCGTCCTCAAGGGGACGTGCCTCGGGCTGATCGCGGTAGCGGCGGTCGGCTTCGCCGTGCGCGGCCTGCGCCGGGGCGACCGCCTCGCCGTCCTGCTGTCGTGGGGCACGGCGCTGCTGGCGTTCTCGTGGCTCAACTACCTGCTCGTCCCGTCGTTGTACGTCAACTGGTTCTACGCCGGCGACGTGCTCGCGCTCGCCGCCTATCTGCTGCTCGCGGCCGGCGCTGTCGCGGAGATCCGCGACTCCCAGCGCGATCGGGCGCGGATCGCCGCGCTCCAGGAGCGCGGGCGCGTCGCGCGCGAGCTGCACGACGGCGTCGCGCAGGAGGTCCTGCACCTGCTCGCGCAGGCGCGCCGCCTGCAGGCGCAGCGACCGGGCCCGGAGGCCGACCGCCTGCTCGCCGCCGCCGAGCGGGCGCTCGCCGAGTCGCGCTCGGCGATCTCCACGCTGCGCGCGCCGCTCGACGAGCCGTTGGCGGCGACGCTCGAGCGCATCGCGAACGAGCTCGGCCGGCGCCTCGAGCTCGACGTGCGCGTCGACGCGGACGGTGACGTCGACGTCGCGCCCGAGGTGCGCGATGCGCTCGCGCGCATCGTCGGGGAGGCGCTCGCGAACGCGGCGCGTCACGGTCAGGCCCGCTCGGCGACGATCGTGCTGTGCGCCGGACGCTCGCGCCGGTTGCTCGTGCGCGACGACGGCTGCGGCTTCGACCTCGATCCGGCCAGCGTTCCGGACGGCGCCTTCGGCCTCCAGGCGATGCGCGAGCGCGCTGCCGCGCTCGGCGGACGCCTGGCGATCCGCTCGACCCCCGGGAGGGGCACCGAGGTCGAGGTGACGCTGCCGTGAGCGAGACCGTCGGCGGCGGTCGGCGCGTGCTGATCGCCGACGACCACGTTGCGGCACGCGCGGGCGTGCGCGCGGCCCTCGAGCGCGGCGGCTTCGTCGTCTGCGCGGAGGCGCCGGACGGGCCTGGCGCCGTCGAGGCCGCGCTGCGCGAGCACCCGGACGCCTGCCTGCTCGACGTGCAGATGCCGGGCGGCAGCGGGATCGACGCCGCCGCCAAGATCGCGGCCCGCCTGCCCGGCACGGCGATCGCGATGCTGACCGTCTCGGCCGACGAGGAGGACCTGTTCGCCGCGATCCAGGCGGGCGCCGTCGGCTACCTGCTGAAGGACGTCGACCCGGAGCGGCTCCCATTCGCGCTGGCGGGCGTGCTGGCCGGCGAGGCGGCGATCCCGCGGGCACTGGTCGGGCGGATCGTCGCCGAGCTCGGCGGGCGTCGCCGGCGACGCGTTCCGCTCACACGTGGCGGTGGCGCCGAGCTGACGCCGCGCGAGTGGGAGATCCTCGAGCTGCTGCACGGCGGTGCCAGCACGGCCGAGGTAGCCGAGCGGCTCGGCATCAGCCAGGTGACGGTGCGGCGCCACGTCTCGGCCGTGCTGCGCAAGCTGCAGGTGCCCGACCGCGGCGCCGCGTTCGCGCTGCTCGAGCGGGCGCGCGCCGCCGCCGGCGCGCGCGTTCGTTCACGCGTCTGAACGGCGAAGCGCCCGCACGGGCGATGGCGTCTGCGACACCCGTCGCTGAGGATGTCCGGACCCGTGTCAGCACCCGCCGATCCGCTTCTCGACCAAGCCGCCCGCATCTCTGAGGAGCTGCGCGAATGCTGCGCTGCGTCGGACCTCGGAGGGGAGGCGGAGGAACTGCTGCTCGGCGGCTACGCGTCGGCGCTCGCGCTCGAGGGCGCGCGGCGGCGACTGCGGGCGCAGGCGCTCGACCTGTCGGAGCGCGAGCTGCGGCTCGCCGCCTGCGAGCGGGAGCTGCGCGCGCACCTGCGCACGCTGCGCGAGCGGATCCGCGAGCGCGCCCCGTCAGGCGACGAGCCCGCGGCGCAGCGCCTGCACTGAAGCCTGCAGCCGGCTCTCGACGCCGAGCTTCGCGCAGATGCTCGCGACGTGGCTCTTGACGGTGTTCGGGCTGATGAACAGCTCGCTCGCGATCGCCGCGTTGTCGCGTCCGTCGACGATCAGGCGCAGCACCTCGAGCTCGCGCTCCGACAGCTCCGCCGTGCCCGCCGCGTCCACCGGCTGCGCCGCCTCGGCCGCGCGCAGGCGGCGCAGCAGCTCGGGCGCGACGCGTGGTGGGATCACCGCGTCGCCCGCGGCGGCTGCCTGCACCGCCGCGACGATCTGCTCGAGCGAGGCCTCCTTCAGCACGTAGCCGGCGGCGCCCGCGAGCAGTGCCTCCAGCATCGAGGCGTCGTCGTCGGACAGCGTCAGGACGACGACCCGCGGTGCGGGCGCCTCGCCGGCGGCGATGACGCGCGTCGCCTCGACGCCGGTCATCCCCGGCATGCTGAGGTCCATCAGCACGACGTCGGGGCGTAGCTCGGCCGCGAGTCGCACTCCCGCCTCGCCGCCGCTCGCCTCGCCCACGATCGCGAGCCCCTCATCGCGCAGCAGCTGGGCGAGCCCGTGACGGTAGACGTCGTGGTCGTCGACGAGCAGCACGCGGATGATCTCGGGCGTCGTCACGGCAGCGTCAACTGTGCCGCGCGCTGCGGCGGAACGCGCAACGGCGTTCACGCACATGAACGCGAAATGCCCCGTGCGGACCATTGAGGCGACCTCCGCGCTCGCGCAAGCTCCTTCACCAGCGGAAGGACCTGCCGCAAGGAGCACTCGCTCCAGGTGGGCGAACCCTCGAAAAGGAGCATTGCTCTCATGCGGAAGCTCATGCGCAAGCGCATCCTCGTCCCCGTCGTCGTGATCGCGGCGTTCGCGGTGGCCGGGGTCGCCGTCGCGTACTTCACGGCCTCGGGCACCGGCTCGGGCACGGCGTCGGTCGGCACCGACAGCGGCGTCACGATCACCGGCGTCTCGTTCGACAACACGCTCTACCCGGGCGGCTCGACGAACGTGAGATACACGATCACGAACTCCTCGTCCAACACGCCCGCGAAGGTCGGCAAGGTCGTCGCCGACACGAGCGCCGGGACGAACGGCATCACCGGCTTGCCGGTCGGCTGCAACGCGTCGGACTTCAGCTTCGCCGACGTGACGGTCAACACGGAGATCGCCGCGGGCGGCACGCTGAACGAGACCGGCACGCTCAGATTCGCCGACACCGGCGCCAACCAGGACGCCTGCAAGGCGGCCTCGCCGGTCCTCCACCTGAAGGTCGACAACAGCGGCATCTAGTCGGACGCCGACGATCGCACGCGGGGGACGCCGCAGGACGCTGCGTCCCCCGCCTGCTCGGCCTCTGCACATGCGCAACCTCCTCACGACACGGACAGCGAAGAGCGCCAGGACGAAGCGGTCCCTGACGCTGCTCGGTGCCCTGATCCTCCTGGTCGTCGCCGGCTACGCGGTCGCCGCGAACGCCGGTCCCTCGGTCGCGACGCCGAAGATCACGTCCGGCCCGTCGGGCGTGACGAACGTCACGAGCGCGACGCTCACGTTCACGGTCGGCGCGAGAGGCGACACGCTCGAGTGCTCGCTCGACGGCGCGCCCTACGCGGCGTGCACCAGCCCGAAGACGTACAGCGGCCTCGCCGACGGCGCGCACACGTTCCGCGTGCGCGACCGCAACCCGAGACTCGGCGCCGGCGACCCCGCCACGCGCACCTGGACGGTCGACACCGTCCCGCCGGCGGCGCCGCAAATCACGCAGGAGCCGCCCACGATCACGAACGTCGACCACGCGACGTTCGCCTACACGGACGCGGAGGCCGGCGTGAGCTGGGAGTGCAGAGTAGACGGCCGTGACTGGACCGCCTGCACCGACCCTGTCACCTGGTGGGGGCTGCACGACGGCGTGCGCACGTTCATGGTGCGCGCGCGCGACGCCGCCGGCAACCGCGGTCCCGCGACCTCCTACACCTGGACGATCGACACCGTCGCGCCGCCGAAGCCGCAGCTCACGCAGCGGCCGCCCAACCCGTCGGCGTCGAGCAGCGCGACGTTCGCGTTCACCGACAGAGAGGCCGGCGTCACGTTCGTCTGCTCGCTCGACGGCGCCGCGTACGCGAGCTGCGCCAGCCCGCAGACGTACAACGGCCTCTCGAACGGCACCCACCGCTTCGACGTGCGCGCGCTCGACGCCGCCGGCAACAGAAGCGGCGTGACGGAGGCGACGTGGAGAGTCGCCGCGTCCACCACGGGCCTGCCGTTCACGATCTCCGGCGGCTACGGCGGCCTGCTCTACCCCGGCAAGACCGGCACGCTGGCGCTCAGAATCAGCAACCCGAACGGGTCCGCGATCGTCGTCACGAGCCTCACGGTGACGGTTCAGCCGGGCAGCTCGAATGCCGGCTGCGACGGGCCGGCCAACCTCGGCGTCGCGCAGTCGAACGTGTCGGCCGCGAACCCGCTCACCGTGCCCGCGAACGGCAGCGTCACGCTTCCGTCCGGCGGCGTCAGCGCGCCGAGCGTGACGATGCTCAACCTGCCGACGAACCAGGACGCCTGCAAGGGCGCCGTTTACACGTTCGCCTACAGCGGGAGCTCGCACTCGTGAGCGCGCGCGCCCGCCACCTCTGCCGCGCGCTGGCGATCGCCGTCGCCGTCGCCGCCGTCACTCTGGTTGCCGCCGTGATGGACGCCTCGGCGTACTACACCGCCAGCGGGACCGCCGCGGCCACGGCGAGCGTCGGGACGCTCGCCGCGCCGTCGATCACGAGAACGAGCACGGGCGCCGGGACCGTCACGCTCACGTGGTCGACCGTCTCCGCGCCCGCGAGCGGATCGGTGACCTACTACGTGACCCGCGACGGCGGCGCGCCGAGCGCCGCCTGCCCCAGCTCCTCCGCGCCGAGCAGCGCGACGAGCTGCACGGACACGGGCGTGGCCGCCGGCTCGCACCAGTACACGGTCACGGCGGCGTGGCGCACGTGGACGGCCACGAGCACGACCGCGAGCGTCACGCTCGCCTCCGGCGCCGCGGCGAGACTCGCCTTCACCACGCAGCCGTCCGGCGCGACCGGCGGCACCGCCTTCACGACCCAGCCGGCCGTCACGGCGCAGGACAGCGCCGGCAACACGGTGGCAAGCTATTCCGGGACGGTGTCGCTGTCGATCGCGACGGGCACGGGCACGTCCGGCGCGACGCTGAGCGGCTGCTCCGGCTCGCTGAGAAGCGGCGTGACGACGTTCTCGGGCTGCCAGATCGACAAGGCCGGCAGCGGCTATCAGTTGAGAGCGAGCGACGGGACGCTCACCGGCACCAGCTCCGCGTTCAACGTGACCGTCGGCGCGGCCGCCCAGCTCCTCTTCACGACCCAGCCGTCGGGCGCCACGGGCGGCACCGCGTTCACGACGCAGCCGGCTGTGACGGCGGTCGACGCGGGCGGCAACACGGTCACGGGCTACGCCGGCACGGTGTCGCTGTCGATCACCTCGGGCACGGGCACGAGCGGCGCGACGCTGAGCGGCTGCTCCGGCTCGCTGAGAAGCGGCGTGACGACGTTCTCGGGCTGCCAAATCGACAAGGCCGGCAGCGGCTATCAGTTGCACGCGAGCGACAGAACGCTGGCGGTCGACGGCAGCGCGTTCACCGTGATCGCGGGCGCGGCGACGAGACTCGTCGTCTCGACGCAGCCGGCGGGCGCGACGGGCGGGACCGCCTTCACCACGCAGCCGGTGATCACCGCGCAGGACGCGGGCGGCAACACGGCGACCGGCTACTCCGGAACCGTCTCGCTGTCGATCGTGTCCGGCACCGGGACGTCGGGCGCGACGCTGAGCGGCTGCTCCGGCTCGCTGAGAAGCGGCGTGACGACGTTCTCGGGCTGCAAG
>DASRXW010000107.1:0-27542 GCA_035654055.1 Conexibacter sp.
ACGATCGGGCAGCGCTCGCCGCCGATCACCTTGTGGTACCAGAGCCACGCCTTCGGGTTGATCGGCTCTCCGACCGACCCGAGCAGCCGCAGCGAGCTGAGGTCGAACCTGCCCGGGATGTCCGCGCCCCACTTGATGAACGTGCGGATCGCGGTCGGCGCTGCGTAGAGGATCGTCGCCTTGCAGCGCTCGACCAGCTCCCACCAGATGCCCTGGTGCGGGTAGTCGGGCGCGCCCTCCCACATCACCGACGTCGCGCCGTTCAGCAGCGGCCCGTAGACGATGTAGGAGTGACCGGTGATCCAGCCGACGTCGGCCGCGCACCAGTACACGTCCGACTCGGGCTTGAGGTCGAAGACGTATCTGTGCGTCGCCGCCACGCCGGTGAGGTAACCGCCGGTCGTGTGGAGGATCCCCTTCGGCTTCGCCGTCGAGCCCGACGTGTAGAGGATGAACAGCGGGTGCTCGGCGTCGAGCGGCTCGGCCGGGCACTCCGGATCCGCCGCCGCGACGACCTCGTCGTAGAAGACGTCGCGCCCCTCGCGCATCTCGCAGTCGATCCCCGTGTGGCGCACGACGACGATCGTCTGCAAGGTGTCGAGATCGCCGAGATGATCGTCCACCGCGGCCTTGATCGGCGCCGTCTTGCCCTTGCGCCGCGCGCCGTCGACCGTGATGAGCGCCTTCGCCTCGGAGAACTCCATCCGCTCGCGCACCGACTCGGCGCTGAAGCCGCCGAAGACGACGTTGTGCGGCGCGCCGATGCGTGCGCACGCGAGCATCGCGACGACGACCTCAGGGATCATCGGCAGGTAGATCCCGACGACGTCGCCGGCGCCGATGCCCAGGTCCTTCAGCGCATTCGCGAAGCGCTGCACGTCGCGGTGCAGCTCGGCGTACGTGACGTCGCGCTCCTCGCCCTCCTCGCCGCGCCAGTGGTAGGCGACGCGCTCGCCGCGGCCCGCCTCGACGTGGCGGTCGAGGCAGTTGTGAGAGGCGTTCAGCTTGCCGCCGGTGAACCACGTGTAGAACGGCGGGTCGGTGTCGTCGAGCACCGTGTCCCAGCGCTCGAACCAGTCGAGCCCCTCCGCCTGTCTCGCCCACCAGCCCTGCGGGTCGCGTGCCGCCTCCTCGTACACGGCCGGATCGCTCAGCAGCGCGTTCGCGCGGAACGCCTCCGGCGGCGCGAAGCGCTCGATCTCAAGCATCGCCTCGAGCTCGTGCTCGAGCGACGCTCCCCCCTCGGTGGTGACGCCGTCAGCCATCTCTGTCCTCTCGTTCTCGTCATCCCTGGCTCCGGCGCGGGCGTGGATGGCGTCCGCGCCGGATGCCGTGTGTTCTACTCCTCTGCGCGCTTGAGCGGCATGAGGGACGACCCGCGCCCGAGCCCGCAAGCGGCGGAGGTCGGCGGACAGACCCGGCTCGGCTACGATCGCCTCACGGCCAGCGACGAGGCGGAGGTTGGGATGGACGACGAGGCGACCACGTTCCCGCTCGACGAGACCGATCTGCCGACGCACTGGGTCAACATCGCCCCGGACCTGTCCGAGCCGCCGCTGCCGCCGCTCCATCCCGGCACGCTGCAGCCGGCCGGGCCGGACGACCTGGCCGCCATCTTCCCGCCGGGCGTGATCGCGCAGGAGATCACGGCCGACCCGCTCGTGGAGATCCCCGAGGAGGTGCGCGAGGCGTACAAGCTGTGGCGCCCGACGCCGCTCTTCCGCGCACGCCGGCTCGAGCGCGCGCTCGACACGCCGGCGCACATCTACGTCAAGTACGAGGGCGTCTCGCCGGCCGGCTCGCACAAGCCCAACAGCGCCATCGCGCAGGCGTACGAGAACGCCCGCGCGGGCGTGAGACGGCTCGTGACGGAGACGGGCGCCGGCCAGTGGGGCTCCGCGCTCGCGTTCGCGTGCAGCCTCTTCGGCCTGGAGTGCGAGGTCTTCATGGTCGGCGCGAGCTACGACCAGAAGCCGTATCGCCGCTCGATGATGGAGGCGTGGGGCGCGAGCGTGCACCGCTCCCCCAGCGACCGCACGGCGTCCGGCCGTGGGCAGGCGTCGCATCCGACGGGCTCGCTCGGGATCGCGATCTCGGAGGCGGTCGAGGTGGCGGCCGACGCGCCCGACGCCAACTACGCGCTCGGCTCGGTGCTGAACCACGTCTGCCTGCACCAGACGGTGATCGGGCAGGAGGCGATGACGCAGCTGGAGCTGGCGGGCGAGGCGCCGGACGTCGTCGTCGGCTGCGTCGGCGGCGGCTCGAACTTCGCCGGGCTCGCGTTCCCGTTCGTGCGGCTCGTGCTGCGCGGGCGCGCGCGCACGCGCTTCCTCGCCGCGGAGCCGGCAGCCTGCCCGACGCTCACGCGCGGCGTCTACCGCTACGACTTCGGCGACACGAGCGGCCTCACGCCGCTGCTGCCGATGTACACGCTCGGCCACGACTTCGTGCCGCCGCCGGTGCACGCCGGCGGGCTGCGCTACCACGGCGACGCGCCGCTCGTCTGCGCGCTCGTGCGCAGCGGGCTGGTCGAGGCGCGCGCCTACCGCCAGAACGACGCGTTCGCGGCCGCGCTCCAGTTCGCGCGCACGCAGGGGATCATCCCCGCCCCCGAGCCGGCGCACGCAGTGCGCGCGGCGATCGACGAGGCGCTCGCCGCGCGCGAGGCGGGCGAGCGGCGCGTGATCCTGCTCGGCCTCTCCGGACACGGCGACTTCGACCTGTCCGCGTACGACGCCTACCTCGCCGGCGACCTCGAGGACCCCGAGCTCTCGGCCGACGAGATGGAAGCCGCGCTCGGCCGCCTGCCCGACGCGCCGGCGATCGCCTAGTGACGTCGCCCGCAGGTCGCCGCTTGCGGTGACCGGAGGACGAAAGCCGGTGGCAGGTCGCCGCTTGCGGTGACCGGAGGACGAAAGCCGGTGGCTCGCGGAACGCGCGGGAGCCGGTGAGCTACCGGCGCTTCTTGCGCTTGCGGCGCGAGGTGGCGGTGCTCGGGCCGTTGCCGGCGGGCTCGCCGTCGCCGTCCGACGGTGCCAGCTCGCCTTCGACGACGCCGCCACGGCGCGCCTCGGCGTCGCGGACGCGCTGCTCGCGCATCGCGGCCCCGCTCGGCCACGGCATCGCTTCGCCGCTCTGCCACGCCGGCGGCGTGCCGCTCGGCGTGCGCCCGGCGAACAGCATCGCGAGCGCGCCGAGCCAGTAGACCTGCACGATCGGCACCGGCACGAACGCGAGCACGAACAGCACGCCGGAGATCACGCCGAGGTAGCCGAGGAAGCGCGACAGCAGGCCCACGCGCATCGCGTTGACGGAGATCATCACGATCGCGAGCGCGAGCGCGAGCTGCACGAACAAGCCGACCAGCGGCGGCACGCCGGCGTCGATCGCCGCGCGCGCCTCCTGGTAGGTCTGCGAGCCGTGGGTCGTGAAGTGGCCCACGTTGACCGCGAGCGAGATCTGGTAGACGACCGTGAAGATCGCAACGCCGAAGCCGCCGATGAACGGCAGCGGGCGGATCTGCCACGGCAGCTCCGGGTTGCGCGCGCGCGCAGCGCGGTAGAGGAAGTCGAGCACGAAGGCGATCGCGATCGCGCCGATCACGGAGCAGGCGGCGCTGACGTACTGCGACCCCTGATGCTTGTGGTAGAAGAGCAGCGCGGCCGGCAGGTTGTCCGGCGGTGCGCCGCCGACGATGCGGGCGACGAGGCTGCCGAGCAGCGTGAAGACACCGGCGATCAGTGCGACGACCGCCATCCGCGGGCGCTCTCGCGCCTCTGCCTGCAGGATCTCCGCGGTCGCCATTGGGCGCACATGCTAGATGGTGGTCCCGCCTCCCGCCCCCACGCCGCCCGGAACGTCCCACGCCGTGCCGCGCACGGCCTATCCTCGGAAGCGTGGAGATCCGCGAGGTGATGACGGCCTCGGTCGTCACGGCCGACCCGGCGACGCCGGTGCGGGAGGTGGCCGCGCTGATGCGCGAGCGCAACGTCGGCTCCGTCGTGCTCGTGCGCGACGGTGCGGCGGTCGGGATCGTCACCGATCGCGATCTGACGGTCGGCGTGCTGGCTGACGGGCGCAGCGGCGAGGACCACGCGATCGACCACGCGACCACGCCGGTCGTGACGGGCGAGCCGGGCATGGACGTCTCCGCCGCGGCGGAGCTGCTCGTGCGCCACGGCATCCGCCGGCTGCCGATCACCGCCGACGGGCGGCTCACCGGGATCGTCACGCTCGACGACCTCGCCGCGCGCACCGGCGACGCCGAGCTCGTCGCGCGACTCGCCTCGCAGGTCACGCGCGCGGCGCTGCCCGACTTCTACTTCCACCAGCGCGGCGGCTAAGAACCTGTCCTAAGCGCGAGCGCCTGACTGTCCGGCCAACCAGGCAGTCGCCATGGGCCGCAGCGTCCCTGGCCGAATGGTCAGAGAGTCGCGAGCATGGGTATACGCGCCACGACGGGCAGGAGCCCGGGAGGAGCCGCGTTGTCCGAGGTGCAACCTGAAGAGCGAGGTGCCCCCGCGGTTTCCGCGGGCGGACTGCGCAAGGCCTATGGCGACGTCGTCGCGCTCGAGCGCCTCAGCCTCGACGTGTGGCCCGGCGAGTTCTTCACGCTGCTGGGCCCGTCCGGCTCGGGCAAGACGACGACGCTGCGGCTGATCGCCGGCTTCGAGCGCCCCGACGCCGGCACGATCGCGCTCGACGGCGCCGACGTGACGAGCAAGCCGCCCTACCAGCGCGACGTCAACACGGTCTTCCAGGACTACGCGCTGTTCCCGCACATGACGGTCGCGGAGAACGTCGCCTACGGACTGATGGTGAAGGGCGTCGGCCGCAGGGAGCGCGCCGCGCGCGCCGACGAGGCGCTGCGGCTCGTCCAGCTCGGCGAGCTCGGAAAGCGCAAGCCGATCCAGCTCTCGGGCGGCCAGCGCCAGCGCGTCGCGCTCGCCCGCGCGCTCGTCAACCGCCCGCGGGTGCTGCTGCTCGACGAGCCGCTCGGCGCGCTCGACCTGAAGCTGCGCCAGGACATGCAGCTGGAGCTGAAGCGCATCCAGCGCGAGCTGAGCGACGGCGTCACGTTCGTCTACGTCACCCACGACCAGGACGAGGCGCTGACGATGAGCGACCGCATCGCCGTCTTCTCCACGGGCCGCATCGAGCAGGTCGGCAGGCCGCGCGAGATCTACGAGCACCCCGTCAACGAGTTCGTGGCCGGCTTCGTCGGGACCTCGAACGTCGTCGAGCGCGACGGGCGCCGCTGCACCGTGCGCCCCGAGAAGCTGCGCCTGCTGGCCGAGCACGCGCCGGTGCCGGACGGACAGCTGTCGGAGCCCGGCACCGTGCGCGAGGTGATCTACCTCGGCTCGGTGACGCGCTACGTCGTCGCGCTCGACCGCGGCGGGACGCTCGTGGCGATGCGCCAGAACGACGAGTCGGGCGAGCAGGCCGCGTCGGAGGAGCGCGGCCGTCGCGTCCGGCTCGCGTGGGGACCGCAGCACATGACCGCCGTGGACTTCGGTGCCGCGGCGCAAGCGCAGCGAACGCACGAGGAGGTGCCGCAATGAGGAACGATCGAATACGGAGACGCGCCCACCCCACGCGCTCCGCACCCCACGCCCACCCCGTCGCCGCACGGCTGATGGTCGTGCTCGTCACGCTCGGCCTGATGGGGCTCGTGGCGTGCGGTGGCGGAGGCAGCAGCAGCTCGACGACGTCCAGCCTGCCGACGTCGATCGGCAGAGGCGAGGGCCAGCTCAACCTGATCGCCTGGGAGGGCTACACGCAGCCCGCGTGGGTCAAGCCGTTCGAGCAGCAGACCGGCTGCAAGGTCAACGCGAAGTACGCCGGCTCGTCGGACGAGATGGTCACGCTGATGCGCCAGGGCGGCGGCTCGCAGTACGACATGGTGTCCGCCTCCGGCGACGCCTCGCTGCGGCTGATCCGCGGCAGCGACGTGCGGCCCGTCAACGTCGCGCTGATCCCCGGCTGGCAGGACTTCATCCCGCAGCTGAAGTCGCCATCGCACAACACGGTCGACGGCAAGCACTACGGCGTCTCGCTCCAGTGGGGCCCGAACACGCTGCTGTACGACACGAGATTCGTGCCGGGCACGCCGACGAGCTGGTCGACGATCTACGACCCGAGATACAAGGGCAAGGTCACCGTCCCCGACAACCCGATCCAGATCGCCGACGCGGCGCTCTACCTGTCGACGACGAGACCGGAGCTCGGCATCAGAGATCCCTACGAGCTGACGCAGGCTCAGCTCAACGCAGCAGTCAGCCTGCTGAGACAGCAGCGCCCGCTGATCAAGAAGTACTGGGCGCTCGCGTCGGACGAGATCGACCTGTTCAAGAACGGCGACGCGGTCGTCGGCGCCGCCTGGCCCTACCAGACGATCACGCTGCAGGACAGCGGGACGGCGGTGAAGGACCTGATCCCGAGAGAGGGCGCGACCGGCTGGGCCGACACGTGGATGCTGTCCTCGCATGCGCAGCACCCGAACTGCGCCTACAAGTGGATGGCGTGGGTCTCCACGCCGAGAGTGCAGGCGCAGCAGGCGATCTCGTTCGGCGAGACGCCGGCGAACACGAAGGCCTGCCCGTACATGGACAGAATCCAGGCGGGCGCCTGCGCCAAGTACCACGCGAACGCGCCGGCGTCGTACTTCGACTCGATCCGCTTCTGGAGAACGCCGACCAGAGACTGCGGGAACGGCAGCCAGGACTGCACGGACTACACGACCTGGCAGCAGAAGTGGACGGAGATGAAGGGCTAGGTCGATGACGGCGGCGCGCGCCGACGTCGCGGCGGGCGGATCGGGCTTCCGATCCGCCCGCCGGCGCGTGTCCGCGGCGCTGTTCCGCCGCACGTGGCTGCGCGCGACGTTGCTGCTGAGCGCGCCGGGCGCGTGGTTCGTGCTGATCTACCTCGCCGCGCTGGCGATCCTGTTCGTCTCCGCGTTCTGGAGCGTCGACTCGTTCACGGGCAACGTCGTCCATACGTGGAACCTCGACAACTTCAAGACGATCGTCGACTCGTCGACGTACCGCATGATCGCCTTCCGCACGATCGGGATCGCGGCCGCCGTCACGATCACCGACGCGCTGCTGGCGATCCCGTTCGCGTACTTCGCCGCGCGGCTCGCGCCCAAGCGGCTGCAGACGCTGCTGTTCGTGATCGTGCTGGTGCCGCTGTGGACGAGCTACCTCGTGCGCGTGTACGCGTGGCGGCTGATCCTCGCGCAGGACGGGATCCTCAACTGGACGCTGCACAAGCTCGG
Source organism: Conexibacter sp. (assembly GCA_035654055.1). Lineage (GTDB taxonomy): Bacteria > Actinomycetota > Thermoleophilia > Solirubrobacterales > Solirubrobacteraceae > Conexibacter. The sequence goes on from DASRXW010000107.1 coordinate 7,283, forward strand.
CTTCGGCGGCGTCAACATCGCGTACTCGAACTGGGCGATGTGGATCGTCTTCAGCTACCTGTGGCTGCCGTTCATGATCCTGCCGGTGTGGGTCGCGTTCGAGCGCGTGCCCGCGTCGTTCCTCGAGGCGAGCGCCGACCTCGGCGCGCGCGGCTGGACGACGTTCCGCCGCGTGCTGCTGCCGCTCGTGCTGCCGGGCGTGGTCGCCGGCTCGATCTTCACGTTCTCGCTGACGATGGGCGACTTCATCACGCCGACGCTCGTCGGCGGGGCCGGCTCGGACTTCATCGGCAACGTCGTGTATCGGTCGGTCGGGATCGCGAGCGACGTGCCGTTCGCGGCGGCGTTCGCGACGATCCCGCTGCTCGTGATGGGGATCTACCTGCTCGTCGCCCGCCGGCTCGGCGCGTTCGAGGCGCTGTGATGGGCGGCGGTGGGACGACGCGGCTGTCGCGCACCGCGCTCGCCGTGTGGGCGGCGCTGATCGTGCTGTTCCTGCTGTTCCCGATCGTGCTGATCGTGCTCTACGCGTTCAACCCGTCGAACGTGCAGAGCTGGCCGCTCGGCGGCCTCTCGACGAAGTGGTTCTCCTCGACCTTCCACGACCAGGGGATGCGCGACGCGCTGTGGCTGAGTGTGCGCGCCGGCCTGATCTCGACGACGATCGCGGTCGTGCTCGGCTCGATGGCGGCGTTCGCCGTCCACCGCTTCCGCTTCTTCGGGCGCGAGACGATCTCGTTCCTGCTCGTGCTGCCGCTCGCGCTGCCGGGGATCATCACCGGGATGGCGCTGAACTCGTTCTTCGCGTTCGGCGGCGTGAGCTTCTCGTTGACGACGATCGTGATCGGCCACGCGACGTTCTGCATCGTGACCGTCTACAACAACGCGCTCGCGCGGCTGCGGCGCACGCAGACGTCGTTGGTCGAGGCCTCGATGGACCTCGGCGCCGACGGCTGGCAGACGTTCCGCCACGTCACGCTGCCGGTCGTCGCGACCGCGCTCGTCGCCGGCGGCCTGCTGGCGTTCGCGCTGTCGTTCGACGAGGTGATCGTGACGACGTTCACCGCCGGCGCGCAGAACACGCTGCCGCTGTGGATCTTCGGCAACATCCGGCTGGGCCAGAGCCTGCCGCAGGTCAACGTGGTCGTGCTGATGGTGATCGTCGTGACGATCGTCCCCGTGACGCTCGCGCAGCGGCTGACGCGCGACACCGGCGTGCTGCGGGTGGGTGGGGGCGGAGCCGGCGGCGGACGCCGCAGCGCAGGCTCCCGCGCGGCGGTCGCCGCCGAGCCGGCGCCGTAGAAAATCTCGGCGGATGGGTAGCATCCAGGCCATGGAGGGCTTCGGAGGCCTGTTCGGCGACCCAGACGAGCTGCAGCGCCGCATGGCGGAGCTGGCCGAGAGCATGCAGGGCCAGCAGAAGCTCGCGTGGGCCGACAACGCGATCAAGCTCGCGGTCGACCTGACCGTCGCCGCGATCAACCGCGTCAACATCCAGGGCACGACCGAGGAGCAGGCGCAGCAGATCCGCAGCGTCATGGCGGTCGTCTTCCCCGAGGCCGTCACGCTCGTGCGCGAGGCGCGCGAGGGCTTGCAGTAGCGCCGTCGCAGCGCGCACCCGTCCGGGGATCCCCGCCTCGCTCCGAGCCGCCTCGCGGCCAATCGTTGAGCCATCATCCGATTCGTTAAGCGGTAGATCGGTCTACCGCTTGATCTTTGCTCATTGGATCACTAGGCTCAGCCCGCAATTCAAATCTCAATTGGGGGTTCATATGCATCCGCGTGATCGCGGTCGGCGGCGTCCGGCCGCGCGCTACGTGCTGTGCCTCGGCGCCCTGCTGGCAGCCTTGGCCGTCGTGGGCGGCCCGGCCAGCGGCGTCGCCTCAGCCGACTGCACATCGGGCGGCTCGAGCTGCCTGCCGGGCAGCGGCTACTCGTTCGATTCAGTCTGGGATTGCGGGGTGATCGCAGAAAACGTCGACTGTTACGCCAACGGCAACCACACCTGGGGCTGGGGCTCGGCCTCTTACAGTGGCAGCGGCTCGACGTACGTGTGCATCAGGCTGTCCGGCTACGCGCTCGGGTGCGGGACCAACCTCGCGCGCACCTGCTACGCGGCGAGCTGCAACGATCAGAGCGTGGTCGCGTTCCCGGCGTCCGTCGAGAACTTCGGGGCTCCGCACACGATCTCCGGGCACGCGAAGGCCTGACGATGCGCAAGCGGCGAGGTCGCACGGCCGGGCTCGTGGTCCTCGCCCTAGCGGCCATCGGCGTGCTCGCGGTCGTCGCGCTCGGCTCGGGAGATCCGCAGCCGAGCGCGGCGCCGTCGTTCGAGACCGTCCCCGTCACCGCGCGCGCGCCGATCGGCGCGCTGCTCCGCCCGGCGAGCAGCGGGCGGGACGCGATCCCGCCCGCGGTCGCTCGTCAGAAGATCATGCGGGACGCGATCGACCCCGCGAGCGCGCGCGTCGTGCGCGCGATCGGCCGCCGCGTGTGGCTCACCCGCTCGCTCGACGGCGGCTCGGTGTGCGTCGTGGCGGCCGGGTCGCTGAGCTGCTCGCATGTCGAGGAGATCGCGCGACGAGGGCTGGGCCCAGCGCTCGCCTACCGCGCCGGCGGACCGGTGCACGTGTCGGGGATCGCGAGCGACGACGTGAAGACGGTCGACGTCACGCTCGCCGACGGACCGGTCCGCACCGTCGCGGTCGCCGGCAACTTCCTCGCGCTCGACGTGCCGCGGATGCCGCGGGCGATGAGCTGGGTCGGCCCGCGCGGGCGCGAGACGTTCAGGTTCCCGCGGCTGCGCGGTTGAGCGCCGCTCCGGCCCGCGCCGCTCCAGCGTTGCCGGTGCGTGAGCATCGACCAGCACGTGGTCGAAGGGCGGGGTGGGCGCGCGGCCTCGGGATCCGGTGGGGCCGCCTTTCAGGCTATGTTGGTAGGGAAAAAGTGGTTTACACGATGCCACCTACGCAACACCCGCCCTTGCCGTACCTGCTACGGTCGCGTCTTCAGCCGGGTCGCTCGATCCGGTACATCAGTGTCAGCGCTCGTGTTCGTTGCATCCCAGCATCCTCCGCGTTCGCAGCACAGAACCCCAGGAGGACATGCAATGGCAACCGGAACCGTGAAGTGGTTCAGCGACGACAAGGGCTTCGGCTTCATCACGCCGGACGACCAGTCGAAGGACCTGTTCGTCCATCACAGCTCGATCGTCGGCGACGGCTACCGCTCGCTCGCCGAGGGTGCGAAGGTCTCCTTCGACTCCGAGCCTGGCCCGAAGGGCCCGAAGGCGATCAACGTCCAGGCGCTCTAGCGCCTTCGCCGCACCACACCCGCTTCGCCCCGAGGGCCGCCGTCTAGGCGGCCCTCGTTGCGTCTCGGACCCTCTTTCCTGTAATCTCTACAAACTCGGTAGGGTTAATGGGATTCTCCAAGAGGGAAAGGGACCGGATGGCAACACGAAGCAGAGCGATCCTTGGTGCGCTGGCGGTGATCGTCGCGCTGGTCGCAGGACCGGCGACGGCGAGCGCGGCGACCGTCTTCGGATCGGGCTCGAGCGCGATGCAGCCGTACTTCGAGGTGCTCGCGGCCGCCTACAAGAAGGTCTCGCCGTCGACGAAGCTCGTCTACACGGCAAACAACGGCAACGCGGGCGCGAAGGACGTGCAGGACGGCAGGAGCGCGTTCGCGTTCCAGACGCGTCCGCCGCTCCCCTCCGACTCCGGCCTCAGCTACTCGAAGCTGTTCCTCGACGGCCTCTGCGTCGCCGTCAACCCGGCGAACGTCCTCAGCAACCTGACGATCTCGCAGGTCAAGGACGTCTTCCTCGGGACGGTCACCGAGTGGCAGCCGCTCGGCTCGAACATCCGCTCGCCGATCTCGGCGTTCGGGCGCAACTCGACCGCCGGCCTCTACACGTTCTTCCAGAGCGCGGTCCTCGGCGGCTCGACCCAGGCCACCAACGTGGCGCAGCTCGACAAGGACGGCGAGGTCGCCGTCGCAGTGTCGAGAAACCAGGCCGGCATCGGCTACGTCGGGCTCGCCAACTCGGGCCCCGGCAGCGGCGTCAAGCGCCTCAAGCTCGAGGGTCAGCCGTGCCAGGCGAGCGCGATCAAGACGCTGAAGTACCCGCTCTCGCGCTACGGCTGGATCGTGCTCCCGGCCAGAGACCCGAACAGGTCTGCGACCAGGTTCGGCGACTGGATCCGTACGAGCTACGCCGCCGGCAAGGTCATCGCGAAGGCCGGCGCGGTGCCCGCATTCAACGCGAAGGCGCCGCCGAAGAAGGCCGTCAAGAAGCCGCGCAGGAAGAAGAAGTAGCCGAAGCCCGATGGCGCCGGCGAGTCACCCACAACGCGTGTCACGCGGGCTGCTGCCCGACCAGCGCGCCGAGCTGATGCTCGGTGCGCTGGTCTGCGCCGTGCTGCTGTTCGTCCTCGCACTGATCGTCTTCGTCTTCCGCGAGGCGTGGCCGTCGTTCACCCACAACGGGCTCGCGTGGTTCGGGCCCGGCGGCAACCCGGACCAGCAGGTGCAGGCGATCTTCACCTCGGCCGACCTGCTGAGAAGACCGGTCTACACATTCCACGCCTGGCCGATCGTCTGGGGCACGCTGCTGACGACCTTCGGCGCCGTGACGCTCAGCTTCGTGGCGGCGCTGTTCGTGTCCGTCTTCGTCGTCGAGTTCGCGCCGGAGGCGATCCGCCGCATCCTCGAGCCGGTCGTGCGCCTGCTCGCGAGCGTGCCGTCGGTGATCTTCGGCCTGCTCGGCGTGCTCGTGCTCGTGCCGTTCATCGGCCAGCACGTCATCACCGACGCCGACCGCCGCTCGGTCGCGTACATCGTCTCGCTGAGCGGCTACAGCCTGCTCGCGGGCGTCCTGATCCTCACCTTGATGATCGCGCCGCTGATGATCGCCGTCTTCTGCGACGGCCTGCGCGCGGTGCCGCGCGGCTGGCTCGAGGGCTCGCTCGGGCTCGGCATCAACCGCTGGCGCACCTTCTGGAAGATCGGCGTGCGCACCGCGCGCCCGGCGCTGGTCGCCGGCACCGTGCTCGCGACCGCGCGCGCGCTCGGCGAGACGGTGATGCTCGCGATGGTGACCGGCGGCGTCTCGTTCGCGCCGAACCCGGCCGACGGGCTCGTCTTCTTCGTCGAGCCGACGCGCCCGCTCGCGGCGACGATCCTGCAGACGGCGGAGGAGCTGACCTCGGCGCCGATGAAGCACACGATCTTCGCGCTCGCGGCGGTGCTGCTGTTCTCGGCCGCGCTGCTGTCGCTCGCCGGCTGGGCGGCGAAGCAGCCGATGAAGCGGTATGGGGTGCGGGCATGAGCGACGTCGCCCGCAGCTCGGCGCTTGCGACGAGCGGAGGGCGAAACCCCGGTTCCGCGCCCCGCCGCTCCGCCCGCGACTCGAGCGCCTCGTGGCGCTGGAGCGACCGCGTCGGCCTCGCCTTCGCCTGGTTGCTCGGCCTGCTGTTCCTCGCCGCGACGGCGGCGATCGTGCTGTACATGATGGTGCAGGGGATCCGCTTCGTCCGCCCCGAGCTGTTCGTCACCTCGCCGGCGGCCGGCGTCTCGGAGGCCGCCTCGGGCGGCTTCCTCGATCCGCTGCTGGGGACGGTGATCGTGGCCGTGATGGCGATGGCGATCGCCTTCCCGCTCGGGCTCGCGATCGGGGTGTGGCTGAGCGAGTTCGGCAACCCGTCGTGGCTCGCGCGCGTGACCGAGTCGACGATCGAGATGCTCGCCGGCTCGCCGTCGATCGTCTTCGCGCTGTTCGGCACGCTGATCTTCGAGCAGGGCGCGCTCGCCTTCCTCAGCCGCACGAACGACGGCGTCGTCTACGGGCGCTCGTTCTTCGCCGCCGCCGCGATGCTGTCGCTGATCGCGCTGCCGCTGATCGTCGCGAACGTGCGCGAGGGCTTGCAGGCGATCCCCGGCCACGTGCGCGAGGCCTCCTACGCCGTCGGCAAGACGCGCATCACGACGACGCGGCGCGTGCTGCTGCCGGCGGCGCGGCCGTCGGTCGTGACCGGAGCGATGCTCGGCGTCGGGCGCATCATCGGCGACACCGCGATCATCGTGATCCTGCTGGGCGCGACGTTGCGCTTCACCAGCGCCGGCGACGTCCCGCTGCTGGGGACGCTGAAGGGGACCGGCAGCACGCTGACGACGTTCGTCTACGCGAACGCGCCGACGGGCGACGTGAACCAGCCGCACAAGGCGTTCGCCGCCGGCTTCGTGCTGCTGTCGATGGTGCTGCTGCTGAACTTCGCGGTGGACGTCGCCGCGCGACGCGGGAGGCGCTGGAGATGACGAACGCGAGCCCGCCGCCGGTGCGGCGCCTGCCGCTCGACGGGACGGAGGCGACGGTCGTCGCGACCGGCGAGCAGCCGACGGTCGCGATGCCCGCGGGGACCGCGCCCGGCGCGCCGAGCTTCGTGAGCGCGCCGCGGCGGCGGATCGCCTCGGCGCCGCTGGCGATCGACCGCATGCAGGTCGAGCAGCTGTCGATCGCCTACGGCTCGAAGCTCGCCGTGCGGGAGGTGTCGCTGCCGATCCGCCAGGGCGAGGTGCTCGCGCTGATCGGCCCGTCGGGGTGCGGGAAGACGACGCTGCTGCGCTCGCTCAACCGCCTCACCGAGCTGACGAAGACGGCCTCGATGAAGGGCCGCGTCCTGCTCGACGGCGAGGACATCGCGACGCTCGAGCCGACGGCGCTGCGGCGCCGCGTGACGATGGTCTTCCAGCAGCCGAACCCGTTCCCGATGAGCGTGTTCGACAACGTCGCCTACGTGCTGCGCGAGCAGGCCGCGCGCCGGCCGCGCAGGGCCGCCTTGCAGGGCGCGGTGCGCAGCGCGCTCGAGCGCGCGGGCCTCTACGACGAGGTCGCCGGCGACCTCTCGCATCCCGCGCTGCGGCTGTCCGGCGGCCAGCAGCAGCGCCTCTGCATCGCGCGCGCGCTCGCGGCCGACCCCGAGGTGCTGCTGCTCGACGAGCCGTGCTCGGCGCTCGACCCGCAGTCGACGCAGGTGATCGAGCAGCTGATCGTGGCGCTGCGCGAGCAGGTCGCGATCGTGATCGTGACGCACAACCTGCAGCAGGCCTACCGCATCGCCGACCGCGTCGCGTTCATGTACCTGGGCGAGATGGTCGAGCTCGGCCCGGCGGAGCAGGTGTTCGGCGCCCCGCGCGAGGCCCGCACGAAGGAGTACGTCAGTGGCGGGTTCGGGTAGGCGCGCGGTGGCGAGCGGGCTCGTCGGCGCGATCGCGTTCGGCGGGCTCGGCCTCGGCCTCGCCGGCTGCGTCTCGACGCAGCGCAAGAACGAGCGCGCGAAGCTCGTCGCGAGCCGCACGCTCGCGGGCCGTGAGCCGCAGCAGGTGCGGCAGCGCAGCCGGGACGTGCGCGTCGAGCGCGTGGCGCTCGTGCGCAGCCGCAACGGGAGCGCGCTCGTCGTCGTGCTGCGCAACCGCGGCGAGGCGCCGCGCACGGACGTGCCGATCGCGGTCGGCGTGCGCGGCCGCGACGGCCGCCGCACGCGGCTCAACGGCGGTCGCGGGCTCGACTGGTTCCAGACGCACGTGCCGGCGATCGGCCCCGGTGCGACGACGACGTGGGTCTTCACGACGCGGCGCGCGCTCCCGGCCGGGCGCGCGTACGCGGTCGCCGGCGTCGCGACGGGGCCGGTCGTGACGCAGGCCGGCGGGACGTTGCCGCAGATCGCGGCGTGGGTGGTGCGAGCCGGCGGTGGGAGCGACTCGCCCGATCACGGCGAGATGCACGAGCAAGGGAGCGCGCCGGATCGGGTCCTCGTCGCGCTCGACAACCGCTCCGAGATCCCGCAGTACGGCCTCCAGGTCTATGCCGTCGTGCGCGTCGGGGGACGCTACGTCGCCGCCGGCAAGGCCACCGTCGAACACCTCGCGACGCACGGGCACTCGACGGCCCGCGTGTCGCTCTTCGGCACGGGCGGCAGACACGCGGTGCGCGTCCAGGCGCTGCCCACGATCTTCGACTGAGGAGCACGACGATGACGTACACCGACGGCACGCCACCACCCACCACCGCGACCCACGCGACGTCGTGGGAGCAGTGCGACCACTGCCAGGCGCCGCTCGCCGCGCGCCAGCGCTACTGCGTCGTCTGCGGTGCGCGCCGTGCGCACGCCGACGACCCCGCCGCGCGCTGGTTCGTCGAGTCCGCCCGCCGTGCGCGGGCGGCCGAAGCGGCGCCCGCGCCGGGGGCGGTGCCGGCAGCCGGCGCGGCCTCGCGGCTGAGGCTCGCGCTCGTGTTCGCGCTGCTGCCGCTCGTCGCGGTGCTCGGCATCGTCGTGGGCCGCGGCAGTGGCAGCGACCAGCGGCTCGTCGACGCGCTGAAGGCGCAGAAGGCGCCGGTCGTGAACGTCGTCGGCGGGAGCGGTGGCGGGAGCAGCACCGCGACGAGCGGCGGCGGCAGCAGCAGCAGCTCGAAGGGCAGAAGCCGCTACAGCAGCGCGGCCAACGGCGACGTGATCGCGCACACCAGTTACGGCACGGCGCGCAGCCTCACCGACTCGAGAGTGACGCCGCAGCAGCTCGAAGAGAGCAGAAGAGCGCTCGAGCACATCGTCAACTCGAAGGGCAGAGCGTACGTCGAATCGCAGCGCGAACTGCCCGACCAGATCGTGGTCCCGTGAGCGCGCTCGACCGCATCCGCGGCTGGCGGCCGCGCATCCGGCGCAACCGCGACGCGCCGCCCGCCGGCATGGTCCCGGCCGACAAGCTCGCGGCGCAGGCGCGGCGCGACGCGGCGGCGGCGGGCGCGGCCGGTCGCCCGCCGGGCGACCCCGAGCTGCTCGCGCGGCGCGAGCGCCTGACCGAGCGCTTCGTGCTGCTGCAAGCCGACCTCGGCGGCGTCTTCTACGAGATGGCGATCCGCGACCACGTGCGGATGGACGTGCTCACGCGCAAGGCGGCGGAGCTGCAACGCGTCGACGCCGACCTCGCGCAGGTCGAGCGCGAGCTGCGCGGCGGCTCGACCCCGCCCGCCGGGAGCTGCCCCGCGTGCGGCGCCCCCCACGGCGCCGACGCCCGCTTCTGCGCGAGCTGCGGGCAGGCGCTGGCCGTCGTGGCGAGCTTCGACACCCACCCGATCGCGCGCGCGAACGGCTCGACGGGAGCGGCGCCATGACGCCCCTTCAGCTGCGGCTCGTCGCCGCGCTCTCGCTGGCGTGCACGCTCGTCGTGCTTGTCGCCGGGGCGCAGGGCGGGACGGGAGCGGCGGTCGACGGCTCGGCCCTCGTCGCCGAGCGCAGACCCGTAACGGTCGAGGCGCCTGGGCTGGGGTCGCAGGCCGCCGCGAGCACGGGCGCGACGGACAGCGGCGGAAGCGGCGGCACCACGTCGGGCTCGTCGACGAGCGGCAGCGCTTCCAGCTCGTCCACCGGCAGCACCGCGACCGGTGGCGGCTCGGGGACCGGCGCGTCCGCGGGCAGCGGCGGCTCGGGCGCCGGTACGTCCACGGGCGGCGGCAGCGGCGGCGGCTCGGGGACCGGCACGTCCGCGGGCGGCGGCGGCAGAGGCGGGGCGGGCGGCGGCTCGAGAGCCGCAAGTGCGGAGCCGCAGCCGACGAAGATCAGACACGTCTTCCTGATCGTGCTCGCGGGCCATGGCTTCGACGCGACGTTCGGCGCGGCCTCCCCCGCCGCGTACCTGAATCGCACGCTGCGCCCGAAGGGCGCGCTGCTGAGCGGCTACGCGTCGCTCGGCGGCGCCGACCTGCCCGACGAGCTGGCGATGATCGGCGGCCAGCCGCCGAACGCCGACACGCGCGCCGGCTGCCCGACGTTCAGAGAGTTCCCGCCGTCGAGCGCGCCGTCGAGAACGGGCGAGATCGGCGCCGACGGCTGCGTCTTCCCGAACACGGTGACGACCGTCGCCGACCAGCTCAGCGCGAGCCGCCGCACATGGCGCGCCTACGTCGAGGACCTCGACAAGGCCCCGCCCGCCGCGGGCGCACCCGCCGGCACGCCCCCTAAGACGACCTGCCGGCACCCGGAGTCGAACGCGCCCGACGACACGCTCACCGCGCGCCCCGGCGACGGCTACGCGACGCGCCACAACCCGTTCGTCTACTACCACTCGCTGCTCGACCTCGGCGACTGCGACGCCAACGACGGCGCGCTCACGCAGCTCGAGCACGACCTGCGCAGCGTCAAGAGCACGGCGAGCCTCAGCTTCGTCGCGCCCAACCTGTGCAACGCCGGCAGCGAGTCGCCGTGCGTGGACGGCAGACCCGGCGGGCTCGCGGCCGCCGACGCGTTCCTCGCGACGTGGGTGCCGAAGATCCTTGCCTCGCCGGCCTACAGAGCCGACGGGCTGCTCGTCGTCGCGTTCGCCGGCGCCGTCGCGCCGCCGGCCGGCCCGGCCGCCGGGACCGGCACGAGCACGAGCACGACCCCCGCCGCGCCGCCCGCGCCGAGCGACCAGCCCGTCCGCAACGGCGCGCTGCTCGTCTCGCGCTACGCGCAGGCCGGCAGCACAGCGGCCGCCGCGTACGACCCCTACTCGCTGCTGCGCTCGCTCGAGGACCTGTTCGCGCTCAGACCGCTCGCGCGCGCCGCGAAGGCCGGCTCGTTCGCCCCGACCGTGCTCGGCAAGGCGTACCTCACGCCGCCAAGCGACGGCTGAGGTCGGCGCACTCGACGCACACGCGCTCGGGCACGAGCCCGGCCCGCATCGCGAGCGCGAACAGCCGGCAACCGAGGCACAGCGCGAAGGCCGCCTCGAGGCCCGCCGCGACGAGCAGCATCGCGAGCAGCACGTCGGCAGCCGTGTGCAGGCCGAAGGCGAGCGCGAGCAGCGCTGCGGCGCAGGACAGCAGCGCGCCGATCGCCTGCGCGAAGCGCTTCGGCGGCCCGGGCACGTAGCGCGGCGGGCCGAGACGCGGCGCGACGACCTGCGAGGCGACGCGGCCGAGCGGGCTCAGCGTCGGCCCCGTGAGGGTGCGCGCGAGGAACCCGTAGGCGAGCGGGAGCAGCAGCCAGTAGGTGGACGTGGCGAGCGTGACCGCCGCGAGCACGAAGACCGTCGCCGCGACGACGCGCGCCGCCTTCTCGTTGACGGGATTCGGAAAGGAGAGGAGCCGCGAGGTCATACCGTTGAATCTAGCCATCGGCCGCGGCCGGACGCCGACGACCGCGCTCGCGCCGGGCGCGGAGGAGCGCTCGCTAGACCCAGGCCGTCCGCTCGTCGGCCAGCAGCTCCCGCACGACGGCGAGCGGGCGCGGGTCGATCCATGCTCCGACGTCGACCGAGCGCGCGAGGAAGCCGTGCGTGACGAGGAAGTCGTGCTGTGCCCTGAGCGCGTCGAGCTTGCGCTGCGAGAGATCGACGTGGAGCTGGTCGGGCCAGTTGCGGCCGTGCGCGGCGATCACGTCGCGCACCGCGGTGCCCGTCTCGAGCGCGAGCAGCTCCGTCGCTTCCGGCGCGTTGAGCTGCGCCCACGCGCCCGCGCGCAGCAGCACCGCGAGCAGGCGCACGACGAGGTTCGGCTCGCGGGCGAGCAGGTCCGCGTCGACCGTGATCGCCGCCGGCGTCGTCGCGCTCGTGCGCACGGCCGGGTCGAGGTGACGACCGATGTCGGCGACCGGAACCGGGCGCCGCGGGGGCGCCGCTGCGCGGAGGAGAGATGCACGCAGCGGCGCCCCGGACCGGCCCCCGCCGACGGTCAGCGGCGTGCCGTCCAGCGCCGCCTCGCGCTCGAGCCAGCCGAGCTGGTGGGCGATGCCCGTCGCCGTCGGGATGGGGCCGCGATCGACCCGGATCGGGGATTGGTCGATCGCTGCGACCGCGGGCCCGGGTATGGCGGCCGCACGATCGGTCTTTGCGGGCGCATGCGTGCGCACTGCACGCGCCGGCGACTTAAACCTTGGTTTCCTGACCGGCTTTACATTGTTTGCCATGCGCCCACTGTAGCGCATTCTCCACTCGATTGGTAGGGAATGCCGAAAAGCGCGCCGATACGGGGTGTGCGGGCATGCCGCGCCTCCCACGCGTCCAGCGCTCGCCCCTCACGGCTCAGCTTTCTGCGAGCACGATCGCGAGCACGAGCAGGCCGAGCACGACGCCGGCCAGCGTGATCGCGAGGATGATCGCGTCGTCCGGCCGCACCGGCTCGCCGCGGTCGAGCGCCTGCTCGACCTGGCGGTGCCGCACGGCCGCGAACGCGATCAGCGCCACGCCGAGCAGCGCGAAGCCGGCGCCGGCGATCGTGTACGGCCACGCCGGCCCGCCCGTCAACGCGGGCACGAGCCGACCGGTCCCGACGCTCACCGCGAGCGACGCGAGCCCGGTGCGCCACCACGCAAGGTACGTGCGCTCGTTCGCGAGCCGCGTGCGGCGCGAGGCGTCGACCGCCTCGTCGGCCGCGGTCGACGCGTCGGACGCGGGTCGCTCGTGCGGCGGACGCTCCATGGTCGACACGCTAGCTCGTGTGCCAGCCGCGCCGGCACACGAGCGTGCGTCGATCAGTGCTTCCGGCGATGCGCGGCCTTCTCCTTGCCCGCCTTCGCCTTCGGCTGCAGCGTGAGCGTCACGCTCGCCGACGCCGAGCTGCCGCCGGACTCGGCGAGCACCGTCGCCGGCAGCCTGCCGCTGCCCTTCGCGAGCTGGTCGAGCACCGCCTGGTCGGGCTTGAGCGGCAGGAGCACGGCCCCGTCGGCGTTGAGCTCGCCGGTCGCCTCCACGATCACGCGCGAGGACAGGCCGAGCTTCCGCGCCTTCCTCTTCGCGATCTCGAGCGTCACCGTCACCGGGTCGGTGGGCGAGCCCGTGATCATCACGACGCCGTTCGCCGGCTCGAAGCGTCTCGCGGCGAGCGTGAGCGCGATCGGCTTGGTGAAGAGCGCCTGGTAGGCCGCCTCGGCGAGCTTCTGCGCGTCTCTCGCGGTCGCGGCGGCTCTGTCGGACGCGTCTCTGGCTCTTCTCAGCGACGCGATCTGGGCGTTGAGCGGCGCGACGGCGTTGGCGATCAGCGCGCTCGCGATCGACGACTGCGTGTCCGCCGCGTGATAGGTGCCGCCGAGTCTGGTGCACGCGGTCGTGAAGTTCGCCGCCGTCGAGAGCGCCGACAGGTCGACGCCGGTCGCAGCTCTGACGACCGGGAGCCACGTTCTCGGATCGTCGCCGAGGCCGGCCGCGGTCTTCTGCCACGGGACGTAGTTGTAGAACGGGTCTCTGCCGGCCGCCTGCCACGCGAGGATGGTGGCGCCGCTGCTCAGCGCCGCGACGCCGGAGCAGGTCGCGTGCGGCTGCACGTCGGTCTGTGCCGGCCCGTAGGTGCGCTTGTCCTCGGCGGTCATCGGCGCGCGGTAGTCGCTCGGCAACGCGGCGTAGTTGAGCACGCCGTGCCCCGTGACGCCGTTGTCCTCCGCGAACCCGACCGCGTAGCCGTCGGTGGAGATCACGTACTGCGTCTGCGTGTTGGTCAGCGCAGCACCCGTCGGGTCGGTCAGGAACGTCACCCCGGCATTGCCCGTCTTCGCGACGACCGTGGTGACGCTCGGGACGGCCGAGGCGCTCGCGGGTATCGCGAGCGCCAGCGCGGCGAGCGCACCGGCAGCGTGCATGGAGCGTTTGAGCCTCAACGAATTCCTCCTGGTTTGGATATGGGCCGCTCGGGGCGCGGACGCCGGACGGAGGCTCAAAGTCTACAAAACCTATGGGGTTTGTAGGATTTAACCCGTCCAAGCGCGCTCGCCGAGCGTGTCCGAGGCGCTCCCAGCTCGCCGGCGTCACGGCCGAGCCGGCGATCTCATGGCCGCGGGCGTCGAGTGCGACGACCTGGACGCGGCTGGCGCCGGCCGGGATCGCAATCGCCGTGTCGAGCCCCAGATCGCGTGGACGGTCGTCGTCGGGCCCCCTGCGTCCACGCTCGCCGTCGGGCGCGTGGTCGGCGCGCCCGTCCAGCGGAAGCGGTAGGCACGGTAGCGATCACGCGCTACGAGCTGTCGGCGATGCAGTCGACGCCCTGGCCGTGGCCGGGGCCCTCGTGGCTGTTGCCCTGCCACCACGTGAGCACCGGGCGCCCGCGATACGTCTGCACGCGGAAGTCGGTCGCCTGCTCGATCGAGAGCGGCGGGGGCGCGGGAAGCGGGCCGTCCGGGACGACCGGCGAACGCGGTGCAGCGAGCGCCGAGCGGGCAGGCGCGACCGTCAGGGCGATTGCCGCGAGCAGCGCTCGGACGGGCAGCGCTCGCCTCCGCAAGCTCGTCGCGTGACCTCGCAGAGGCGGCTGCCCTGACCGCTCCCCGCTGGGCGCGTGCTGGCTTGGCGCCCCCGAGCAGGGGCGCCGAACATGCATCGAAGGGTCCCGCCGGGCGCGGGCAGCGGGTCGGGACCGTCCACCGCCCGCCGGCGGCCGGATGGCCCCTACCTCAAAGGAAGCTGACCCGCTACGACGTCGGGACGAGCCGGATGTACGGCAGCGGCTGCTCCCATCCCTCGGGGTAGCGCTCTCTCGCCTGCTCGTCGCTGACCGAGCCGGCGATGATCGCCTTCTGCCCGGGCTGCCACTGCGCCGGCGTCGCCAGCTGCTGCGTGGCGGTGAGCTGGAGCGAGTCGATCACGCGCAGCACCTCGTCGAAGTTGCGACCGGTCGTCATCGGATAGATGAGGACGAGTCTGATCTTCTTGTCCGGGCCGATCACGAAGACGTTGCGCAGCGTCGCGTTCTGCGCCGGCGTGCGCTCGGTCGGGTCGCCGGAGACGTCGGCCGGCAGCATCCCGTACGCCTTCGCGACCGCGTGGTCGGTGTCGGCGATCATCGGGTAGTTGGGCGCGGTGCCCTGCGAGGACTCGATCTCCTGCGCCCATCTGGCGTGGTTGTCGACGGGGTCGACCGACAGCCCGATGATCTTCACGCCGCGACGGTCGAAGTCCGGCTTGATCGACGCCATGTAGCCGAGCTCGGTCGTGCAGACCGGCGTGAAGTCGCGCGGGTGGGAAAAGAGGACGGCCCAGCTGTCGCCGATCCACTCGTGGAAGTCGATCTCCCCTTCCGTGGTGCTGGCGGTGAAGTTGGGGGCGGTGTCACCGATGGTCAGGGCCATGCCGGGTTCTCTCCTTAGTAGCTCCCCCCTATTGTGGCAAAAGTCGACCCGTTTTGACGATTATTTCGATCGGTCGAGCGTCGCGAGGAAGGCCAACACCGCGTCGCGCCACTCAGCCGGCCGATCCAGGTGCAGGTCGTGCGCGGCCCCGGGAAGCTCGACGAGCCGCGTGCCGGGCAGGCGCTCGACCATCGCCTGTGCGTCGGCCGGCGCGATGGTCCCCGCGCCGGCGCGCACGACGAGCGCCGGACAGCGCACGCGCCCCCACTCGTCCCAGTAGTCGCGAGCGGTCGCCTCACGCAGCGTCCGCACCATCACCTCGACGTCGAAGCAGGGCCACCAGCCGCCGTCGCGCCGCTCCAGCCCGTCCGCCCACGCCTCGGCCATCAGCGAGGGGCCGCCGAAGAACGCGACGGCGGCGTCGCGCGTGGCGAACGGCACCGGCCAGCGCGCGAGCGAGTCGCCGACGTGCCTGACGCCGCGCTCGCCCATCGGCCCAGCCGGGCTGGCATCCGCCAGCACGAGCCCGCGCACGAGGTCGGGACGGCGCGCCGCCACGAGCAGCGCCAGATGACCGCCCAGCGACTGCCCGATCAGGACGACCGGCCCGTGCCCGAGCTGCTCGATCGCGAACGCCACGTCCGCGACGTGCGCCTCACGCGAGACGTCCTCGGGCGCACGCTCGCTGCGCCCGTGCCCGCGCGCGTCGAGCGCCACCACGCGGCAGCGCTCGGTCAGCCACCCCGCCGTCTCCCGCCACTCGCCGGCGTGGCCCGCCAGGCCGTGAAGCAGCAGCGCCGGCGGCGATCCCGCGCCGCCGACGTCGAGGCATGCGAGCTGCACACCGTCGCGCTCGAGCGTCAGCCAATCAGCCATGGTGGACGAGCTTCCGCCTCAGCGGCGACCTGCAGCCGGGGGCCGGACGTCGCTGCGCAGCGTGGGACGTGCCGGGCTGGCAGCTCTCGACTGCCAGCCCGGACATCCGGTTGTCGACGCTCAGCCCTCGCTTCCAGCGACGAGCTTGTGATCGACCCCGTTCGCATCCGCGAACGCGATCGATGCCGTCGGCTTCGCGAAGCGTGCCGCGTAGGCGTTGGCCGCGACCGGCAAGGTCGTGCTCGACCCGTCGGCAAACGTCACCGTCACGGCGTCCACGCCATCGGGCAGCAACCCGTACAACTCGACATCGGACGCACTCTGGCTCTGCGTCATGAACAGTAGCCAAGACGGCGACAATGCCGACGACAGCCAGGACTGCTGCGGTCGCGGCCGGCCGCCACCGCAGGGTGCGTGTGCTTGCGAAGTTCATTGATTCCTCTAGTTCCACCAGCGGAGGCCGTAGAAGTCGTAATGCGTGACGCCCTCGTTGTTCTTTCCCCGGGCATAACTACCGAGCCCGCTGGAGTAGTACGCGGTGCTCACGTATCCGTATGGGGCAGCTCCATACCCGCACACTGCGGGAATCACGTTTGCTCCCGATCCACCGGGGTCGGATGTGAACTTAGACACCGCGCAGTGATCGACGTTGGCTCCGGATGCGTGGTAGTAGGCCACCTTCGTGAGATTGTTGTAGAACGAGCTCGTGCAGCCCGTGTTGGCCGCGAGCGAGATCGTTCCGCCTGCCCCGTTGTTCCAGGGACAGAACCAGTCGCTCGAGTCCGCCCGTGCAGTGCCCTCCATCATCACGACACCGAAGCTCGCGCAGGTCAACAGCAGCGCGAGCGCCCGTGCGAATCGCACAGGGGTGCGATTCAACCCGCAGGTCATAGGGAACTCCCATCGGGTGTTTATGCGCCCTGCCATTTGGCGCGTCGGCAGCATACGCAGAAGCACCCTCAATAGTCAACGATCTTCGTTCAACAATCTCAATGCAAGGACGCCGCCCGACGTCCAGACGCCGCTCACGGATCAATCGCTATCAAACTCATTCGAGAGCAGGTCGGGCAGCGCGCCCCTACGGAGTCGCAAACTCCACACCCTGGGCGGCCTCGTCCAGATGCGCGCCGTAGACGTTGGCCACTACGGGCAAGCTGACGCGCGCCCCGCCCTCGAGCGTGATCCGGACGGTGCGGACGCCGTCGGGCGCCAGACCGATCACGTCTTGATTGACGCTCATGCGCGCGCGACCTTGCTCGACCATCTGGAGGTCGGCGGCGAAGCCAGACCCGGGCCCGTCGGCTCCGGGCGAAAGCACCTGCATGCTCACGTCCCCCGTCGACGTCGGAAGGAGCCACACCGGCAGGGCGGTGGCCGACGCATGCGGAGTCCCGTCGGCCGGAGGTGGGACGGTCACACGCAGGGACGAACCCGGTGCGGGGCTGTCGGGCCCTGCCACGAATGACGCGGCCCTGCCCATCGAGTCGGCTCCGCTTCGGGGTCGCGTCAGCACCGAGAGGTGGGCTGTCAACGCGGGGCTGAACTGGCCGGTGGCGTCCTGGGCCACGAAGTCTGGCCCGTCCCCGGGCAGCGGCACCAGGCCGGTCGCAGCGCCGGCGCCGCCGACGAGCAGAAGGCTGGCCAGTGCTGCCAGCACGACGGTCCGGACACGAGCAGAGCGACGTCGCGGGCGCCGGCTCATGGCCTCCTCCCGTGCCACCCGCGAGAACTCGTCGCCGAGCTTCGTCACGAAGCCGGGCAGTTCGGCTGGAGTCGTCATGCGGTCATCTCCCTGATCTGTGGAACGGCGTCCAGCGCCGAGGCGATCTGGCGCAGCCCGCGCGAGACACGCGCTCGCGCCGTCGGCTCGCTGATCGCCAGGCGGGCGGCGATCTCCGAGTACGGCACCTCATCGACGACGCGCAACCGAACGGCCTCGCGCTGATCGGGTCGGAGCCGCTCGAACGCCTCCGAGACGATCACGCGCATCTCGGCCAGCCCTGCGAGCTGCACGACGCGGTCGTAGTCGCCCTCGACGAGCTCCGGCACGGCGATGCCGAGTCGCTCCGTCGCCTTTCGCTCGACGATGCCGTTGCGGACGTACCGGCTCAACAGATGCCGCGCAATGGCGTACAGCCAACCTGCCGCCTCGCCGTCGGTGGTGCCTCGGAAGCGCCTGCGGCTGCAAAACGCCTGGGCGAACGTCTCGGCGGTCAGATCGCGCGCGACCTCGACGTCAAACGTCCGTCGAGCAATGAAGGCGAGGACGCCGCTCGCGTACTCGTCGTAGAACTGCGCGAACGCCTCGGGATCGTGGACCGAGCGACGCAGGTCGCAGTCCTCGGAGAGCTTCGGTCTTGGACTCATCGCTCTCTCAGTGCCGCGAGCGCGCGACTCTGTGACGGTCGACTGTCGTCCGCGGACACCCCTGACGTTTCACCCGGTCCCGTGGCGGCCATACTCTGAACGCAAGTCTGGCCGATCCCGGTGAGGAGGCGCCTCAAGGCGCCCCCACGAGGAGGAGGCGTGGCAGAGCAAGGGCGACTCGAAGATCGCGACGAGCAGACGCTCGCGGAGCTCGGCTACAAGCAGGAGCTGGTGCGGGCCTGGAGCAGCTTCTCGAACTTCGCGATCTCGTTCACGATCATCTCGGTCCTGGCCGGCACGTTCACCACGTTCGGCCAGGCATGGAACGCCGGCGGCCCGATCGCGATCTCGATCGGCTGGCCGGTGATCTGCGCCTTCGTGCTGCTCGTGGCCCTCTCGATGGCGGAGCTGACGTCCGCGTTCCCGACCGCCGGCGGGCCCTACTGGTGGGCCGCGCGACTCGGCGGCAAGGGCTGGAGCTGGTTCACGGGCTGGTTCAACATCGTCGGCCTGATCGGGATCGTGGCATCGGTCGGCTACGGCGCGGCGAGCTTCCTCTACGCCCTGCTCGGGCTCTACGGCCTGAACGTGCTCGGCATCAACTTCGGCGACAACGCGCACGTCCTCAGCGAGACGTTCCTGCTGTACGTGATCATCCTCGCGCTGTACGCGGTCCTCAACATCTTCTCGTCGCCGCTCGTCGCGCTCTTCAACCAGATCTCGGTCGGGTGGCACGTGCTCGGCGTGTTGGCCGTGATCGTGCTGCTCGTCCTCGTGCCCGCCCACCATCAGAGCGCCAGCTTCGTGTTCGGCAACCGCATCAACAACAGCGGCTTCCACGGAGGCGCGACCGGCGGCTTCGCCTTCTGGTTCCTCGTGCTGCCGATCGGCTTCCTGCTTACGATGTACACGCAGACCGGCTACGACGCCTCCGCGCACACCGCGGAGGAGACGCGCGGCGCGGCGATCGGCGCGGCGCGTGGCGTGTGGCGCTCGGTCTTCTACTCGGCGCTGCTGGGTTGGGCGGTGCTGCTCGCGTTCCTGTTCGCGGCGACCAACGTGAGAGCCATCAACGCGGGCGGCGGCGGGGCGATCCCGATCTTCGAGAGCGCGCTCAGCTCCGCGGCGGCGAAGGCGGTCATCCTGATCGCGACGGTCGGCCAGCTGTTCTGCGGGATGGCCGGGCTGACCAGCGCCTCGCGCACGTGGTACGCGTTCTCGCGCGACCGCGGCATGCCGGGCTGGCCGCTGTTCCGGCGTCTGAACCACCATCGCGTCCCGAGCTACGCGGTGCTCGGCGTGACGCTGCTCTCGCTGCTCGTCGCGATCCCGGCGCTTTGGGGCAACAAGGCGGGCTTCCCGTTCGCCTTCTTCGCGTTGACCGGGATCTGCACGGTCGGCCTCTACCTCGCCTACATCATCCCCGTCTACCTGCGGATGCGGCACGGCGCGAACTTCCAGGTCGGTCCGTGGAACCTCGGGCGCCACCACCGCTGGATCAACACCGGCGCGGTCGCCTTCGTCGTCGTGACCGTGGTCGCGCTCGATCTGCCGTTCACGTCCGCGGCCGTCCCGTGGAACGGCAACTTCGATGCGACGGCGCTGAACTACACGCCGCTCGTGATCCTCGTCGGGCTGATCGTCGCCGTCTGGTGGCAGGTTTCGGCGAAGCACCGCTACACCGGTCCGGTCCGCACGATCGAGACAGACGAGCTCGGCCGAGTGATCGTCGAGGGTTCCACCTCCACGCCGAGCACCCCCGGACCGGGCGCCGCGCCCGCGAGCTAGTGTCGTGAGTCGGAAGTTCGTGAGCGGTTTCTCGAGTGGATCGTCGTTCGTGAGGTCGGGCGACGATGCAGCCTGTGCCGGTGGCACAGGCAAATCGGCGACTGGCCTCACGGGCGGCGAGGCGCCGAGAAACCGCC
>DASRXW010000108.1:0-55333 GCA_035654055.1 Conexibacter sp.
GATCAGGTCGATCGCCGAATGGACCGCCTCGGTGATGATTGCGACCGAGCCCGTCACCGCACCGGCGACGAGCTTCAGCAGGATCAGCGCGAGGTTCGAGGCGATCGACAGTGCGGCCGCGCGCCGCTTGCGTGGCGTGTCCGGCTCGTGGAGCGCGGCGGCGCCCACCGTCACTCCGACAGCCAGGCGAGCAGCGCGCGCACGGCACGACCGCGGTGGCTGATCGCATCCTTCTCGGCGTCGCTCAGCTCGGCCATCGTGCGGTCCGGGACGCCGTCGTCGGGCAGGAACGCCGGGTCGTAGCCGAAACCGCGCTCGCCGCGCGGCTCGGCTGCGAGCGTGCCGGTGCAGCGCTCCTCGAAGACGCGCTCGGCGCC
This sequence comes from Conexibacter sp., assembly GCA_035654055.1. Lineage (GTDB taxonomy): Bacteria > Actinomycetota > Thermoleophilia > Solirubrobacterales > Solirubrobacteraceae > Conexibacter. The sequence goes on from DASRXW010000108.1 coordinate 378, forward strand.
GCTCGTGGGATCGACCCACGCGAGCGCGCAGACGTAAGCGAGTGGACTGCCGGCGGGCGCTTCGCGCAGCAGCTTCGCGAGGTTCTCGCCGTCGCTCGCGCCCTCCCCTGCGAAACGCGCCGAGCAGATCCCGGGACGACCGTCGAGCGCGGCCGCCTCGATCCCGGAGTCGTCGGCGATCGCCGCGCGCCCGCTCGCGGCCGCGGCCGCACGCGCCTTGCCGAGCGCGTTCTCGGCGAACGTCGCGCCGTCCTCGGGTGGCAGCTCGACGTCGTCGGGCAGCGGGTCGATCGCGTACCCCACCGCCAGCCGGGCGAACTCGCGCAGCTTGTGGGCGTTGCGCGTCGCCAGCAGCAGCCGCGCCATCAGCTGGCGGCGACCACCGCGGCGTTCTGGAAGTCGCGCAGCTGGTCGATCCCGTCGGCCGCGAGCGCGAGCAGCTCGTCGAGGTGGGTGCGCGAGAGCGGTGTGCGCTCAGCCGTCGCCTGCACCTCGACAAGGCCACCGTCCGCGGTCATCACGACATTCGCGTCGACCTCGGCGGTCGAGTCCTCGGAGTAGTCGAGGTCGAGCAGCGGCACCCCGCCGACGATCCCCGCCGACACCGCTGCGAGGGCGCCGGTCAACGGCACCCGCTCCAGCTTGCCCTCGGCCACGAGCCGCTCGCACGCGAGCCGCAGCGCGACCATGCCGCCGGTGATCGAGGCGCAGCGCGTGCCGCCGTCGGCCTGCAGGACGTCGCAGTCGATGTAGATCGTGCGCTCGCCGAGCGCCGCGAAGTCCACGACCCCGCGCAGCGAGCGGCCGATCAGCCGCTGGATCTCGACGGTGCGGCCGTCGGCGCGACCCTTCGTCACGTCACGCGCCTTCCGCTGCCCGGTCGAGGCGGGCAGCATCCCGTACTCGGCCGTCACCCATCCTCTCCCGCCGCCGGCCATCCAGCGCGGGACGCCCTCCTCGACCGAGGCGGTGCAGATCACGCGCGTCTCGCCCATCGCGATCAGCGCGGAGCCAGTAGCGCTCCGCACGAAGCCGGGCTCGATCTCGACGGGGCGCAGCTCGCCAGGGGTTCGGCCGTAGCTGCGCTCCAGGCTCGTCGCACCGCTCGTCACACCGGCACCTCCACGGGGGTCAGGACGACCCGCTCGACCTCGCCGAGCGGCATCTGCAGGAAGCGCGTCCCGAGCATCCGGAACGCCTCGACGTCGCCGGTGGTGTGGAAGCGGTACTCGCCCTCCACGGTCCGCCGGCTCAACAGGTCACGCGCCTCCAGCGCCTGCTCGACCGCTCGGGCGACACCCTGGCCAGAGGTCACAAGGCGCACGCCGCGCCCGAGCATCCGCTGGAGCATCGGCGCGACGAGCGGGTAATGCGTCGAGCCGAGGATCACCGTGTCGACGTCCGCCGCGCGCAGCGGCGTCGTGTAGCGCCGCACGGTCTCGACGACGCGCTCGTCGAACGGGAAGCCGCTCTGGATGATCGGCGCGAGGTCCGGGCACGGGACGCTCTCGAGCCGTGCCTGCGGGGCACCGGCCGCGACCGCCGCCGCGAATGCCCCGCTCGCGACCGTGGCGGGCGTCGCGAGCAGCCCGATGCGACCGCTGCACGTCGCCTCGACGGCGAGCTCGGCCGCCGGCTCGATCACGCCGAGCGCGTCGACGCCGCTGCCTGCGAGCCGCTCCTCCAGCAGCGGCAGCGCCGCCGCCGTCGCGGAGCCGCAAGCGACGACGAGCAGCTTCGCGTCCGCCGCGAGCAGATGCTCGGCGATCTCGAGCGCGAACGCGCGCAGCTGCTCCTGTGTCTTGTCGCCGTAGGGGAAGCGCGCCGTGTCGCCGAGATAGACGAAGTCCTCGCCGGGCAGGGCGACGAGCAGCTCGTGCAGGACGGTGAGCCCGCCGACGCCCGAGTCGAAGACGGCGATCGGGCGCTCGCGGTCTGTCGCGGACATGCGCGACATGGTGTCAGAGCCGCCCCCCGGAAGCGGTCCGCGGCACGGCGCTCGACCGCGCCGCGGATGCCGACGCTACTTCAGGTTCTTCAGCGCGGATCTGATCTGGTCGACGATCGTCTCGGCGATGCCGCCGGTGCCGAACTTCGTGCCCTTCGTGGCGGCGACGACGCCGGCGAGCAGCGCTGCGACGAGCAGGATCAGGGCGACGTACTCGACGGTTCCCTGTCCGCGCTCGCCGTCCCACACCGCGACGACGCGCATGTGGAGCCAACCCATCAGACGGTAGATCACGTGTCCTCCCTCTCGTTGCCAGATACAGGCCACGAGTCTTGGAGCGAGCCCTGTGCAAGCGCTAGACGCATCTGCGACAAACCACCCGCACAAGTACGCTGGCGCAGCCGATGCGTGCGCTCGTCGTCACGAACATGCACCCCACGCCGGCACGGCCGGCGCTCGGGCGCTTCGTGCACGACCAGGTCGCGGCGCTGCGGCGGATCGACGGCGTCGAGGTAGAGCTGTTCGCGTTCCCGCCCGGTCTGCGCTCGTATCCGCGCGCCGCGCGCGACCTGCGCCGCCGCTACGGGGGCGAGCGCTTCGACATCGTCCACGCGCACTTCGGCCTGACCGCATGGCCTGCGCTCGCGCTGCGCGGCGCCCCCCACGTCGTGACGTTCCACGGCACCGACCTCGCACACCCGCGCTCCGGCCCGCTCAGCCGCGCCGCGATGCGATTCGTCGCGCTGGCGGCGACGGTCTCGGCCTCGCTGGCGCGCGAGCGGATCGCGGACGCCGGCACGCGGCGGCGGGTCGCCGTGCTGCCCTGCGGGGTCGACCTGGATCGCTTCCGCCCGTCGCCGCGCCCCGCGGCACGTGCGCAGCTCGGGCTCGACCCGGACGCTCCCTGCCTGCTGTTCCCCGCCGATCCGGCGCGTGCGGAGAAGCGCTTCGAGCGCGCGCGCGAGGTCGCCGGCGACGTTCCGCTGCTGACGCTCGGCGACGTCCATCCCGACGAGGTGCCGACCTGGGTCAACGCGGCGAACGCCGTGCTCGTCCCGTCCGAGCGCGAGGGCTTCGGGCTCGCAGTGCTCGAGGCGCTCGCGTGCGACGTGCCGGTGCTCGCGACGCCGGTCGGGGTCGCACCGCTCGCGCTCGCCGGGATCTCCGGCGCGCACTGCGGTCCGTTCGACGCCGACGCATGGCGGAGAGCGCTCGCACCCCACCTCACCGCCCTCGATCCACGGGTCGCGGGTCGTGTGCGGGCCGACCTCTTCTCAGCCGAGCGCATGGCCGAGCGCGTCGTCGTCGCGTGGCGCGCCATCGCGGCGGAAAGCGGCGGGACGGGCCGGACCCGTCGCTATACTCGCCGCCGAGGCGCCGCCCGTGCAGGGAACGCGGCGTCCCTCGACCGATGAGTGGCATGTTCCAACGCATCGCGCGCCGGCAGGCGGACCGCTCCGACGAGCCGGTCAGATCGGAAACCGCCGGTGAGCGGGCAGGAGCGGACGCCGCGCCCGAGCCACCCCCCACGGTCGACGCACCGACCGGGCGGATCGACGTCGTGGCGCCCGCGCCGAGCAGCGACCAGCCGACCGTCGTCCGACCCGCCGCCGCATCGGTCGAGCAGCCGACCACGCTCCAGCAGAGCGTCCCGCCGCCAGCTGTGGGCGCCCCGACGCCGGCGCCCGTTCCGCAGCCAGCGCCGGCCGCTGCCGACGTCGCCGCCGCTGCTGCCACACCCACCGGCGACCCCGTGCCAACCGAGGCCGCCCCCCGACGCCCCGGATTCCGCGCGCGCGGACGCATGCGCCGGCGCCTGCGCTACCTGCGCCGGCTGCGCGACCTGCAGGTGCGCGACCTTGGCGGGCTCGTGTTCGACCTGCGCCGCTTCGAACGCAAGCGCGACGACCTCGTGGCGCAGAAGGTCGACCAGATCCGCGCATGCGACGACGAGCTGCGAGCGCTCGAGCTGGCGCTCGACGAGCGCCGCGACCTGCGCGACGTGCGCGAGCCGGGGATCGGCGGCACGTGCCCGCGCTGCTTCGCCGTCTTCGGCAGCGCCGACCGCTTCTGCGCGAATTGCGGCGCGGCGCTCGGCGGCGCCGTCCAGGGGCCCGCCCAGGTCCCGCTCGCCCATGCGCCGGTCGCGCAGCCGGTCCCGGCCGCGCCCGCCGCGCCACAACCGCCTGCGACGCCTCCGGCCCCAGCCGCCGCTCCGGCACCGCCGGCGGGCTCGCCCGAGGCGAGCGGCGGCGGGCCAGCGCAGTGAGTGCGGTCCGCCCGTCGCCGACGACGCCAGGCACGTTCCTCTGCCCGCGCTGCGGCAACACGCTGCGCGACGACCAGGGCTGGTGCCTCGAGTGCGGCCTGGCGGCCCGCACGCGGATCCATCCTCCGCCGAGCTGGCGCGTGCCGGTGATCCTCACGTGCGTGGCGCTCGCGCTGCTCGCGGCGGGCATCGCCGTCGCGCTCGTCACGCTGCTGGACAAGCCGCAGTCGACGCCGGCGCCGGCGACGGTGACCGTGCCCGCCGCCACCGCCCCCGCCACCATGCCTCCGGCCGCGACCGCCCCCACCGCCCCCGCACCGCAGACGACCGTCCCCACGACCACGAGGCCCGCAGCGACGACACCCGGGACCACGACGCCGACGACCGCGACGACGACGCAGCCTGGCACGACCACATCCTCCGCCGCACCGTCGGGCGGCGCCACGCAGAGAACGCTCACGACCCCCGGCGCGGGGATCAGGCTGCCCGCGAACGCGAAGTAGGCGTGCGCTCAAGCTGCCGCGAGCGCCGGCCAGTGCTCGGTGAGCCGGGCCACCGCGGCCGCCGCCTCCGGCGCGACCGGCACGTCCACCGCAGCGGGCGGTTCCACCGCCGTCAGCACACGCAGCATCGCCGCCGTCGAGGCCGCGAGCGCGCGCAGGTCGTAGCCGCCCTCGAGCACCGCGCCGACGGGCACCTCCAGCTCGGCCGTCAGCCGGCGCACAGTGCCGGTGAGCGCGGCGAAGCCGCTCTCCGTCAGCTCCATGTCGGCGAGCGGGTCGTCGCGATGGGCGTCGAAGCCGGCCGAGATCAGCACGAGCTGCGGCCGATAGGCGCGCGCGAGCGGCACGACGACGTGCTCGAGCAGCGAGGCGTAGAGCGCATCGCCCGCGCCCGCGGCGATCGGGAGGTTGACCGTGCAGCCGGTGCCGGCGCCGCTGCCGACGTCGCTCGCCGGCCCCGTTCCCGGGTAGAGCGGCCACTCGTGCAGCGAGACGAACAGCACGGCGGACGTCGCGTGGAAGGCCGCGTTCGTGCCGTTGCCGTGGTGGACGTCCCAGTCGAGCACCAGCACCCGCTCGAGCCCGTGCGCGTCGAGCGCGTGCTGCGCCGCGACGGCGACGTTGTCGAACAGGCAGAAGCCCATCGCTCTCGAAGGCTCGGCGTGGTGGCCGGGCGGGCGCAGGGCGCTGAAGCCACTCGGAGCCGCGCCGGACAGCAGCAGGTCGACGAGCCGCACCGCGCCGCCGGCCGCGCGCAGCGCGGCCTCGAAGGAGGCCTCGACGACGAAGGTGTCGGCGTCGATCGATCCGCGGGTGGGTGGGGCCGAGCAGCACAGCTCCTCGATCTCGCGCACGTAGCGCGCCGGGTGGACCGCGGTCAGCGTCGCGGCCTCCACGCGCGGCGCCTCCATGCGCTCCATCCCCAGCCAGTCGTGGCGCGCGAGCTCGGACTCGATCGCCGTGATGCGCGCCGCGCGCTCCGGATGCGCCCCCGTGTCATGCGCGAGCGAGGCCGGATGGGACAGGTAGACGGGCCGCGCCATGCGAGTACGGTACTGGCCCCCATGGCGTCCTCCGCAACGATCGAGGCCGACGTCGCCGTCGTCGGCGCCGGCGCCGCCGGGCTGTACGCGGCTCTCACGGCCGCCGAGGCCGGCGGGCGCGTCGCACTCGTCTCTGCGACCCCGCTGGCCCAGTCGGCCAGCTACTGGGCACAGGGCGGCCTCGCCGCGGCACTGGCCGTCGACGACACACGTGAGCAGCACCTGGAGGACACGCTGAGAGCGGGGCGTGGCACGGTGCGGCGCAGCGCCGCGGAGATCCTCACGAGCGAGGCTCCCGCGGGCGTGCGCGATCTCGAACGCCTGGGCGTGCACTTCGACGCCGACCGGCGCGGGCGGCTGTCCCTCGGCCTCGAGGGCGGTCACTCGGTGCGCCGCATCGTGCACGCCGGCGGAGCGTCGACCGGCCGGCGCGTCACGCGTCAGCTGTCGGCGCTCGTCGCCGAGCATCCACGCATCGACGTGCTCGAGGACTGCCGCGCCGTCGGGCTGCCGACGACGGCGGGGCGTTGCGACGGGGTGCGGCTGCACGACGGACGGACCGTCTCGGCGCGCGCCGTCGTGCTCGCGACCGGCGGCGCGGCGGCACTGTGGTCGCGCACGACCAACCCCGCCGGCGCGGTCGGTGCGGGGATGATCCTCGCCCACGCCGCCGGGGCGGCGCTCGCCGACCTCGAGATGATGCAGTTCCATCCGACGGCGGTCGCCGGCGCAAACGGCGCCGACGGCTTCCTCGTGACCGAGGCCGTGCGCGGCGAGGGTGCCCTGCTGGTCGACGCCGCAGGCGAGCGCTTCGTCGATGAGCTGGCTCCGCGCGACGAGGTCGCGCTCGCCGTCGCACGCCGCATGCGAGACACCGGCGCGGCCTCGGTCGGGCTCGACATGCGCGCCGTCGACCCGGCGCTGTTCCCGAACGTCGTCGCCGTCCTGCGCCGCAGCGGGATCGACCCGGTGCGCGAGCTCGTGCCGGTGGCCCCGGCCGCTCATTACACGATGGGTGGGATCGCGACCGACCTCGAAGGGCGCGCGTCGATCCCCGGGCTCTACGCGGTCGGCGAGTGCGCCTGCACCGGCCTGCACGGCGCGAACCGCCTCGCCTCGAACTCGCTCAGCGAGTGCTTCGTGTTCGGTCGCCGGGCGGGGCTGGCGGCGCTCGCCGAGCCTCTGCCGGTCGGCAGCCCGGAGCCCGGCCCCGGGCTGCCGCGTCCCGAGCTGTCGCCCGCGAGCCGGGAGGCGCTCTGGCAGCACGCCGGGATCGAGCGCGACGCGGACGGGCTGCGCGTCCTGCTCGACGACCCCCATCCGCTCGTGCGACTCGTCGGCGCCTGCGCACTCGCGCGCGAGGAGAGCCGCGGCGCGCACCTGCGGCGCGACTTCCCGCAGCGTGACGCCGCGCTCGACGAGCACCACACGGTCGTGCGCGTCTCCGACGCGCCCGTGCTCGAGCACTGGGCCTGATCGCCCATCACGGCGACAGACGAACGGCGTCGTTCGTCAGCGCTCTGACAAACGAACGTAAACGTTTCAACTTAACGCGTGGTTAATAGTCCAGAGGCCTGAGCTTCACAACTCAGCGAGATACTGCGGCCGCCAGCGGGGAGCCCGGCACGGGGACAGCGAAGGAGAGGCAGAGCCGTCATGTACCGCTTCAGTCGGGCGATCTATCGCGAGCTTGCGAATGAGATCGTCGAAGACAGCCCAGGCAGCGTCACGGGCGTCACGAACCACGAGCGCGTCCTGCGGGCGTGCGAGGGCGCGATCGAGCGTCTCGCCACCGACAGGCACTACTTCGCGCGTCCGGCGCGCACGCTCTTCAACGACATCCGGCCGTACTTCCCCATGTCCTCGCAGGCCCGGATATATCGCGTGATCGAGCGCTACATCGCATGCGCCGACGAGTTCCTCGCCCGCCAGCCGATGACCGGCTACGACCTCGCGGGCAATCCGCTCCAGTGCCGCGCGACGACGCGCAAGGGCACGCCGTGCCAGCGCATGCCGCTGCCGCACAACGGCTACTGCCCGTCGCATCAGCACCTCGCCGAGACCGAGGAACTGGCCGAGGAGGCCGCCCTCGCCGCAGCCTAGCGGCGCAGCCCGCGTCTGGCGGCGACCACCGGCTTTCCCGGCGGTGCCCCGGTCGCTCGCCTGCGAAGCAGGCCACGCTTCCTGCGTCCTGGCCAGACACGACCTGCATCCGCTAGGTACGTTTGCCGAGACATGCTGCTCGGGGTCGACGTCGGCGGGACGTTCACCGACGCCGTCCTGCTCGGCGACGGGCTGCTTGTCACGGCGAAGGCGCCGACGACGCCCGAGGACCAGTCACTCGGGGTGATGGCCGCGATCGAGACGGCGCTCGCGCGCGCCGGACGCGGGGCACACGGCGTGACTTCGTTCGCGCACGGCATGACCGTCGCCACGAACGCGCTGCTGGAGGGCCGCGCTGCGCGCACGGCACTCGTCGCCACGGAGGGGTTCACGGACGTCGTCGAGCTCGGGCGCCAGGCGCGTGCCGAGCTCTATCGCCTGTGCGTCGCTGGCCCCGCCCCGCTCGTCCCACCAGAGCTGCGCTTCGGGGCGCCGGAGCGGATGACGCCGGAGGGACCGCTGCGACCGCTGGACGCCAACGCGGCAGGCACGCTGGCCGCCGAGGTCGCCGTCGCTGCACCGGAGGCGGTGGCCGTCGTGCTGCTGCACGCCTATCGTCATCCGCAGCACGAACGGGCCGTGCGCGACGCGCTCGCGACGGTGCTGCCGGGCGTGCACGTGTCGCTCTCGCACGAGGTCGTCGGCACCTTCCGCGAGTACGAGCGCGCCGCGACGACCGAGGTCGACGCGGCGCTCTCGCCGCTGCTGCGCGGCTACCTGCGCAAGCTCGCCGAGCGGACGCGCGCGGCGGGGCTGCCGGAGCCGGCGATCATGCAGTCCAACGGCGGGCTCGTCGAGCTTGCGAGCGCGGCCGAGCATGCCGCCTGGACGGTGCTGTCGGGTCCCGCCGGCGGGGCCGCCGGCGCCGCGTTCGTCGCGCGCACCGCCGGCGTCGAGCGCGCGTTGTGCCTCGACATGGGCGGAACGTCGTGCGACGTATGCGTCGTCCACGACGGTGCCGCGGTCGAGGCGAGCGCGAGTGAGATCGGGGGCCGCCCGATCGCGCTGCCGGCGCTCGACGTCCACACGGTCGGCGCAGGCGGCGGATCGGTCGCCTGGCGCGACGCAGGCGGCGCCCTGCGCGTCGGCCCGCGCTCGGCGGGCGCCGTGCCGGGACCCGCCTGCTACGGCCGCGGTGGCACGGAGCCGACCGTCACCGACGCGAATCTGCTGCTGGGAAACCTCCCGGACGACGTGCCCCTCGCCGGTGGGGTCGCGCTCGATCGTGCTCCCGCCGAGCGCGCGGTCGCGGCGCTCGCAGAGCAGTTCGAGCTTGACCCGCTCGTCTGCGCCGAGGGGATCGTGCGCGTCGCGAACGCCGAGATGACGCGCGCGCTGCGCGTCGTGACGGTCGAGCGCGGGATCGACCCGCGCGACCATGCGCTGATCGCGTTCGGCGGCGCCGGTCCGCTGCACGCGGTCGCGATCGCCGAGGAGCTGGGGATCGAGCGCGTGATCGCGCCGCACGCCTCCGGCGTGCTCGCGGCGCTCGGGCTGGTCGTCGCGCCGCGCCGCCGCGACGCGCAGCGCAGCGTGCTGCGCTCCGGTGCGACGCTGACCGCCGATGTGATCGCCGCCGACGTCGCCGAGCTGGCAGCGGCCGCGTGCGCAGCGCTCGGCGAGCCCGACGCTGCGATCGTCGCGACGTACGAGCTGCGCTACCGCGGCCAGGCGTTCGAGCTGGCGATCCCAGCGCCGCCCGACTCCCCCGCCGCCACGCCCGTCGAGCTGCGCGAGGCGTTCGACGCCGCGCACCAGGAGCGCTACGGCTATCGCGACCCCGAGCAGCAGCTCGAGCTCGTGACCGTGCGCGTGAGCGCCACGACGCGCGCGCTGGTCGCGGCGGGCGCGTCGCTGGGGGCCGACGCCCCGAGTCCAGCGGGGACCGATTCGACGATCGCAGGCCCCGCGGTCGTCCCCCTGCCGGAGTCGACGCTCGTGATCCCGGAGGGCTGGCACGGCACGGTCCTCGCCGACGGCGCAATCGACGTGCGGCGCGCGACGCGCGAGGTGGGGACGTGAGCGTCGATCCGATCCAGCTGCAGGTGATCCTCGGCGCACTGCGGGCGACCTGCGACGAGATGGGCGCCGTGCTCGTGCGCGCGGCGCACTCGGCGAACATCAAGGAGCGCCGCGACGCCTCGACCGCGCTGTTCGACGCCACCGGCGAGATGGTCATGCAGGCCGAGCACATCCCGGTCCACCTCGGTGCGATGCCGGCGGCCGTCGCGGCCGTGCGCGACGAGGCGCATCGACCGGGCCGCGCGTGGGTGCTGAACGACCCGTACGCCGGTGGCACCCACCTGCCGGACATCACCGTCGTCACGCCGGTCTTCGCCGACGGAGAGCTGCTCGGCTTCGCCGCCTGCCGCGCCCACCACGCCGACGTCGGCGGTCCGACGCCCGGCTCGATGCCCGCCGACAGCCGCACGCTCGCCGAAGAGGGCGTCGTGATCTCGCCGCAGCCGCTCGACGAGGCCGCGATCGACCGGCTCGCAGCGCAGATGCGCCAGCCCGCCCAGCGCCGCGCCGACCTGCGCGCGCAGCTCGCGGCGAACCGTGCCGGCGGGCGACGGTTCGAGCAGCTCGCGGCGCGAGCCGGCCTTGCGACGCTGCGCGCGGCGATGGCGGAGGTGCTCGACTACGCCGAGCGGCGCACGCGCGCCTGCATCGCAGCGCTGCCCGACGGCGTCCGCACGGCGCGCGACGTGCTCGAGGGCGCCGACGGCGACATCGAGCTGCGGCTCGCCGCGACGGTCGACCGCGAGCGGATCGTGCTCGACTTCGCAGGCAGCGCAGCCCAGCACGACGGCAACCTCAACTGCCCGCTCGCCGTCACCCGTTCGGCCTGCTACTTCGCCGTTCGCGTGCTGACCGACCCGGACATCCCGCCATGCGCCGGCACGTATCGGCCGATCGAGGTGCTGGCGCCGGAGGGCTCACTGCTCAACGCGCGGCCGCCGGCCGCCGTCGTCGCCGGCAACGTCGAGACCTCCTCGCGTGTGGCGGATCTCGTGCTCGCCGCGTTCGGACGTGCGCTCGGCCAGGGAACGATGAACAACGTCACGCTCGGCGACGAAACCTTCACCTACTACGAGACGCTCGGCGGCGGTCAGGGCGCATGCCCCGGCGCGGACGGGCCGAGCGGCGTGCACGTCGCGATGAGCAACACGCTCAACACGCCGATCGAGGCGCTCGAGCTGGAGTTCCCGCTGCGAGTGACGGAGTACGCGCTGCGGCGCGGATCCGGCGGCGCCGGCCGCTGGCACGGCGGTGACGGCGTCGTGCGCGAGTACGAGGCGCTCGCGCCGATGACCTTCTCGCTGCTGACGGAGCGCCGGCGCCATGCGCCGCCCGGCGCCGGCGGCGGCGATCCGGGCGCCTGTGGTCGCAACCTCCTCGACGGGCGGCCGCTGCCCGCGAAGGCGCGCGGGCAGCTGGAGCAAGGCCAGCGCCTGCGCATCGAGACGCCCGGCGGCGGCGGGCAAGGCTAGCGGAACCCGTCACCGCACGCGGCCAAATAGTCGCAAATAGCAGGGAAATTATGGAAATCCTAGGGTTTCGCCTAGAATGGTCGTCCCGTGCGCGGGGCCAGTTGAACTCCCGCGGGCACACGGTTAATAGGCACCTTCTCCCCTCCTGGAACTTCATGCCGATTGCTTTCAAAGAATGGGCCGTCACCGTACGTGCGCTCGCCGAAGGCGAGCAACTGATCACGCTGCGCAAGGGCGGCATCCGCGAGCCTGACAAGCATTTCGCGCTCGAGCACGAGCGCTTCTTCCTGTACCCCACCTTCGACCACCAGCGCGAGGATCTCGTGCGCGAGTCGCATCAGCCCGAGCTGCTGCGTGCGCTCGAGGAGGGCGTCTGGCCCGAGGGCGACCCGCCGATGCACGCGTTGACACGCGATGGCGACATCCCGCAGCCTGACCGCGTGCGCATCCGCGCGTGGGCCGAGGTCGCGGACCACTGGACGATCACCGACCGCCGGTCCGTCGACGCACTGTCGCCGTTCTACGTGTGGACGACCGACTACGCGGAGAAGCGCCTCGCGTGGAAGCGCCGTCATCCGCTGCACGTCGTGCTGCTGCGCACCTACCGCATCCCGCGCCCCGTCACCGTGAAGGTGCGCGACGAGTTCGGCGGCTGCCGCTCGTGGCTGGAGATCACGCGCGACCTCCCGTTCGAGGGCACTCCGGTGCTGTCCGACGACGAGTTCGGGCGCGCCTCCGAGGAAATCGCGGCGATCGTCGCCGGCAAGACGCCCGCACTGGTCTAGTGTCGTGAGTCCTTAGTTCGGTGGCGGTTTCTCGGCGTGGATCGCCGCCCGTGAGGCCGGTCGCCGACTTGCCTGTGCCACCGGCACAGGCTGCGTCGTCGCCCGACCGCACGAACGGCGATCCACTCGAGAAACCGCTCACGAACTTCCGACTCAAGACACTAGTCGTCGAAGCCGTGCCGCGGGGCGGGATGCCCCGCGGAGGAGCCCCTGACGATGGCCTGGGTCGAAACCGTCACGCAATCGTTCCGCGCGCGCCACGAGTCCGCTGACACCGACGACGTCGCGCGCGCGCTCGATTCGCTCGAGGCGACGCGCGAACGCCTCGAGATCGTCTTTCCGAGCACCGTCGCGGACGTGACGGTGGTCTTCCACCGCACTGCGCTCGTGCTCGACCTCGCGCATCCGCTCGTGCCGCTCGAGCGCCTGCTCACCGCTCCCGCCGCGCGCCGCTACGTCGTCGGCTCGACCGGCGGCGCGCACACGATCCACGTGCTCGCCCCACACGCCCTGCGCGCCCGCGCCTCCGCCGTGCCGGGCTCGCGCGAGATGCTCGAGCGCGCGCCTGACGTGCTGTATGCGCGCCTCGTCGTCGGCCTCAACAACCGCCGCCTGCCGCCACCCGCCACGCCCGGGCGCCTGCTCCAGCGCCTGCGCTGGGCCTGGCTCGTCGAGGGCACCGCGCGATACTTCGCGGGACAGGTCGAGCATGCCCGGCCGGCGATCGCGCGCCGCCTGCGCGAGGGCGAGCGGCCGGCCTTCCCGCCGCGCCTGCGCGACGCCGCGCTGCTGGGCCCGACGCTGATCGACCTGCTCGCACGAGAGGAGGGGCCCGAGGCGGCGATGCGACTCGCCTGCTACCTCAACCCCGCCGGCCCCGAGACGGCGCTGCGCGAGGCCTTCTCGGGGCGCTCGCTCGTGCACACCGAGGGCGCCTGGCGCTCACACCTCGCCCGCATCGCCTCTGCCTGAAGGCTGCGGCTGCAGCAGGTCGCGCGCCGCGTCCGCGCCGGAGCTCGGCACGAGCACGTCCCGCGGACCGGCCGCGAGGAAGTCCGGCACGTCGAAGCCGCCGCTGCGCCGCGTCATGCTGGGGATCCCCTCCTCCAGCAGCAGGCCCTGGATCAACTCCGCCTCGGCCTGGTGATGGGCCCGCGCGACGCGCACGAGCTCGCCCTCGGCGTACTGCGGCTTGATCTTGCGTGCATGCTGCTGGCGAGCGCTCGGTTTCGCCTGCTCGCCCGCCGCGTCAGCCCGCACGAGCGGGACACCGCAGCGCGGACAGAACCGCTCGTGGCTCCCGAAGGACTCGGCACAGCTCGGGCAGACGAGCGGACCGGCCGGAGGGTGGGCAGGCGTGGCCATGCCTACTCCACGACCAACTCCACCTGCGAAACCTGCCCGTCGACGATCGACCAGGTTCGGACGTCCGGCTCGCCGTCGGCGAGACCGACGATCACCCACAGCGCGTCAGGCCACTGCGCGGCCCCGTTGATGTCCGTCTGTGACGGCTCGGGAGCGGTGCGCGTGTGCGAGTGGTAGATCGCGCCGAGCTCGAGGTCGCGCTCGTCGATCGCTCTCCAGATCTTGATGAGGTCGCGCTCGTCGATCTCGAAGCGCAGCGGGCTCGCGAACTTGTTCGCCGCGGGAAAGACGTCGAGCGCACGACCGTCGTCGGTGGCGACGACCCCGCAGCACTCGTTCGGCGCCTCGGCGCGAGCATGGGCGATGATCCGGTCGTACAGCTCGCGGGCGATGCGCATCTCGCCCGCGAGGCTACCAGCAGGCGGCCGCGCTCCGCGGCCGACACGAGCCTGTCGGAGCTAGGCGGCCTCGCGCTCGCGCTTGGCGGTCAGCTCGGTCTGATCCTCGTCCTGGGTGACGCCGGAGATCGAGTCCTTGAACTCGCGCATGCCCTTGCCGATCGAGCGACCGGCCTCCGGCAGGCGCTTCGGTCCCAGGACCACGAGAGCGATGACCAGGACCAGGACGATCTCCATCGGTCCGATCTGCGAGAACATGTGTACTGCTCCTTGCTCGAAGGCGGCCGGGGCGGGGCCCGACGGACATACCGTTCCCGGCTCCCTGTGCGCATGGTAGCGCCGTGATCGAATCTTCGCACGAAAGCGGGCGCCGGATCACCCGGCGGTCATCACCACCACACAGTCGAGTCGAGGTTCTCGACCTCGTCGACCGGCAGCGTGTAGATCCCCGATGAGAGGTACTTCCAGCCGTCGTCCGCGACGATGAAGACGACGTTGCCCTCGTCGAGCTCGTTCGCGATCCGCACCGCCACGCGCGCGATCGCGCCCGTCGAGACGCCCGCGAACAGCCCCTCCTCGTCGAGCAGCTTGCGCGTCCAGAGGATCGCGTCGCGGTTCGTGACGAAGATCTTCCGGTCGAGCAACGAGAGGTCGATGATCGGCGGGATGAAGCCGTCGTCGAGCGAGCGCAGGCCCTGGACCGGCTCGCCCTGCATCGGCTCCGCCGCGACGATCTTGCAGGCGTCGCCCAGCTCCTCCTTGAAGCGCCTGCCGTTGCCCATCAGCGTGCCGCCGGTGCCGAGGCCGGCGACGAAGGCGGAGATCTCGTCGAGCTCCTCGAGGATCTCCAGCGCCGTGCCGTTGTAGTGCGCGAGCGGGTTCGCCTGGTTCCCGTACTGGTAGGGCATGTAGTACGACGAGTCGGCGGCAGCCATCTCGAGCGCCAGCTCGACGGCGCCGTTGGAGCCCTTCGAGCCGTCGGAGTACACGATCTCGGCGCCGTACATCTTCAAGAGCTGCGTGCGCTCCTGCGTGACGTTGTCCGGCATCACGACCTTGAGCGGATACCCCTTGCGCCTGCAGATCATCGCGAGCGAGATGCCGGTGTTGCCGGAGGTCGGCTCGAGGATCGTCTGGCCGGGGCGGATCGCGCCCTTCTCCTCCGCGTCCTCGATCAACGAGCGCGCGACCCGGTCCTTGACCGAGCCGGTCGGGTTGCGCGACTCGAGCTTGGCCCAGATGCGCACGCCCGGCTTGGGCGAGAGCCGCTTCAGCTCGACGAGCGGCGTGTTGCCGATCGCCTGCACGATGTCGCCGTAGCGGCCGCCGCAGGGACGATTCTGAAGACGCTCCCCGTCCATTGCTTCAGGAAGTATAGCGAGTAGTGCGCTCCTCGATCGCGCTCCTCGCTTGGTGGCGCGAGCGCGCTGGCACGAGCGCGCGAGATGACCATCAGGCCCTTGTCTAGGTCAAACAGACCTCAGTAGGGTTCATTATGACCTTTCCAAGGGGTCGACCACCGAAGCGCGGCTCAGGAGAGTGCCGTGCGTGCCGCCGCCCGCCACGGAGGAGCTCCGCGCACTTGCCGAGATGGTGCAGGAGATTCGCCTCCGGCGAGGGCTCTCGCAGGAGGCCGTCGGGCTCGACGGCGGCCTGAGACGCAAGTACGTCGGCCAGCTCGAGCGCGGCGAGCTGGTGCCGTCCTTGCGAGGTCTCGTCGGCGTCGCGCGCGGCCTCGGCATGTCACCCGCCGCGTTCATGCGCGCCCTCGCCGAGCGCCTGGACGGCGCCGAGCGCGGGAGCTAGCGGATCCGGCCTGCGCCGCCGGCCATCGCCGGAAGGATCACGAGCGTGTCGCCCTGGCCGACAGCGGTCTCCAGGCCGTCGAGTACGCGCACGTCCTCGTCGTTGAGGTAGACGTTGACGTAGCGGTTCAGCTCGCCCTCGGCGGAGAACAGCTGGGACTGCGTCCGCGGGTGCGCGGCGGCGAGCGAGCTCAGCACCTCGCCGACCGACGCACCGTCGGCCGCGACTTGCTTCTCGCCGCCGACAGACGGGCGCAGGACCGGTGGGATCTTCACGGTAGCCATAGGAAGCGGACCCTACCCGGCGGCGGCGCAGAACGCCTCGTAGTCGGGGAAGACACCCATCTCTTCGTCGGTGATGGACTCCGGGTCGCGCGAGCAGATCGGGCAGTCCGGGTCGCGGCGCACCTTCAGCTCCGTGAACGTCGCACCGAGCGCCTCGTACAGCAGCAGACGTCCGATCAACGGCTCGCCCTCGCCGAGAACCAGCTTCACGACCTCTGTCGCCTGCAGCAGCCCCATCGTCCCCGGCAGCACGCCGAGCACGCCGTTCGCGCCGCAGGAGGGCGCAAGCTCGGCCGGCGGCGGCGTCGGGTAGAGGCAGCGATAGCACGGCCCCTCGTAGGGCGCGAAGACCGACAGCTGCCCGTCGAAGCCGAGGATCGAGGCCGAGACGACCGGGATCTTCAACCGCACCGAGGCGTCGTTGAGCAGGTAGCGCGTCGGGAAGTTGTCGAGCCCGTCGACGATCACGTCGTAGCCCTCTACGATCTCCATGATGTTCGAGGCGTCGATGCGGACCGGGTACTTCACGACCGTCACGTCGGGGTTGAGCGCTGCGATCGTCTCCTCGGCGGAGTCGACCTTCGGCACGCCGACGCGATCGGTCGTGTGGATCACCTGACGCTGGAGGTTGGAGAGGTCGACGACGTCGTTGTCGACGATCCCGAGCGTGCCGATGCCGGCCGCCGCGAGGTACAGCGCGGTCGGCGAGCCGAGGCCGCCCGCGCCGAGCAGCAGGACTCTCGCGTCGAGCAGCTTGAGCTGGCCCTCCACGCCGACCTCGGGCATCAGCAGATGGCGCGAGTAGCGGTCGCGCTGCTCGGCCGTGAGCGAGCGGGGCACCTCGACCGCGTAGCCGCGGTCCTTCCACAGCGCGATGCCGCCGGTCATCGAGGCGACGTTCGTGTAGCCGAGGTCTTGCGCGAGCGTGCGCGCCCCGTACGCGGAACGGTTGCCGGACGCGCAGTAGAGGACCACGCGCGCGTCGCGATCGGGGACGACGCCCTCGATGCGCGTCTCGAGGTAAGAGCGCGGCACGTGCTTGGCACCGGGGAGATGGCCGACCGCGAACTCCTCCGCCTCGCGCACGTCGACGAGGACCACGCCGTTGCCGGTACCAAGATGCTCACTGACCACCGCGGGGTCGACCTCTTCGATCTGGCTCTTGACTTGGCGGAGCAGCTCCGCGCCGGACGGACTCATTCGGGAAAACTCCTCAAAGGGGGTCGGCTTTCGTGACTTCAGAAAGGATAGCGCGTCCGATGAGCGGTGCGCGGGGTCGTGGAAATGGCCTCAGGCGCCGATATGGGGTGCAGACCCGATGCGGCGCGAGCGCGTGCGCGCCGATCTCCTGACAGGGACCGATGTGCCGACGATGACCACTCCTCCGCTGCCCGCGCGCCTGCTGCTGCGCCGTCACCTCGCCGAGCTGGCCCAGGAGCGAGACGCCGTCGAGCAGCTGCGCACGCGCCTGGAGGCCGAGCGTCGCGCCGCCGGCGCGGCCGCGATCCGGGCGCAGGAGCAGGAGCGCCAGCGGCTCGCGCAGGACCTCCACGACGAGGTCAACCAGGCGCTGACGGCGATCCTGCTGCGGCTGGAGGCGACGATCCAAGAGGCGCCGCGCGCGCTCCAAGAGGAGTTGCGGGACACGAAGCAGCTCGCCGCCCAGGCGATGGAGGAGCTGCTGCGGCTCGCGCGGCGCCTGCGGCCTGCCGTGCTCGACGACCACGGGCTGATGCCCGCGCTGCACACGCAGGTGCGCGACTTCACCGAGCAGACCGGCATCCGCGCGACGTTCCACCCGCAGGGCGCGCCGACGCGGCTGTCGCCCGAGCAGCAGCTCGCGATCTACCGCGTCACCCAAGAGGGGCTGTCGAACATCGCGCGCCACGCGTCCGCGCAGCGGGTGCGGGTGGAGCTGTCGTTCGTCGGGCGCACGGTGCTGCGGATCTCCGACGACGGGCGTGGCTTCTCCGAGCCGCGCGAGGGCGGCAGCGGGCTCGGCGGGATGCGCGAGCGAGCGTTGCTGGCGGGCGGACATCTGTCCGTCTGGTCGGGCGACGGCAACGGGACGCGCGTCGAGCTGACGATCTGATCCAGATCCTGCCCAGCCGCCCCCAGCCGCCATGCGGACACTGATCGCCGACGACCACGGGATCGTCCGCAGCGGGATCCGACTGCTGCTCGAGCGCCAGCCCGACCTGGAGGTCGTGGCGGAGGCCCAGGACGGCGTCGACGCCTTCGAGCAGGCCCTCGCGACCCAACCGGACCTGTGCGTGCTCGACGTCGGCATGCCGCGCATGACCGGCCTGCAGGCGACGCGCGAGATCCGCGCGCACCTGCCCGGCACACACGTGCTGATCCTGTCGATGCACGACGACGAGCGCTACCTGTTCGAGGCGTTGAAGGCCGGCGCCGCCGGCTACGTGCTCAAGCGCGAGGCCGACCAGGCGCTCGTGGGTGCGCTGCACGCGATCGCACGCGGCGAGCCGTTCCTCACGAACGCGGCGGAGCGGACGCTGATCCGCCGCTGGATGGAGGAAGGCGCGCAGGGCCCCGGCGAACCGCTCACCGCCCGCGAGCAGCAGGTCGTGAAGCTGATCGCCGAGGCGTACACGAACGCGCAGATCGCGGCGACGCTGCACGTCTCCGAGAAGACGGTCGAGTCGCATCGCGCGAACGTGCTGCGCAAGCTCGGCATGCGCGACCGCGTCGAGCTCGTGCGTTACGCGATCCGGCGCGGGCTCGTCGAGGCGTAGCGGCGCACCCCATCCCGGCGCAGGGCACGCAGCACGCGCGCGGTCGTACGCTGTTCGCGTGCCCGCCCGCCTGCGCCTGACGCTCGTCGTCGCGACCGTCTGCCTGCTCGTCGGGCTCGCCGCCGTCGTGCTGCTCGGCGACGACGGCAGCGGCACCGTCGACGCCGCCGGCCCGACCGGCCTTCACGGGGCGGTCCGCCCGCCGCAGGCGCGCGCGATCGACTTCAGCCTGCGCGACCAGGACGGCAAGCTCGCGACGATGCGCGAGTACCGCGGCAGGACGGCGATCGTCACCTTCCTCTACTCGACCTGCCAGGACTCGTGCCCGCTGACCGCGCAGCAGATCCGCGGCGCGCTCGACGAGCTCGGGCGGGCGGGATCGATTCCCGTGCTCGCGATCAGCGTCGACCCGACGGGCGACACGCCCGTGCACGTCAAGCGCTTCCTCGTCAAGCAGCACCTCATCGGCCGCATGCGCTACCTCACCGGAACGCGCGCACAGCTGGCGCCCGTCTGGCGCGCGTACGGGATCCAGCCGCAGGGGGCGGGCTACGAGCACACGGCGTCGACGGTGGTCGTCGACGGGACGGGCGCCCAGCGCGTCGGCTACCTGACCGACGAGCTCACGCCCGAGGCGCTCGCGGACGATCTCCGCGCGCTCGCCGGCGGCGCTCGCGCAGCGCGCTGATCGCCAGTCCGCCGCCCAGCAGCAGGGCCGGAGCGGCATAGATCATCGAGACGTACCAGTGACCGAAGTGGGCGAGCACGAGCATGGCCCGAAGGCTACCCTTGCCAGCCGATGCGCCCCCCCGCCGACTTCGACGTGCTCGCACCGCCGTTCCCGCGCCAGGCCGAGTGGGTGAACGTCGCCACGCTGCGGATGGATCAGCAGCGCGGGCGCCCCGTGCTCGTCGAGTTCTGGGACTTCTGTCGCGTCAACTCGCTGCGCACGCTTCCCTACCTGAAGGGCTGGTACGAGCGCTATGCGGCCGACGGACTGCGCGTGGTGGGGATCCACAGCGCCGGCTTCGAGCCCTCACGCGACGGCGACGCGGTGCGCGCGGCGGTCGCGCGGCTGGGGATCGACTACCCGGTCCTGATCGACGCGGAGCTGGAGACATGGGACGCCTACGGCATCCAGGGCTGGCCAAGCCGCTACCTGTGGGACGGCGAGAGCCAGCTTGCCGACTTCCAGATCGGCGAGGGCGGCTATGCGGAGACGGAGCAGGCGATCCAGGCGCTGCTCGGCGTCGAACGCGACTTGCTCGCCCCGGTCCGACCCGAGGACGAGCCGGGTGCGTCGCTGCCCCCGCAGACGGAGGACCAGCCGGGCGCGTACAGCGGCCCCTATGAAGCCGGGGGCGTGTGGGGCGTGCTGTCCGGCCGAGGGATCGCGCAGGCCAACGGCCGCGAGATCGCGGTCGAGCACCCCGGCGCCTACCCGCTGGTCGAGCACGATCGCCACACCGCCGGCGTGCTCGAGCTGCAGCTCGGCGACGGCGTGACGTGCCACGCCATCTGCTTCACCCCGGCCGTCGGCTGACCTGCCGCTGCGCCGCCTCGAGCTGCGCATGCCCGCGGTCGCCGAGCACGCGCAGTGCGACCGGCGGGCCCGTCGCGTCGACGCGGATCGCGTTGCCGGGCCAGTAGGGGCTCTCATACGGCGTCGTGGAGAGGAACTGGCGCTCGTAGACCCAGCAGCCGGTGTTGTGCAGGCGGACACCCGAGGGCGTGGTCCACTCGGCCGGCGGATCGGCGGGTCGCGGGCCGGCGCGGTGGGTATGGCCGAACAGCACGTGCACGGCATCGATCCCGAGCAGCTCGACGGCCTCCCCCATCGCGCGCACGCCGGCGCGCCCCAGCTCAGAACCGGAGATGTCGGCGCGCACGGGGCCGAGCCCGGCGCGGTTCACCGCCGCGACGGTGAGCGGGAAGAGCGCGGCGAGCGCGCGGCGGCGCAACGGACGGTGGCCGTTGCCGGCGAGCGTGCGCCAGGCGCGCACCGACACGCCGTGCGTGCCGGTCGCGTCGTCGTCGGCGTGTTGGGCGAGCGCGTAAGACCATGCGTAGATGGGCGCGAGCGCCGCCTCGTAGTTGTCGGGCACGGCGACGGTCGCCGGCAGCGGCCCGACGATGCGGCCCATCGCACCGGCGCTCAGGCGCTCGAGCGTCGGCACCGTGATGTGGCGGTCGAGGTAGTGGCCGTGCAGCGCGTAGACGTCGTCGCGCAGCCACACGCCCGGATAGGCGAGCGTCAGCCGCGCGGGCTCCGCCGCCTCGGCGAGCCCGGCGACTGCGTCGCTCGGCTCCCACGTCGCCGTCTCCGCGAGCTCCAGCGGTGGCGGCACGCCGTCGCGATGGCGGCGCTCGAGCCACGGCGAGACGAGCGCGTGGTCGTGGTTGCCGGGCACGAGCACGATCTCGCCGTCGGCGCCGAGCGCCGCGCCGACCTCCGCGAAGAACGGCCGCGCCGCCGCCATCGCCTCGCGCAGCGGCCCTTGGCGCAGCTCGAGCGCGTCGCCGAGCAGCACGAGCCGCTCGATCCCCCGCAACGCGTCGACCAGCGGCGTGAGCAGCTCCGCGCTGCGCAGCAGGTCGGCTCCCGCACGCGAGCCGAGGTGGAGGTCGGAGACGACGAGCGTGCTCAGGAGATCCGGCGGGGCCGGCGGGACCGGGTCGTCATGCGCTCTGAGCCGCCAGCGACTGGCGGATCGTCTTCGGCAGCATGAAGCGCACGTCCTCCTGGATCACTTCGAGCTCCTCGACCTGCTCGGTACCGCGCGCGCGGAAGAACGCGACGAGCCGCTGCACGAGCTCCTCGGGCGCGCTCGCACCTGAGGTGATGCCGACGACGCGCCGGCCCTCGAGCCATGTCTCCTCGACCTGGCCCTCGTGGTCGATCAGGTAGGCGTCGGTGCCGAGCTCGCGCGTGACGTCCACGAGCCGGTTCGAGTTCGAGGAGTTCTGCGAGCCGATCACAAGCACCAGGTCGCAGGCCTGCGCGAGCTGCTTGACGGCCGCCTGGCGGTTCGTCGTGGCGTAGCAGATGTCGTCGGTGCGGGGCCCGACGATCGCAGGGAACTTCTCCCGCAGCCGCAGGATGATCGCGCGCGTCTCGTCGACCGACAGCGTCGTCTGCGAGATGTACGCGACGCGCTCCGGATCCTCGACCTCGAGGCGGTCGACGTCCTCCTCCGTCTCGATGAGAACGATGTGGTCGGGCGCCTCCCCCATCGTCCCCTCGACCTCCTCGTGGCCTTCGTGGCCGACGAGCACGATCGTGTAGCCCTCGGCAGCGAACTTCTTCGCCTCGACGTGCACCTTCGTGACGAGCGGACAGGTCGCGTCGATCGTCTCGAGGCTGCGAGCCGCCGCGTTCGCGTGCACGCTCGGCGCGACGCCGTGCGCGGAGAAGACGACGGTCGAGCCCTCGGGAACCTCGGTCTCCTGATCGACGAAGACCGCACCGCGCGAGCGCAGCTGCTCGACGACATGCTTGTTGTGGACGATCTCCTTGCGCACGTAGACGGGCGCGCCGTGGAGGTCGAGCGCCCGCTCGACCGTCTGCACGGCGCGGTCGACGCCGGCGCAGTAACCGCGCGGCTTGGCGAGCAGGAGCTTCTCCGGGGCGTGGACCATCGGCTTGCCACAGTGTAGGCGCGAGGCGGCCGGCGCGGCGGGAACGGGCACGCCCGTGTGCCGAACCGTCTACCGTCCTGCTGTGCCCAGATCCGACACGCGCAACGCGCAGAAGAAGCGCAACCCGGTCGTCGAGATCGTCACCATCGTCGCCGCCGCACTGCTGATCGCGTTCGTCGTCCAGCTCGTGCTCGTGAAGACGTACCGCATCCCGAGCGGCTCGATGGAGCCGACGCTCGACATCGGTCAGCGCGTGATCGTGAACCGCATCGGCATGCGCTTCGGGAACCCGTCGATCGGGGACATCGTCGTCTTCCATCCGCCCGCGGGCGCCGACCCGCAGCAGCCCGTCTGCGGCGTCGCGACCGAGGGCCTCGGCAGCAGCCGCGCGTGCTCGACGCCGACGCCGGACCGCTCGAGCCAGACGTTCATCAAGCGCGTCGTCGGAGTGGGCGGCGACCAGATCGCGATACGGGACGGGCACGTGATCCGCAATGGCAGACGTGAGCCAGACGCGTTCACGAACGCCTGCGGCAACGGCCAGGGCTGCACCTTCCAGGGCACGATCACCGTGCCGGACGGCAGCTACTTCCTGATGGGCGACAACCGCGGCGAGTCCGACGACAGCCGCTTCTGGGGTCCGGTGCCGAAGAAGTGGATCATCGGCACCGCGATGGCGACCTACTGGCCGCCGAACCGGATCGGGGTCTTCTAGGGCGATCTCACGGCAGCGGGAAGCCGCTCGCCGCCCAGATCGCGAACCCGCCGGCGAGGACGAGCTGCAGAGCCAACGCCACGACGAGCACGCGCACGGACACGTCGCAAGCTTGGCAGGAACGCGCCGGGACGGCGCAGAACGAGGTTGCGTCCGCGCCCCAGCCGGATACGCTTGAACTCAGACCATCGAAAGCATGGGGAGACGCGCCATGGCGCAACAGCACCTCGATCGACTGACCGCCGTGGACGCCTCGTTCCTCCACCAGGAGGATGCGGACTCCCACATGCACATCGGCGCGGTCACGCTGTTCGAGGGCCCGCCGCCGCCGTTCACTGCCGTCGCCGAGCACATCCGCTCGCGCCTGCGCCTCGTCCCGCGCTACCGGCAGAAGCTCGCCTATCCGCCGTTCGAGACGGGCCGCCCGCTGTGGATCGACGACGCGAGCTTCAACATCGAGTACCACGTGCGGCACAGTGCGCTGCCGGCGCCGGGCACCGAGCAGCAGCTCCACCGCCTCGCCGCACGCATCGTCTCGCAGCAGCTCGACCGCTCGAAGCCGCTGTGGGAGTGCTGGTTCGTGGAGGGGCTCGAGGACGGCCGCTTCGCGCTCATCTTCAAGACGCACCATGCGCTCGTCGACGGCGTCTCGGGCGTGGACCTCGCGACCGTCCTGTTCGACCTCTTGCCGGTGGCGCCGCCTCAGCCGGAGCAGGAGCCGTGGCAGCCGCGCCCGGAGCCCACGAGCACCGAGCTGCTCGCGGCCGGCATCGCCGGCTTCGCGAAGACGGCGCTGAACGTCGCCGAGCGGACGGTCGTCGCGGCGACGAACCCGGCCGCCGCGGTCGACGCGCTGCGGGACGTGGCCGAGGGCCTCGGCGAGGTCGTCTGGGCGGGGATGAACCCCGCCCCCGAGACGCCGTTGAACGTCGGCATCGGCCCGCACCGCCGCTACGCGGTCGTGCGCAACGAGCTGACGGACTTCCGCTACGTGAAGAGCGTGCTCGGCGGCACCGTCAACGACGTCGTGCTGACGGTCGTCTCGGGCGCGCTCGCACGCTGGCTGCGCTCGCGCGGCGTACGCACCGAGGGGCTCGAGCTGCGCGCGCTCGTGCCTGTCTCGATCCGCCCGCCGGACGCAGGCAACCAGCTCGGCAATCAGATCGTGCTGATGCGCGGGCCGCTGCCCGTCTACATCCGCGATCCCGTCGCGCGGCTGCGCCTCGTGAAGCAGGCGATGGACGGGCTCAAGGAGTCGAAGCAGGCGGTCGGCGCGAGAGTGATCGCAGACGTGCAGCAGCTCGCCCCGCCGACGATCCTCGCGCAGGCGTCGCGCATGGCCTTCTCCACCCGCCTGTTCAACCTGATCGTGACGAACGTTCCGGGTCCGCAGTTCCCGCTCTACGTCCTCGGCCGCGAGCTGCTCGACCTGTTCCCGATCGCCTTCCTGCCGAAGAGCCACAGCCTCGCGATCGCGATCATGTCCTACAACGGCTCGATCGACTTCGGTCTGCTCGGCGACTACGACGCGTTGCCGGACATCGACGCGATCGCCGACGGGATCGAGGACGGCCTCGCGCAGCTCAGAAGCGCCGCGAGAGCGAAGGAGGCGCGTGCCATCGGTGCGCGTGCAGGCGGCGGCGCGGGTGCCGCCACGACCCGCCCCACGACCCCGACCGACAGACCGCAGCGCCGCAGACGGCCGGCCAGCCGCGCCGCGAAGCCAGCGCGTGCTCCAGTCACCGCTGCCGCGGTCAGCGGCACCGCGGGCGACGGTCCGCAGCTGCTGCCGCGCGGACCGGCCACGCGCACGGACGGCCCAGCAGCGTCGATGCGCAAGCGCGCACGCAAGCGTCCACCGTCGCGCAACGGCGACGAGACGTCCTAGTGTCGCGCGATCAGGCGCGGAGCGCGCTCAGAATCCCAGTGCGAACTTCGCGTCCTCGCTCATGCGGTCCGGCGACCATGGCGGCGTGAAGATCATCTTCGGGTTGACCTCGGTGACGTCTTCGAGCTCGCTCACGAACTCGATCATCTGCTCGGTCACCTGCGGGCCGATCGGGCAGGCAGGCGTCGTGAGGGTGAAGGTGATGTCGACCTTCCCACCGTCGATCTCGATGTCGTAGACGAGGCCGAGCTCGACGAAGTCGAGGCCGAGCTCGGGGTCGATGACGTTCGACAGGGCGTCGTTCACCTCTTCGAGGCTGGGCATGACGGTCAGTCTAGCCAAGGTCGCTGCAAGCGCTCGTGCACGAGCCCCTCCATCGTGAGAGTTGCTTCATCTTGGCTTGCACGTCAGGTGGAGCTTTCGTTAGGTTCGCCGCCATCGTCGAGTACGCCGCCCACCCCCCCACGCTGCGTTGCTGCGGCGACGAGGACCGAACGACGCAGGCACGTCGCCGGCAGGCGCTGGTGCGCGCGATCAAGGCGCACACCGACGTCGCGGTCGATCTCGCCGAGCTGTCGTGGGCGGACGTATCGCTGATGCTCGACTTCGTCACGCTCGCTCGCCGTCTGCGCGTGCAGGGCTTCACGCTCGCGCTGCGCAACCCGCAGCCGCAGGTCGCCGCACTGCTCGAGCTCGTGGGCCTCGACCGCGTCCCGGGCGTGCAGATCGAGCGCTCCGAGCCCGTCCTCGCGTAGGCCGACGGCGTCCAGGCCCCATTGCCCGCCATCGCGCGTGGGTAGCCTGTGAGTCATGGTCCCGCTGCTCGTCCTGCTCTTCATCGTCGTCCCGCTCGCCGAGCTGTACGTGATCATCCAAGTCGGACAGGCAATCGGCGCGCTGCCGACGATCGGACTGCTGCTGCTGGACTCGCTGCTCGGCGCGTGGCTGCTGCGATCGCAGAGCCGGGCCGTGTGGCGCCGCTTCCGCGCGACGCTCGCAGGCGGGCGGCCACCCGCGCGCGAGACGATCGACGGCGCGCTCGTGATCGCCGGCGGCGCCCTGATGCTCGCGCCCGGATTCATCACCGACGTGTTCGGCGCGCTGCTGCTGCTCCCGCCATCGCGGGCGGCCGTGCGGCGCGGGATCCTGCGCAACGCACGCAGCCGCCTGTTCGCCGGCTTCGGCGGCGCGGCACCGCGCGCGAGAACGCGGCAGGATTACGATGTGGACGCGAGCGCGCACGAGATCGACCCGCCCATCTTGCCGCGATGATCGGCCCCGAGGACGAGGCGGCGCGGGCCGGCGAGCCCGGCGCCGCAGGCTTTGGCGACGCCGTCACGTTCGCGTTCGGCGATCCGGCGCAGGGCCTCTACGGCAGCGCCCGGCTCGGCCTCGCGGCCGGCGAGCCGGTGCGCGCGAGCGGCCTCGGGCTGCTGTTCCGCGCCGGCGAGCTCGTCGCAGTCAACGCCACCGGCGGGATCGAGCTGGGCGCGGCGGACTGGAGCGTGCTGGAAGCCGGCGTCGTGCGCGCGACGATCGAGCAGCCGCTGCAGGCCTGGAGGGTCGCCTACGACAGCGACGACGGCGGCTTCGAGCTGGGCTTCGAGGCGTTGAGCGCGCCGGCGGAGCTCGGGGCCGACGCCGTCGCGGCGCAGGCCGCGGGCCTGCGCGAGTACGAGCAGCTGTGCCGCGTCACCGGCAGCGTGCGCTGCGGCGACGAGCGCCTGCGGATCGACTGCCTCGGCCAGCGCGGACACCAATGGGGCGCGCCCGACTGGGAGCGGATCGAGCTGGCACGCACGATCAGTGCCTGGTTCGAGGAGGCGCCCGCCGTCGTGCTCTCGAGCGTCCGCCCGGACGGCGCCGCAGGCCACGCCGCCGAAGCGACCACGGCCTGCCTGCTCGGCGCCGACGAAGTCACCGCGATCGCCGACCCGCTGCTGTCGACGACGCTCGACGGAGACGGGCGCCAGCGGCGCGCGAGCCTCGAGCTGTGGGAGCAGCGCGACGAGGGCGCGTTCCCGCACCGCGCCGCGGGCGAGGCTGTGTGCGGAACGACGCTCGACCTCGGACGGCTGCGGCTCGACTGCGCGTTCTTTCACTGGCGCATGGACGGCCGCGAGGGCGTCGGCCGCTACGACGTGCTGCGCCGCGCATGAGCCGAATCGAGGCGATCATCTCGGACTTCGGCGGCGTCCTCACGACGCCGCTGCTCGACGCCTTCCTCGGACTGCAGCAGCAGCGCGGGATCCCGTTGGAGGCGTTCGGGGCGGCGCTCGCACGAGCAGCCGGCGAGAACGGCGGCACGAATCCACTTTACGAGCTCGAGACGGGCAGGCTGACCGAGCTGCAGTTCGCCACGCAGCTCGGCGCCGCACTGCGCGCCGAGCTCGGCCGCGACGTCGACCTCGCGCGCTTCGGTGAGACGTTCTTCGACCACCTCCACCCCAATGATGAGCTGTTTGCGTTCATGCGCGGGCTGCGCGAGCGCGGCTACCGCATGGCGATCCTGACGAACAACGTGCGCGAGTGGGAGCCGCTGTGGCGCTCGATGCTGCCGATCGACGAGCTGTTCGAGCTCGTCGTCGACTCGGGCTTCGAGGGTGTGCGCAAGCCCGACCCGCGGATCTACGAGGTCACGCTCGAGCGGCTCGGCATCGCCGCCGAGGCGACGCTGTTCGTCGACGACATGGAGATCAACTGCGACGCGGCGCGCGCACTCGGGATGCAGGCCGTGTGGTTTCGCTCGAACGCGCAGGCGATCGGCGAGATCGAGCAGGCGCTCGCGGCGTAGCGCCGCGGCGAGTGGGGCACGACGGGCGTGCCCGGCTCAGTTCTCGGATCCGAGGCGATCCCAGCAGTAGAGCTCGACGCACTCGCGCGCGAGCTCTCGGCAGCGGGCATCGGACAGGAACGGCAGCACGAGCTCGAGCGACTGCTCTTCGGTGACGCCCGCCTCGAACGCCTCCTCGCCGCGGAAGCCGGCGGCGATCTTGAGCGCTTCGCGGCGGTTCTCGCCGAGCGACGGGAAGACGTTGACGAGGAACTCCTTGTTCGCGATCGGATGACCGACCTCGAGCGAGGCGTGCCAGGCGGCGAGCATCGTGAGATCGTCGTCGTCGAGGTCGGCGACCGCCTTCGCGTAGTGGGAGACGAGGTCCGCCTCCGGGATCTCGTCGACCCATGCACGCACGACTTCGCCGAGCAGCTGCCGTCGCGCCTCGCGACCGATGGAGTTGGCGATCACGCGGATCGCATTCTGGGGCTCGATGAAGCAGAGGGACATCGCGGCTCCCGCACGTGCCAGGGACTGGATCGAGCAGGACTCTACGACCCGGTGTGGACGGCACCGCTTCGGCGCGTCGTTGCGCCAGCACCGTGAGCGGGTCGAACGACGTAAACGACGTTGCACGCGCATCGGCCGCCGATGAGGGTGGCGCCGTGCCAGATACAAGCCGCTTCCTCCGCGCGCTCGGTGTCGCCTTGCGCGAGCGACGCGAGGAGCTTCAGCTCACGCAAGAGGCAGTCTCGCTGCGTACGGGCGTTCCCCAGCGACGGATCTGGGAGCTCGAGGCGGGCGTGGGCAACCCGACGGCGCGCACCCTGATGCGTCTCGTCTCGGGCCTCGACGCCCCCTGCTCCGTTGTGATCGCCCGGGCCGAGCAGCTCGCAGCGGAAGAGCTCGCCACCGAGCGAGAGGCCTGATCCGCACCCAGCGCCTCGGCTGGCGCGCGCGACGTTTGCGTCGTAACGCGCCGCCTGCCAGGATGATGAACGCTGGCGTTCCCGGGTGGGGTTCGCCGGCATCTCTCACCGTAGGAGGCAACGAGCGTGACGCGGCATCTCGACGGCGACAGATCCGGCGCCAACGCGGGCGTGGACGACAAGCGCGGCGAAGAAGCCTGGACGCCCGCCGAGCATGCTCTGCTCGACGCGGCGCTCGCCTTCTACGGCGCCGCCGAGGGCGTCATCGACTACGCGGGACGGCGACGGCCGCAGGTGCGTCAGGACGCCGCCGGCTTCGATGCCGTTCGCCGCGCGATGGCCGAGCTGGAGGACTGCGTTCGGAGCGCCCGCGCGGCCGGCGTGACGCCCGAGCGGATCGCACAGGTCGCGCGCATCGACGAGGAGATGGTGTCGCTGATCTTGCAGCGCGAGCCCGCAGCGCCCAGCCCCACAGAGGGCTGAGCGCGGCCGGACCGGGGACGGGTCGTCGAGCGTCTGCCCCGCGGGAAGCATCACGACACCAGCACGAAGACGCCCGCCGAGCGGCTCGTCGCGAACGGGAACGCGCCCTGGTGCGGCACGAGCGCACGGAACCCGAAGCGGCCCGCCGTGAGGCGGAAGCGGTAGCGGGTACTCCAGCGACCGTGACGATCGGTCCGCACCGTCCGGAAGGCTCGCCATCCCCAGCCACGCTGAAAGCCCTCCAGCGTCACGAGAAGGCCCGTGCGCGGGATCGAACCGCCACCGACGTGACCGCTGAGCCGCACGACGCGCGCGCCGCTGACGCGACGTCGGTCGGCCCGGATCGTGAGCGGCGCGCGCACGTCGACATGCACCACGTTCGACAGCTCGATCGCGCGGCTGTCGGAGTAGGCGAAGTACGTGAAGCGCACGTCGCGACTCGGCCCGGACGGCAGGACGTAGACGAAGCGGCCGTCCGCCCCGGTGCGCACACCGGGGCGGGCGACCCAGCCGCGGCCGTCGATCCGCCAGGCGGCGCCGATCTGCGCACCGCCGATCCCAGCGCCGGACGCGTCGGTGAGGCGGCCGACGATCGTGCCGCGACGTCCGTACGGCGTGCTGATGCGACGGCCGGTGCCGCCGTCGGGGCGCTGGAAGGCGACCGCGATCCGAGCGTGCGCGCTCGCATCGCTCCCGTTCGCGACATGGCCGGGCAGCTGTCCGAGCGGATTCGCGATCCCCTGGATCCCACCACCTGCTCCGGGTGCCGGATCGGGGGTCCCGGCAGCGCCCCCGCCGCCCTGCCTCGACGGTGGCGCGGTGCGTCCGTCCGCGTCGGCGACGAGCGCGCTCGGCGCACTCAGGGCGGTGGCTGCGCCACTGCCGTTCGCGGCCGTGACCTCGACGCGCACCCGGTGGTATGCGTCGGCAGCGGTGAGCGCGTAGGCCGCGCCGGTTGCGCCGGCGACCGGTCTGCAGGCGGCTCCGTCGGCGTCGCAGCGCAGCCAGCGATGGTCGTAGCCCGTCGGCGCACCGTCCCACTGCCCGGGTGAGGCAGCGAGCTGAGCGCCGACGCTCGCCTGACCGGAGAGCATCGGCGCGCCGGAGTTGATCGGGGCGTTGTGCATCTGGACGGTGCCGTCGAAGACGACGGCCGTGTTGCCACCGGCGTCCTCGACCGTCGCACGGACGACGTGCGGTCCGTCTCTCAGCGTCGCGGTGTCGAGCTGCACGCTGCCGTCGACGTGGAGCCGACACGGCTGCGAGGTGCCGAACTCGTACGGATCATCGTTCGCCGGCTCGACGTCGGCGCACGACCCGCCGGCATCGTCGATGACGTGCCGCGACACCTCGTCGCCATCGACGGCCAGCGCGACGCGGTACACGCCGCCGCCGGCGTCCGCCGCGCGCAGCGACAGGCCGGCGACCCCCCGCACCGACTCGGACCCCGCCAGCGCCCCACCGGTCGCGAAGCCCGCCGGCGCCTCCGTGTCCGTCAGCCCGATCGCCGCCCGGGAGATCAGGACCTGCGCGGGATACGGCCCGCAGTCGAGGCTGCCAAACAGGCCCCAGCAACTCAGGCGCAGGTGAAGAGATCTCCAGGAGACTCTGTCGCCCGCTACTTCGGACGGAAGCGCCTGGAGCAGCACCTGTCCAGCCTGCAATGGTTGTTTGAAATCAATCAAGCCAGCGCTGACATCTCCGTCATGCCAAATCTCCTGTACGTACGGACGGTTGGCGACGTTGGCAACCGTGGGCCAAGCCAGGCTGAAGGCTCGATGGATCTCAAATGAGCCGATCGCGGTTCCCGCAGGCGCCGCAAAATCCCAACTCACCCAGCTCGCGGCGCCAACGGGCAGCCCCGATCCGCCGAACTCAAGTGACGCGCCGCTTCCTGGTGAGCTGCATCGCGTGCTCGATCCATGGTCATAGCCGGCCACCGGCACGCTGGCCGTGCTGGTCCAACCGCCGGCTCCGGTCCATGTTCCTGTGGGGGTCTGGCAGGTGTGGACGGTGAAGGTGCCGGCGACGACGATCGGCGGGTGGACGAGCGCTGCCGCGGCGATGGCGAGTGGGATGGCGATGACCGTGAGGATGCGCCTGTCGAGACGAGCGGCTGGCTTGGGCATCGAGTGCGACCTCCTGATGCGTTGATGGGAAGGGGCGTTCACGGACCGGCGAACTCGGGCGACTGACCGTGCAGGTCCGCCGCGACGGGCGGCGACGGAGCTGCCGCAGATGCCGTCGCGGGGGCCTGCGACGCCGCGCCCGAGGACGCGAACTCCGACGCGGCCGGCGCGGGATGGGAGGCGAACTCCGACGCGGAAGAGCGCGCCGCGGCGAACTCGCTGCCCGGCCCGGCCGGGCCGGTCCGGCGCGCCGGCGTCCCAGCCCCCGAGGGCCGGAACGGCAAGGAGATGGTCATGAGCCGTGCGGTGCCAGGAGCCGCGCTTGCACCGGCGGATGACGCGGCCGCGACGTGCGGAGCGGGACGTGCCTCCGTCGCG
Organism: Conexibacter sp.; assembly: GCA_035654055.1. Lineage (GTDB taxonomy): Bacteria > Actinomycetota > Thermoleophilia > Solirubrobacterales > Solirubrobacteraceae > Conexibacter. The sequence goes on from DASRXW010000108.1 coordinate 32,129, forward strand.
TGCTCGATCGCCACTCCGCCGCCGGCGAGCGCGGCGGTCGAGGCGGCGACAGCTGCCAGCTTCGTCCCCGACAACGCCTCGAACGTGCCCTGGACGCGCGCCGTCAGCAGCGTCGCGCGCTCGGCCAGCCCGTCCAGCGCGACCCCGACGTGCCGGAGCAGCGAACCGCCACCCGAGGTGGTCGCCAGCGGCACGAGCGACGGCGGCACGAGCGCCGCGAGGTGCGCCGGCGCGGCATGGAAGTCGCGCAACGTCGCGCGGCACGCCGGGCACGAGCGCAGGTGGGGACGCAGCTCGGCCAGCTCGGCGACCGTCGCCTCGCCGTCGGCGAGCGCGGACAGCAGCGGCAGCCAGCGCTCGCACTCGGCACCGGACTCGATCGCTCCCAGTCGCTGGAGCAGCGCGCGACGTCCCTCCGTGACGGTCCGATTCGTTCTCGTGTACGTCCAGCCCGTGCGCGTGCAGATCTCGCGGTATGAGAGGCCTTCGGCGCGCAGGACGAGCGCGGTCACCTCCTGCGGCTTCAGCCGCCGCAGCGCCTCCGCGGTCTGACGCACCCGCTCGTGACCGAGGACGCGCTCGGCGGGGTCCTCGAGATGGCGGGCCTCGTGGCGGTCGAGGTCGACCTCGGTGCGGCCGACGAGCTGCTCGCGCTCCGTGCGAAGCGCCAACGCCTCGTGGCGGAGCACGGTTCGCGTCCAGGAGAGCGGGTGCGCCGGCGGCTCGGTGCGCATGCGCCGCACGAGAATCTCGACCGCGCGTTGATATGCGTCGTGCGCGTCATCCGCGCAATGCGAGAAGCGACGCGCGAAGCGCAGCAGGTCCACGGCGTGCTCCTGCACGAGCCGCAGCGCCGCCTGCTCGGCGCTCTCCGCCCCACGTTCGCTGCTCCGCATCCGTGCTCCTCCCAGCCCGTCGACCTGTGCGTGGCGGAACGAATGCGAACGCGCCAAGCGCCACTGCTATCGGACTGAAGAGGGGCGACCCGACAGGGGCTTCGCCCCCGCTTTCCCATCGAAAGTGTGCAATTTGCACACAAAGACACATATGTCTCTCAAACAGGCGTCCGGCGGCGATCCCCGTTAGAGCGGGGAATCCACATGGAGGACCGGCAGAGCGCCGGCTACACGCCGAGCGCTGCGGCGACGCGCGCGTACGCGTCGGCGTCCGGCTGGAGCGCACCGCCGCCGAGCGTCGCACGGTCGCTCTCGCCGGCAGAGCCCGGGCGCGACGGGCGCGACCAGTTCCACAGTGCGAGGTCGAGCGCAGCGAGCGGGACCTCTCCGGCGGCCGCCAACTCGCTCGCGCGGCGATCGAGCAGCAGCGTGTCGGCGATCCCGAACACGCGCTTGGCGGCGATCGTCGTGTCGTCGGCGCCGCCGAGCTGGAGCGATCCGGCGTTCAGCGGGTGGAGCCCGAGCGCGCCGATCGTGACGAGCAGGTCGAAGCGCGCGTCGCGGTGGAGCCGCGGCAGCGCAAGCCGCTCGTACGCGCGCGCGAAGCGGCGCTCCGGGCTCCATGCCGCCTCGCCCACGAACCCGGCTCTCTGCGACCCCGCGCGCTCGGCCCACGCGCGATAGGCCGTGAGCGTGGCCGACCCGCGGGCGGGATCGTGAGCCGTGCGCGGCCCGAGTGCGACGCCCTCGAGCTGCGGCACCTCCCCGCTCGCCCAGGACGTGTGCGCTGCCCGCACGCCGGCGAACGGATCGTCGGTGTCGAGCGGGCAGAGGTAGGCGACCAGGAAGGCGAGCCACAGCGCCTCCTCGCGGTCCTCCAGCCCGGCGACCTCGCCGTACAGGTCCGGTGGGTCAGCCGCGAGCAGCGTCAGCCGAGCGGACGCGAAGGCGATCTCCTCCGCCAGGCGCCCCGCCGCGGCGCTCGCCTTGATCCCCGGCACCAGCGGCGAGCGGAAGCCGTCCTCCTGTTCGCGCGCGACCTGGCGGATGCGCACCGCCCCGCTGGAGCGGCTGCCGCGCGACGACGTCGAACCGCTGCGCTGGCGCGTCGCGCCGCCTGGTGCCTTCCCGGCGCTCGTGCTCGTGCGGCGGGAGCTGACGACCTCCACCTGGTCGTCCGAGCAGATCGGACAGTTCGCGAGGAAGCGGTTGTGGCGGCAGAAGGTCGGCACGGGGCTGAGGCCAGTGTAGGCGCGGCGGGCGGTGCCGCGCCGTCTGCCTCAGCGCAAGCGGGCGTCTTCCTCAGCGCTCGCGACGACCGAACAGGCCGCGCCTCCGCTTCGACCGCCCGCCGCCGGATGCGGCAGCGTCGGCCGCGGAAGGCTCGGCGTGCGCGATCGGACGCGGGACGACGGTCCGCGGCCGGCCGCCACTCGCAATGGCGCCCGCGACCGGCGCGTCCCGGCGTGCCGGCGGACTGTCGACCGTCCTGCCGGCCCGCTCCGCCGCGGCAGCGAATGCGGCCTCCCACTCGCCGACGTTGCCGGTGACCGTCTGCGTCCGCCCCCATGCCGCTGCGCGCTCGGCGAGACCGGCGCGCGCGTGCGCGTCGGTCACAAGGTCCGTGAGCGCCTCCGCCCAGGCGTGGCTCGGCACGAGGCGGCCGCCCTGCTCCTCCCCCAGCTCCTTGTAGGGCCCTATCGGCGACGCGAGCCACGGCACGCCGGCGGCGGCGTACTCCTTGACCTTGACGTTCGAGCGCACGCGGTTGAACGACACGTCCGCGATCGGCGCGAGCGCGACGTCGAACTGCGAGATCACATCCGGCAGCTCCGGGAACTCGACGAACGGGTGATGGCGATAGCGCTCGCTGCGCACGCCCAGGTCGACGCCGACGCTCATGAGCGAGACGTGCGGCTGCGCCTCCAGCAGCTGCTCGAGCGTGCGTCTCAGGCGCAGCTCCTTGAGGTCGCCGCGATGCTCCGCGGCTGCGACCCAGCCGACCACGACACGCTCGTCGGCCGTGCCCCGCTCACGCAGAAAGCCGGGTTCGACGTAGTTCTCGACGACGCGCACGTCGCCACCGCCGAGTCTGCGCAGGCGGCCGGCGAGCTCTCCGCAGGTCGTCGTGACGAGGTCGGCGAGGCGCATCGTCGCCGTCAGCTCCTGCGCGACCTGCTGACGCGCCGCCTTCATTTCGCTGTATGCCGGGCTGCCCTTGGGCACCCGGGTCATGTCGTCGTCGTTGTCGAACACGACGGCGACACCGGCCTCCCTCAACGCGGTTGCGAGACGTCGCGCCGGCCCGCGGAACAGTCGCCACAGGTGCACGACGTCGGCGTGGCGGAGCGTCTCGATCGGCGGCGGCGCGTCGCGCTGATCCCACGCGACGAAGTCGGTCTGGTGGCCCTGCTCGGCGAGCGCCTGCATCGGCAGGAGCGCGCGATAGACGGCGCCGGCGGAGCGGTCGTTGGCGAGCGCGACGACGTGCACCCGGCTACTCTGCCCAAGCCCCGGAAGTTAAGCAAGAAAGTAGTAATCCGGCAGCAACGGAGCGAACGACGGCGGCCGCTATTCGTTCGCGGCGGCGAGACGCTCCATGCCGCCGAGGAACAGCTCGCTCGCGAAGCGCGCGGCCCGCTCGACGTCGGGCGGTTGCTGCTCCGTCAAGCGGATGCCGAGCTCGAACGCCACCCCGCCCATCGCCGCCGCGAGCGCGTCGAGGTCGAGCGAGGCGGGCAACTCCCCACGCGCGGCGAGCGGGCGAAGATCCTCCAGCAGCTCGAGGATCCCGCTCTCGAGCGCCGGCGTGTCGAACAGCTCGCGCACCGTGCCGGCGTTGCGGCGCAGCATCTCGAACAGCGGCCGGTCCTCGACGATGAAGGAGAAGTAGACGTGGAAGCCCTCCCGCACGACCGTCTCCGCGTCGCGCGCGCGGGCACGCGCCTCGCGCAGGCGGCGACGCAGCTCCGTCGTGTGCTCGTCGAGCACCGCCCGAAACACCGACTGCTTGTCGGGGAAGTAGTTGTAGAAGGTGCCCGAGGCAAGGTCGGTGCGGCGGATCACGTCGCGGATCGACGCGGCGCCGTAGCCCATCTCGGTGAAGACCTCGGTCGCCGCGTCGAGGATCGCCCGGCGGTTCTGCGCCTTCGTGCGCTCGCGGCGACCGCTCTGCGTGAGCGTCACGCGGCCGCCTCGGAGCGCGGCTGGGCAATCGCCGAGCGCGCTGCCACCGGCAGACGGAAGCCCTGCTCGCGCACGCGGCGCGCACCGGCCCGGCGCTCGCGATCGAGCGCGTAGAGGTAGTTGTCGAAGTCGACCTGCATCGTGTGGCGCTTCGAGGCGACGTAGCGCTTGAACATCTTCGCGCGCTCGCGCTCGATGTCCTGTCGCAGCGCGGCCGGCGCGGGCAGCGCATACTCGCCGCGCAGGTAGGCGGCGATCCACTGCCCCTGCGCCTCGGCGAGCGGCATGATCGCGCCGAGCGGCTGCAGCAGCCCGGCGAAGAAGACGTTGTCGAGCTCGGGGTGGAAGACGCGGCGGAACAGCGGCAGGTCGTTGTCGGGCGCGCTGATCAGGTCGGCATCGAAGAACGGGAACGTCACCTGGTAGCCGGTGCACCACACGATCGCGTCGACCTGCTCGACCGAGCCGTCCTCGAAGCGGACGCGATCGCCCAGCAGCTCGGCGATGTTCGGCCTGTAGCCGATCTCGCCGTGTGCGACGCGGTTGAGGAAGTCGGCCGAGATCGTCGGGTGGGCGTCGCCGAGGTCGTGGTCGGGTCTCGGCAGGCCGTAGTCCTCCATGTCGCCGACGCCGATGCGATAGAACGTCGTGAAGATCGCCTTGCGGAAGGCCCACGGCAGCGCGCCGGTGAGTCGGTTGACGCCGATCTGGTCGAGCGGCCGGCCGAACAGGTACTTGGGGATGATGTGCGCGCCGCGGCGCGAGGACAGGTAGGTCGCCTCCGCCACGAAGCTCGACTCGACGGCGATGTCCATCGCGCTGTTGCCGATGCCGACCACGACGACGCGTCTGCCCTTGAACGGCTCGTTGTCGACGTAGAAATGCGCGTGGACCTGCTCGCCGTCGAACGTGCCCGGGAACGGCGGCTCGGGCCAGCGCGGATCCCAGTGGTGCCCGTTGGCGACGACGAGCGCGTCGTAGCGGCGCGTCTCCCCCGTGTCGAGCCGGACCGTCCACGTGCCGTCGGCCTCGCGCTGCGCGTGCTCGACGCCCGTCTCGAACGCGATCCGGTCGCGGAAGCCGAAGTGCTCGACGTAGTCGTCGAAGTACGCGGCGATGTGGCTGTGGTGCGGGAAGTCGGGATACGACTTCGGCATCGGGAAGTCCGAGTACTCCATCCGCTCGCGCGAGGTGTTGATGTGCAGCGAGCGGTACGCCGAGGACATCCCGTTGCTGTTGCCGAAGACCCAGTTGCCGCCGACGCGGTCGGACTTCTCGAAGCAGTCGAACGGGATCCCGCGCTCGTGCAGCGCCTTCGCGGCGGCGATGCCCGAGGACCCCGCGCCGATGACGCAGACGGACGGCAGCTCGGGCATGGCGAAGCCTCCTCGGAAAGGTGATGGGCTCAAAAAGGTGACGCCTGCGTCACCGTATCAGGAGCCTCCTCTCCCCGCCGATGCGCGCGGCCGCGGCGCACGACCTCCTTGAAGCTGCGGAAGCGGAAGATCAGCGCGAGCGCGGCGAAGCCCATCCCGACCGCGACGGTCGCGAGCGCGATCTGCTGGCCGACCGAGAAGGCAGCCACCTGCGAGGCCGTCGCCGCGCCGGCGAAGACGGTCAGCAGCAGCGCCTGCTGGACGCCCGCCCCACCGGGCGTGAACGGCACCAGCAGCGCCACGGCCTGCACGCCGAGCACGAGCAGGACGTTGCGCACCGAGCCGCCGATGTGGAACGCGTCGAGCAGGAACCAGTACGCCGCGAAGCGTGCCAACCACGCCGCCGACTGCCAGCTCACCATCTCGCGCAGGTACCGCCGCCGATCGGTGAGGATCGTGAAGCCCTGGCGCACGCGCGCCCAGAACGCCTTCACCCGCGTCGACAGCAGCGCGAACGCGACGAGCACCACGATCGCGAGCGCAGTCAGCGCGAACAGCGTGAAGCGCGGATGGGAGGCGAAGAAGGCGAGGTCGAACGCCGGCAGCTGCGAGAAGTCGGGCGGCTTCGGGAACACGCCCTGCGTGAACGCGAACACGAGCACGAGCACGTTCACGCACCAGTCGAACACGATCCCGGTCCAGATCGCGGCGATGATCGCCGGGTAGCTCGACACCGGGATCGAGATGCGCGTGAGGAAGTACTGCACGATCGTGCCGCCGCCCAGCGGGAAGACCTGGTTGATGCCGACGCCCGCGACATAGGCGCCCCACACGTCGCGCCAGCGCACGTGCTCGGTCGGATAGGCCGCCTGCACGGCGTTGTAGAGCGCGCGCGAGCGCAGCGACAGGTAGGCGGCATAGCACACCAGGGCGAGCAGCAGCGGCCCCCAGCTGAGCCCGGCGAGGTTCGAGAAGAACGTCCCGACGGAGTCGAGGAACTGGCTGAGGTCGCTGCCGATCGACGCCGGGGCCGGGCTCATCGCCGCACAGTTTGCCCCTTAACGCGCGGAAGGGCCCGAATCCATCCGGGCCCTCCGCAGCCGGGAATCGTGGGGGAGACGATTCCGGCGGAGCAGGACGGCAAGCGCCCCGCGCCATGAGAATACCTCGCAAATCCGCAGATTGCGGCGCCAATGGCACCAAGACGCACAGGATTCGCTGTGGGAACCCGTGCACGTTGCGATGTTTTCGTCAGATGGTCCCGCCTGGACCGCTGAAGAACTCGTCACCCAGGCGAACGCTTCCGGCCGCCTCCGCCTCATGACGGAGCGTGTGGTCTTCGACACCGCTCCACGCACCGATCGCGAGCTGCTCGCGATCGGCGTCCATCGGGCTGCCGCCGAGATCCTTGTTCACGATGCGGGCGCAGCGGCGCCCCTCGGCGATCGCCGTGACGACGAGCGACTGGCCGACGCGCGCGTCGCCGCAGGCGTAGACGCCCGCGACCGTCGTGCGGTAGGTCTGGCGGGTGCGGATGTTCCCACGCGGGTCGAGCTCGAGCGCGAGCTGCTTGATCGCGCCCTCGTGCTCTGGCCCGGTGAAGCCGATCGCGATCAGGACGAGATCGGCCTTGACGGTGAACTCGCTGCCGGGGATCGGGTGCAGGTCGCGCGAGGAGGTGCCGGTGACACGGCGCGCGTAGACCTCCGTCACATGCCCGCCTGCACCCGAGAAGCCGGTGACCTCGGTGCCCCACCAGCGTGCGCCGCCCTCTTCGAGCGCGTACGTCGTGGGAGTGCGCTTCGGCGGCAGCGGCCACGGCGTGCGCGCATCGCGCCCGCTCGGGTCGAGCTCCTGGTAGACGTCGAGGATCATCGCCTCGATCGCGCCCTCGCGGTTCGCGTTCGAGATGCAGTCCATGCCGGTGTCGCCGCCGCCGATCACGACGACGCGCTTGCCGTCCGCCACGATCTCCGTGCCTGGCTCGGGCACGCGCGTGAGGCGCCCCTCTTGCGCCGCCACGAAGCGGTTGCGCTGGTAGAGGTAGTCCATCGCGAAGTGAATGCCGTCGAGCTCGCGGCCGGCGACGTCGACGTCGCGGTGCACCCGCGAGCCGATCGCCACGACGAGCGCGTCGTGGCCCTCGCGCAACTCCACGGCGGTCACGTCGCAGCCGACGGCGACGCCGTACTCGAAGCGCACGCCCTCGGCCTCGAGCAGCGCGACGCGGCGGTCGATCACCGACTTCGGCAGCTTCGCGTCCGGCACGCCGAAGCGCATCAGGCCGCCCGGACCCTCGTCGCGCTCGTAGACGGTGACGGTGTGGCCGCTCTTGTTCAGCTCGGCCGCGACCGCCAGCCCGGCGGGGCCGGAGCCGACGACGCCGACCGTCTTGCCGGTGCGGCGGTCGGGCGGCTCCGGGACGACCCAGCCCTCGCCGAAGGCGCGCTCGGCGATCGCCAGCTCGATCTGCTCGATCGCGACCGCGTCGTCGTTGATCGCGAGCACGCACGCCGACTCGCACGGCGCCGGGCAGATGCGGCCGGTGAACTCGGGGAAGTTGTTCGTCGCGTGCAGTTGGACGATCGCGTCCTGCCACTTGTCGCGGTAGACGAGGTCGTTCCAGTCCGGGATCAGGTTGCCGAGCGGGCAGCCCTCGTGGCAGAACGGGACGCCGCAGTCCATGCAGCGGGCCCCTTGTCTGCGCAGCTCCTCCTCCGGCTGGAGGTCGAAGTACTGCTCGTAGTCCTTGACACGCTGCGTGGGATCGCGCTTGTCGAAGCCGACCCGATGGATCTTGAGGAAGCCGCCGAGTTGTCCCATCAGTGGCTCCTCCGGTGGATTCGCGTTCCGGCTGGCGAGGTCCGGGCGGCGACTGGCAAGGACGCAGGATCGAAGGAATACCAGAGGTATTTCGAGATCCGAGGACGCCGCCAGGCGGCGATCCGGGCCCGCCAGGCGGGGCGTGAATCCATCGGGGGAGCCACCCCTATGCCTCCGCGGGCTCGGCGGTCGGCCGGACGTCGGCCGCAGCCGCCTCGCCGGCGGCGCGCTCGGCGAGCGCGCGCTTGTAGTCGCGGGGCATCACCTTGACGAAGCGTCTGACCGACGTGTCCCACGCGTCGAGCGTCCGCTGCGCGACCGGCGATCCGGTGCGCTGGGCATGCTCGGCGATCAGGTCCTTCAGCTCGGCCTCGTCGTGCTCGCTGAGCGGGTCGAGCTCGACGAGCTCCTGGTTGCAGCGGCCGGCGAAGTCGTGGTGCTCGTCGTAGACATACGCGACGCCGCCGCTCATGCCCGCGCCGAAGTTGCGCCCGGTCGGTCCGAGCACGACGACGCGGCCGCCGGTCATGTACTCGCAGCCGTGGTCGCCGACGCCCTCGACGACCGCGTCGGCGCCGGAGTTGCGCACCGCGAAGCGCTCGCCCGCGAGCCCGCGGAAGAAGGCGCGGCCGGCCGTCGCTCCGTAGAGCACGGTGTTGCCGACGATCACGTTGTCCTCCGCACGGAAGCCGGCGTCCTCGGGCGGTCGCACGGTGACCACGCCGCCGGCGAGGCCCTTGCCGGCGTAGTCGTTCGTCTCGCCCGCGAGCGTGAACGTCACGCCGGGCATCAGCCACGCCCCGAAGCTCTGGCCGGCAGACCCTTCGAGCGACACCTCGATCGTGTGCTCGGGCATGCCGGCGGGGCCGTGGAGGCGTGCGATCTCGCTCGACAGCAGGCCGCCGACGGTGCGGTTGACGTTGCGGACGGTCGTCGCGATCTGCACGCGCTCGCCGCGCGCGAGTGCGGGCTCGGCCTGGCGGATCAGCTCCCAGTCGAGCGCGTCGTCGAGCACCGGATCGGGCGGACGGGTGCGGTGCCGCGGCGCGTCGTCGGCGACCTCGGGCATCGTGAAGACGCTCGTGAGATCGACGCCGCGCGCCTTCCAGTGCTCGATCGCCGTGTCCATCTCCAGCAGGTCGGTGCGACCGATCAGCTCGGCGAACGTGCGCACGCCGAGCTGTGCCATCAGCTCGCGCGTCTCCTCGGCGACGAAGAAGAGGTACTTGACGACGTGCTCGGGCGTCCCCTCGAAGCGCTTGCGCAGCTCCGGGTTCTGCGTCGCGATGCCGACCGGGCAGGTGTTGAGGTGACAGACGCGCATCATGATGCAGCCCATCGCGATCAGCGGAGCGGTCGAGAAGCCGATCTCGTCGGCGCCGAGCAATGCGGCGATCACGACGTCGCGGCCGGTCTTCATCTGGCCGTCGGCCTCGACCGTGATGCGCGAGCGGAGGTCGTTGAGCAGGAGCGTCTGCTGTGTCTCGGCGAGGCCGATCTCCCACGGGATGCCGGCTGCCTGGATCGACGACTGTGGCGACGCGCCGGTGCCGCCGTCATGACCGGAAATGACGACGTGGTCGGCGTTCGCCTTCGCGACGCCCGCCGCGACCGTGCCGACGCCGACCTCGGCGACGAGCTTGACCGACACTTCGGCGTGCGGGTTCGAGCAGCGCAGGTCGTAGATGAGCTGCTTGAGGTCCTCGATCGAGTAGATGTCGTGGTGCGGCGGCGGCGAGATCAGGCCGACGCCCGGCGTCGAGTTGCGCAGCCAGGCGATGTAGTCGTCGACCTTGTGGCCGGGCAGCTGGCCGCCCTCGCCGGGCTTCGCGCCCTGCGCCATCTTGATCTGCAGCCGGTCGGCGTTGACCAGGTAATGCGGAGTCACCCCGAAACGACCGGAGGCGACCTGTTTGATCGCCGAGCGGCGCTCGTCATCGAAGCGGCTCGGATCCTCGCCACCCTCGCCCGTGTTCGACTTCGCGCCGAGGCGGTTCATCGCGACCGCGAGCGCCTCATGCGACTCGCGCGAGATCGCGCCGAGGCTCATCGCTCCGGTCGAGAAGCGCTTGACGATCTCCTCCGCCGGCTCGACCTCCTCCAGCGGGATCGGCTGCTCGCGCGTGCGCAGCCGCATCAGCCCCCGGAGCGAGGCCTTGCGCGCGGACTCGTCGTTGACCGACTTCGCGAACTCGCGGTAGGTCTGGAGCCCGTCGCCGTTCTGCGAGCGCACCGAGTGCTGGAGCAGTGCGACCGTGTCGGGATTCCAGATGTGCAGCTCGCCGTCGCGCCGCCACTGCAGCACGCCGCCGACGGGCAGCACTTCGCGGCCGGTGCGCGGGTAGGCGCGGAAGTGGCGCTCGAGCGCCTCCTTCGCAAGCACGTCGGTGCCGATGCCGCCGATCCGCGAGGCGGTGCCGGTGAAGTGCTGCTCGACGAGCTCAGGCCCGAGGCCGACCGCCTCGAAGATCTGCGCGCCGCAGTAGGACTGGAGCGTCGAGATGCCCATCTTCGAGAACGTCTTCAGGAGGCCCTTGCCGATCGCCTTGACGATCCGCTGCTCGGCCGTCTCGCGATCGAGGTCGACGGGCAGCAGGCCGCGATCGGCCAGCTCGTCGAGCGACTCGAACATCAGGTAGGGGTTGATCGCCGCGGCGCCGTAGCCGATCAGCGTCGCCATGTGGTGGATCTCGCGCGGCTCGCCCGTCTCGATCACGAGCCCGCAGCGCAGGCGCGTGCCGGCGCGCACGAGATGGTGGTGGACGGCGGCGACGGCCAGCAGCGACGGGATCGCGACGCGCTCGGGGCCGAGGTTGCGATCCGACAGGATCAGCACGTTCGCGCCGCGCTCGATCCACGCCGACGCCTCGGCGCAGATCGCCTCGATGCGCCACTCCATCCCCTCCGCGCCCAGCTCGATCGGCCAGGTGAGGTCGATCGTCGCCGCGTGGAAGAGGTCGTGCGACACCTGGCGCAGCTTCTCCAGCTCGTGGTTGCGGAGGATCGGCTGGCGCATGAACAGCTGGTGGGCGTGCGACGGCGACTCCGTGAGCAGATTCACCTCGGCGCCGACCGAGCAGGCGAGGCTCATCACGACCGACTCGCGGATCGGGTCGATCGGCGGGTTGGTGACCTGGGCGAAGAGCTGCTTGAAGTAGGCGAACAGCGGCGGCTGGCGGTCCGACATCACCGCGAGCGCCGCGTCGTTGCCCATCGAGGCCGTCGGCTCCTCGCCGTTCGCCGCCATCGGCGCGATCACGAGCCGCAGATCCTCCTGCGAGTAGCCGAACGCGAGCTGCTTGGAGCGCAGCGGCTCGACGCGCGGCGCGCGCGGCGCACGCTCGGGCAGGTCGTCGAGGTGGACGACGCGCTCGCCGTACCACTCGCCGTACGGGCGCTGCCCGGCGATCTGGGCCTTGACCTCCTCGTCCTCGACGATGCGGCCCTGCTCGAGGTCGACGAGGAAGATCTTGCCCGGCTGCAGGCGGCCCTTGCGCACGATCTCGCGCGGCTCTGCCACCACGACGCCCGTCTCGGAGGCGAGCACGACGTAGCCGTCGGCCGTCTGCACCCAGCGGCCCGGGCGCAGGCCGTTGCGGTCGAGCGTGGCGCCGACCTGCGTGCCGTCCGTGAAGGCGACGACGGCCGGGCCGTCCCACGGCTCCATGACGCACGAGTGGTAGTCGTAGAAGCCGCGCACCGCGGGCGGCAGGTCGGTGCGGTCGCGGTAGGCCTCGGGCACCATCATCATCACCGCGTGGGTGACCGGGCGGCCTGCGAGCACGAGCAGCTCGAGCACGTTGTCGAACGTCGCCGAGTCCGAGCCGCCCTGCCGCACGACCGGCATCAGCTTCTGGAGGTCGTCGCCGAACAGCTCGGAGGCGAGCTGCGACTCGCGCGCGCGCATCCAGTTGACGTTGCCGCGCAGCGTGTTGATCTCGCCGTTGTGGGCGATCATGCGGTACGGATGCGCCAGCTCCCAGCTGGGGAACGTGTTCGTCGAGAAGCGCGAGTGGACGAGCGCGAGGCGCGTCGTCATCCGCTCGTCCTTCAGGTCGGGGAAGTAGCCCGACAGCTGCGGCGCCGTCAGCATCCCCTTGTAGACGAGCGTGCGCGAGGAGAGGCTCGGGATCGCGAGGTCGGGCCCGGCGGCCTTCTCGATCAGCCGCCGGATGACGTACAGCTTGCGCTCGAAGACGTCCTGGCCGGCGAGCTCGTCGCTCGCGCCGACGAGCAGCTGGCGGATGCGCGGCGCCGCCTGGCCCGCGACGACGCCGACGTGGGCGTCGGCGACCGGCACGTCGCGCCAGCCGAGCACGCGCTGGCCCTCGCGCGCGACGACGCCCTCGATCAGTGCGACGAGCTCGTCGTGCCGTGCGTCGTCGTGCGGCAGGAAGCATACGCCGACGCCGTAGCGGCCGGCCGGCGGCAGCTCCACGCCCGCGACCGCGCGCATGAAGCCGTCGGGAAGCTGCAGCAGTATCCCCGCGCCGTCACCCGTCGTCGGGTCGGCCCCCGCCGCCCCACGGTGCTCGAGGTTCTCGAGCGCGTACAGCGCACGGTTGACCACGCCGTGGTCGGCCCCCTCCGTGAGCTTTGCCACGAAGGCGACGCCGCACGCGTCATGCTCGTTTTCGGGGTGGTAGAGGCCAACGGCCTGTGGTGGCTTCAGCTCGTGCATGGATCTTGTGTTCCCGATGGGCGGCGCGAACACTGAGAAGAGGCCACAGGGTACCAGTGGAGAGCGTCTCCGCATTGCGCCACCGAACGGTTCGACGGACGACCGTCGAGGACGCCGACCGGTGCGGACTGCGGCGCGCGAACGCTCGCAGCCGCTCCAGCGGCGATCAGCCGCGCGTCTTCGCTCTGGTGGCGCGTCTGGACGGCGCGGCGGCGGCCTTGGCGCGCCGCTTTCTCGCCGGCGCCGATCCGCCGTTGCCGCGCACGGCGGCCACGCTGGCCTCGAGTGCGGCCATCAGGTCCGGGACCGCGGCGGGCGCGGCAGCCGCCGGCTGGACGGCGACCTCCTCCCCGGCGGCCTTGCGCTCGATCAGCTCGAGCACCTTCTCGCGATATTCGTCGCGATAGCTGCTGGGGTCGAACGGCGTCGAGAGCGACTCGATCAACTGGCCCGCCATCGTCACCTCGCGCTCGTTCGCCTCGACGTCGGCGAGCCCCTCGAGCTCGTCGAGCCGCTCGGGCGAGTTGACCTCGTCGCCGAACAGCATCGTCGACAGGACCAGCACGCCGCCCGCGGGCCGCAGCGCGCAGATCTGCTGACGCGTGCGCAGCACGAAGCGGCCGATCGCGACCTTCCCCGCTCTCTCCATCGCGGACAGCAGCAGCGCGTAGGCCTTCGCGCCGCCGGTGGCCGGCGCCACGTGGTAGGCGTTGTCGTAGTAGACGGGATCGATCTCCGCGAGCTCGACGAACGCCTCGATGTCGATCGTCTTCGTGTGCCGCGGGTCGAGCCCGTCGAGCTCCTCCTGTCTGACGATCACGTAGCGGTCCGGAGTGATCTCGAAGCCCTTGACGAGCTGGTCGTACGGGACCTCCTCGCCGTCTGCCGGACAGACGCGCCTCTGCTGTATGCGGACGCCATCCTTGGCGTGCAGCTGGTGGAAGCGCACCGTCTTGGGCGACGTGGCGCTGTAGAGCTTGATCGGCACGTTGACCAGCCCGAAGCTGATCGCGCCGCTCCAGATCGCGCGAGGCATGGGCCGTTTCTACTACCCGCCCGCGCCCACGGCAACCCGCGAACGCGGTCTTGCGCTCGCGGGCGGCTGCGTCACGCGCTCATCGCGGAAGGACCGAGCGTGTCCCCCATGCGTTCAAGGGAGCGGCGCAGCAGGCGTGAGACGTGCATCTGCGAGATGCCGACGCGCTCGGCGATCTCGCGCTGCGTGAGCCCGGCGAAGAAGCGCAGCAGCAGGATCTGCCGCTCGCGCTCGGTCAGCATGCGCAGCCCGCGACTCAGCTCGACGCGCTGCTCGGCGGCCGCGAAGCCGGGGTCTTCGGCGCCGATGCGCGCGACCGGCTCGCCGTCTTCGCCGAGCGGCTCGTCGAGCGGAACCGTGCTGTAGGCCTGCGCGCCCTGGAGCGCTTCCAGCACCTGCTCGGGCGTCGTGTCGGTGGCCTCGGCGAGGTCCTCGATCGTCGGCGAGCGGCCGAGCTTCGTCGACAGGCGATCGACTTCGCGCGCTACGCGGGCGCTCAGCTCCTGGAGCCCGCGCGAGACGCGCACCGACCAGGCGCGATCGCGGAAGTGGCGCTTGATCTCGCCGAGGATGGTCGGCACGGCGAACGTCGAGAAGCGCAGTTCGCGGTCGAGGTCGAAGCGGTCGACCGCCTTGATGAGGCCAACGCAGCCGACCTGCTCCAGGTCGTCGAGCGGCTCGCCGCGGTTCGCATAGCGACGGGCGAGCGACCGCACGAGCGGCATCATGCGTTCGATCAGGAGGCGGCGGGCCTGCTCGTCGCCCTCCTCGTGCCAACGGCGCAGCAGCTCGTGCTCGTCGACCAGCGGATCGACCGGCAGACGAACGACCGTTGCGGACACGTCGTGCCTCCTTCGTGGCGGAACCTGCTGCGAGCCATCCTCGCCGGACAACGCCGGATGACAAGGTGGACAGACACGGTCACTGGTGCAGACGCGTCCGCTGCGGTACAACAAACAGGTGGACAGGGGTGGGCAGACGGTCAGCGCCACCGAGTTCGCCGAGCTGACCGGCGTCTCGCGCGAGCGCTTGCGCACGTGGGAGCGGCGCTTCGGCTTCCCGCGGCCTGCGCGCATCGCCCGCGGCCCGCGCCGCTACGCGCTCGCCGACGCGCCGCGCGTCGTCGCGGTGCGCCGTGCCGCCGAGCAGGGCGTCCCCCTGCCGCGAGCGATCGCCGATGCGACCGGGGCGACGGGGGCGGGCGTGTCCGACGCCACGCTCGCCACGATCGCCGCCGTCGCCCCGATCCCCGTGGTGCTCGTGTCGGGCCCGGAGCCGTTGCGCGTCGCATACGTCAACGCGCCGTTGCAGGCCGCCGACGGCGCGATCGCGCCCGGCGAGCAGCTCGACGCGCTGCCGTGGTTCATGGGCAGCGACCTCGAGCGCACGCTGCGGACGCTGTTCGCCGGCGACACCGCCGCGCTCGAGTGCGCCCACCCTGCGTGGGCAGACGGGGGACCGATCGAGCGTTCGATCGCCTACCGGCTCCCGGGACGCGCCGGTGAGCCGCCGGCGGTCGCGCTCGTCGGCATCGACCGCGACGAGGAGCGCCGCGCGCGCCGCGCGCTCGGCGAGCTGCAGCAGGAGCTGACGCGCGTGCGCGTGCGCGAGCAGCGCCGCCAGCGGTGGCTCGCACTGGCTGCGTCGCTGGCCGAGCGCTTCCAACGGGACGCGGGCGAGGCGCTGCTCGGCGCGACGGTCGACACGCTCGTGCGCCGCCTCGGCGCCGTCGACGCGGGCGTGGCGCTCTACGTCGCCGGCCAGCTCGCGCTCGGGGCGACGAGCCGGGGCCTGCTGGGACCGCACATGGTCACCGTCACGCGCTACGACGACCTCGCGACGCTGATGCAGCGCAGCGCGCCCGAGTGGCTCGCACCGTCGACCGCGAGCGCCTTCGGCGTCCACACCGGCCTGCACTGCCTGGCGGTGCCGGTCGGCGTCGTCGGCGAGCGCCTCGGCGTGCTGCTGATCGTGTTCGACGAACTCGCGGCGCTCGACGAGGACATCCGCCATCTGCTCACCGTCGTCGCCGCCGGCGTCGGCTTCACGGTGCTGCGCGACCGCCTGGTGTCCTCGGCACCCGAAAGCGAGCCGCCACCGGCTGCCTGAGGCGGCGTCAGAACAGACGGCCGTCGGGCGCGTCGAGGGTGCGCTCCAGCGGCCAAGAGCAGAGCGAGCCGCGCCCGGGGCAACCGTCGCAGATGCGCGGACCCGGGTCGGCCGCGACGGGGAACGCGTGCCGCAGGATCGCGTCGGCGCGCTCCGCCAGCTCGGCGGCGAGTGCCTGAAGGTCGTTGGCGCGATAGGTCGCGCTCGCCAGCTCGTGCGGGCGCTCGAGGAAGCAGTGGACGACCTCGACCTCGGCAGCGCCATCGCGCAGCGCCGCGAGCGCGTAGGCGCTCCGCTGCAGCGCATAGTCGCGCGCGGCGAGCGCTGCCGGATCTGCGCCCGGCTCCAGGCGGTCGCTCTTCCAGTCGACGACGAGCGTGCGCTGCGACTCGCGGCCGATCGCGTCGAACACCCCGACGAGCGGGATCGTCGGGCCCGCCCCGCTGCCCGTCGCGAGCTGGAGCGAGAACGACTGCTCACGGCGCAGGCCCGTCAGCGCTGCGAGCCGCGCGCGCAGCTCGCTCGCGAGGAAGCCGGCGACGAGCGCGACGATCTCCTGCGCCGCGGCGTCCGACAGGTACGCGCCGGCGCGTGCCGCCTCGGCGGCGACCGTGGCCTCGTCGGGCGGCTGCGGCCGCACGAGGTCGAGCTGCTCCAGCAGCGCATGAACGATGCGGCCGCGCACGCGGGGGTCGAGGTCCGCACGCGGGCCGCGCGGGGCCGCGGCAAGCCGCGTCTCGTCCGTCGGCGGCAGGCCCAGCACGCGCTCGAGATAGAAGCGGTAGCCGCAGCGGGCGTGCTGCTGGAGGCTCGTGTAGCTGAGGGTCGTGACCGGCGGGATGGCGGCCGACGCTGGCCCGGAGGACGAGGTTCCGGGCGCGCGCAGGCTGGAAGACGATGATCGGGCGGCGGCACCGCCGGCGGAGCCGGTGGTGGCGGGAGAAGCTGCCTCCGCGGCCCCGCCCGCGGAGGCACTTCTCCCGTCGACAGGACCCGCCCGCAGCAGCGTTGGACCTGAGCCGGAGGGAAGCGACGGCGGCGAAAGCTCGGCAAGCAGCGAGGGACGGGCGACGGTGACCGCCACGACGACGCCGTCATGCTCCGCGAGCGAGCGCGGCGCGGCGTCGGGCGCACAGCGGCGGTCGACGTCGGGCACGAAGGCAGGGCCGAGCCAGGCGAGCGGCGGCGCGCCAGGTCTGGGCTCCGGCCAGGAGGGGTCGCAGGCGACCGCGCCGCTGAGGATCAGCTGCTCGCGCGCACGCGTCGCCGCGACGTAGAAGAGGCGCGACTCCTCCTCGGCGTCGGCGCGCCGCTGCTGGTCGACGAGTGCGCGGTAGGCGAGCGCGTCGCGCGGCCTGCCGCCGCCGAGCCGGCGCAGGCGGATCCCCACGCGCCCGTCGTGCCCGACACGCACCAGCTCGCGGCCGGCCGCCGGCGACTCGCGCCCGAGATCGGCGACGCACACCACGGGAAACTCGAGGCCCTTCGCGCGGTGGATCGTCATCACGCGCACGGCGTCGAGCGCCTCGCCCTCGACCGGCGCTTCGCTCTCGCGCTCGTCGCCGGAGCCGTCGGCGCCGCCGACGAGCCCGCCGACGAGATCGGCGAAGCCGCGCAGGTCGCGGCCGTGCTGCGTCTCGTGCTCGCGCGCGAGCCGCATCAGCTTGCGGACGTTCGCGAGGCGCCGCGTCCCGCCCTCCATCCGCAGCAGCGCGCAGTCGTAGCCGGTGCGCGCGAGCACGCGGTCGAGCAGCGCCTCGAGCCCGTGTCGCGGCGCCGCGCGGCGCTCCTGCGGCAGCCAGCGGCGCAGCGCCTCGACGCGCGGGCGATCCGCTCGGTCGAGTCGCTCAAGCAGCGCCGCGTCGTCGGTGAGCGTCCACCACGGGTCGCGTCTGCTCGCACGGGCGGCAGCCGCGAGCTGGACGAGCCCGTCGCTGGAGAGGCCGACGAGCGGGGAGGCGAGGAGCGTGTAGAGCGCGACGCCGTCGCGCGGGTTGGCGAGCACGCCGAGGTACGCCACGAGATCGCGCACCTGCTGCTGGGACCAGTAGCCGCGCCCGCCGATCACGTAGGTCGGGACCCCCAGCTCGACGAGCGCGCGCTCGTAGACGGCGAGGTCGCCGGTCGCGCGCAACAGCAGCACCACGTCGCCCGGCGGGCGGCCGGCGTCGAGCAGCGCGCGCATGCGCGCCGCCAGCAGGCGCGCCTCCGCGAGCCGCCACAGCGGCGCGGGTGGCACCGCGCCGGGCGCCACGAGGCCGGCTGTGGTCCAGTCGGCGGAGCGGTCGACGACGAACAGCTCGACGCGGGGGGCGGTTTCGGGCGAGGGTCCGGCGCTGCTGCGGGCGGCGGCTTCGCCGGTCGCGGCGCGAGGCGATTCCGCGAGCGGGGTCGCGGAATCGTCCTCCGCCGCCACCACCGGCTCCGCGGGCGGTGCCGCCGCCCGATCAGCGTCTTCGAGCTCTCGCGCATCCGCAACCCCACCCGCCCGACCGGCGTCTGTCCGGCCGGCTCTCAGCGGCGTGAAGCTCGCGCCGAAGCGTGGGGCGAAGGCGGCGTTGAAGGCGTCGAGCAGGGCGCGGTGGCTGCGGAAGTTCGTGGCGAGCGTGGCGGTGGCGCCGCGCTCGGCGAGCGCCGCGCGGCGTGCGCGGAAGAGCTGGACGTCGGCGTGGCGGAAGCCGTAGATCGACTGCCGCTCGTCGCCGACGGCGAACAGCTCCTCGCCCGCGATCCGCTCCAGCAGCTCGAGCTGGAGCGGATTCGTGTCCTGGAACTCGTCCACCATCACGTGCTGGAAGCGTTCGGCGTAGCGCGCGCGCAGCGCCTCGTGCTCGCGCAGCAGGCGGTTCGCGCGCAGCTCGAGGTCCTCGAAGTCGAGCCCGGAGGCACGCCGCTTCGCCTCCTCGTAGTGACGGCCGAACGCCTGCAGCAGCGCGTCGAGCAGCGCATGCACCGGCACGGCGGCCGCGTCGGCGCAGGCGTCGGCGTATGCCGCCAGCGCCGTGCGGTAGGCGTCGCAGGCGGCGCCGTTGAGCGCGACGCCGTTGCCTCTCAAGGCGAGCGCGTCGACCTCCTCCGGTGCGGGGGGCGGGTCGAGCGGGCGCTCGAGCAGCGCCATGCAGGCGGCGAGCCGTTCGCGGGCGCGGTCGACCGTCTTGCCGTCGCGCGCCGCCTCCAGCTCGACGGCCGCCTGTGCACGCGCGAGCGCGAGCGCGCTGTGGCGCGAGCCGCGGTCGGCCGGGCGCGCCGGCGGGAGCCTCGGGTGCTCGTGCCCGCGGCTGCGCAGCTCGCCGCGCAGCGCGACGATCGCCTCGCGCAGCTCGGCTGGGCGGTACGCGGCGATCAGCTCCAGTGCAGCGTCTCCATGCGCGGCCACGAGGTCGTCGAGCGCGGCCTGGAAGGCGTCGGCCGCCAGCCGCCGAGCGACACGCTCGTCGAGCACGGCGAAGCGCGGGTCGATCCCGGCCGCGAGCGCGTGCGTGCGCAGCAGCCGCGCGCAGAAGCCGTGGATCGTCGAGATCCAGGCACCCTCCGTCGCTCGCGCATGCTCGCCGTCGCCGAGCGCCTCGAAGCGGGCGCGCACGCGCGCCTTCAGCTCCGATGCCGCCTTCTCGGTGAAGGTGATCGCGAGGATCCGCCCGACGTCGCCGACCACCGGCTCCGCCGTCGGTTCCCGCTCGCGGACGATGCGCACGTAGCGCTCCGACATCACGGACGTCTTGCCGCTGCCGGCGTTCGCGGTCAGCAGCAGCCCGCCGGGATGGACGATCGCGGCCTGCTGCTCGGGGGTGTAGGGCACCCGCTCGCCCCCGGCGGCGCTCACTGGTCCGCCGCCCGGCAGATCCCGGGGTACGCGCAGCCGTTGGGCGAGCACGTCTCGGGCGTCGCGCTCAGCTCCCCGCCGCGGAGTCGCGCCGCAAGCTCGCACGCGTGGGCCGCCGCTGCGTCCAGCTCGGCTTCCAGCTCCTCGCGCGAGCGACGGTCGGTGTCGAACGCGAGCTCGCCGACGTCGGCGTCGTCGCGCAGGAGGCCGCGCGCGCGCAGGTCCTCGCCGCGCAGCGGCTGGTAGACGCCGCCGACCGGCTCGCGGCGCAGCAGCTCGCGCACGGCGACCATGTAGAGCGCGACCTGGAGCTGGTCCTCGGCCTGCCACTTCGCGACCGGCCAGCCTCTGCCGGGGCGCCCGCTCTTGTAGTCGCGCACGAGCGCGCGGCCGGCGCGATCGAGGTCGACGCGGTCGATCACGCCGCGCAGGCGCAGCTCGCTCGCCTCGTGCCCGCCACCTCCGAGCACCAGCGCGGGGAGCGTCTCCTCCCCCATCCCGAACGCCAGCTCCAGCTCTGCGGGCGCGAAGCCGCCGCCGCCCTGCGCCTCGTGCCGCAGCAGCCGCATGACGTCAGCGGCGATCTCGTGTGCCGCGGCGGCCTGCGCGGCCGCGCCACGGCCGAGCACCAGCTGCGCCGCTTCCTCCGCGACGACCTCGCGCACGACCGCCTCCGCCGCCGGCAGGGCCTCGACGGCGAGCGGCCAGTCGAGGCGGCTCAGCACGCGCTCGAGCACGCGGTGCACACAGCTGCCGCGCGCGATCGCCTCGGGGTCGGGCTCGAAGCGGTCCGGCGCCAGCTCGCGCTCGACGAGCCAGCGCACCGGGCAGCGCGCGTACGTCTCGAGCGCGCCGGCCGACAGCACCTCGCGCTGGCGCAGCGCTGCCTGTGCCGCCGGGCCGAGCGAGTCGAGCGGCGGCGGGGTCGCGCGTGGCCCCGCGAGCGCCTCTGCGCGGGCGAGCTCGGCGGGCGTCGGCGCCTCCTCCAGAGGCCACGTCACGGCCGACAGCGGCCGATGGCGAGACGGCAGCTCGTCCAGCAGGGAGCGCACGTCCTCGACGAAGAACGACGGCAGCGCCGGGTTGCCCTCCTCGTCGGCGTCGCGGCAGCTCAGCACGAGCCGGCGCGCCGCGCGCGAGGCGGCGGCATAGAAGAGGTAGCGCTCGTCGGCGAGGCGCTCCTCGCGCGCCGCGAGCCGCAGCCCGGTCGCCGCGTTGAGCGCGCGGCGGTCGTCGTCAGACAGGAACGGCTCGGGCGCGGCCGGGCGCGGGAACTCTCCCTCCTGCAGCCCGCACAGCACGACCGTGTCGAAGCGCCGCGCGCGGATCGCGAGCGGGTCCGCGACGAGCACGGCACCGGCGCGCGGCGGCGTCCCGACCGGCACTTCGAGGCGCTCCAGCGCGTCCAGCAGCGCGTCCGGCGCCGGTGCGCGGCGAGGGTCGGCTGCGGCGAGGTCCGCCAGCTCCTCGAGCGCTGCCAGCAATGCGGCGAGCGCGCGGGCGTCGACCTGCTCGTCGGGATCGAGCTGCGCGGCGCGGCCGCGGTGCGGCGCGGCGAACAGCGCACGTGCCTCGCGCGCGAGCGCCGCGAGCAGCGGCTGCGGGCCGTCGGCCGCGGCGCCGCGCAGGCGGTCGAGCTCGCGCAGCGGCCAGCCGCCCGGCGCCTCCTCCCACGCACGGCGCGCGCCGGCGAGGTCGCCGACCGCAGTGCGCCGCAGCGTCAGCTCCAGCCGGTCGGCCAGCTCGAGCCGCTCGAGGCGGCCCGGCGTGCGCAGGTAGGCGAGCAGGTCGGCCGATCCCGCCTCGTCGGCGTGCAGCGCGCAGCGCGCGAGCGCGAGCAGCCCGCGCCCGAGCGCGGTGTGCGCGAGCGGCACGCGCCGCTCCACCGCGTGCGGGACGCCGTAGGCGCCGAGCACCTGCCCGAGCAGCGCAGCGCCGCGCTCGGGCGACCGCAGCACGACGGCGATCTGCTCGGCCGGCACCTGCTCCTCGCGCAGCAGCCGCAGCAGCTCGGCGGCGACGAGCTCCGCCTCCGCCCGCTCGCCGCCGGCGACGAGCAGCCGCACCGCGTCGCCGGCAGGCACGCGCCGAGCGCCGGGCTCGAACAGGTGGCGCTCCACGTGGTGGAGCGCCTCGCGCGCGTCCTGCTCGTAGTGCTCCGCCACGGGCGGCAGCTCGGTGACCTCGCTCGCGAGCTGACCCAGCTCGGCCACCAGGGTCGCCGAGCGACCGGCGAACGCCGTGCGCCCGGGCTCGTACGTCAGCGACACGGTCACCTCCGCGTCGGCGACGCGCGCCAGCGTCTCGACCGCGTCGCGCTCGAGCAGCGTCAGATCGTCGAAGCCGTAGAGGAAGACCGGGGTCGTCCCCCACGCCCCGGGACGGGCGCGCAGCGCGTCGAGCGCGCGCCAGGCGAACAGCTCCGGATCCACCCGGCCGATGCGGTCGAGCGCACGCGCATAGCGGTCGTAGATCGCCGCGGCCTCGCGCGCGGCCGGCGTCGCCTCGGGCCAGGCGCGCACTGCGGCGGTGAAGCGCTGCGGCGTGACGAGCGAGCGCTCCAGCTCCGCGACGAACGCGAGCGCCGAGGCGAGGAAGCCGCGCGTGGCGGCGACCGGCGTGAGCGCCTCCAGCGGGGCTTCGGCGATCGCCGCGGCGACGAGCCGCTCGCGCTGGAGCGGGCCGACGCTGCGCGCCCACCAGCCGGCGCGCCGCGCGATCTCCCGCGCGAGCCCGGCGAACGTCGTCACGCACCCGGCCTGCGTGGAGCCGTCGCCGGTCAGCTCGCGCTCGAACTCGGCCGCGTCGGCGACGGTCGGGACGACGAGCCACGGCTCCTGTCGCACGCGCGCGCGGTAGGCGCCGAGCACGGCGCCGGCCTTTGCCGAGTTCGCGGGTCCGGTGACGAGCTTCAGCGGCACGGGTCCGACATGGTGGCGCGTGGCGCCGACGACGCCGACCGGGCGCCGCTAGATGGTTGATTCCACGAGATTCGTGGATGCGATGGGTGCGATGGGCGGATGCTGGACGACGCGCGGTGTCGAAGGCGATGCCGGTGGCATCGACGAGACGCCGCGTGGCGCCCAGCGCCGCCCAGCGTGACCCTCGCGCCGCGAGATCGTGGAATCAACCATCTAGTGTCGTGAGTCGGAAGTTCGTGAGCGGTTTCTCGAGTGGATCGTCGTTCGTGAGGTCGGGCGACGATGCAGCCTGTGCCGGTGGCACAGGCAAATCGGCGACTGGCCTCACGGGCGGCGAGGCGCCGAGAAACCGCC